>NZ_DFUE01000056.1:43825-95385 GCF_002379585.1 Pseudomonas sp. UBA4194
GAGGGGACCATTCACCGCCAATCCCCAACCCTGCACGCACCCAATTGTCTCCCCCCTAGTGCAAATGTTAGCGTGCTTACATTCATCCGCCCGACGAGCACAATCCCAATGAAAAAAACCGTACTGGCCTTCAGTCGCATCACGCCGCCCATGGTCGAGCGCCTCGAACAGCACTTCAACGTCATCGTCCCCAACCCCAAGCAGGGCGATATCGCCGCGCAATTCAACGAAGCTCTGCCCCAGGCCCACGGATTGATCGGTGCCGGGCGCAAGCTGGGCCGTGAACAGCTGGCCAGCGCCGCGCAGCTGGAGGTGGTGTCCAGCGTTTCGGTGGGCTACGACAACTACGATGTGGGCTACTTCAACGAGCGCGGCATCATGCTCACCAATACCCCTGACGTGCTGACGGAAAGCACCGCGGACCTTGGGTTCTCGCTCATCATGAGCAGTGCCCGTCGGGTCGCCGAGCTGGATGCCTGGACCAAGGCCGGCCAGTGGAAAGCCACGGTCTCGCCGGAACAGTTCGGCACTGACGTGTTCGGCAAGACCCTGGGCATCGTCGGCCTGGGTAACATCGGCGCGGCCGTGGCACGCCGTGGTCGGCTGGGTTTCAACATGCCGATCCTGTACAGCGGCAACAGCCGCAAGCCAGAGCTGGAACAAGAGTTGGGCGCGCAATTTCGCAGTCTGGCCGAGTTGCTGGCCGAAGCGGACTTCGTGTGCCTGGTGGTGCCGTTGAGCGAGAAGACCCGACACCTGATCGGCGCCGCCGAGTTCAAGCAGATGAAGCGCAGTGCGATTCTGGTGAACATTTCCCGGGGGCCAGTGGTGGACGAGACGGCGCTGGTCGATGCCTTGCGCAACGGCGATATCCGCGGCGCGGGACTGGACGTATACGAGAAGGAACCGCTGGCGGAGTCGCCGTTGTTCCAGTTGAGCAACGCGGTGACCTTGCCGCATATCGGCTCGGCCACCTCGCAGACTCGCGAAGCCATGGCCAACCGAGCCATGGACAACCTGACCGCAGCGCTGCTGGGCAAGCGCCCCCAGGACCTGGTGAATCCGCAGGTGTTCAACGGCTGACCTGGCACACATTTGTGCTGTCCATGCCGACGCCTTCGCGGCTGCACGCCGCTCCTACAAACCCCCACCCCCCTGTAGGAGCGGCGTAAAAGCCGCGAAGAGCCCACCACCAATCCCCTGTAGGAGCGGCGTAAAAGCCGCGAAGGCGTCGCCACGCTCCATCAGGCTGCCTTCAACACCGGCACCACTGCTTTGGGTTTCCTGAACACCAACACATTGCCCAGCATCACCAGCACCAACCCGGCCAACGCCGGCGTCGTCCACTGGTAGCCTTCCATGTACGCCGACACATTCAGCGCCACCAACGGAAACAGCACGGTGCAGTAGGCCGCCCGCTCCGGTCCCATCCGCCCGACCAAAGTCAGATACGCGGTGAAACCGATCACCGACCCTGGAATCACCAGATACAACAACGAGCCCAGGTACTGCCCACTCCAGTCCATCGTGAATGGCACCCCGCTGACCAGGCAATACATCGCCAGCATCCCTGCCCCATAGGCCATCCCCCAGGCATTGGTCGTCATAGGTCGCAGGCCGGCTTTCTGCTGCAGGCTGGAAAGCATGTTGCCCGCCGAGAAACACAGGGTACCCAGCAGCGCCAGCCCCAGGCCAAACAAGGTCTGCGCACTGGCCTGGTGGCTGCCCAGCTCTGGCCAGAACAGCAGGCCCAATCCCGACAACCCGAGTGCCCCGCCCGCCAGCACATTAGCGGCGATCCGCTGGCCGAAGAACAGCCGTGCGTTCAAGGCGTTCCACAAGGTTGCCGTAGAGAACACCACAGCGATGAGTCCGGTGGGTACCCACTGGCTGGCCGTCAGGAAACACATGAAATTGACACAGAACAGGCACAGCCCCTGTGCCACACACACCAGATGCCCGCGCCGATCCATCGGTTGCAGACGGCGCGCGATCAGCAGGATCACAAACAGCACCAAGGCCGCCAAGGCGAAGCGGTACACAATGGACACCGGAATGGCGACCACGCCCAACTGCAACTTGAGGGCGATCCAGGTGGTGCCCCAGATCAATACGGTCAGCAGATACAGCGATAGGTTCATGGCAGTGCCCTCCTGAGCAGGCTGCCATTGTCCAAGCCCCCCGTGCGGCGCCGCTTGCATAAACTTGCGCTTTTTCGCACCGCCTGGCTGGCAAGCCAATGCCCAGGCAGTACCATGCACGTCGAGGTATCGACCATGACGGCATTGCAGCACATCCAGGTATTCCAGGCTTTGCACAGCTCGGCCAACGCACGCCTGGAGCACAGCGCAGAACTGGGTGACGGCCTGGTAGCGGCACTGTGGAACAACCACCATGACGCCCAGGAATACCAGGCACCCACCCACCACACCCTGTCCTGCTACATTGGCGGCGGCACCGGCACCTTCCGCCGTGATCGGCCATGGGAAAAGGGCGCCCCGGACAAACTGTGCATCCTGCCGGCCGGTCATGAGTCGGCCTGGGTGATCAATGGCGACATCCGCCTGGCCCATCTGTATTTCAGCGAGGAGCAGTTTGCCCTGGGCTGCATCGCCCTGCTGGACCGCGAGCCGCGGGAAATGCAGTTGCGCGAAGATACCTTCCTCGATGACGCGCAGCAGGCGCGGCGCTTTCGTCAGCTCATCGCCATGAACTGGACCGAACCCGGCGAGCGCCTGCTCACCAGCAGCCTGGCCCACGAGATGCTCAGTCACGCGGTGCTCAACCAGGTTGGGGTACGCGAGGGCCTGCGCTTGAAAGGGGGTCTGGCGGCGCATCAACGGCGCCTGCTGCGCGAGTACATCGAGGCGAACCTGGCTGAACCCTTGAGCCTGGGCCAGTTGGCCGGGCTGTGCAGCCTGTCCGAATACCATTTTGCGCGGATGTTCCGCACCAGCTTCGGCCTGCCGCCTCATCAATACGTGCTGGCCCGCCGCATCGTGCGGGCCCGCATGCTGCTGCGCGAGGGGCGACTGCCGCTGGGTGAGGTGGGCCTGGCGTGTGGCTTTGCCAGTGCCAGTCATTTCACCAATCGATTCCGGCAGGTGATGGGGGCGGCGCCGGGGGAGTATCGAATGGCATTTGCCAGAGGATGATTGTGCAGGTGCGGCCTAGAACTCCAGGGTGGTCGAAATCGACAGCTGCCGGGCATCCCCCATCGACACAAAGTAACGGTTCACGCTGGAGGTGTAATACACCCGGTCGAACAGGTTTTTCAGGTTCACCTGCAGCCCTAGCTTCTGCCCCTGGAAAGTGGTGTCGTAACGGGCAAAGGCATCGGCCACCGTGTACGCCGGCAGGTCGAAGTCATTCTGCGGGTTGCCGGCCCGCTCCCCGACAAAGTGGGCGCCAGTACCCAACCGCAGGCGGTCGCCGCCCAGCACCGCGCCCCACTCATACACCCCATACAGCGCGCCGCTGTGGCGGGCGACATTCTGCAGGCGGTTGCCTTGATAGTTCGGGTCGCGCGCCACCCAGGCATCGGTAAAGGCATAGTTGCCGACCAGGCTCCAGCGCTCGCTGAGCTGCCCGCTGAAGTCCAGCTCCAGGCCCCGTGAACGCACTTCACCGGCATTGCTGTAGGTGGTGTTGGTGGTCGCGGCATCGTAGTTGGCCACCAGCACGTTGCGTTTGCGCAGGTCGAACAGCGCCAGATTGGCCTCCAGACCGTCGACCCCTTCGAACTTGATACCCACTTCCCAGGCTTTGGCCTGCTCCGGGGCGATGGCCGAATCGATCACCGTGCCACCGCTCAACGCAGCGATGGTGGAATTGGGTTTGAAAGACTCGCTGTAGCTGGCATAGAACGACAGTTCAGTGGACGGTTGATACACCAGCCCGGCGCGCGGCACCCAAGCCTGGCCGGTGGCATCGGTATTGACCTGAAACGGCCGACCCTTGCCGGCCAGTTGGTCGTAGCGCTGATAGCGTGCCCCCGCCACCAGTAACCATTGCTCGCTCAAGTGCAGCGAATCCTGGATGAACAACGCGTTGCTGCGCAGGGTATCGCTCTGATTGCTGTCGGCGGCGCTGACCTGGGAGCCCTCGACCTCGCGTCCATACACCGGGTTCAAGTAGCTGAAGGTGGCCAGGCTGCGCTGGCGGATCAGTTCGCCGCGGTAAATCTTGCGGTACTCGTCATCCACGCCCAGCAACAGGTCATGCTGCACGCCCGCCACCTCCAGCTCACCGGCCAAGGTCAACAGCATGAAGCGGTCGCTGCTCAGGGCGCCGCCGGTGCCGTCCATACTGCGCGTCAGCGTGCCTTGGGCACTGTCCACGGCGGTGACCCGCACTTGACTGGCATCGTAGGTCTCGCGGTTGTAGCTGTAACCCAGATGCAGCCGCCACGAGTCCGCCAGGCGATGGTCGACTTCCAGACGGTACCAGTCCGAGCGGCCGCGCATGTCGTTGAACGGCTCGTCCAGGCGACGACTGGCGGGAATGTCGAGGGGCCGTTGGGTGACCGGATCGATGGCCGTGCCTCGGTCGAAGGGGTAGACGAACTCACGGTGTTCATAACTGGCCAGCACCTGGGTATCTTCGCCCAGCCACGCCAACGACGGCGCCACCAGTGTCTCGCGGTGCCCGCCGTAGTTGCGCCAGTAGTCCTCGTCCGCATGGTCCAGAATCAATCGATAGGCCAGGTTGGATGACCCCAGAGCTCCCGTGCTGTCCAGGCTTGCACCCTGGCCATTGTTGCCGCCCGCGTAACGGGAACCACGCACGGTCACGGCGTGGTAGGCGTCGAGCTGCGGGCGTTTGCTGACCACATTGATCACCCCTCCCGGGTCCTGGATGCCATAGAGCAAACTCGCCGGCCCCTTGAGTACCTCGACCTGCTCGGCGGTGGCATTGAGGTTGCGGCCCTGCACCATGGGCATGCCATCGCGCAGGATAGAACCATCGCGGTTGTCGCCGAAGCCTCGTTTCATCAGGGTGTCCTGCGTGCTGCCCAGGGTATTGCCTTGAGTCACGCCGCTGACATTGACCAGGGCGTCATCGAGATTGCGCGGTGCCTGGTCGCGCAACACCTGGGCGGGCACCACATTGACCGTTTGCGCGCTGTCACGGCCAGCGCTGCCGCGCAGCACGGCCGGATGGTCCGGTGCCTGGTAGTCCGCCAGCGGCCAGGCGCGGGATGAGATCGCTGTCGCGCCCAACTCCATGATCGGTGCCATGGCCATCTCCCTGGCCTGGTCCTGCCGCCGCGGCAGCACGGTCAGGCTGCCCGGCCCCAGTCGCTGCCAGGTCAAGGGCGTATCGCCAAGGAGTCGCTGCAGCGCCGCCTCGGCCGTCATCTGGCCAGAGACCGCCGGGGCCTGCACGTCATAGGCGTTCTCATCGGTGTAGATCACGCTCAGTCCGGTGATCCGGCTGAACTGACTGAGCGACTGCGGCAGGGATTGGGCAGGCAGGGCGAAGGAATAACGCGTCTCGGCGGCAACCTGCCCTGTCCAGGCACAGGCGCAGACCAACAGCAGGGCATATCGCAGCATCGGCGGCCCCGGCCTTCAGCGCAGCACGATCATGCCGCCGGGCAGCTTGTGCTGAGCGAACCCCAGTACCCGCTGCAGCGAATCCAACACCGCTTGCGGCTTGTCGCTGGGGAAGCTGCCGCTGATGGTCCGCTGGCCCAGCTCGTTGCTGAACAGCAGGATGCGTCCCGGGTAGTAGCGGCCCAGGTCGCGTACCACATCCGCCAGCGGTGCCTTGTAGTAGTTCAGCCAGCCCTCGCGCCAGGCCAGTTGCGCGGTGCTGTCCACGGCATGCTGGGGTTGCGCCACGCCATTGCTGTAGGCCACTTGCCGATTAGCGCCAAGCACCTGCTGCTCCGGGCTTTTCTGCGCGCTGACCGCCACGCGCCCTTCGAGCACCGTCACCTGAGCGCCTTCGTTGTGCAGGCGCACCTCGAACTGGGTGCCCAGCACCTTGGCTTCACCGTCTGCGGCCTGCACCACGAAAGGCTCGCCCGTATGCGCAACGTGAAAGAACGCCGCGCCACGGCGCAGTTGCACACGCCGCATGCCATGGCTGAAGTCCACGGCAATGGCGCTGTTGGCATCCAGGATGACTTCGGAATTATCGGCCAGGGTCACGCTGCGCAGGTGGCCCACGGGGGCCACGTAATCGGCGCCCAGGTCCTGGACCTGCTCCAGCGGGTTCCAACCGGCGCCGACGCCGATCATCAGTACCAGACACGCGGCAACGGCCAAGGCCGCAGCCCAGTGTCGAGACGCGGGCGGCCGAGGCGCGTCCATGGCCGCCAGGTAGCCCTGCAACGCATGGGCGTCTTCCCGAGCCAACTCACCGGCCGGCCCCTCGCACAACTCCCACAGCACTTGCGCGCGGACATAGGCCTCGGCGTGGGCGGGGTCGGCGTGCAGCCAGGTATTGAAGCGCATGCGTTCAGCGGCATCGGGCTGGTCGCGCAAGCGGGTCAGCCAGGCCAGGGCCTGGTCTTCCTGTTCGGCGGTCACCACAAGGTTGCTGTTCATGGGCCGTCGATCCCTGGCTGGCGTGACGCGATAATGGGTTCGCGCAGGCTGGCCTTGCACGCTTGAAGAGCGCGCATCATATGTTTTTCCACCGCACTTTGGGAGAGATCCATGGCCCGTGCGATATCGGCGTAGGTGCGGCCATGGATCCGATTGAGCAAGAAAATCTGCCGAGTGCGTTCCGGCAACCCCCGCAGCGCCGCCTCGACATGGCGCAGGTCGGTGCTGGCCTGCAGGGCGATCTGCGGCTCGGGGACACTGTCCTCGTCGGGCGGCAGAAGCTGGTCGTTGGCTCGATTCCTCGCACCCTGACTGCGCAGATGGTCGATGGCGATATTGGTGGCGCAGCGCAGTAGATAGGTAGGCAGCTCGTCGACCTGCACCAGAGGCCGTCGCCAGAACCGCACAAACAGATCCTGAACCAGATCGGCCGCAGTGGCCTTGCAGCCTACCCGACGGCTGACCAGCGCTTCCATCTGCGCCCGCTGCGCCAGGAACACCTCGAGGAAACGGGCCCGTGGGTCGGCAGTGTCACCTGGGCGGTCGTGCTGCGGCTCCGGTCCGGCGCTTGTGCGGTGCACCGATCAGAACCGCGCCAATGCCACGAAGGGCCCCAGCAGCACTCCGACGCCCGCCAGGGCCAGTGCCCAGCGCGGCCGGTAGGGCAACAGCCACACCAGCAGCACCGCACTGCCCATCAGCACGGCGGTCCAGCGCACCAGGCCCATCGCCCAGCCGGCACTCATGACCGACGCCCACAGCGAGAAGCCCAACAAGGCCCAGCCCGCCATTCGCAACTGCACCTTGCGCCCGGCCGTAGGCGTGATGCCGAGCATCTGCTGATGATGTCGTTCCATCGCCAGGCACAAGGCACTGAAACCTGCATAACTGAGCATGCCTGCTGCAAGCATCACTGCACCTCACCTTCAACCATCGTCCGCACCCGTGCCGCCCGATCCTTGGGCTGAACAACGGCCGTGGCTCTGCGGCGCAATTTCAACACGACCCAGGCCAGCAACAGGCCGCAGCCCAAGGCACTCAGATCGACACCGGCCATGACCCAGTCGCCAGCCGCGATGGAGGCCGGCAGCCCCTGCTCGGTGGTCAGCAGGTTCAACACCGGCAGTGCGGCGAACGCCAGCGCGGCCAGGCTCAGTTGCTCGACCCAAGCCGTAGGCCCCTTACGGAGCAGGGCGTGAACCAGACACAGCAGCCAGACCACGAAGAAGGTGTCGACTTCCAGGCCGGCGCGGCCAGGGGTGGCCACCGGGATCAGGCGATTGGCCCAGAAGAACCCCGCCACCGCCAGCAACAGCCCCGCCATGCTGGCGATATTGAGCACTTCCACCAGGCGCAGTTCCAGCGGCCGCACCCCACTGCGGGCGTGCTTGAGCTGGCGTTTGTTCAACCACATCACCAGCCCGGTGCCGATCAACAACGTGCTACCGACGCCGCTGAGGAAGTACAGCCAGCGCAGGACCGGGCCGGCAAACAGCCCCATATGCAGCCCATAGAAAGTGCCACCGATGACCATGGGCGTAGCGCTGGCCCGAGGTTGTTCGAGCGTGGCGCCGGTGACGCCGTTGAAGGTGATGGCGGCACCCAGATCGCGACTGACGCTGTCTCCACCATGCCGGTTGAAACTGACCTGGGCATTGACGTCACCGGGAGCTTGTACACTCACCCGGCCGATGCGTCCGCCGGGCCACTGCTGCTCGGCACGCTCGTACAGGCTGCCCAGAGGCAGCAGGGGCGCGGCCTGCCCAGCCGCCACCACCCTGGCGCCGCCGGGGAACAGATCGTTGAAGAACGCCTGGGTATCACCGCCATAACGGGTGACGATACTGGCCGGCATCAGCATGGTCATGAAGATCACCAGACTGCTGTAGCTGATCATCAGGTGGAAGGGCAATACCAGCACACCCACGGCGTTATGCCCATCGAGCCAGGAGCGCGCGCCCTTGCCGGGACGAAAGGTGAAGAACTCCTTGAAGATTTTCTTGTGGGTGATGATGCCGGTGATCAAGGTGACGAACATCACCATCGCGGCCAGGCTGCTGAGCCAGCGCCCCCACGGATAGCCCATCTGCAGCTCATAGTGGAAACGGTAGAAGAAGTCGCCGCCCCGGCTGTCACGGGCTTGCACTTCGGTGCCGGTGAGCGGGTCGAGGGTCTTGCGGGTGAAGCTGCCGCGGCCCGTCTTGCCCGGGTCCTGCCACATCACCGTAAGCGCCGGCTCGCGCTCATCCGGCAGGCCGATGAACCAGCGCGAGGATTGGCCGGCATTGGCCTGCAGGTAGCGTTGCGCATGCTCCAGGCTGGCTCGGCCATCGACCGCGCGCAAGGGCAGTTCCGGTTGCGCCCAGTGGCTGATCTCTTCCTTGAAATAGGACAAGGTGCCCGTCAGGAAGATGGCAAACAACAGCCAGCCGAACACCAGTCCGGCCCAGGTGTGCAGCCAGGCCATCGCCTGCCGGAAACCTTCTCTCATGGTTGGTAGAGCCAATGCAGCACGCCGCTGGCCGCCGCCAGCACCAAAGCCGGCATCGCCAGGCCCAACCAGGCGCGCCCGGCCGTACGGCAGGCAAAGCACCACAGCACCGCCACCAGGTACACCAGAAACGACAGCATCATGGCGCTGACCACGGCTTCGCCCCGGGCCATGGGCAGCAACCAGGCCACGCAGACGCTGGAAAGGGCTGCGAGCACGTAGCCGCCGAGGACGGCAGCCAGCACCCTTGAAGCCACGGCCCAACGATAGGAGGCGGGCACGCCGCCGACTTTGCTTCTCATGAATGACCTTCGACCGCCGCGCAACGGCGCAGGAAATGATAGCCCGCAAGTTTAATGATAAATATTCTCATACGCAAAGAGATCCTTCGCTACACGCGACTGTTCGTGTATCGACAGCGACACATGGCTGCCTTGCTGAAACGGTCATCACCCCCGTAGAATACGAACAATTCTTATTCTGCTGCGCATCCATGGCGCCGGAGTGTTCGCGGTGCCCGTTGCCAATCCCCCCGCCTCGCCATCGGTCGAGGGCCTTTACGTTGCCCATCGCCAGTGGCTGACCGGCTGGCTGCGCAGCCGCCTGGGCTGCCCCGACAGCGCTGCCGACCTGGCCCAGGACACCTTCATGCGCCTGCTGACGGCCCGCGAAGCCCCGACCATCAACGAGCCCCGCGCCTTCCTGACCACCGTGGCCAAGCGCGTGCTGTTCAATCACTACCGACGCCAGGATCTGGAACGCGCCTATCTCGAAGCGTTGAGCCAGTTGCCCGAGCCTCTGGTGCCCTCTGAAGAGCACCGGGCGATCATCCTGCAGACGTTGATCGAGCTCGATCAGTTGCTCGATGGCCTGCCGGTGCCCGTCAAGCGTGCCTTCCTGCTGGCGCAGGTCGATGGCCTGACCTACAACGAAATCGCCGCCGAGTTAGGGATCTCCCTGGCCACGGTCAAGCGCCACTTGAACAAGGCAGCCATGCGCTGCTATTTCGCCCTGTGAACGCCTTCCGTGCCTTTGCGCCGCACGTGGCCGAGCAAGCCGTGCACTGGCTGGTGGAAATGCAGGAAGGCCCCCTCGATCCGCGCCAGCAGCAGGCCTGGCAGCAATGGCTGGTCGCCGACGGTGAACACCGTCGTGCCTGGGAGCATATCCAGCAGGTCAATCAACGCCTGCACGGCCTGTCGGCGCCGCTGGCGCATGCGACCCTGAGCGCGCCCCGCTCGCCTGGTCGCCGCCGGGCCATCAAGGCACTGCTGCTGTTGGCGATGGCCGGCGCCAGCGGCGTCGCCCTGCGCAACCAGCAGGTGCTGGGGCCCCTGATGGCCGACTATCGCAGCCCGGTGGGTCAGCGTCGGCAGATGCAACTGGATGACGGCACGCTGCTGCACCTCAACACCGGCAGTGCCGTGGACATCAGCTACGATGCCCATCAGCGGTTGATCCGTCTGTTGGAGGGGGAAATCCTGCTCACCGGGGCCGCCGATACCCGGCCCCTGCGGATCGCCACGGCCCAGGGCTCGCTGATGCCAGGCAAGGCTCGGGTCAACGTGCGGCAATTGGGTGACAGCACCCGCGTGGCAGCCTTTGACGGCAGCGTGCAGCTGAGCCCCTTGGCCCTGCGAGGCTACCCTTTGCGCCTGGAAGCCGGCCGGCAGACGGTTTTCGACGACCGGCAATGGAGCCCACCCGTGGCCCTGGACAGCAACAGCGGCGCCTGGGTCGAGGGCATGCTGGTCGCCGCACACATGCGTCTGGCCGACTTTCTGAGTGAACTGGGTCGCTACCGCCGAGGCCAGCTCAACTGCGACCCTGAGGTGGCGAATCTGTTGATCTCGGGCAGCTATCCCCTGGCCGATACGGAAAAGATCCTCGAACTGCTGGAAATCGCATTGCCGGTAACCGTGCGTCGGTTCACCCGCTATTGGGTCAATGTCGAAGCGCGCGTCTGACGGCCCGCGAAGGAACATTGAAAAAGTTGGCATCTCCGTGAGCCGTTTTCCCTTTCTCGCGTGACAGACAGGGTAACTCCCCTCTACATCCCTGTTTGGAAGGCCCTCTGCATGTCCACCCAGCTCACCCCCCTCGCCCGCGCCCTGCGCTGCCTGTTCCTGGGCACCAGCCTGAGTTTTGCCCAGCTCTCGGTGGCTCACGCTGCCCAAGCCACCCCGCGCACCTATCACATCGCACCGGCGAGCGTGGAAACCGCCCTCAATCAGTTCGGCCGCGAAGCCGGCGTGCTGATCTCGTTCGGCTCGCAGCTGGCGGGCACGCTGCAGAGCCGCGGTCTGGAAGGCGAATACGGCACCGAGCAGGCCCTGGCCGCACTGCTTGAAGGCACTGGGCTGCAAGCCCGCGCCGTGGGCGACGACGCCTACAGTCTGGAACCCGCGCCGGTGGCCGACAGCGGTGTCGGCAACGGTCCTGTGGAACTGGGCGCGTCCAGCGTCGTGGGCGACTGGCTCGGCTCGGCCGAGCAGAACAACGTGTTCGAGCATCCCGGTGCCCGAGACGTGATCCGTCGTGAAGATTTCGAACGCAGTGGCGCCGCCACCGCCCGTGAGGTACTCAACCGGATTCCGGGTGTCAGCGCACCGGAAAACAACGGCACCGGCAGCCACGACATGGCCTTGAACTTTGGCATCCGGGGTCTGAACCCGCGCCTGGCCAGTCGCTCCACCGTGTTGATGGACGGCATCCCGGTGCCCTTCGCGCCTTATGGCCAGCCGCAGCTCTCGTTCGCTCCGGTGAGCATGGGCAACATGGACGCGGTCGACGTGGTGCGCGGTGGCGGCGCCGTGCGCTATGGCCCGCAAAACGTGGGCGGTATCGTCAACTTCGTCACCCGGGCCATTCCCGATGTGCCCACGGTCAAGGCCGGGCTGCAGACCGAAACCAGCCCCTCCTCCAGTCACGACGGGTTCAAGACCAGCGCCAATCTGCTCGCTGGCGGCACCGCCGACAATGGGCTGGGTGGCGCCCTGCTGTACTCCGGCATCCGCGGCGGTGACTGGCGCGAGCACAGCGATACCCAGATCGACGACTTGATCCTCAAGGGCAAATACCAGATCGATGACGCCAACAGCCTCAACGCCGAGGCCCAGTACTACGAGGGCGAAGCACAGATGCCGGGCGGTCTGAGCACGGCCGCCTACGATGCCGACCCCTACCAGTCCACGCGCCTGCAGGACAAATTCTGGGGCCGTCGCACCCTGGTCAACTTCGGCTACCGCTATCAACAAGATCGCCGCGAGTTCACCGCCAATACCTTCTTCACCAAGACCTTGCGCAGTGGTTATCTGGACCAGGGCTCGTTCCTTTCGCTGTCGCCACGAGAGTACTGGGTACGGGGCCTGGAAACCCGCTTCTCGCAAGGCTTTGACCTGGGTCCGAGCTCACACGAGATGAGCGTAGGGTATCGCTACATCAACGAAGCCGGCCACGAACTGCGCTATCGCGAACCCATTGCCGCCAACCGCCTGCCGACCAGCGACAGCCGCAACGACCGCGACACTCGCGGCGGCACCGAAGCCCATGCCATTTACCTGGACGACCGCATCGACATCGGTAAATGGACGTTCACCCCGGGCATCCGCTACGAGATGATCGATTCGCAGCAAACCAACAACCTGACCAACGTCAAATATCAGGGCGACTACAACACCGCGCTACCGGCTTTGAACGTGCTGTATCACGTCAACGACAGCTGGAACCTGTACGTCAACACCGAGGGTTCGTTCGGCAGCGTGCAGTACAGCCAGATGCCCAATCGCGTGAGCAGCGGTGAAGTCAAACCCGAGAAGGCACGCACCTGGGAGTTCGGCACACGCTACGACAACGGCACCCTGCGCGCCGAGATCGGCGCGTTCCTGATCAACTTCGACAACCAGTACGAGAGCAACCAGACCACCGACAGCGTGATCGCCCGCGGCGAAACCCGGCATCAGGGCATCGAGTCCAGCATCAACTATGCACTGGACGGCCTCAGCCCCGCCCTGGCTGGATTCGACGTGTACGCCAGCTACGCCTACGTCGACGCAACCATTCGCGAAGACGGACCTAACAAAGGCAATCGCGTGCCCTTTTCTTCGCGCCACAAAGGCACCCTGGGTGTGCGCTATACCGAGGGCCCATGGAAGCTCGATCTGGACAGCGTCTATCAGAGCAGCCAGTTCGCCGACAACGCCAACACCTCCAGCGAAAGCGCCGACGGCAGCACCGGGCGGATACCCGGCTACATGCTGTTCAGCAGCCGTGCCGCGTACGATTTCGGTCCGCAGCTGTCTGACCTGAATGTGGCGGTGGGGGTGAAGAACATTTTCAATCATGAGTATTTCACCCGTTCGTTTGACGATAACAACAAGGGTAAATACGTGGGTGAGCCGCGCACTGTGTATGTGCAGACGTCGGTTGCGTTCTGAAGGGGGGGTTTGCCAGGGGGGTCGGCGGTGGATGGTCCCCTCACCCCAGCCCTCTCCCTGGGGGAGAGGGAGCTTAAGGCAGTACGCGGTGTTGCGACTGACGGTGTTCGGCCCCCTCTCCCTCAGGGAGAGGGCTGGGGTGAGGGGACCATCCACCACCATTCCAACACCCTACCCAACCTCCCCCCGAAGAATCCAGAAACGATTAAAAGTTCGAAAACATTTCCGGATATTTATCTTCCCTCAGGGGTTGAATTGTTTCTCCAACTGCCTGACCTTGTAATCAAGAGGCAATGCTTATCACGGCATTCGAAACTCTTGCGAGCAAGCCGAATAAGGGAAGAACTATGCAAATCCAAGTCAACAGCGATAACCATATTGAAAGCAGCATCCGACTGGAGGAGTGGGTACGTACCATCGTTGAAAGCACGCTCGAACGCTACGAGGAAGACCTGACCCGCGTCGAGGTTCACCTGAGCGATGAAAACGGCGAGAAGCCTGGCCCCCATGATCTGCGTTGCCAGATGGAAGCCCGACCTAAAGGTCACCAACCGATTTCCGTGACACACAAGGCTGACACCCTGGATCAGGCTGTCGACGGTGCCGCTACCAAGCTGAGCCACGCTTTGGAGCATTTGTTCGGCAAGCTGCGCAACAAGCGTGCAAGCCAGCCGCAAAGCGTCGATGGTCCGAAGAACGACGCCCTGCTCGAAGAAGAATTTCTCGAGAACGAACAGGCACTTAACAACTAGGCTAGAGCAGTCGAGCCAAACGAAAGCGAGCCAATGGCTCGCTTTTTCATGTCTGCTATTTAGACACTCGCCACAACGGGCACGCCAATTGCTTCGCAGAATATCAGCGTAGGAAAATCAGCCAGGAAGAAGCAAAAGACCACCGGTGGTCTGGAGCGTCGAACTAATCATGATCACGCCCAGTCAATTACTGCAGTCTTAAACAAAGTCAGGTGACGCATTATGGACAATCCTTTCCAAGCTATCAGCGATGCGTTCCAGCCTGAGTATCGAGTCAACCTGAGCATTCAGCGGCTCGACGGGAGCATCATGTTGACCCTCTCCAACGAGAAGGGTGTGGCGGCCAAGCGCATGATCAGCGCCGAGCAACGCAACGATCCCAAGCGCATGAGCCGACTGATCGAAAGCATCAAGTTCGGCATGGCCATCGAGCAGGGCCACAGTGCGATGCAGATTCTGGCCGCGATGACCGACGGCGCCGATGTGAAGAAGCTCATGGCTCAACCTGCTGCCCCCACCTGGCGTGCAGACAACAGCGGCCTGGCCGTCGGTATCTGAATGGCTGCCCCGCCTGGCGGGGCATCACAGCTCGAATGCTTCAGCTGTCCGACTTTTCCTTCACCGATGGGTAGCGCGACGACGCATAGCGCACGACCAGAATGGCGAAGGCCAGCAACAGAATCCCCCCGCACAGATAGATGATGCCCAGATCCGGCGCATTGTGGTGGGAGACATCGCCGATCAACAGCCGAGTCAAGGCAGTGATGGCGACATAAAGCAGGAAGCGAATCGGCATGTGGTTGGTCTTGAAGTAGATCCCCACCATCGCCCCCAGCTCTAGGTAGATGAACAGCAGCAGGATGTCATCCACGCTGACGCTGCCCTTCTCCACCATGCCCAGGAACGCCATCACCGCTGCCCACGCGGTAATCGCGCCAATGCCGAACAGCGCCAGGTAGTGAAAACTCTCCACGCACAGGTTGCCCAGCGAATCCGCCTGGGAGTGCAGGCTCTTGCGCAGCTTTTCGGCCCATTTCATTGCGTGTGTTCCTTGCTCATGCGGAAAAATCGAGTTGGCTCATCTACTGTATGCAGAATAAAGGCCACGGTTTGGCTATGAGAAGGCGCCAGACTGTCGCAGGGCACGCAGCGACCCTGTTCTTTGCCGATAAATTGGATTAAGCTATCACTGTATAAACAAACAGTATTCGTGACTGAACAATTTTCCAAGGCATATGAGGTGGTGAATGGCCGTCGAAGTGGTATACCGCAGCAGCCGAGATCTGGAGCGCCTGTTTATGGACAAAGCTGAAGCCGATCGTCATGACAAGATGCTTGAGCTGGCAGAGCTATTGTCCGAAGTGTTGCACAAGGCCGTGCCGTCGCTCAGCGACCAGCAGGTAGAGGATGCCGGCATCTACATGGCCAAGCATCGCGATGTCTTTGCCAAGGCCTTCAAGAGCCAACCCGACGCGTTGTCCGAACTGCTGGTGGAAGCCGTAGAACCCGAAGCCCCCGCGGAAGAACAACCCCCCAAACCCCGCAAAGCCGAAAAAGCCTGACCGTAGCAGCGGCGTAAGCCGCGTCAGCCCCCATTCACCGCACACCACAGACCAGAATCCAACCTGTAGCAGCGGCGTAAGCCGCGTCCCGCCCCACCGCCTAACTCCCGACGGACCGAGGCGCCGCGGACCCGGCTTACGCCGGTGCTACAGTTCCCGCACGCGCACCTGAAATCAGCCTGTAGCAGCGGCGTAAGCCGCGTCCCCCCCGAGGCACCCACACACCGCGGATCAGAATCCAACCTGTAGCAGCGACGTAAGCCGCGTCCCGCCCCACCGCCTAACTCCCGACAGACCGAGGCGCCACGGACCCGGCTTACGCCGGTGCTACGTTAGCCGTGGCTCAGGGCCATTTTTTCGCATGCCTGGATGATTTCCCGGGCAAGGGATCTGCAGCGTTGGATCAGGTTTCGAGTGTGCATGGCGTCAGCTCCGAAATCGTAATGCACCGTTTCTGTTCGCCACCGGGTTTCCATGCTCCGGCGCAATACAGCAACGACGCTGGCAATGCCCCTGGCACTGCGCTCAGCGCAAAGGCAGTCCAGCCTGTGCAAGACTCGCGCCGACTCCTTTGCCGCCACCAGGGTCACAGGCCATGCACCAGCTTCTGCGCGAGCATTTCCGCCACCTGCGCCGGTGAGCGTTTCTCTGCCTGGGCGTGGGCATAGATCTCTGTCAAACGCGCACCGATATTCGACAGATGGGCGGTGATCACCGAACTCCCCTGCCCCTGATGCGTCAGCGCCGCATGAATCAGGCCACCGGCGTTGATCACATAGTCGGGCGCATAGAGAATACCCCGACCCTCCAACTGATCGGCCACCTGCAAATTGGTCAACTGATTATTGGCAGAGCCGGCCACTGCCGCGCAGCGCAGCTGGGTGACACTCTGACCGTTGAGGATCGCGCCCATGCCGCAGGGCGAGAAGATATCGCAGGGGGTGCCGAGCAAGGCATCGTGGGTCACCGGGTGAGCGTCGAACTGCTCTACCGCCAGCTGGGTGCGCCCCATGTCCAGATCGCTGACCAGCAGTTCAGCCCCGGCAGCGTGCAGATGCTCGGCGACGGCGAATCCCACGCTGCCCAGGCCTTGCACGGCAATCCGCAGCCCCTCCAGGTCACGGCTGCCCAAGCGCGCCATTGCCGTGCTGCGAATGCCGGCGAACACCCCCAGCGCCGTGTGCTGAGACGGATCACCGGCCGCCGTGGTGCTTGTCACGTGCCCGGTGTGCTGGGCAATGCAGTCCATGTCAGCGGTGGAGGTGCCGCTGTCGATCGCTGTGATATAGCGTCCCTGCAAACTTTCGATAAAGCGCCCGAACGCCTCGAACAACGCCGCGCGATCCGCCACATGGGCACTGCGGATGATCACCGCCTTGCCGCCGCCCAGCGGCAAACCAGCCAACGCCGCCGTGTAGCTCATGTTCTGGGCCAGGCGTATGGCGTCCGCCATTGCACTTTCATCGTCGGGATAGGCCAGGTAGCGGCAGCCGCCCAGCGCCGGCCCCAGCCGGCTGTTGTGGATGGCCACCACCGCACGCAGGCCGGTCACAGGGTCGAAGGCCAGGTGCAGGGCTTCGGTGCGAGTGCTTTGCATGAGCACAAACATCGACGGACTCCCCCCATTGTTGGTCCATAGAGTGTAGTGCAAGGCCCAAACGCCACTGGACGAATTCCCCGCACAGGTCTAAAAGAGGAGCATCAGCGGAGATTCCCATGGACCCACGCCAAGCCTGCCTGGCCTGCCTTGCGCAAAACCCACCCGCCACCTTCGAAGCGGCCCTATGGATTGCAGCCGAACACGATGCCGGCGTGCGTCCGCCACATATCCTGGCGCAACTGCGCGAGCTGGAAATGCAGGTCAGCCTCGGTTTACCGATGTTGCCGGTCAATGAATTGGGGCAGCCGCTGCTGCGCCGGCTCAGCACGCTGGGCTTCCAGCAGGACGACCTGCATCCCCTCCGGCCGCAGGCTGCGCTGCTGGACAAGGTGCTGCAACGCAAGCGCGGGCAGCCTTTGGCCTTGGCACTGGTGGCGTTGGAGTTGGCGCGCCGCCTGGGCATTCCCCTGGTCGGCGTGAATTTTCCCGGACATTTTCTGCTGCGCGTACCCGGTGCCGACCATCAGCTCGACCCGTGCGGCGGACGACGTCTGTACCCCGCCGACTGCCGTGAGCTGCTGGGCCGCCAATTCGGTCCGCAAGTGCCCCTGGCCGCCGAACACATGGCCGAAGCCGGGCCCAGAAGCATGTTGCAACGGTTATCGCGTAACCTGCGCCAACTGCACAGCACTCACGATGACGAGATCGCCGCCCTCAAAGATGCCGAGCGGGTGCTCGAACTGGGCCCGGCTACGGTCAGCGATTACCTGGCGCGCGCCGGGCTTTACCAGAAGCTCGACTGCCCGCAAGCCGAACGCTATGACCTTGAACACGCCCTGCTGCTCAGCGACGACCCGATCCAGCGGCTGCGCCTGACCACCCGGCTGAGCCAACTGCCCCAGGCCATGGGTTCGGTGCATTGAGTAACCGCTGAGAACATCAAACGCTGCGCGCGGCCACCACCTGTCCGCGACACTCGCCGAAGCCAATGGATACATGACCGTCGCGATGACAGGATGCGCGCAGGATGATTTCGTCGCCGTCCTCCAGAAAGGTCCGTGACTCACCAGAAGGCAAACGCAGGGGATGCCTCCCACCTTCGGTCATTTCCAGCAGGCTGCCCAGTTGGTCTGGCCCTGCACCGGACAGGGTGCCCGTGCCGAACAGATCGCCTGCCTGCAACTGACAACCGTTGACGCTGTGATGGGCGACCATTTGGGCAATCGTCCAGTACATACTCAAACTGTTGCTGCACGCCAGGCGATGTGCCGGCAACCCCTGCGCCACCATGGCCTGGGTCAGAATCAGCACCTCCAACTCGATGTTCAGGGCGCCAAGGGCCTGGTCTCCTGGGTTCCACAAATACGCCATGGGTGGCGGATCACCCGCCGGACGTTCCGGCTGCGCGCAACGAAACGGCGCCAGGGCCTCCATGGTCACCACCCACGGCGAAAGCGTGGTGATGAAGCTCTTGGACAGAAAGGGTCCCAGGGGCTGATATTCCCACGCCTGGATATCCCGCGCGGACCAGTCGTTGAGCAGGCACAGGCCCGCGACATGCTCACCCGCCTCGGCAATTGGCACAGGCTGACCCAAGGGGTTGCCCTGGCCGATCCAGACACCCAGCTCCAGCTCGAAATCCAGCCGCTGGCAAGGTCCGAATACCGGCTCGACGTGCCCCGCAGGCAGGGTCTGGCCCTGGGGACGCTGTACGGCAGTGCCCGAGGGGCGCAAGGTCGATGCACGCCCGTGATAGCCGATGGGCACATGTTTGTAGTTGGCCAGCAAAGGGCTGTCCGGGCGGAACAGTCTGCCTACGCGAGTGGCGTGTTCGATGCCAACGTAGAAGTCGGTGTAGTCGTTGACGCGCGCGGGCAGGTGCAAGGTGCACTCTGCACTGTCCAACAGGCATTCACTCACCATCGATTGCTGCGCTGCGCCCTCCACGAGCAACTCGAGCAGACGCTCGCGCAAAGCGACCCGAGGTCCACGCCCCAGCTCGAACAAGCCGTTGAGTTCACCACCGAGCGTGGCCTGGACCGCCGCCCGCGCCGGCCCTTCCAGCAGCCCGCGGGCCACCAGCGCCTGCAGGTCGAGCAGCTGGTTGCCGATTGCCACGGCAACCCTTCTGCCCTCGCCCTGCCGGCTGAAAATGCCCAGGGGCAAATTCTGCAATGGAAAATCCCGATGACCGTTGGCCGACGCCACCCAGCTGGATAACGGTGCTGAAGCGTGCATATTTCAAGATCCCTGCGCGTTGAAGGTCACGGGTATCGATGCCCAGCACGCGTCATAGTCGCTCTGCAGCTGCGCGCTGTTGAGCGCAAACTCGCTGGGGCGCAACACCTGGCTGGTTTCGAACATGAAAGCCATGGTCTGGTCGAGGCGCGTGGGCACCAGCTCGGCAGCGATAGCGCGCGTGCAGGTCGGTCCATCGGGCCCGTGGGCGCTCATGCAACTGTGCAGCGAGGCGCCACCCGGCACGAAGCCCTCGGCCTTGGCATCGTAGGCCCCACAGATCAGCCCCATGTATTCGTTCATCATGTTGCGGTGAAACCACGGCGGTCGGAAGGTATCTTCGGCCACCATCCAGCGTGGCGGGAAGATCACAAAGTCGAGGTTGGCCAAGCCGTGCACGCTGCTGGGCGAGGTCAGCACGGTGAAGATCGAGGGGTCCGGGTGGTCGTAGCTGACGGTGCCCATGGTATTGAAACGTCGTAGATCGTATTTGTAGGGCACGTTGTTGCCATGCCAGGCCACCACGTCCAACGGCGAATGGGCCAATTCACAGCCCCACAGCTCACCGAGAAATTTCTGCACCAGCGGAGTGGGCGCTTCTACCTGTTCGTAAGCGGCCACGGGCGTCAGGAAGTCGCGCGGATTGGCCAGCCCGTTGCTGCCGATCGGCCCCAGGTCCGGCAGGCGCAAGGGCGCGCCGTGATTCTCGGCGATATAGCCTCGCGCCTGGGCGTCGAGCAACTTCACACGGAATTTCAGGCCCCTGGGCAGTACGGCGATTTCTTCGGGCTCAAGCAGCAAGGCGCCCAGCTCGGTTTCGATGCGCAGGCGCCCCGCCTGGGGCACTACCAACAGCTCACCGTCGGCGTTGAAAAACACCCGCTGCATGGAGCAGTTGGCCACGTAGTGGTAGATGCTGATCCCACCGGGGGTATCGGCGGCACCCGTGGCCGCCATGCCAAGCCAGCCGTCGAGGAAATCGGTGGGCTCGCCGGGATCGACTGGGGGATTCCAGCGCAGTCGGTTGGGCGTGGGTGAGGCTCGGCGCATGCCGGTGAGCTGCCGTGACAGGCGTTCGAACGCCGGATGCTGGGCCGAAGGGTGGATGCGGTACAGCCAGCTGCGCCGAGCTTCGGCCCGGGGCATGGTGAACGCGGTACCGGAGAACTGTTCGGCGTAAAGCCCGAAAGGAGCCCGCTGAGGTGCATTGCGGCCGATCGGCAGCGCGCCAGGCAGGGCTTCGCTGGAAAACTGATTGCCAAAGCCGCAGAGATACTGCAAGTCGGTGTTCATCGAGACTCCTGTGCTTGTTGTTTTTGTCTTAAGCCAGAGCTCAGAAACTAAGTCGCGCGGGGGGTGGCGTCAAGTTGGTGCAAGGCAATGGATGTTCCCGGGTGTGTCGGCGCCGGTACGTGTGAACCGGACGCCGACACTGTTACCAGATGCGTAACGGTGATTGTCAGGAACCCTGGTATTTCAAGCACTTGCCGGCGCCTAGAATACCGCCAACGGCGCCGTACCCGACTGGCAGATCAAGGCTTGAAGGGCACGGCCTCCGCCTTGTGTTCATCGACGTTGATTTGAAGCTCCTTATCGAACGTCTTGTTTGGCCGCTGCTCTGCAGCGGCCTTTTTTATGGCCCCGATTCGAGCAGGGCCGGCCAATGTCGCGCAGCAGCGCAGCACCTGGCGGAAGCTCAGGTAGTGGCGCAGCACCAGGTCCGGCGCCTCGGTATGGGGATAGTGGCCGATCATGTCCAACGCCACAGTGTCTGGCCAGGCGATCATCTGTCGATAGCGTGCGAGCATGGAGGCGCCGGAGATGGGGTCCGCACTGCCGTTGATCAGTCGCATCGGCACCCCGGACTGCTGCATGGCCTTGAGCCAGCGAGCACGTTGAACGCGCCGCTCCGGAATGTAGTCGATGAGTCGATGCAGCACCCGGTTGCCCTGCCCCGCCTTGATCAGGCTCCAATGGTCGTCCACTTCGCTTTCGCTGGGGCCGGTATGGGGGCCGTAAAGACGCAATACGCTTCTGAACAATGTGTCGCGATTGAACGCCCGCGCCACCCAACTGCCCAGTGGGCTAAGCAGTAGCCGATGCATCAGCAAGGGTTTATGGGCTTCAGGGAACACGCCGCCATTGAGGAAGACGCAGCTGGCAACGCGAGCCCTGCCCTCGGCGTGGCGCGCCAGCAACTCCTGACAGACGCTCACCCCATAGCCATGACCCATGACATGCACCGGCTCGCGCACCCCCAGATGGTCGAGCAAGGCTTGCTGGATATCGGCTTGCTCAGTCAGGCTGTAGGCGTGATTCAAGGGCTTGGCGGAGTCGCCGAAGCCGAGCATGTCGCAGGCAATCAGCCGGAATCGCTGCGCCAACGGCCGCCACAGGTAGTGCCAATCCCAGCTGGCACTGGGAAAGCCATGAATAAGCAGCAAGGGCTCGCCCTGTCCCGACGTCCAGTAGCGCAATGTGTGATTCTGAAAAACAAAGCTCTGCCCTCGCGTGCGCCAGACACGCAGAGGAATTTCGGCGATGGCCATCAGCGGTACATTCCTTTGGGAAGTCGCGGTCGGAAGGGCAGTCCGGCAATGCATTTCATCTCGGCACGATTGTGCGGCCCGGTGTGCAGTCAGGCCTGTGCTCTGAGCGCAGTCTAGTCACGGGCTGCAAACACGCGAGTCTCCTTGCCAGCCAGCTTGATGGCCTTGCGAGTCAGCCGACCAGCAGTTCGCCAAACGCCTGGAGCCAGGGTTCGGCATCGGTCTCTGGGGTGACGGTTTCGCTGGCGTCCAGGCGCAGCATCGGCTGCACTTCGCGTACACCCAGTTCGGTAAACAGCTCACGCATCTGTTCGCCCCCGCCGCAGTAGGTGTCGCCGTAGCTGGAGTCACCCAGGGCGATGACTGCGCCCGGCAAGCCGCGCCAGGCACCGGGCAGCACATCGCGGACCTGCGAATAGAGCGGCATCAGATTATCCGGCAACTCGCCCATGCCGGTGGTCGAGGTGACGGCCAGAAAAGCCTCGGGGGCGAAGGCCTGAATGTCGTCCAACTGGGCCCGTGGGTTGTACCACGCCTCGTGGCCCTGGGCCTTGAGCTGCTGCTGAGCGTGCCGGGCGACTTCCTCGGCGGTGCCATAGACTGAACCTGAGAGAATGGCGACTTTCATAACGTAGTGTCCTGGGCAGTATCAAGACACCGATAGTAACAGCCAACCCAGGCTTTGGAATGCCGCGCCCTTTGGGCCCTACTCGGCTGCTCGCGGCCTGCATGGATTAGACTACGCCTTCCCGGGCTCGGAATTCGAACATGATCAACGCGAAACTGCTGCAACTGGTGATTGACGCCTCCCACGACGGCATCGTGGTGGCGGAACAGGAAGGCGAAGACAACATCCTCATCTACGTCAATCCTGCTTTCGAGCGCATGACGGGCTATTCGGCGGTGGAAACCCTGTATCAGGATTGTCGCTTTCTGCAAAAGGACGAACGCGACCAGCCTGCACGTGCCCGTATCCGCGCGGCGATCGATCAAGGCTTGCCGTGCCGCGAGATCGTGCGCAACTACCGCAAGGATGGCAGCAGCTTCTGGAACGAGCTGTCCATTACCCCCGTGCACAACGAAAGCGATCAGCTGACCTACTACGTCGGCGTGCAGAAAGACGTCAGCAGCGAAGTGGCTGCCCAGCAGCGCATTGTCGAACTGGAACAGCAGGTGGCACATCTGCAGCAGCGCTTCGACCAATTGCAGCGCCTACCGGGCAGCCGCTGAAGCGTTAAGTCGATGTCGGCCCTATACTGTCACTCTATTCCTTGATGTAGACGAGTCTGCCCCATGCAACCCGACGCCCTCCTGACCGAGGAGGAACTGGAATTCCTCCGGGCCATGCAGCACAACCCGAAACTGAACACGGGTGACGGTATCGTCAACCTGTCGCTCAAGGGTGGCCCGCAGGTCAGGGAGTTGCTGATGCGCCTGGCTGCTCACGAACAGGTCACCATCGAAGGCCATCTGGAGAACCAGCAGATCAGTTTCCCGTTGCACCTGGTGGAAGATGAGTTCCACGCCGTGCACCTGCAACTGGGTGCGCCGAGCATCTACGAGGACGGTCCGCAACTGCGGCCATGGCGCCTGACGTTGGCCGAACCCGTCGTGCTGGAAGACGCCGAGGGACGCATCAGCAACTACTGGGTGCGAGATATTTCCTTCAAGGGTGCGCTACTGGAGGCCCGCAATGGCGCCGAAGCGCCCCGACAGTTCGAGCTCTGGTTCAGTCCGCAAGGCTATGCGCCCATGGCGCTGCGCGGCTCGATGATCCGCAAGACCGAAGAGGGGCTGTTCGCCTATCGGCTGAGCCAGAGCAACAGCAAGGACATCGAGTGCCTTCGCCAGTACATCTTGCAGCAACATGAGCTGCTGCAACCCCCCGCCGCCTGAGCCCGTTCGCGCCCGTCAGCTGTCGAGGTGGCCCACCAGATACTGTTCGAGCCGGCGTTGCATCAGGCGTCCGTCATTGCCCAGGCAGGCAATGTCGGTGCCCACGAAGCTGTCCTGGGCCATTTCCGACAGCTCTCCACAGAGCAGCAACGGGCAGTCGAGCGACTGACCCAGCTTGCTGATCTGCCGCGGCAAGGATACCGAAGGGGGTTTGTTGGAAAACACCACCATGGCATCCGGGCCGACCTTGTCGCACACCAGGCTGAGTTCTTCCAGTGACTGGCCCAGCCCCAACACCTGCACCCATACCTGCGGGCTGCTGAGCAACAGCCCGGCCACCAGCAGTTCCAGCTCGCGGCACTGCCCCGGCAACGCCGCCAGCAGCACTTGACTGTCCTGCCCATGATTGCGCGCCAACTGCAGACGCTGCAGCGTGCGTGCTCGCAGAAACGTATCCAGAAACAGCCATTCGCTGGCCTGACCGAAGCGCTCCTGATCGATCAGCAACTCCTGCCACACCGGCATCAGCACATCCTGAAACGCCACAGCCACCGGATAGCTGGAAAATACCTGACCGTAGACCTGTTCCAGTCGCGCTTCGTCGAAGTCGCGCACGCAGCGCTTGACCTGCTCCTGCCACTGCTGCCATTCGTTCTGATCCAGGCGAGGCTCGCCGGGTGCGGTCCGCGACAGCTGGGCACGCGCCAGAATCTTGCCGACCTTGCTCACGGCCACACCGCGCTCGATCCAGCCCAGAATGCTGCGCACTTCGTCGATGTCGGCCAGCGAGTAGAGCCGGTGCCCGCTTTCGGTGCGTGTGGGCTGGACGAGCCCATAACGACGCTCCCAGGCCCGCAGCGTCACCGGGTTGATACCGGTGATTCGCGCGACTTCGCGGATGGGATACAGCTCTTCGTGAGCCAGATCAGCCATGGGGGGCGCAAGGAGGGGGAAGTCGGTCATCGCTACTGGGGCCGCAGGTGGTGACATTGGCCTCTAGTGTAAACCCTCTAATCGGTTTGAGGTTTATTGATCGAACCAACCGACGGTAGGTGTGTGTCCAAGTGAATTGAGGAATAATACTTGCTTGATTCCAAGTGCAGCCCACCACCCCGGCGCTGCACTTTTATTGAGGCCCTACCCGGGACGCTCGACAGTACGGAGATACACAATGTCTACCACCCCCGTCACCCTGATGGTTGCGCGTCGCGTGGCCGATGGCAAATACCAGGATCTGATCGCCTGGCTGCATGAGGGCGAGCAACTGGCCACCGATTTTCCCGGTTACCTGGGCTCCGGCGTTTTGGCCCCGCCTCCCGACGACGATGAATTCCAGATCATCTTCCGCTTCGCTGACGAAACCACTTTGCATGCCTGGGAGCACTCGGCCTCGCGCCGTTCGTGGCTCAGCCGTGGCAGCAACCTGTTCGCCCAACCCCATGTGCACCGCGTCAGCGGCACCGAAGGCTGGTTTGGCGACAGCGGCCTGCAGCGTCCGCCGCGCTGGAAACAGGCTGTGGCTATCTGGCTGGCGTTCTTTCCCGTGTCGTTGATCTTCAACTTCCTGTTTGGTCATGTGTTGAACGAGATCAGCCTGGTGCCACGGATCATGCTCAGTACCCTGGTGCTGACCCCGATCATGGTGTTCGTGTTTATCCCGTTGTCGACGCGCCTGCTGCGCAACTGGCTGCATGCAACGCCTGCCCGAGTGGCGCTGCCCAAGGCGAAGGCGGCCTGAGGGCGCTGACGCAGGCCTCGCGTACAGGGACTGCGTCACTCACGAGCCGAGCGGCGCCGATCGGCTGTGCAGCTGTGATATAAATCACCCCTGCACACCGCCCACTACGAGCCCGTCACATGCCCCACCCGATTCTCATTACCGGCGCCAGCCAGCGCATCGGCCTGCACTGCGCCGAACGCCTGCTGGGTGAAGGTCAGCCCGTCATCATCAGCTATCGCCAGGAACGGGAAACCGTTGCCCACCTGCGGGAAATGGGCGCGGTCACCATTCATGCCGACTTTGCCAGTGAAGCCGGGATCATGGCCTTCATCGACGAGCTCAAGGGGCATACCTCGCAGCTGCGCGCCATCGTCCACAACGCCTCGGCCTGGATTGCCGACAGCGCCAGCGACGAGGCCGCCGCCTTCGTGCAGATGGTCAACGTGCATATGCTTGCGCCGTATCTGATCAACCTGCACTGCGCCGACATGCTGCGCGCTTCCAGCCCCGCCGACATCGTTCACATCAGTGACGATGTCACCCGTAAAGGCAGCGCCAAGCACATGGCCTACTGTGCCAGCAAGGCGGGGCTGGACAGCCTGACGCTGTCGTTCGCGGCCCGCTTTGCCCCCGCCATCAAGGTCAACGGCATCGCCCCGGCGCTGATCCTGTTCAACCCCGACGACGATGCCGACTACCGCTACAAGTCGCTGGCCAAATCGGCCCTGGGTATCGAACCCGGGGCCGAGGTGATCTACCAGAGCCTGCGCTACCTGCTGGAAAATCCCTACGTGACCGGTACCACCTTGACCGTGAACGGCGGCAGGCACGTAAAATAGGCTCACTTGCCGGGCGCCTTGCAATGCCTGGGCCCCCGTATACCGATCAACTGCGGAGCACACAGCAATGGCACAACTGGAGCCAGGAATGGCACGCATCCGGGTCAAAGACCTGCGGTTGCGCACCTTCATCGGTATCAACGAAGACGAAATCGTCAACAAGCAGGACGTGCTCATCAACCTGACCGTGCTTTACCCGGCCCAGGAAGCGGTACGCGACAACGACATCGAGCACGCCCTGAACTACCGGACCATCACCAAGGCGGTGATCCAGCACGTGGAGGGCAATCGTTTCGCCCTGCTCGAAAGGCTGACCCAGGAGATCCTCGACCTGGTCATGCACAACCCGGCTGTGCGCTACGCCGAAGTCGAAGTCGACAAACCCCACGCGCTGCGCTTTGCCGAATCCGTATCGATCACGTTGGCGAGCCGCCGCTGACTGCGACGGCCATCAAGAGGCGCGCCCAATCGCCCCCCTCTCACTCCCGGAGAACCCCATGAACGACCAACAACGCCTGG
Source organism: Pseudomonas sp. UBA4194 (assembly GCF_002379585.1). GTDB lineage: Bacteria > Pseudomonadota > Gammaproteobacteria > Pseudomonadales > Pseudomonadaceae > Aquipseudomonas. The sequence continues at coordinate 70,985 of NZ_DFUE01000056.1, forward strand.
AGCTCGAAGCTGCCGCTTTCCGCCGACTCGTTCAGCACCTGGACGAACGCAAGGACGTGCAGAACATCGACCTGATGAACCTGGCCGGCTTCTGCCGCAACTGTCTGTCCAAGTGGTACAAGGCCGCCGCCGACGACCGCCAGGTCGACATCAGCCTCGATGACGCCCGCGAAGTGGTGTACGGCATGCCCTATGCCGAATGGAAAGCCACTTACCAGAAAGAAGCCAGTGCCGAACAGCAGGCGGCCTTTGCCCAAGGAAAACCCCATGAGTGACCTGAACACCCTGCGCGCCAGCCTGCACAGCGGTGAGCACGCCTTCGCCGACACCTTGGCGTACATCGCCGAGCACTATGACTACCAGCCTCAGGCATTCGTCAACGGGACGTTGCACAGCACCGCCGGGCAGAACGAAGGCTCGTGCAAGACCATCGGCCTGGGCCTGCTCGAAGGGCTGAGTGACCAAGACGTACTGTTGGCCTTCGGTGAGCACTACCGCTCGGTCCTGGCCACCCCCGAAGGCACCGACCACGGCAATATCCGCAACCTGATCGAGCACGGCCTGGCCGGCGTGAAGTTCGAAGGTCAGCCTCTGGTCCGCAAGGGCTGATCCACAGGCACAAAAAAACCGACCTGGGCAGGTCGGTTTTTTGTGCCCGGCTCGCGGGCCCCATCGCGGGGAGAACCCGCTCCCACAGGAAATGCCGTTACTCTCAGGAAACACCAACCCCCCTGTGGAAGCAGGTTCTACCCCCATTGGCCGCGCCGCCGTCCCAAATCAGAACCCCACCCCCCTGTGGGAGCGGGTTCTACCCGCGATGGCCGCACCGCCATCCCGAATCAGAACCCCACCCCCCTGTGGGAGCAGATTCCACCCGCGATAGCCGCACCGCCCTCCCGGATCAGAACCCCAATCCCCTGTGGGAGCGGGTTCTACCCGCGATAGCCGCGCCGCGGTCCCGGATCAGAACCCCAATCCCCTGTGGGAGCGGGTTCTACCCGCGATAGCCGCGCCGCGGTCCCGAATCAGAACCCCAATCCCCTGTGGGAGCGGGTTCTACCCGCGATGGCCGCGCCGCGGTCCCGGGTCAGAACGAAGCGTTGGCCAGCCCATCCAGGTACCGCTCGACATCCAGCGCTGCCATGCAGCCTGCACCGGCCGAGGTGATCGCCTGGCGATACACATGGTCAGCCACGTCACCGGCAGCAAACACGCCGTCGACGCTGGTAGCGGTCGCATTGCCTTCACGCCCACCCTGTACCACCATGTAGCCATCCTTCAACGCCAACTGACCTTCGAACAGCGAGGTGTTCGGCGTGTGGCCGATGGCGATGAACACACCATCCACCTTCAGCTCGTCGGCGATCCCGTCGTTGTTGCGCAGGCGCGCCCCGGTCACACCCATGTTGTCGCCGACAACTTCTTCCAGCGTGGCATTGAGCTTGAGCTCGATCTTGCCCTCAGCGACCCGGGCGTGCAGCTTGTCGATCAGGATCTTCTCGGCGCGGAAGGTATCGCGACGGTGCACCAGAGTCACCTTGCTGGCGATGTTGGCCAGGTACAGCGCCTCTTCCACTGCCGTGTTGCCACCGCCGACCACCGCCACTTCACGGTTGCGGTAGAAGAAGCCGTCACAGGTGGCACAGGCCGAAACGCCTTTGCCCATGAACGCCTCTTCGGACGGCAGGCCCAGGTAGCGAGCACTGGCGCCAGTGGCGATGATCAGCGCGTCACAGGTGTAGGTCGCGCTGTCGCCGGTCAGGGTGAACGGCTTGGCCGCCAGGTCGACGGCATTGATGTGGTCGAACACCACCTCGGTCTCGAAACGCTCGGCGTGCTCGCGCATCCGCTCCATCAGAGCCGGGCCGGTCAGGCCATGGGGATCGCCCGGCCAGTTGTCGACTTCGGTAGTGGTGGTCAGCTGGCCACCGGCCTGCATGCCAGTGATCAGCAGCGGCTTGAGGTTGGCCCGCGCCGCATAGACCGCAGCGCTGTAACCCGCAGGGCCCGAGCCCAGGATGATGACGCGGGAGTGACGGACTTCAGACATGGCTAACTCCTATCGACCGGCGCACAGAGCGGCCTGGTCGCGATGCCGACGACGCGGCTGGAATAAAAAGGACTGACAGACACCTTGGGGAAGGTTCATGTCGCCAGCCCGAAAACGGCATTACAAGCTGCTGGCGTTTTCCGCCAGGTAGTCGGCCACGCCCTTGGCGTCGGCCTTCATGCCTTTCTGGCCCGGACGCCAGCCTGCTGGGCACACCTCGCCGTGCTCCTCGGTGAACTGCAGCGCTTCGACCAAACGAATCATCTCGTCGACTTCACGGCCCAGCGGAAGGTTGTTAACCACCTGATGCTGCACGACACCTTTCTGGTCGATCAGGAACGAGGCACGCAGTGCCACGCCTGCTTCATGTTCGATACCGTAGGCACGGGTGATTTCGTGTTTGACGTCAGCGACCATCGGGAATTCGATCGCACCAATGCCGCCCTTCTCGACCGGCGTGCTGCGCCAGGCGTAGTGGGTGAACTCGGAGTCGATGGACACACCCACCACTTCCACACCCAGCTCACGGAAGCGGGCGATGCGATTGTTGTGTGCGATGATTTCCGATGGGCACACGAAGGTGAAATCCAGTGGCCAGAAAAACAGTACGACGTACTTGCCGCGCAGCGACGACAGCTTGAAGCTTTCAACGATGGTGCCATCGCCCAGTACAGCGGCGGAATCGAAATCGGGTGCTTGCTTGTTGACCAGAATGCTCATGGTGAACTCCTTGAAAGCGAAGATAGGGAAGGGTTTGAAATTTGATGTCGGCAAGCTTAACGAGCTGAGCTGGATTAGGGAAATACCCTTTGGCAATCCACACCATAGGCGAGCTCTATGCGCAGGTCATGCCCTCTGGCGATCGGCGCCACGTTGTTACCAGGCATTGCCACGGTTTCGCCCATCGCCCAAAGCCGGTAATGTCGGCGCCATCCACCCATCTGGAGCCGTTGTCGATGCCCCTGCCCGCCCTGTCCGGCCCGCAATACCTGCGCGAAGGCCTGAAAATGGTCCTCTCGCCCGGCCTGCGCCTGTTCGTATTGCTGCCGCTGACGATCAACCTGATCCTGTTCGTGGGTCTGATCTACTTCGCCGGCCATCAGTTCAGCCTCTGGGTCGACCACCTGATGCCCACCCTGCCCAGCTGGCTGAGTTTTCTGACCTACATCATCTGGCCGATCTTCGTGGTGCTGGTCGCGTTCATGGTGTTCTTCACCTTCACCATGCTGGCCAATATCATCGCCGCGCCGTTCAACGGCTTCCTGTCCGAGAAGGTCGAGGTGGTGGCTCGCGGCAAGGACGACTTCCCGCCGTTTCGCTGGAGCGAGCTGATCGAAATGATCCCGCGCACCCTGGCCCGGGAAGGGCGAAAACTCGCCTACTTCGCCCCGCGCGCCCTGGCATTGTTCATCCTGTCGTTCATCCCGGTGCTGAACATCATCGCCGCGCCGCTTTGGCTACTGTTCGGTATCTGGATGATGGCCATCCAATACATCGACTACCCCGCCGACAACCACAAGATGAGCTGGCAGGACATGCTTGCCTGGCTGCGCCAGAAGCGCTGGCAGAGCCTGGGTTTCGGCGGCATCGTCTACGTGGCACTGCTGATTCCGGGGGTCAACCTGCTGATGATGCCGGCGGCAGTGGCGGGGGCGACGCTGTTCTGGGTGCGGGAAAGGGGCTGATCCTCCCTTGGGCGAGTGCACCAATCCCGGATGCACCGCCCGACAGCCCCGTCTGCGCAAGGATTCATAAATCCCTCACATAAGCGCCACACCTCCGCAATCCAGCCCCCTGAGACTGTTCCAATGACAGTCGCCCCGCTGCACATCACGCTCATCACCGAGACCTTCGCTCCCGAGATCAATGGCGTGGCCACGACCCTCGGCCGCCTCAGCGAGGGGCTGCGTGCTCGTGGGCATCATGTGGACCTGGTGCGGCCGCGCCAGGCCCATGACGATGGCCGCGGCAGTGACGATGAAGTGCTGCTGTGCCGCGGTTGGCCGGTGCCGGGCTGTCCCGGTGTGCAGTGGGGCCAATCGTCGATGCACAAGCTGCTGCGGCGTTGGCAGCGGCGGCGGCCGGACGTGCTGTACATCGCGACCGAAGGACCGTTGGGGTTCAGCGCGTTGCGCGCAGCAAGGCGCTTGGGCATCGCCGTCGTGAGCGGCTTTCACACCCACTTCCAGCAGTATTCCAGCCAATACGGACTGGGAGCGATGGCGCGGTTGCTGACCCACTACCTGCGCTGGTTTCACAACCATACCCGCACGACCCTGGTGCCCAGCGTGAGTCAGCGCGTAGAGCTGGAAAGGCGCGGTTTCGAGCGCTTGCAGCTGCTTTCGCGGGGCGTCGATAGCCAGCTGTTCCACCCGGCGCGACGCAGCCTGTCACTGCGGGAAAGCTGGGGCCTGGGCGCTGACGACGTCGCCGTACTCTATGTGGGGCGATTGGCCCCGGAGAAGAACCTGGGTTTGCTCAAGCGTACCTTCGAGCATCTGCGCATGCTTTACCCGCGCCGCAACCTCAGGTTGGTGATCGTGGGTGATGGGCCGCAGCGCGCTGCGCTGCAGCAACAACTGCCCGAGGCAGTGTTTTGCGGCACCCTGCGCGGCGAGGCCCTTGCAGAGCATTACGCAAGCGCCGATATGTTCGTGTTTCCCAGCCTTACCGAGACCTTCGGCAACGTCGTGCTGGAGGCCCTGGCGTCTGGGCTGGGCGTGGTGGCATACGACGAAGCGGCGGCGGCGCAGCACATTCGCCACGGCCATAACGGCGCGCTGGCGATGCCGGGGGACGAGGCAGCCTTCATCGAGGCAGCCAGCTGGCTACTGGAGGGCTGCGAAACCTTGCGCCGCGTACGTCTGAACGCCCGTCAACATGCCAGACGTCAGGGCTGGGAAGCCATCGTCGATCAGTTCGAGAGCCAGCTGGCGGGCGCCTGCCATGGGCTAACCGAGGCAGGCGCCGCCGCGATCAGGTGAGGCTCGACAGCGCTTCGCGGCTGAACGGCAAAATGTCCTGCTCGCGGCCTTCGCGCACTTTTGCCGCCCAGTCCGGGTCCACCAGCAGCGCGCGACCCACGGCCACCAGATCGAACTCCTCTCGGCCCAGTCGCGCCAGCAGGTTTTCCAGGCTGGCCGGCTGCGCGACCTTGTCGGTGTCGACCATGAACTGCAGGAACTCGCCGTCCAGACCGACACTGCCTACGGTGATGGTCGGCTTGCCAGTGAGTTTGCGCGTCCAGCCCGCCAGGTTAAGGTCGGACCCTTCGAACTCGGGCTCCCAGAAGCGTCGGGTCGAACAGTGAAAGATATCCACACCGGCGTCGCACAGCGGTTGCAGAAACTCGGCCAGCGCTTCAGAGGTCTGGGCCAGGCGCGCGCTGTAGTCCTGCTGCTTCCATTGAGAAAAGCGCAGGATGATGGGGAAATCCGGGCCGACCGCAGCGCGGATCGCCTGGATGATCTGCACCGCGAAACGCGCGCGATTGGCCATGCTCCCACCGTATTCATCGGTACGCTGGTTGCTGCCTTCCCAGAAGAACTGATCGACCAGGTAACCGTGGGCACCATGGATCTCCACGCCATCCATGCCCATCGCCTGGGCGTCGCGAGCCGCCTGGGCGAACGCGGCAACGACCTCGGCGATGTCTGCATGGCTCATGCCGTGGACCACGACGTTATCGTTCTTCACCTTCTGCATGGGGCCGTAGCCGGGCACGCTGGGGTCCGGTTCGGTACCCAGCTTGCGCACACTGCCCACATGCCAGAGCTGTGGGATGATCTTTCCGCCCTCGCCGTGCACGGCGTCGACCACTCGCTTCCAACCCGCCAGGGCATCTTCGCCATGGAAACGTGGCACATCGGGGTAGCCGTTGGCGGCCTTGTGGCCCACGGTGGTGCCTTCGGTAATGATCAGCCCCACGCCAGCGCCAGCGCGGCGCCGGTAGTATTCGACCACCTGAGCATTGGGCACGCCGCCAGGGCAAAACGAGCGCGTCATGGGCGCCATGACGATGCGCGAGGACAGCACCAGGGAGCCGAGGTGGAAGGGTTGGAACAGGGCTTGGGCTGACATCGGACATTCCTCGATTGAAGGTTCGTCGAGCAGCATAGTGGGACGACCGGGGCGCGCCCAGTATCATTGATGTGGGTGATGACGTGATGTGGGCTGGCAGGTCTGACGCTTTCGCGGCTTTACGCCGCTCCTACAGTTGCGTGTCGGCTTTACCGTAGGAGCGGCGTAAGGCTCTGGTTCTTAACCCAAAGCCTTCTCGATCGCTTGAACGAGGACCGGATCGTCTGGTGTGGTGCGCGGCGAGAAGCGCGCCAGCACGCGACCATCCTTGCCTACCAGAAATTTCTCGAAATTCCAGGTGATGTCTCCTGGAAACTCAGCGCCTTCCCCGGCCAACAGACGGTACAACGAGTGCCGCTGCTGACCGTTGACCTCCAGCTTGGCACCCAGCGGAAAGGTGACGCCGTAGTTCACGCTGCAGAACTGCTCGATCTCGGCCGCGGTGCCGGGCTCCTGCCCCGCGAACTGATTGCACGGCAGCCCAAGCACGGTGAAGCCCCGGTCCTTGAAAACCTGATAGAGGTTTTCCAGCCCGGCGTATTGTGGGGTCAGGCCGCATTTGGAGGCCACGTTGACCACCAGCACGACCTGGCCTTTGAATGGCGTGAGGGGCAACTCGCCGCCATCCAGTGTCTTGAGTTTGAGGTCGTGGAACGCACTCATGTAAAACCCCCATGCAGCGAAGCGGAATCGAGTGATCGACAAACCCGGAAACCTGCCCTGCAGATACACGAAAAGCGCTCATCCAGTCCGTCGAACACCTGGAATCAGGTGTTCGAGCAGCCTCGACCAGCGCCTTGCAGGCTATCCGGGCGTTGCGCGGATATCAGTGGTGGTGACCACCTTCGCCATGCACGTGACCGTGTGCGACTTCTTCCTGGCTGGCATCGCGAATGTCGACGACCTTGACCTGGAAGTTCAGGCGCTGACCGGCCAGCGGGTGGTTACCGTCGACAGTGACGTCGTCGCCGTCCAGGTCGCGGATGGTGACGATCTGCATCTGGCCATCGGGCGCGGACGCGTGGAACTGCATGCCCACCTCGAGTTCGTCGACACCTTCGAACATGCTGCGCGACAGGGTGCTGACCAGCTCGGCGGAGTACTCGCCGTAGGCTTCTTCAGGCTCGACAGCGACGTTCAGTTCGTCGCCGGTGGTCTTGCCTTCCAGGGCCTTTTCAAGGCCTGGGATGATGTTACCTGCGCCATGCAGGTACACCAGCGGCGCGCCGCCGGCGGAGCTGTCGATAACCTCGCCAGCGTCGTTGGTCAGGGTGTATTCGATGGAGACAGCCTTGTTGGCGGCGATCAGCATGGGGCGAGACCTTTTGCATAAGAATGTAGAACGACCAAGTGTAACCAAGGGTTCGCGCGAAAGCGAACCTGCCGGGCCATTGGTCGACGGGTCGCAGCCTTCAGACTGCCAGTGGCAGGGAGCATTTTTCTCCCGTCACCTGAAAGATGTGACTGTCGCCAGACCGATTCGTTTCTGCTTGCAGCCTGTAGCACGAAGCTTGTAGCGTGCAGCCCAAAGCTCACTCGAGAAGCTCGCATGCAAACTTTCTTTATCGCGCCGACCGACTTTGGCGTAGGCCTGACCTCCATCAGCCTGGGGCTGGTGCGCACCCTGGAGCGCGCCGGCTTGAAGGTGGGCTTCCTCAAGCCCATCGCCCAGCCCCATCCCGGCGACCTGGGACCAGAGCGTTCCACCGAGCTGATCGCACGTACCCACGGGCTGCAACCGCCCCGGCCGCTCGCCCTGACCCATGTCGAGCGTATGCTCGGCGACGGCCAACTGGATGAACTGCTTGAAGAAATCGTCACCCTTTACCAGCAGGCCTGCATGGGCAACGACGTGGTGATCGTCGAGGGCATGGTGCCCACTCGCCACGCCAGCTATGCGGCGCGGGTCAACCAGCATCTGGCCAAGAGCCTGGATGCCGACGTCATTCTGGTGTCCGCAGCCGAGAACGAAGTGTTGGCCGAGCTTTCCGGCCGCGTGGAATTGCAGGCGCAGCTGTTCGGCGGCCCCCGCGACCCGAAGGTGCTGGGGGTCATCCTCAACAAGGTGCGCACCGAGGAAAGCATGGAGGCCTTCGCGGCTCGGCTCAAGGAGCACTCGCCACTGCTGCGCAGTGGCGATTTCCGCTTGCTGGGGTGCATTCCCTACCAAGCCGACCTGAATGCGCCGCGCACTCGCGATGTCGCCGAGTTGCTGGGCGCTCAGGTGATCAACGCCGGCGACTACGAGCAGCGGCGCATGAACAAGATCATCATCTGCGCGCGCACGGTGCTCAACACCGTGCAATTGCTCAAGCCAGGCGTGCTGGTGGTGACCCCGGGCGATCGCGACGACATCATTCTGGCCGTGAGCCTGGCCGCCATGAACGGTACGCCGTTGGCCGGCCTGCTGCTGACCAGCGACACCCGTCCCGACCCACGCATCCTTGAACTGTGCCGCGGCGCCCTGCAGGCCGGCCTGCCGGTGCTGTCGGTGAGCACGGGTTCCTACGACACCGCGACCCTACTCAATCAGCTGAACAAGGAAATCCCCATCGATGACCGCGAACGCGCGGAGATCATCACCGACTTCGTGGCCAGCCATCTCGATGCCACCTGGCTGCACCAGCGTTGTGGCACACCGAGAGAGCTGCGGCTGTCGCCCGCGGTCTTCCGCTACCAGTTGATCCAGCGCGCCCAGCAGGCAAGCAAGCGCATCGTGCTGCCCGAGGGCACCGAGCCGATGACCGTTCAGGCCGCCGCCATCTGCCAGGCCCGAGGCATCGCACGCTGCGTCTTGCTGGGTCCGCAGGACGAAGTCCGGGCGGTGGCCGCCGCCCATGGCATCGAGCTGCCCGAAGGGCTGGAGATTCTCGATCCGGAGTTGATCCGTGCACGCTATGTGGAACCCATGGTGGCGCTGCGCAAGAGCAAGAACCTCAACGCGCCCATGGCCGAGCAGCAACTGGAGGACAACGTGGTGGTGGGCACCATGATGCTGGCCCTGGATGAAGTGGACGGGCTGGTGTCCGGTGTCATCCACTCCACCGCCAACACCATTCGCCCCGCCCTGCAACTGATCAAGACCGCGCCAGGCCGTCGCCTGGTGTCATCGGTGTTTTTCATGCTGTTTCCCGATCAGGTGCTGGTGTATGGCGACTGCGTCATGAACCCCCACCCCAGCGCTGATGAGCTGGCGGAAATCGCCTTGCAGAGCGCTGAATCCGCCGAAGCCCTGGGTATTGCCCCGCGCGTGGCGATGATCAGCTATTCCAGCGGTGACTCTGGCAGTGGCGAAGAGGTGGAAAAGGTCCGCGAAGCCACTCAGCTGGCTCGCGAACTGCAGCACGATCTGCTCATCGATGGTCCGTTGCAGTATGACGCCGCCGCCAACGAGACCGTCGCCCGTCAGTTGGCCCCGCACAGCCCGGTGGCTGGAAAAGCGACGGTGTTCGTGTTTCCAGACCTGAACACCGGCAACACAACGTACAAGGCGGTGCAGCGCAGCGCCGATTGCGTGAGCCTGGGGCCGATGCTGCAAGGGCTGCGCAAGCCGGTCAACGACATGCCTCGCGGCGCCCAGGTAGACGACATCGTCTACACCATCGCCCTGACCGCCATCCAAGCCCAGCGAGCGGAAGAGGCCGAGCGCGACCTTGCCGGACTCACGCGAGCGCCTGGCTGATTTGCGCAACCCCTGGGGTGGGGCCATGCTCAAGGCACGCCGCTGCGACAAATGTCAAAAGCGCGCAACCACCCGATCGGTGACGCCATGCTGCTCAGCCATACCACCATCGCCCCAGGCACGATCGGCCTGCCGAATGAGCACAGCATTGAGTACGGGATGCGCCAGGTGGATGTCGCCCGGCGCAGCCCGCCGGGTTGATGAACGTGCTGGCCAGGCGTCTGCCGCCCTGGGGCATGATGGCGCTGCTCGGGCTGCTCGTGCTGTTCGGCGCGCAGGTCATGGCCCAGCCGCCCCCCGAGCACTTTTCCCTGCTGGGCCGCTCCAGTGCCGCACAGGGCTGGGTGCAGCTGGATGCCCGGGATTGGCGCTGGCTGCGCAGCAAGGCTGTGTTACGTCTGGGCGATAGCGCGCCGGACTATCCGCCGTTCGCCCTCACCGCCAATGGCAAGGACTACGAAGGGCTGAGCGCCGACTATGCGGCGCTGATCGGCGAACTGCTGCACCTCGATGTGCAGGTTCGGCGCTATGCCTCAAGAGAAGCCGCCGTGCGCGCACTGAAAGACCAGGAGATCGATGCGCTGGCGACCGCCAATGGCTTCGAGGCCGCTGACCCGGCCCTGGTACTGACCCATGCCTATGCCGACGATCAACCTACCCTGGTCACGCGCACCACGGCGCCCGCCCCGTTACCGGCGGACCTGGCAGGCAAGACCGTGGCGATGCTCTACCACTACCTGCCACCCGAACAGGTCCAGGCGTTCTACCCCCAGGCCCGGATCAGGCTCTACCCCTCGCTGCTCAGCGCCATGGGCGCGGTAGCCTTCGGCCGAGCGGACGTGTATCTGGGTGACTCCATCAGTGCCAACTACCAGATTCACAACAATCAGTTGACCAACGTCGAGCTCAACGACTTCTCGCAAATGGCCGTACAGCCGTTCAGCTTCGCCCTGCGACGCGAAGACCAACGTTTGCTGAGAATCATCAACACTGCCTTGGATGCCGTGCCTGCCGATGAGCGCATCAGCGTATCGCGCCGCTGGAACGCCCTGGGCACCTCGATGGCGGGGCGCACCCGGCTGAGCCTGAGCCTCGACGAGCAGCGCTGGATGAACGAGCATCCGCGCGTTCGCGTCACCATCGATGAGCATTTCTTTCCGATGACGTTTCTTGATCGCGAAGGTGAGTTTCGCGGCATCGCCGCCGATCTGCTGGCCCTTATCAGCCTGCGCACCGGGCTCAGCTTCGACGTACGCACCGGCCAATCCCGTGCGCACATGATCGACCAGATCGACGGCGGCGAAGCAGACATGGCCGCGGCACTGTTACCCAGTATCGAGGGCGAAGGCGACGGCCGCCCCCACTTCACCCGGCCTTACCTGACGACGCCCTTCGTGTTGGTCACCGCGCGAGGCGACGATCGCTATCGAGAAATCGAGCAGCTGGCTGGCCGCCGTCTGGCGATAGAGGCCACCAGCCCGCTAGTCAACTGGTTGAGCAGCCAGTATCCCGCCGTCCAGTTGCTGCGCACCGATACCAGCGAAGAGGCCTTGGCGATGGTGGCGCGCGGCAACGCCGAGGCGGCGGTGCACACCCTTATCGTCGCCCGATCGCTGATCGCCCACGACTACCGCGACAGCCTGGAAATCAGCAGCACCCTGGGCATGACGCCCGCCAGCACCGCGCTGGCCGTAAGCCCGAACCAGCCGCACCTGTACTCGATCCTCGAAAAGGCCCTGTCGAGTATCTCACCCGAACAAATGGATACGCTCACCCAGCGCTGGCGCGGCGACCTGATCGTCGATGACAGCGACTGGCAGGAGCACCATCTCGTGTTATTGCGCAGCCTGGCGATAGCCGCTGCGGTGCTGCTGGTGGCATTGGCCTGGATCGCCTACCTGCGACGGCTGATCCGCAAGCGGCGGCACGCCGAAGCCGCTCTGCAGGCCGCCAAGGACGCCGCCGACGATGCCAACCGGGCCAAGAGTACCTTCCTGGCAACCATGAGCCACGAGATCCGCACCCCCATGAACGCGATCATCGGCATGCTCGAACTGGCCTCGAAAAAAGCCGAGCGCAATATCCTCGACCGCGTAGCCATCGATGTGGCAGCCGAAGCCGCGCAGAACCTGCTCGAGCTGATTGGCGACATTCTCGATCTGTCGCGCATCGAATCCGGACATCTGACACTGGCCCCGGAGCCTGCCAACCTGCGCGACCTGATCAGTTCGGTGGCGCGTATCTTCGATGGCCTGGCGCGGCAGAAGCACTTGACCCTCAGGCAAGTGCTGGAGCCGTCGTGCGACTGCCGGGTGATGATCGATCCGATTCGCTTCAAACAGATCCTTTCGAACCTGCTGGGCAACGCGGTGAAATTCACCAGCACGGGGGAAATCACTCTGCTCGCCTGCGCCGAAGCGGCAGGTGAGGGACAGTTGATGCTGCGCATGAGTGTTCAGGACACCGGCGTCGGGATATCAACCGCCGACCAGGCGCGCTTGTTCAAGCCCTTCAGTCAGGCGAGCAACGACCCTGAATCGGTGCGCAGCGGGTCGGGGCTCGGCCTGGTGATCTGTCGCAGCCTGTGCGAGCTGATGGGCGGTACGTTGACGCTCCACAGCGAGTCAGGCCAAGGCACGCGGGTGGTCGTTGTGCTGAGCTTGCCGCTTGCACATGACCCGACGGCACGCCCGGCGCCGCTCTCGGCCGAATCCACGGCACCGGCCTTGAATGTGCTGGTGGTCGACGACTACCCGGCCAACCGCTTCCTGCTGACTCAGCAGATGGGTTACCTGGGCCATCAGGTGCAGACGGCCGAAGACGGCAACCAGGGCTTGCAGCTGTGGCGCACCGGGCGCTTCAATGTCGTGGTCACGGACTGCAACATGCCGGGAATGACCGGCTACGCGTTGGCCCGAGCCATTCGCCAGGAGGAGCTCGAGCAGGATCTACCACCGGTAGTGATCCTGGGCTTCACTGCCAATGCACTGCCGGAGGAATACCAGCGCTGTATCGATGCAGGCATGGACGACTGCCTGTTCAAGCCCATTGGCCTTGAGGCACTGGCCGCTCACATGCCGGCTCGTGGCGATGCACTGGCCCCCGGCGCCTTCGACGAGAACCTGGGGCTGAGCACCTTCGTACACAGCGTCAGCGCCGACCCGTTGGCCCAGCGGGCGCTGCTGAAGGCGCTGGGCGACAGCATTGCCGAGGACTTGAACCAGTTGCTGGCCCTGCACAGGGAGAACGACCGGCCAGGCCTTGCTGACTTGGCCCATCGGATAGTGGGCGGCGCATCGATGGTGAATGCGCAGGACGTCATCGACGCCTGCCACGATCTGGAGGCTGTTTGCCGGGAGGCATCGACCTTGCCGCTGGCCGAGGTCGTCGAGCGCTTGCACGGCGTCATGCAGACGCTGGCGTTGGAGATTGCCCAGCACCTGCACTAGCCGCTTCGCCCGCGCAAAAAAAAATCCCGCTACAAGAGCGGGATTGGTGAGCCGGTTGCTGTTTACTGCTGCGGGTACTGTTGCCCTGGAATGGGCTTGAGGTTGACCTCGACACGACGGTTCTGGGCACGCCCGTTGGCATCGGCGTTGCTGGCAATCGGCTGATCGGGGCCGGCGCCACGAACCGAAAGACGCGAGGCGTCGACACCCTGGGACGTCAGGTAGGTGCTGACCGCCTGAGCACGCTGCAACGACAGGTCCATGTTGTGCTGACGGCTGCCGGTGCTGTCGGTGTAACCGACAATTTCAATGTTGTTCTCGTTGAACTGCTTGAACGAGCCGGCCAGGTTATTGAGCGGCGAATAGAAGCTGCTGCTGATATTCGACGAGTCGGTGGCGAAGGTGATATTGCCCGGCATGATCAGCTTGATCTGATCACCCTGGCGCTGAACTTCAACACCGGTGTTGGCCATGCTTTCACGCAGAGCAGCTTCCTGTTTATCGGCGTAGTAGCCGTAGCCTGCGGAAGCGGCACCCACTACAGCGGCGCCGATCAAGGCACCTTTGCCGCGGCTGTTATGGTCGATGGCTGCACCGGCGACGGCACCCGCCAGGGCCCCGAGTCCACCGTACTTGGCCGTCTTGCTGACACCGGAAGATCCCTGCGCCTGGCCCTGGTTGTCATAAGGGTTCTGCGAAGCGCAGCCGGACAACAGGGCAACGGCGGCGGCAACGGTGATCAAGCGACGCGAGACGAACATGGGCAGCTCCTACACTACAAGACAAGAATGCAACGGCGGGTCGTAGACCTCTGACAGGCTTGGAGAGCGAAATCGGCAAAAGATTCCGTGCCGCCATCAGCGCTGGCGCGCGCAATGGACAGTAAACAATCTTTCCAGCCTGCTGGTGATAGCCGCTCTATCATGCTCCGACGCGATTTCAAGGAAGATGAAAACGTGCCCCAATCCGCTCGCCTCAACATGAAACCGACCGCCACGGCTCGTATCCATATGCTAGCATATGGAGATCCATCCAGCCGCGAGGTGACGCACATGCGAACCGTGTCCATTTTCAAGAACAGTACCAGCCAGGCGATCCGAATCCCCAAGGACATGGAGTTCAAGGGCATTCAGGAACTGGAGATCCGCAAGGAGGGCGATACGTTGATCCTGCGCCCGGTGCGTCCCTCCTGGAGCTCCCTGGCCAATGAGGCCGCCGCCGACAGCGACTTCTTGCAAGACCGTCCTGACGTTGTCGAAGACGGCCGTATCGATTTGGGCCAAGGGGCGGAGTAGTCCGGTGAGCACAACCTACATGCTGGATACCAACATCTGTTCATTCATCATGCGCGAGCGGCCTCGTGCTCTGCTGGAGCGGCTCGAAGCGTGCGTCGGTCAACGTGGAGTGGTCGTGGTGTCGGCGATTACCTACGCTGAAATGCGCTTCGGGGCAACGGGTCCGAAGGCCTCGCCCCGCCATGGCGCGCTGGTGGATCAGTTCGTGAAGCGCCTCGATGGTGTGTTGCCCTGGGACATGCACGCCGTCGATGCGACAACGCAGATACGGGTTACCCTCGCCCAGGCCGGTACGCCGATAGGCAGCAACGATGCGGCTATTGCCGGTCACGCCTTGGCCACCCAGTGTGTGCTGGTGACCAACAATGTCCGAGGATTCCAACGGGTCCCGGGGCTCAACTATGAGGATTGGACACGGTAGACGGCACGCCGCCTAGCCAAGCAACCCGAGCGTCTTCGCCCGAGCGACCGCCTGGGTGCGCCGCTCCACCCCCAACTTACCGTTGATATGGCTGGCATGGGTCTTCACGGTGTGCAGCGAGATGAACAGTTCCTCGCTGATTTCCTGATTCGAATGCCCCAGGGCAATGAGCCGCAATACAGCCAGCTCTCGGCTGCTCAGTGGGTCGTTGACACCCTGAACAGCCGGCACCCGAGCATGCTCCGGCAGCAGCTTCAGCAATGCCTGCTGCACAGGGCACGGCGGGCGCCGCAGCAGTTGCTCGCGCACCCACACCGGATGGCTGTTGAGCAGAACGTGCAACGGCTGCAGGCCACCGCCCAGGGTCGCCTGCAAGGTGTGTGCGAACAGTTGGCAGGCCTCGTTCTCTTCGCCCTGCTCGAGCGCCAGCACGACCGATTGCGCCAGCGCGTGTGCGGTGAGCAGATGGCCACCGCTGTCGCTGCCCTGCTCGGCCAGCCGACGCAAGCGTTGTTGTGCCTGCTCGGGGCAGCCTTGCAGACGCTCCAGCAGGGCCCGTTGCAGTTCGATGTGCAGAGGCAATTGTGGATGAAACTCGGGGGCGGCCGCTGGCTGTGCCCCGCCGTAGGTCTGGGCCAGGCGCAGCAACCATACTTCTGCCAGATCGAGATGGCCTTGGGCGAGCCACAATTCACATTTGAAGACCGTGATCATGGCCAGGTAATACACCGGCGGCACGTCCCAGATGTGCATCAGCCGTTCGGCTTCGGCCAACTGCGCAAACGCTTCGGGATAATGGCCATCGCGCCCGTCCAACGCCGCCAGGACGCAATGACCGATCAGCACGCTGATGTCGCGACAGGCCCGGGCTTCCACCAATCCCGCCTGCAGGTGCGCGCGGCCTTCGTCGGCCTTCAGGCACAGCGTCAACAGGTAGCCCTGGTAAAGGGTCAAGCGCCCGCGCACGGCATACAAACGCTCCACAGGCAGCCCCTGCAAGCGTGCAAGACCACTGCGAACCTCTTCCAGCGCCCGGGATATCTGGCCGCGCGCCTGCAGCACACGAGCGCGGTCGTAGTGGGCCAACGCTTCGAACAACGGGTTGCCCACGCGCTGGGCCAGCTCCAGGGATTGCCGATTCAACGCCCGCGCACGCCAGAAATCGGTATCGGCAATGGCCAGGTTGGACAATGTCGACAAGCACATCAGCCGTTGCCCGTAGCGTTTGTTCGGCAGGCTTGCCAATGCCTCGGTGCAGTAGGCCAGGGTTTTTTCCCGATCCCCGCGGCCCCGCGCAATGATCCCGCTCAAGGCCAGCCACTGGGCCAGCATGGAGCGCTGAGCCGTTGCCGACGGCGCTGGCAGGAATCGACCCAGATGACTGGCCAGCGCCTGCGCCGCATCGAGCTGACAGGCCAGGCCCAGCGCCCAGCTGTACAGCACGATAAGCCTGGGGGTACTGACCAGCAGGCTGTCGGGCAGGTCCATTTTCCAACGCAGGAGCATGCCGACGTTCTGCTCGGCCAGTAGCTGCTCTTCCGAAAGGTTCTGCACCAGGTTGGCGGCCACGTCCAGGTGACCTGCGCGCAGGGCCTGCTCGACCGCTTCATCCAGCAGCCCTTGTTGGCCGAACCAACCGCAGGCGCGCAGATGCAAGGTCGCGGGCTGCACGCTGATATCCGCCCCCTGACGCGAGCGCAGCAGGTCGGAAAACAAGTGGTGGTAGCGGAACCACTCGCCTTTCTCGTCCAGCGGCACCAGAAATACCTGATGGGCCTTCAGGTAGGCCAGCATCGCGGCGCTGTCGTGGCTGTCGCGCATGGCATCGCACAGCCCTACGCAGAAGCGATCCTGGCAGGCCGTGTCATACAGGAAAGCCTGAATGTCCGGCGGCAAGCGGTCGACAACCTCTTCAAGCAGATAGTCGCGCAGCAGGCCCTCACTGCCATTCAGGCGCTGCGACATGGGGTTCTCTGGCGCCGCTTGTCCGGCCGCCAGTTGCCAGAAGCGCAAGCCTGCCACCCAGCCTTCGCTGCGCTGGATCAACGCCCGCAGCGCCGGGGCGGGCAGTTCACTGGCCTGCCTGCCAAGCACGGCGATAGCTTCGTCGTGGCTCAAGCGCAGATCCTGCTCGCCCAGCTCCAGCAACTGCCCGTGCAGGCGCATGCGCGCCAGCTGCCAGGCCGGTCGCTGACGGCTGGTCACCAGCACCTGCAAACCCTCGGGCCGCTGCTGCAGCAGGAACTGCAAGCACGCATCGAGCACTTCGCCCTGAGCCAGATGATAGTCATCCAGCACCAGCAGCAACGGACGTTGCATGCTGAGGCACGGACGCAATTCTTCGAAGAGGCCTTCCAGCCAGTGCTCGAAAGCGAAAGGTTGATGACGCTGGCGCATGCCCAACAACACAGCGGCAGGGCTGCCAATCTCGGGGAAATGCAGTTGCAGGCCTTCGAGCAGCCGTTCCAGGAAGCGGCCGGCGTCGGCATCGCGTCGATCAAGGCTGAGCCAGAGGCTTTTCCAGGCCGGCGGCAGGTTCTGGCAGAACTCCACCGCCAGCGAACTCTTGCCAAAGCCGGCTGGGGCGCACAGCAGCAACAGATGCCCCCCCGCAGCGGCCAGCCGTTCACACAGCGCCGGGCGAGCCACATGGCCCTGGGGCAAAGGTGGGCGGAAGCTGGTTCTGCGCGGCATCGCGGCGACAGGATGCGCGATGGCTGGCGTGCTGGACAGATCAGTCATGGCCGGCTCTTGTTAGTGCTGCTTCGGCTAGGTGATGTCCGCAGACTAGCGGGTAATTCGAGGTAATTGAATATGGGCAGGGTTATTTCAGTGGGGGAATGCAACAAAGTGTGACAGGTGCAGGCGTCGGTGCCTGTGCCGGCCCCATCGCGGGTAGAACCCGCTCCCACAGGGTTCGGCGCAGGGGGCTTGAAACGGAACAGGTCTGATGACACAGAGGGACATTGCAAGCCTCGCTTGCCATGCCCCCCTGTGTAGCCACACCTCCTGTCCTGTGCAGGCACACTCCCTGTTCTGTCTACACACACCTCCTGTGTCTATACACCCCTCCTGTGGGAGCGGGTTCTACCCGCGATGAGGCCGGTACAGCCCCGCCACCATCACGGTCGAATCACCGCACGCCATCCTGACGCAACGCTGCTGGCGTGAAGTCAGCCGTGGTGGCAGTGAACCCGAACTCGTAGGCCTGCTTCTCCTCGTTCTTCATGCCCAGCGCCAGATACCGCCCGGACTGCAGGTCGTACAGCGTCTCCAGGGCATACCAGGGCACCTGCTTGTCGTAGTAGTTCTGGGCATGGGCTTCGGCTACGCGCCAGAGCTGGCCACGGCCGTCGTAATGATCGATCACTGCCGCCTGCCAGGTGTCTTCGTCGATGTAGAAGTCACGCTTGGCGTAGATATGCCGCTGACCGGGCTTCAACGTCGCCACCACATGCCACACGCGACGCAGCTCGTAACGTGCCAGGTCCTGGTTGATGTGTCCGGCCTTGATGATGTCGGCGTACTTGAGGCTCGGCGAGTCCAGTTTATAGCTGTCCTGGGCGGTGAACATTTCCATCTTGCCCTCCAGCTTCCAGTCATAGCGGTCCGGAGCGCCGTTGAACATGTCCAGGTTATCGGACGTGCGCAGGCCGTCCGCCGCAGTACCCGGTCCGTCGTAGGCCACCTGCGGCGCGCGTCGTACGCGGCGCTGGCCGGCGTTGTAGATCCACGCCTGGCGCGGCTCGGCCACCTGATCGAGGGTTTCGTGGACCAGCAGCACGGTCCCGGCCAGACGCGCCGGGGCGGTAACGCTCTGCTTGAAATAGAACAGCACGTTGCCTGGATTCTTCGGATCGAAATCCTTCATCTTGTCGCGGAACACGAACTGGTCCTGGAAGTACACCAGGCTGTAGGAGCCATTGGGTTGCGGCGTCGCCTGGGTGACCCGACGCGTCACGCTGCCACCGCGGTAACGGGTGATATGGTTCCAGATGACTTCCATGCCACTTTGCGGAATGGGAAACGGCACGGCGGTCTGGAAATTCTCCAGGCCGTTGCCTTCACCGATCAGCTTGGTGCTGGTGGCGTTCTGCTTGATGGCGGCGAACACCTCATCCGGCACCGTGGCACCCCGATGAGAGGGATAGACCGGCATCTTGAAGGTCTCGGGGTAACGCTTGAACATCGCGTACTGCCCCGGGGCCAGCTTGGCCTTGTACTGCTCCACATTCTGCGCGGTGATGGTGAACAGTGGTTTCTCGTTGCCATAGGGGTTGGAGAGAAAGCCCTTGGCGTCGGCCGTACCGGCGTTTTTCGCCATTGGCGTCCACGCCGGGATCGAGCCGTCGGCGTTGCCGGCTTTCTCGGCGCCCATGGGCGTCAGGGTCGTCCCCAGCTTGGCAGCCTCACTGGCCGACACCGCCGCCATCACACCGGTGGCCATCAGCGACAATCCCAGCACACCTGCCTGCATCAACATTCTGCTTTTTTTCATGTGTTTGTCTTCCTGAAAGACCGACCTTAGAAGTTCACGCCGAAGCTGAGCGCGACGAAGTCGCGGTCATCCACGGTGGTGTACTTGCCGTCGAAGAAGTTGGTGTAGGAAAGGCTCGCGGTGTAAGTGTTCTGGTACTCCGCATCCAGGCCCAGGCTGACCGCCTTGCGACCCTCTTCGAAGTTGCCCCCAGGACCCGGCGAGTAACCGGACACGTCATGGGACCACGCTACGCTGGGCTTGAGATTGACCCCCGCCACTACGCTGTTGTAGTCCCAGATCGCCCTCGCGCGGTAGCCCCACGACGTGGTGGTGGTGAAACCACCGTTGGTGCAGTTGCGTGAGCGGTTGTTGGTTGCAGCGCCTAGCCCGGCGCCATTGATAGTGCTGGTGTTGAGAATCTGCGAGCAGGTGTTCAGGGCGCCCGTGGCCGGCAATGCACCTGGACCGAACACCGGGTCGCGGCCGTAGCGCAGCTCGGAACTGCTTTCCAGGCCGCCGACGTGGGTCACGCCCACCTCGCCCACCACGGTCAGACGCTCGGCACCCATCACCTGGTCGAAGAAGTGAGTCAGTGTGGTCTGGAACTGGGTGATTTCCTTGCGCCGATAGCCGGGAAGATCCTGCCCTGGTGTACCGCTGATCAGCGAGGCGTTGGTGAACGCCCCGCCCAGAGGACGCACGCCCGCGTAGAGAATGTCTGTGGTGTTGAGCTGCACGGGCGCGTTGGGCCGGTAGCTCAGCTCGCCGCTCCATGCCGTGCCGGTGGGCAAGGTGGTGGAAAAGCTCAGGCCATAGAGGCGAATGTCTTCGGGGTACTCCACGTAATAGCTCGAGTTGCCAGCCACGATCAACGGCGCCAGCGCACCCGCCCGGGCAGCGGCGGCATAAGCGGCCGGGGATGCAGCTTTACCGCTGAAGATCGGAGCGCGGCTGTGGTAGTTCATGAAATAGGCACCGAACTCGGTGTCCAGCGGGTCGTAGTTGTAGCGAAAGGCGACACCGAACTGGCCGCCGTCGCGAGCATCGCGGTCGGGGCCGCGGCGCACCAGCACGCCTTCGCTGTTGATGTCCACCCCCGAAGCGGTCAGCAATGGCAAGGCTGCGCCAGGAATCGTCGAGCGTGTGTTGAGCAGGCGCAGGTTATTGCTGCAGCCGTCGGCAATCACGTCCGGCTGGGAGAAGAACGTGCCGCAGTTGTCGACGACGGTCTGATCCCATTCCAGTTGGTAGAAAGCTTCGGCCGACAGGTTGTCGGTCAGGCTCTGAGACACGTAGAACATGTTGACCGGGATCAGCCCTTCCTTGACCTCAGCCCCTGGGCGACGGAACGCGGCGACATCGATCGGGTTGATCGAGTTGATACCATTCTGGATGAAGGTGCTCTCACCCCAGCTGACGACCTGCTTGCCCAGGCGTACGGAGCCCGGCTGATCGGCAATCGCATAGTTGTGATAGACGAAGGCGTCGAGGATCTGCCCGCCGGAAGACTGCGCGCCTTCCTTGCGGTTCGAATCGCTGATGTCCTTGAACTGTCGACCTTCGTCCTTGAGTTCGAAGTCGTACCAGTACTTGCCGCGAATGAACACGCCGGTATCGCCGTACTTGAGCTCCAGGTCGTGCAGGCCCTTGAAGATCTTGGAGAAGGTTTCGCCCTTCTTGAAGTTCAGGTGACCGTCGTCGGAGGTCTGCGACAACCCGTGCCCGCCGTTGTTGACGCCGATCAGGTTCTTGTTCGGACTGGCGGTGGACCAGCTCGCGCCAACCGACAGCGAGGAGTCGAATTGACCTTCGATTTCACCGATGTTGAAACTGACGGCAAAGGCCGGCGCGGCCAGGGATGAAGCGATGCTGACGGCCAACGGCAGTTTCGCCCGGCGCCAGAAAGGATTTGCTGAGGTCATCGACGCTACTCCATGTTCATTATTGTTATGGCAGTGAGCCCCTTGGAAAACCTTCGGCCAGGCGCCTGTCCAAGTCCCCGCGAACGGTCGAAGTCGTGTATCGCCAGCGTCGCGCGACGTGACAAAGGCGATACATCTGTGCAAACGACTATAGCTAGCGGCCACCACTGCATGATCCCTCTAAAGTGTGATTTGCAGCGCCGACCCGCAGGCGTGAGTCATGAGCTGTCTTGCCGTTATCGGCAGGCGCAATCATGGCTTAATTTAACGGCTTGGCAAGGCGACGAATGGCCACGAGGTGTCTGCCGCGCTGGTTTCAGCGCGGCGCAAAGGGATCAGAGGGTCGACAGAAAGGTACTGTTGGCAGCTTGCCACTCAAGTATTTCAACACGTATCCGTTTCTTGTCGAGCTTGCCGACGCTGGTCTTGGGAATTTCTGTAACAAGGGCGATCTGGCTTGGAATCGCCCACTTGTTGATGTGTCCCAATTCCACGAATGGCTTGAGATGTTCCTTGAGCTCGGCGGCGCTCAGCGCCTGCCCTTCATGCAGTACCAGCAGGGCAAAAGGCCGCTCCCCCCATTGCGGGTCGGGAATGCCCACCACTGCTACTTCGCGTATCGCGGCGTGGCGACTGATCAGGTCTTCCAGTTCCAGGGACGATACCCATTCACCGCCCGTCTTGATCACGTCCTTGATGCGATCACGAATATCGATCACGCCCATGGCGTCCAGCGTGGCGACGTCACCGGTGTGCAGCCAACCGCCTTGCCACAGTTCGGCGCCCTTTTGCGGCTCGCGGTAGTAGCCCATGGTCAGCCAGGGCGCGCGCAACACCAACTCGCCCTGGGTCTGGCCGTCGGCGGGCAGAAAGTTGCCTTGGGTATCGACGATGGCCGTTTCCACCAGGGGCACCGGCACACCGGCCTTGATCCGATAGGTGATGCACTCGTCGTCACCGCTGTCCAGCAGCTCTTCGTTCAAGTGCGCGCAGGAAATCAGCGGGCAGGTTTCCGACATGCCGTAGGCTGCCGTCAGCTGGATACCGCGGGCTTTGGCGGCCTGGTACAAGGCGCGGTTCAGTGCGCTGCCGCCGATGATGATCTTCCAACCCTTGAAATCCAGATCGGCAGCTGCCTTGCAGTTGAGCAACATCTGCAGAATGGTGGGCACGCAATGGGAGAACGTGACCTTTTCCCGCTGCCACAACTGGACCAGCATGTCGGGCTCGTAGCGACCGGGGTAGACCTGCTTGATGCCCATCATGGTGGCGGCATAGGGGATGCCCCAGGCGTGCACGTGGAACATCGGGGTGATGGGCATGTAGACGTCGTTGGTGCCCAGTAACCGAGTGCTGTCTACGCTGCCCACCACCGCCGCCTCGGTCAGGGTGTGCAGGACCAGCTGGCGATGGGTGAAATACACGCCCTTGGGATTGCCCGTCGTGCCAGTGGTGTAGAAAGTGGTGGCCACCGAGTTTTCGTCGAAGTCGGGAAAATCATAGACGGGGCTGGCCGCTTCCAGCAATTGCTCGTACTCACCGATGAGTCCCGGCAGGTCGGCGCTCTTGTCCGGACCGTCGGTGAGCAACAGGGTTTTTTCCACCGTCTTGAGATGGCCGGCGATACCGTTGTACAGCCCGATGAAGTCGCTGTTGACCAATACGAACTTGTCATCGGCGTGGTTCATGGTGAACAGGATTTGTTCCGGCGACAGCCGTACGTTGATGGTATGGATGACGGCACCGATCATCGGCACCGCGAACATGCATTCCAGGTAGCGATGGCTGTCCCAATCCATCACCGCCACCGTGTCGCCTGCCCTGACCCCGGCCTCGGTCAGCACATTGGCCAGCCGCGCGATGCGCTCGCCCAAGGTCAGATAGCTATAGCGCAGCTGGTCGCGGTAGACGATCTCGCGGGTTTTCTCGTAACGGCGCCCCGACATCAGCAACCGCTTGATCAGCAGCGGGTATTGGTAGGCCCCTTCGGCCGGCGGAATCACGCGAGTCTGCATCGTGGGGCTCCTGTTTCTGAGTGCGAGGAACGTGGCTCGTTTCTACACTCTAGTTGCCCTTGGACGCTGTCAAATCAGCCAAAGGGATGATTCGACAGCACACACGTTGCCGATCAGTGCATTTCGGTCAGGGCGATCTTCACCCCGAGTGCCACCAGCACGGCGCCCATGGCCCGATCGAACCAATGGCCCATGCGAGCGAACCCGGCGCGCACGCGCGCCTGGCTGAACAGCATGGCCACCAGGCAGAACCAGGCGCCGGTGGCCACGGCCAGATAGACGCCATAGCCGGCCTGCACCAGCAGCGGCGTATGGGGGTTGATGACCACGGTGAACAGGGAGAGGAAGAACAGCGTGGCCTTGGGGTTCAGGCCGTTGGTCATGAATCCGGCGACGAAGGCGGCCTTCGGGGTGCGCTCGACGTGCTGCGCCACTGGCGCATCGGTGGTGGCGGCGGCGGGCTTGGCGCGCAGTGCCTTGTAGCCGATGTACAACAGATAGGCAGCGGCGGCCCACTTCAGGATGTTGAACAGCACGATGGACTGAGACACGATCAAGCCGATGCCCAGCAACGAATAGCCCACGTGCAGGAATATCGCGGTGCCCACGCCGCAGGCAGTCCATGTGCCGGCACGACGGCCGTGGGTGACGCTTTCGCGGACCACCACGGCGAAGTCAGGGCCCGGGCTGGCCACCGCCAGCAGATGGATGAGCGCAACGGTGAGAAATTCTGTCCAGTACATGGGTGGGGGCTCCGCGGGGCAGTTGTTACAAGATTGTTCCGGGGGGATACCTTACGCGGGATGGGAGGGATTCGACAGGTACAGTTGGGGGTGGAATCTGTTGCATGGGCTGGTTGCGGCATGGTTTGGGGGCGGGGGTGAATGGTCCCCTCACCCCAGCCCTCTCCCTGAGGGAGAGGGAGCCGTACGCGGTGTGCTTCTAGCCCCTCTCCCTCAGGAAGAGGGGGCCGTACGCGGTGTGTGTGCTTCTAGCCCCCTCTCCCT
>NZ_DFUE01000056.1:95468-99562 GCF_002379585.1 Pseudomonas sp. UBA4194
GAGGGGACCATTCACCCCCGATCCCCCTGCCTGCTATGGTAAAGCCTCCAAACCATCGCAAAAGGTCCCCCCATGCCCGCCACCCGTGCCGCGTTCCTCGACTACAGCTCCCTGGACCTGGGCGACCTGGACCCTGCTCCCCTGAAGGCTAGCTTCGATGAACTGCAGTTCCACCCCAGTACCCAGCCGGCCGAACTGATCGAGCGTATGCAGGGGCTTACGGCCGTCATCAGCAACAAGATTCACCTGTCCGCCGACACCCTCAAGGCGTGCCCGGACCTCAAGCTCATTCTGGTCTCGGCCACCGGCACCAACAATGTCGACCTGAACGCCGCTCGCGAGCTGGGCATAACCGTCACCAACTGCCAGGGCTATGGCACTCCTTCGGTCGCCCAGCACACCCTGATGCTGTTGCTGGCCCTGGCCACCCGCCTGCCCGACTATCAACGGGCGATTGCCGCCGGCCAATGGCAAACGTCCAAGCAGTTCTGCCTGTTGGACTTCCCCATCGTCGAACTGGAAGGCAAGACCCTCGGCCTGCTCGGTCATGGCGAGCTCGGTGGTGCGGTGGCGCGTCTGGCCGAAGCCTTCGGCATGCGTGTGCTGTCGGGGCAGATTCCCGGCCGTCCGGCCCGCCCTGATCGGCTCCCACTGGCCGAACTGCTGCCGCAGGTGGATGCCTTGACCCTGCACTGCCCACTCAACGAACACACGGCCAACATGATCGGCGCCGCCGAACTGGCGCTGCTCAAGCCCAGTGCCTTTGTGGTCAATACCGCACGCGGCGGCATCATCGATGAGCAGGCCTTGGCCGACGCCCTGCGCTCTGGCCATCTGGGCGGTGCCGCCACCGACGTTCTCAGCGTCGAGCCTCCGGTGCACGGCAACCCGTTGCTGGCCAGCGATATCCCGAGGCTGATCGTCACCCCCCACAGCGCCTGGGGCAGTGTCGAGGCGCGTCAGCGGATCATTGGCCAACTGGCGGAGAATGCTCGCGGCTTTTTCAGCGGCCAACCGGTGCGTGTAGTCAGTTAACCCTGCGGGGTCTGGTAGAATCCGCGCTTTTTCCAGGAGTCTCCCATGGACCCGCGCAGTGAAGTGCTGCTTCGCCAGGCCAACATGTTCGAAGGTCAATTGCTGCTGGCCGGGCTACCTGCCGACGACCTGTTGAGCAAATTGCCCCAGGCCCGAGGCTGGTGCTGGCATGCGGGAGACCAGGCAGGCTTGGACGCGCGCTTCGAGGGCCGCAGCCATTTTGGCGTGAACGCTCCCGAGCAACCGTTCACCAGCGCGGTGTTGTTCCTGCCCAAATCCCGGGATCTCGCCAATTATCTGCTCAACGCCCTGGCGTCCCGCCTGGCGGGCGGCGAGCTGTTTCTGGTGGGCGAGAAACGCGCGGGCATCGAAGGCGCTTCCAAGCAACTGCATGCATTCGGCAAACCGCGCAAGCTGGACAGTGCCCGCCACTGCCAGCTCTGGCAGGTCACCATCGAACATCCGCCCGTGGCCGTCGAGCTGGAGTCCCTTGCGCAACGCTACGAGCTGACTGTCGGTGACCAGCCGCTGAGCGTCATCAGCCTGCCGGGGGTCTTCAGCCATGGCCGTCTGGACCGGGGCACGGCGCTGCTGCTTGACCACCTGAACGGACTGCCCCGCGGCCATGTGCTGGATTTCGGTTGCGGTGCGGGCGTGCTGGGCGCCAGCCTCAAGCGGCGCTACCCGGATAGCCAGCTGACCCTGTTGGACGTGGACGCCTTCGCCACCGCCAGCAGCCGCCTGACCTTGGCCGCCAATGGCCTGGAGGCCGAGGTGATCAGCGGCGACGGCATCGATGCCGCGCCACGCTATCTGGACGCGATCCTGAGCAATCCGCCGTTCCACACCGGCGTGCACACCAATTATCACGCCTCCGAAACCCTGTTGCGAAAGGCCGGCGACCATCTGAAAAAAGGCGGTGAACTGAGGCTTGTCGCCAACAGCTTCCTGCGCTATCAGCCGCTGATCGAAGCGACCCTGGGCAACTGCCATACGCTCGCCGAGGGCCAGGGCTTCAAGATCTATCGCGCCATCAAGTAGGAATCTTCGCTTGCCCAATCTGCCGCGCCTAGGCAGAATCCGCACCGTCCTAGGGGAGTAGTCTCCCACGAGCGCCAGCTCGCATGGCACGCGTCAACATACTTGGCCCACAGGCCATGGCGCGTGCGACCCAGAGGCCGCCCAGACGGCCCGGGTTTGACAAGACCTATGACACGCACACCTTACCCGGGGCGGGGAGGCTGTACGTGTCATAGCCGTGTCGACCCGCCCCCATAGGAAAACCCCTGATGTTGGAATCCCTTCTCGTCCCTACCGGGCTGGTCGCCTTGGCTGAAATCGGCGACAAGACGCAACTGCTCGCCTTGATTCTGGCCGCGCGCTTTCGCAAGCCCTGGCCGATCATTGCCGGTATCGTGGCGGCCACCCTGGCCAACCACGCCGCCGCTGGTGCCGTGGGGGCCTGGTTCAGCAGTTTCTTTTCCGATGCCACCCTGCACTGGATTCTGGCCGCCAGCTTCGCTGCGACCGCGCTCTGGACCCTGGTGCCGGACAAGATCGATGATGACGAAGCGAACACCGCACGCCGCTACGGCCCGTTCATGACCACGCTGATTGCGTTCTTCATCGCCGAAATCGGTGACAAGACGCAAGTCGCCACGGTGATGCTGGCGGCGCAGTATCCGCACCTGCTGATGGTGATCATCGGCACCACCCTGGGCATGCTGATTGCCAATGTGCCCGTGGTGCTGGCAGGAAATTTCGCGGCCGACAAGCTGCCCCTCACGCTGATCCGTCGACTGGCGTCGGCGGCGTTCTTCATTCTGGCGTTCGTGGCGGTGTACAAGGCGATGCAGGTGAGTGGTTGGGTGGCATAGGTTGAGATCGTGGAGCGGCTGTTCGCCTGTGCCACGGACCAAAGAGATCCTCTGTAGGAGCGGCGTCAAGCCGCGAACAGCCGCCCCCCGATCGATCAGGACTTCTTCGCCTGCTCGTACAACGGCATCACTTTCGGAATGGCCGCCTGCAACGATGAAATTCGGCTGGCTGAGGCCGGGTGGGTACTCATGAACTCGGGCGGCGAGTTACTGCCTGCCGCTGCAGTCATTTTGTTCCACAGCGTGATTGCCGCATTCGGGTCATAGCCAGCGCGGGCCGACAGCTCCAGGCCAAACAGATCGGCCTCGTTCTCGTTGCTTCGGCTGTTGGGCAGGGTCAGGCTGTAGTTGACCACGGTGTCGGCCAGCGCCAGGCTGTCTTCGCCCAGGCCCAACAGGGCACCAGCGCCGCTACGTGCCATCTGGATGCCATAGGCCTTGGACATCGCTTCACGACCGTGTTCGCGCAGGGCGTGGGCGATCTCATGGCCCATCACCGCGGCGATCTCGTCGTCGCTCAGTTTCAATTTGTCGATCAGTCCCGTGTAGAAAATGATCTTGCCGCCAGGGCCGCAGTTGGCGTTGAGTTCATCGCTCTTGATCAGATTCACTTCCCACTGCCACTGGGCCGAATCCGGCCGCAGCTTGGGCGCCTGAGCGATCAGCCGGTCGGCGATGGCCTGGACGCGTTTGGCTTCGGCACTGGTCTTGTCCAGCACGCCCTTGCCGCTGGCTTCGGTCAGGGTCTGCTGGTAGGACTGCGCGTACATCTTGTTCACCTCGTCGGTGGACAACATGCTGAACATGTACTGCTTGCGCTCGACGCCCACGGCGCCGGAGCTGGTGGTGTTGACCGCCTGGCAGCCGGCCAGCAGCACACTGGCCGCCAGTGCGGCAGGAACGAAAAACTTGCCCATCGAGACTCTCCCGGAAAACCTGCCGGTATCCTACTGTGTATCGACCCTGACACATACCCCTGGGGTGGTGTGGTGTTTGGGACGCGGCTTACGCCGCTGCTACGGGAGATTGCATGAACGTCTGACGCGGCTTACGCCGCTGCTACGGGAGATTGCATGAATGTTTGGGACGCGGCTTACGCCGCTGCTACGGGAGATTGCATGAGCGTCTGACGCGGCTTACGCCGCTGCTACGGGAGATTGCATGAATGTTTGGGACGCGGCT
>NZ_DFUE01000056.1:99746-148740 GCF_002379585.1 Pseudomonas sp. UBA4194
TCGTTGACCAGGTTGGCCAGGGGGCGCTCGCGCAGCGGGGGCTGGGGTGCCGCCAGCAACGATTGCAGCACGGCAAGGGGCGTTTCGGGGTCCAGCCAGGCCTGCTGGCCGGCCGTATCGAGAATCAACGGCCGACGTTGATTCATCGCCGCCTGAGTCACCACAGCGGTGCTGAGCCACACCTGCTCCTGCACCGGATACGCTTCCCACACGGCGGCAAAGAACAGCGATGAGCCCTCCCCCGGCGTCAGCCAATAGGGCCGCTTGCGCACATTGCCGCGCCATTCATAGAAACCGTTCGCCGGAATCAGGCAGCGCCGCAGGCGCAGGGCTTCACGAAACATCGGCTGCTCGGCCAGGGTTTCGGCACGGGCATGGGCCGGGGTTCGCGACAGGTCGGTGAGCCAGGGCGGCGTCAGCCCCCAGCGCGCGCGGGCCAGGGTAGAGGCACCCTGCTCCAGACGCTGGATAAGCACCGAGTCCCCCGGCGAAATATTCCACTGGGCACGCTGGTCGGCGGGAAAACCGGCCTGCGCGGCGAAGGCCGGCGACCAGCGAAACAAGGCAAAACGTCCACACATCAGGCAAAGACTCTTGAGGGGCCTAACACAGCAAGACCCCGGGAACACTGTCGGGCTCGTCGCCCGGCATCGGCAGCGCAGCATTGTACTCACCGATCAACTGACGTGCGTAGTCGGCCTGGTCATTGTCCACCAGAACACCGAGCAAACCCATGGCCGGCAGTTCGCCCATGCCCCCGACCAGATCACGGCCCGCCAGGTGCGCCACAATGCCTTCGCTCTCCAGCATACCCAGCAACATCTGGGCCTCGAGCAGGCTGCCCGGTTCATAGACCCGCTGCATCATTCGTTCTCGCTGCGTACGACCAGCGACCAGTCCTGGCCATCGGTGTCCAGGCTGAACACGATGGGACGGCAGCACACCGGGCAGTCTTCTATATACTGCTGATCCCCGCCGGACAGGTCGAGCACGGCTTCGGCAGGCTCGCCACAGTAAGGGCAATCGTAAGACTCGGTTTCCAGCATCGCGGCCTCCAACGGGTGACTTGTGCGTATAATCGGCGGTCTGTTTGCAGGTGTCCTGCGGCGCCGGCCATCGGCGCTGGCGCAGATTTTCGAACCTGCACCTTTACCCTAGCCGTTTCCTACAAGAGAGCATGATGGGCGAATTCGATGCCATCCGACCCTATGACGACGCCGAAGTACCTGCCGTTCTGGCACGGTTGCTCAGCGATCCGGCATTTCTGGATATCCTCACCCACTTTCGCTTCCCGCGACAGGCCAAGGCCCTGGGCTGGCTGCTCAAGCCGCTGATCGCGCGCCGCCTGCGCCGTGAGTTCAAAGACGTGACCGACGTCGCCAGCCTGCAGGACAAGGTCGAGTTCTACGTCGACCACACCATCGATCGCGCCACCGACGGTGTGACCTACACGGGCGTCGAGCAGTTCAAGTCCGGCAGTGCTTACCTGTTCCTGGCCAACCACCGCGACATCGTGATGGACCCGGCCTTCGTCAACTATGCCGTGTACCATGCCGGCCTGCCGACGCCGCGCATCGCCATCGGCGACAATCTGCTGCAGAAGCCCTTCGTCAGCGACCTGATGCGCCTGAACAAGAGCTTCATCGTTCACCGCTCGCTGGTCGGCCGTCGCGAGAAGCTCGCCTCCTACCAGCTGCTGTCGGCCTACATCAATCACTCGATCCGCAACGACGTGGCGTCTATCTGGATCGCCCAGGCCGAAGGACGCGCCAAGGACGGCGACGATCGCACCGATTCGGCGATCCTCAAGATGTTCCACATGAGCCGCAAGGACGAACCGTTCGGCGAAGTCATCCGCAGCCTCAACCTCACGCCCGTGTCGATCAGCTACGAGTATGACCCTTGCGACCAGGCCAAGGCGCGCGAGCTGTACATCCGCGCCACCAAGGGCGCCTACAACAAGGCGCCGGGTGAAGACGACGTCAGCATCGCCCAGGGCATCACCGGCTACAAGGGCCGGGTGCACGTCAATTTTGCCGCGCCCATCGCTGCGCTGTTCGAGGACACCAAGCAGTTGGCCATCGAAGTCGACCGGCAGATCCTCGGCGGCTATCGCCTGTTCCCGGTGCACTACCTGGCCTACGCGCAGTGGGCCGACGCCGACCCTGAGCTGCACGTGCCGGCCGCCGCCGAGCTGTTTCCCGCCGATGAGTTGGAAAAGGCCCGCGCCGAATGGCTGCGGCGCCTGCGCGAGTGCCCGGTGGAACAACGCCCGTACCTCATCGTGCAGTACGCCACCCCGGTGCGAAATCAGTATCGAGTCAAGGCTGGACTGCCGCTCTGACCGTTCGGATGACCAACGGCGCCTCAAGGGCGCCGTTTTTCATTAAAGCCCGGCGTCACACGCTCGTCATACAAACACGCCATTGTGTTGCACCTTCACACACCACGGATGTTTGTCATGCTGCATGCCCAGAACCAGGACCGCCTCTATCTCATTGCCGCCAGCGACGAACAGGAAGCGCTGATCGATGCCCTGGCGTTCAATGTGCAAGATCGTCAGTGGCTGGTGTACTGCGCGCTGGGTGGGCATCAGCATGGCGACTGGCCGGAGCTTGATGTGGCGACGGGGATAAGCGTGCTGGAGTTCTATTCTCAGGCGGCTTGAGGTATTCGGTGAATGGACTGCTCACCTCAACCCCCTCTGCCCCACCCAACCCGATCCATGAAAAAAGCCCGCGTTCAACGCGGGCTTTTCTTCGATGACCAACGAAAAATCAGAAACTACCCCGAGCCAGCGTCTGGCCGATGGTCGCGTCCTTGAACACACGCGTCAGGGCGTCGCTCAATACATCGCTGACCAGCTTGGTGTTGGTTTCCTGATTCGGCGCCATGCCGAAACGCTGGTTCAGCGAAGCGCCGTAGCGACCGCTGTAGTGACGACCGCCATTGGCGACATCCGCCTTGAAGGTGGCGCCGATGTTGGCTTCGGTCACGTACATCTTGTCTTTGGGCGACTGATACTTGAGCTCCGCCAGGGTGATGGTCAGGGTCGGCGCGCTGCCAGCACTGCCGGTGGGGGTGAAGCCCAGCAGTCGCACGGCGGCTTCGGCCTGAGCCTGCAGCTTGGGGATCACATCATTGGCCGCGACGCTGACAGCGCTGGTCTCGGGGTACAGGCCACCGCGCGTACCCAGGGTAGGCGATCCGCGACCGTCGACCACGCGCACCACCACCGGCTGGCCCTGGCCGACCGCGGCCAATTGCGACGTCAGGCGCGGCTGCGGGCTGAGTTGCTGCGGGCTGTTGGCACAACCGACCAACGTCAGACTGGTCACAGCGATCATAGCGAACAACAGGCGTTGCAACATGCTCATCTCTCCGGGGGAACAGGCATTCGATGGGGAGGGAGTATAGCGGGGGCGGGACGCAACGGACCAGCGCTCCATGTCATCACCTTGTCACCCAAGCCTGCCACGCTCTGCCCTACATCAAGCCCACGGTGAACCGCTCATGCGCCTGCTCAAATCCCTGTTCGGTACCCGCCAGCCCTATCGTTGCTACGTGGCCCTCGACGGCCAGGGCCATTGCCGCGCCTTCAAGCAGTGCCAGCAACCTCCGCAAGGCGAAGGCTGGGTCGAAGTGAACGATATTCGCCCACAATGGCTCGGCCAGGCATTGCCCGCCCATGCACGCGTCAGCTCCCATGCCACGGGCGTTAGCGCCGTTCGGGCTGCGCACGCGTGACCGACGAGTCAGTAAAAGCCATTTAAATAACGATCAATTCCCCGCGTTTCATCGCTATAATCTCCCCCCGATTATAAGGACGTCTCCTGATCGGGCCTCGCATTACCGCCAACGCAATCGCCTTGGCCTTCGCACCGCCCCCAGAGAGCCGCCCACGCAGGTCATGTACAGGCGTGCTCCCTCGCCTGCGTGAACCTGGCGCTGCCGGTTTCCAAGCAGCCTTCTTGAGGTTCACGACTCCAAAAGAGCGTGAAAAAACGGGTTTTCACAACTTCACAAGAGTGTGGCGAGCAAAATGAAAAGTCTTGCATCTGTACCAGCACCATCCGCGTCCCGAACGGCCCGAAGAAGAAGGATCGAACGCTTTCATTGAGGCGTTTCATCGCTGCTGGGGGCATTGACCATGGTCGCATTGCCCATCGGGGTCGAACGTGAGTTCATGGGCTCTGGCCTGACACCCGGTCGCGCACGCGCCGCTGCAGCGAAGCAATTGTGAAGATTCGGACATGGCGACCCAGGCCTGCACAAACTTACCGGGGTCCTATGCTGTCAATTGGGTGCTGAAGATTTTGGAGACGCGTTAAATGGCGCAAAACGAAGCAGTCGACGTGGTATTGGTAGGGGCAGGCATCATGAGTGCCACCCTGGCCGTACTGCTCAAGGAACTCGATCCGGCACTGAAGCTGGAAGTCGTCGAGCTGATGGATTCCGGTGCTGCCGAGAGTTCCAACCCATGGAACAACGCCGGCACCGGCCACGCCGGACTGTGCGAGCTGAACTACACGCCTCAGGCGGCCGATGGTTCCATCGACATCAAGAAGGCTGTGCAGATCAACACCCAGTTCGAGGTGTCGAAACAGTTCTGGGCCTACCTCACCAAACAGAGCAGCTTCGGCTCGGCCAGGTCTTTCATCAGCCCGGTACCCCATCTGAGCTATGTGGAAGGTGACAAGGGCGTCGCGTTCCTCAAGAAACGCTTCGAGATGCTCAAGCAGCATCACGCCTTCGCCGACATGGAATACACCGAAGACAAGGCGAAGATGACCGAGTGGATGCCACTGATGATGCCCGGCCGCCCTGCCGACCAGCACATCAGCGCCACGCGGGTGATGGGCGGTACCGACGTCAACTTCGGCGCGCTCACCAACAAGCTGCTGGCCCACCTGTCCAACGCGCCCGGCGCCCAGGTCAAGTACTGCAAGAAAGTCACCGGCCTGACCCGCAAGGGCAAGGGCTGGTCGGTCAGCATCAAGGACGTCAACAGCGGCAGTACCCGCGAAATCGATGCCAGCTTCGTGTTCCTGGGTGCCGGCGGCGCAGCGCTGCCGCTGCTGCAGATGTCGGGCATCGAGGAAGGCAAGGGCTTCGGCGGCTTCCCGGTCAGCGGCCAGTGGCTGCGCTGCGACAACCCCGAAGTGGTCAAGCGCCACCAGGCCAAGGTCTACAGCCAGGCGGCAGTGGGCTCGCCACCAATGTCGGTACCGCATCTGGACACCCGCGTGGTCGATGGCAAGAAATCGCTGCTGTTCGGACCCTACGCCGGCTTCACCACCAAGTTCCTCAAGCACGGCTCGTTCCTCGACCTGCCGCTGTCGGTACGCGCCGCCAACATCGGCCCGATGCTGGCCGTGGCGCGGGACAACATGGACCTCACCAAGTACCTGATGAGCGAAGTCCGCCAGTCCATGGAACAACGCCTGGATTCGCTGCGCCGCTTCTACCCTGAAGCCAAGGCTGAAGACTGGCGCCTGGAAGTGGCTGGCCAACGCGTGCAGATCATCAAGAAAGACCGGAACAAAGGCGGTGTGCTGCAATTCGGTACCGAGCTGGTGTCGGCTGCCGACGGTTCGCTGGCCGCCTTGCTGGGGGCCTCGCCGGGTGCATCGGTCACCGTGTCGATCATGCTCGATCTGCTGGAACGTTGCTTCCCCGAACAGACCCGTTCGGCCGCCTGGACGGCCAAGCTGGGCGAGATCTTCCCGGCGCGGGAAAAGGCTCTGGCAGAAGATGCCGAGCTCTATCGTCGGGTCAGCAGCGAAAGCGATGTCGCGCTCGAACTGGTGGAAAAACCCAGCGGTGCGCAGCATTACGCCTGATCCAGCCAATAAAAAAACGCCCCGAGGGGCGTTTTTTTTGGACTGATGAATCAGCCGCGGGCTTTGTCGATCAGCTCGATGTAGTCCGCCGCGTTGCGCTGATCACGGATCAGGGTAACGAAATCATTGCCGTGTTCGTCCTTGCCATCCAGGTCGTAGCCGGCCTCCTTGAAGAACACCAGGAAACGCTCGAAGTCATCGACACGCAGGCCGCGGTAGGCCTTGACCAGTTTATGCAGCGACGGCGAAGTGGCATCGACCGGTTCGAAATCCAGGAACAACTTGATCTGCGCGTCGCCGATCTCGTCACCAATCAACTGCTTCTTGTCTTTACGCATTACCGACTCCAACTCGCTATCACGGCTATTCCACGGGGCAGGCAGTTTACCCCCGTGCAAGGCTCGGGCTCAACGCGCGCGTACGCTGCCCGTGTGCAGGTCGGCCCAGATGTGACCGTTGGCGTAGGTGAGGAACTGCACATACACGGTGTCGTTGCGCAACAGGTCCAGCAGGATCCGGTACTGGTTCAACGGGTAGGTGAGCGTGAGGGTTTTGCTGGCTTCGTCGAATGTCGGCTTCTTCAAGCTTTTGCTTTCACCATCGAAGGTGATCAACACCTGGGCCAGGCTGGCGCCCTTGTTCAAGGTCTTGCCCTTGAGGCGCAGCAACATCGGCGCGGTGACCGGAATGGGCTGCTGGTTGGAATGACGTTGGTTGCCCATCACCACCGAGTAATCGGTGACCTGCAGCAGCTGTTGCTGCTCGGGATTGCCGTCGCGCAGAGTCTGCTCGTCGGGCGGTAGAAACTGCCCGTGCATCGGTGCGGCCGCGAGCGGCAAGCTCATCGACAGGGCTAAAGCAGCAACGGTCAGGCGCATGGCATGGTTCCTCAGGGGAAATATCAATGTAGCACCGGCGTAAGCCGGGTCCGGGACCGACGCGATCAGAGCCCTTTCACCGCATAAATCCCTGCCGCATTGCGCCAGTAACCCTTGTAATCCATACCATACCCAAAGATATACCGATCGATGCACGGCAACCCCACGAAGTCGGCCTTGAGGTCCGGGCTGGCCTTGCGGTCATGGTCCTTGTCGATCAGCACCGCGGTATGCACCGCACGCGCGCCGGCATGCTTGCAGAAGTCAATGATGGCGCTGAGGGTATGACCCTCGTCGAGAATGTCATCGATGATCAGCACATCGCGGTCGATGAACGATATCTCCGGCTTGGCCTTCCAGAACAGATCACCGCCGCGGGTCTCGTTGCGGTAGCGGGTGGCGTGCAGGTAGGACGCTTCCAGCGGGAAATTCAGATGCGTGAGCAGTTTGCCGGAGAAGATCAGCCCGCCGTTCATCACGCAGAACACCACCGGGTTGCGCTCGGCCAGTTCGGCGTTGATCTGTGCGCCGACCTTGGCAATCGCCGCTTCGACTTCGGCTTCGGTATACAGGCAGTCAGCTTCGCGCATGACTTGACGGATGTGCTCGAGATCAGCGGACATGGCGCTCTCCAGGGGGGCGGTGCGAGAAAAGCGGGCAAAGGTACGCACACAGCGGGGACGAATCAAGCATTTGTGGACTAACGTGCAGTATGTCTATAGGACAGCCCGACACAATAGATTAATCTAGCGCGGTTTTTTGCCCGCCCGGAGCCATTCCCCATGCCAACACGTGAGATCCGCCACCCGCTGATCCGTCATAAGCTCGGCCTCATGCGCCGTGCCGATATCAGCACGAAGAACTTCCGCGAACTCGCGCAGGAAGTCGGAGCCTTGCTCACTTACGAGGCAACCAAGGATCTGCCCCTGGAAAACTACGAAATCCCAGGCTGGGCAGGACCGGTGCAGGTCGAGAAAATCGCCGGCAAGAAAATCACCGTGGTGCCGATCCTGCGGGCCGGCATCGGCATGCTCGACGGCGTCCTCAGCTTGATCCCCGGGGCCAAGGTCAGCGCCGTCGGCGTAGCCCGCAACGAAGACACCCTGGAAGCCCACACCTACCTGGAAAAGCTGGTGCCCGAAATCGACGAGCGCCTGGCGATGATCATCGATCCGATGCTGGCCACCGGCGCCTCCATGGTTGCCACCATCGACCTGCTGAAAAAAGCCGGCTGCAAGGAAATCCGCGCCATGGTGCTGGTGGCCGCGCCCGAAGGCATCGCCGCAGTGGAAACCGCCCACCCCGACGTGCAGATCTACACGGCCTCCATCGACGAGTGCCTGAACGAACATGGCTACATCATCCCAGGCCTGGGCGATGCCGGGGACAAGATCTTCGGCACCAAGCAGAAGGACGCCTGACCCATGCAGGATGAGTTCAACGATCCGCTCTGGCGACAGGTGCTGTCCGGCGCGCAGATGCTTTTCGTGGCCTTCGGCGCGTTGGTGCTGATGCCTCTGATCACCGGCCTGGACCCCAACGTGGCGCTGTTCACCGCAGGCCTGGGCACCCTGTTGTTCCAAGTGGTGACGGGGCGTCAGGTGCCGGTGTTCCTGGCCTCCAGCTTCGCCTTCATCACGCCGATCATCCTGGCCAAGGGTCAGTTCGGCCTGGCCGAAACCATGGGCGGGGTGATGGCGGCAGGTTTCGTCTACACCTTCCTGGGTCTGGCAGTGAAGATCAAGGGTACCGGCTTCATCGACCGCCTGCTGCCGCCGGTGGTGATCGGGCCGGTAGTGATCTCGATCGGCCTGGCCATGGCCCCGATCGCGGCCAACATGGCCATGGGCAAGGCCGGCGACGGCGCTGAACTGATCCCCTACACCACCGCCATGTGGATCTCCATGCCAGCGTTGCTCACCACGGTAGTGGTAGCGGTGTTCGGCAAAGGCATCTTCCGTCTGGTGCCGATCATCGCCGGGGTACTGGTGGGCTTTGGCCTGTCCTTCGCTTTCGGCGTGGTCGATACCGCGAAGATTGCCGCCGCGCCGTGGTTGGCGTTCCCACACTTCACTGCACCGGCTTTCAATTGGCAGGCAATCCTGTTCATCGTGCCCGTGGCACTGGCTCCGGCCATCGAGCATATCGGCGGGGTGATCGCGGTGGGCAGCGTGACCGGACGCGACTACCTGAAAACACCTGGCCTGCACCGCACACTGCTGGGCGACGGCATCGCCACGACCACTGCCGGCCTGTTCGGCGGACCGCCCAACACCACCTACGCCGAAGTCACGGGCGCCGTGATGCTGACCAAGAACTACAACCCGAAGATCATGACCTGGGCGGCGATCTTCGCCATCACCCTGGCGTTCATCGGCAAGTTCGGCGCGCTGTTGCAGAGCATCCCGGTACCGGTCATGGGCGGCATTCTTTGCCTGCTGTTCGGCTCCATCGCCGCAGTCGGCTTGAACACCATGATTCGGCACAAGGTGGACCTGGGCGAAGCGCGCAACCTGGTGATCGTTTCCGTGACACTGGTGTTCGGCATCGGCGGCGTGCTGGTCGGCTCCGGCACCGGGCCGGACGATTTCGGGCTCAAGGGTATTGCGCTGTGCGCGGTAGTGGCGATCGCGCTGAATCTGCTGCTGCCAGGGCACACGGATTGGAAGAAGACATCGCAGGATTGATCGTGGCTGGCCTATCAGCCCCACCACAACCCGCTTTTGCCCCCTCTCCCTCAGGGAGAGGGCTGGGGTGAGGGGACCATCCCCCCCCATCTCCGATCCCTCCCTCGCACAACATCACAACATCACCGGCGCCCGCTCACACAACGTATTCAACGCCACCCCCCACTGCGGGTGATCGTTCAAACAAGGCACCAACACCAACTCCTCCCCGCCCGCCTCGCGAAACTGCTCCTGCCCGCGATCGCCAATTTCCTCCAACGTTTCGATGCAATCGGCAACGAACGCCGGGCACATCACCATTAGCTTCCTGACCCCCTGCTCCGCCAACTCGTGCAGCCTGACTTCGGTATAGGGCTCGATCCACTTCGCGCGGCCCAGCCGCGACTGGAACGACACCGACCAACTGCCCTCGGCCAAGCCCATGCGCTCGGCAAAGGCACTGGCGGTGCGCAGGCACTGGGCGCGGTAGCACGTGGCCAGGACTTCAGGCGAGGCCGTCTTGCAGCAGTCGGCATTGCGCAAGCAATGCTTGCCGGTCGGGTCGATCTTGGTCAGGTGCCGTTCCGGCAGACCATGAAAACTCATCAGCAGATGATCATGGGGCTGCTCCAGGTAAGGCCTGGCACTGGCTACCAACGCATCGATGTATTCAGGTTGATCGTAGAACGGTTGCAGCACGCTGAACTGAATCGGCAGCTTCCGCTCGCGCACCACCTTCCTGGCCTGCTCGATCACCGTGGTCACGGTGCTTTGTGCAAACTGCGGGTACAGCGGCGCCAAGGTCACTTTGCCCACACCCTGCCCCGCCAGGCGCGTCAGCACCGTATCCAGCGATGGCTCGCCGTAACGCATGGCCATCTCTACCGGACCATGGCTCCATTGTTGCGTCATCAGCGCATGCAGGCGACGGGTCAGTACCACCAGCGGTGAGCCGTCCTCCCACCAGATCGAGGCGTAGGCGTGGGCCGACTGCTCGGGCCGTTTGATCAGAATCAGAGACACCAGCAAGCGCCGCACCGGCCAGGGCAGGTCGATGACATAGGGGTCCATGAGAAATTGATTGAGGTAGCGGCGCACGTCGGCCACCTCGGTAGAAGCCGGTGATCCCAGGTTGACCAGCAGCAGGGCGTGATCGGTCATGCAACGTCCTATTTCAAAGGTTCGACGATTGACGCTCAAAGCCGCCTGGAGAGTTCTGCCAGGGCAGCGGGTAATTCGGTGTAGCGAAAGTTGAAGCCTGCGGCCTGTAGCTTCGCGGGCCGCGCCCGCTGTCCGCCCAGCAGCAACCCCGACAGCTCGCCCAGGCCGGCGCGCAACAACAGCGATGGCAATGGCATGAAGGCAGGTCGGTGCAGCGCCTTGCCCAGCAGGCTGGCGAACTCGCGATTGCGCACCGGTTCGGGCGCGCAGGCATTATAGGGACCTTGGCAGTCACGCTGCTGCAAGAGAAAATCAATCAGCGCGATTTGATCGCTGATGTGCACCCACGGCATCCACTGGCGACCGTTGCCGATGGGGCCGCCCAGGCCCAGCTTGAACGGCAGTGCCAGGCGCTTGAGAAAACCACCCTCACTGGCCAGTACCAGGCCGGTACGCACCAGCACCACGCGGATGCCCAGGGCCTCGGCGCGCTGGGCGGCTTCCTCCCAGGCAATGCACAAATGGCTGGCGAAGTCTTCCTTGACCGGCTGCGACGCTTCGGTCAATTCACGTTCGCCGCCGTCACCGTACCAGCCCACCGCAGAGCCGGAAATCAGCACCTCCGGACGCTGCTCACGGCTTTCCAGCCAGGCCAGCAGACGCTCGGTCAGGGTGATCCGGCTACTCCACAACAATGCCTTGCGCCTGGCAGTCCACGGCCGGTCGGCAATGGGCGCACCCGCCAGGTTCACGACAGCATCCAGAGCCCCATCACCGAACGCCTCGAGGCGCTCGATACCGCGCACGCTGGCACCACACAGGTGCCTGACCTGGTCCGGTCGTCGGCTCAACACGGTAATATCGTGCCCCTGCCCTACCCAGTACTGGCAGAGCTTGCGGCCAATCAGACCAGTACCGCCGGTCAGCAATATGTGCATGAGGTCTTCTCCATGTGGCGTTGCCCTTGCATCGCTAGTCTATTTTTATGAGAGAGGCACTTTCTGCCATGACTGCTCTCAGATGAACCATAGGACACCTGAGCAAAAAGGATCCCGCTAACTTATACTGATTGAGTGTTTTGTACAGGTTTGTTTCGCAGGGCGCATGCTTCATCACTGAAAAACGCCCGCAACGAGCCTGAAAACAAACAGTAGTTACGAGGGCACTATGACTGTACCTATCGCAATCATCGGCACCGGCATCGCCGGCCTTTCCGCGGCCCAGGCGCTGCTCAAGGCCGGACATGCCGTCCACCTCTTCGATAAGGCTCGCGGCGTCGGCGGACGGATGTCCAGCAAGCGCAGCGACGTCGGCTCCATCGACCTTGGCGCCCAGTATTTCACCGCTCGCGACCGGCGCTTCGTTGCTCAGGTGCAGCAATGGCAGGCCGCAGGCTGCGTCGAA
This sequence comes from Pseudomonas sp. UBA4194, assembly GCF_002379585.1. Classification (GTDB taxonomy): domain Bacteria; phylum Pseudomonadota; class Gammaproteobacteria; order Pseudomonadales; family Pseudomonadaceae; genus Aquipseudomonas. Next base: position 111,699 of record NZ_DFUE01000056.1, read on the forward strand.
CAATGGGCACCCCTGCTATACAACGCCAAAGACGGGCGCCTGAGCCCCTCGCCCGACGAGCAGGTGCGCTGGGTTGGCACGCCACGCATGAGTTCGATCCCCAAGGCCATGGCCGCCGAACTGACCACTGTGTTGAGCTGCCGGATCACCGAAGTGTTCAAGGGCAAGGAGTTCTGGCACCTGCTCGACGCCGAAGGCGCCAGCCATGGCCCGTTCAGCCAGGTGGTGATTGCCGTGCCGGCACCCCAGGCAACGCCGCTATTGGCCAGCGCGCCCAAACTGGCCGCAGTGGTCGCGGGCGTGCAGATGGAACCTACGTGGGCTGTGGCATTGGCTTTCGACACTGCCTTGAGCACGCCCATGCAAGGGTGCTTCGTGCAGGACAGCCCGCTCGATTGGCTGGCCCGAAGTGACAGCAAACCTGGGCGCGACGGCAGCGTCGACACCTGGGTGCTGCACGCCACCAGCGCCTGGAGCAAGCAGCACATCGACCTGTCCAGAGAGGAAGTCATCGATCACCTGCACGGTGCTTTCGCCGAACTGGTCAACTGCCCGATGCCTGCGCCGACGCTGAGCATCGCCCATCGCTGGCTCTATGCTCGCCCGGCGGGTGCCCATGAGTGGGGCGCTTTGGCCGATGCCGATCTGGGTCTGTACGTGTGCGGCGACTGGTGCTTGTCCGGCCGCGTCGAAGGCGCCTGGCTCAGCGGCCAGGATGCCGCCCGGCGCTTGATCGAGCACCTGCAATGACCGCGCGCCATCGGCTCAATCCGCGCAAGCTGCTGCTGTCCAAATGGACCGCAGCCCAGCCGCTCAATCGCGAGAAGCATTTTCTGGTGAGCGACGTGCTCTGTGACGAGGAAGGCGTGGTGCTGGAAGTGGAATTGCAAGCCGTCCTGACCCACCGCTGCCAGCGGCTGCCCTGGCAGTCACTTCAGGATGCGCAGACTTGGAAAATGGGCTGGCAATGATCCGGGCACGCCAAGTGCCCTCGCCCGACAGCACTGCCCGCCCCAAATAACTGTACAAAATATTTGACTTGTACATATACGCACCTATGATGAATCCAGGCTGTACGGAAATTCATGCCCGTACAGCTTTGAGCAGAGGTCGGCCATGTACCAAGCCCTTTCTACCAAGCCCAAAATCGGCATCAGTGCCTGCCTGCTGGGCGCCGAAGTGCGCTTCAACGCGGGGCACAAGGAATCTCGCTGGTGCAGCCGCGTTCTCAGCGAACACTTCGACTTCGTGCCGGTGTGCCCTGAAGTGGCTATCGGCCTGGGCATTCCCCGCGAGCCTATCCGCCTGATCGGCGACAAGGATCACACCCAGGCCGTCGGCACGGTGCACCCGGACATCAATGTCACTGAACCGCTGGCCGAATACGGCGCCCGTATGGCCGGCGAACTGACCGATCTGTGCGGCTATATCTTCATGCAGAAGTCGCCTTCCTGCGGGCTGGAACGGGTCAAGATCTATCGCGACAACGGCGCCCCGCAACGCGAGGGCGGTCGCGGCATCTATGCCCAGGCCTTCTGCGAACGCCATCCCAACCTGCCGGTGGAAGAAGAAGGCCGACTGTGTGACCCCGTGCTGCGTGAGAACTTCCTGGTGCGCGTTGGCGCCTATGCGCAGTGGCAGGCGCTGCTCCAGGCAGGCCTGACCCGGCGCAGCCTCATGGAGTATCACTCCCGCTTCAAGTACCAGCTGATGGCCAATAATCCCCTGCAGTACAAGGTGCTGGGCAAAATGCTCGGCAGCATGGGCCGCGGCGACGCCGAAGAAGTCGGCCCGCGCTACTTCGGTGAACTGATGACCGCTCTCAAGCGATGCGCTACACGGGGCACCCATACCAACGTGTTGCTGCACATCAGCGGCTACCTGAAACAAGCCATCGACGCTCAGGACAAGCAGGAACTGCAGCAGCTGATCAGCCAATACCGCGAGGGCATCGTACCCCTGGTGGTACCGATGACGCTGCTCAAGCACCTCTTTCGTCTGCACCCCGACCCTTACATCGCTCAGCAAACCTACCTGCAACCGCATCCGGAAAACCTGAGCCTGCGCAATGCCATTTGAGCCCCAGGCAGCCGACTGGCTACCCATCCGGGAAGTGACCCGCCTGACCGGGGTCCACCCGGTGACCCTGCGCGCCTGGGAGCGTCGTTATGGCCTGGTGGTGCCGCACCGCACCGCCAAGGGTCATCGGCTCTACGATTCGCAGCATATCGCGCGTATTCAGCAGGTATTGACCTGGCTCAATCGTGGCGTCGCCGTCAGCCAGGTCAAGCATCTGCTGGATACCCCGGAGGCGTCGCCCCAGGCGCTGGACAACGACTGGCAGCAGCTGCGCCAGACCCTGATCGGCGCCATTGCCGAACTGGCCGAGCGCAGGCTCGACGACAGTCTGAACCAGGCCATGGCGCTCTACCCTCCCAACACCCTCTGCGAACTGTTGTTGCTGCCATTGCTGGCTGAACTGGAACATCGCTGGCAGGGCCAATTCGGCGCACAGATGGAGCGCGTGTTTTTCTACTCCTGGCTGCGCAGCAAGCTGGGCGCGCGCATCTATCACAACAACCGACAGGTCAGCGGTCCGCCGGTGTTGCTGGTCAACCAGTCCGATCGACCCATGGAACCTCACCTGTGGATAACCGCCTGGCTGATCAGCAGCTCCAACCATGGGGTGCAGGTGTTCGACTGGCCGCTGCCACCCGGCGAACTGGCATTGGCCTGTGACACGTTGCAGGCGCGGGCTGTGTTGTTGTGTGCCAGCACCGCCCTCAACGTGGCCGGGCTGCGCAAGCTGCTGAGCGGCTGCCAGTGCCCCAAATGGCTGATCGGCCCGGCGGTGCGAATCCATCATCCCGCCCTTGCCGCACTCGCCGAACAGCTTGGCGACCTGCAACTGGCCGAAAGCCCGCTGATGGCCCAGCAGGCATTGCAGCACTTCACCGCTCCTGTCACACGCACCCCATGAACATTTGGAAGTCTTCCCCATGCAATTGATCTGGCTGCGCAGCGACCTGCGTGTGCATGACAACACCGCCCTGGCGGCCGCCTGCGCCAAAGGCCCTACCCTGGCCTTGTACTTGCTCAGCCCCGGCCAGTGGCAAGCCCACGACGATTCGCCAAACAAGGTGGATTTCTGGCTGCGTAACCTCAAGCAGCTCAGTGCCGCCTTGAAAAAACTGCATATTCCCCTGTTGATTCGCGAAGCCGACACCTGGGACAAAGCACCCAAGGTGATCGCCCAGCTGTGCAAGGAACACGGCATCGAGGCGGTGCACTGCAATGAGGAATACGGGGTCAACGAAACCCGGCGCGACGACGCCGTGGCAGCGCTGCTCGATGAACAAGGCATCACCCTGGAGCGCTACCTGGACCAGTTGCTGTTCAAACCCGGCAGCGTACTGACCAAGGGCGGCACCTATTTCCAGGTGTTCAGTCAGTTTCGCAAGGTGTGCTACGAACGCCTGCACCACTCACCGCCGGCACTGGTGGCCACGCCGAAGGCACAGAAACCGGTACACGTGGCGGCCGACAAGGTGCCTGACCACGTCAAAGGCTTCGCCACGCCCAGCAAGACCCTCCAGCAGATGTGGCCAGCGGGCGAAGACGAAGCCAGCCAGCGCCTGAAGGTTTTTACCGATCAGCCTATAGAACATTACAAGGTCGAGCGTGACCTGCCTGCCCGCCCCGGCACCAGCCAGATTTCCGCGTACCTGGCAGCCGGCGTGGTCTCGCCCCGCCAATGCCTGCATAGCGCCCTGAACAGCAACCGCGGCGAATTCGAAAGCGGCAACGTTGGCGTGGTGACCTGGATCAGCGAATTGATCTGGCGGGAATTCTACAAGCACATTCTGGTGGGCTATCCACGGGTCTCGATGCACCGTGCCTTCCGCCTGGAGTACGAAGCCCTGCCCTGGCGCAATGCGCCCAAGGACCTGCAAGCCTGGCAGGAAGGCCGCACCGGCATTCCGATTGTCGACGCCGCCATGCGCCAGTTGGTAGCCACCGGCTGGATGCATAACCGCCTGCGCATGATTGCCGCAATGTTCTTGAGCAAGAACCTGTTGATCGACTGGAGGGAGGGTGAGCGCTTCTTCATGCAGCACCTGATCGACGGCGATCTGGCGTCCAACAATGGTGGCTGGCAGTGGAGTGCTTCGACCGGAACCGATTCGGTGCCGTACTTTCGCATTTTCAACCCCGTCAGCCAGTCGATGCGCTTCGATGAACAAGGGGTTTTTCTCAAGCAATGGCTACCTGAGCTCAAGCATTTGGACAGCAAGCAGGTGCATGCACCGCCCGCGGGTGATTTGTTCGCGGATGGAGACTACCCGGCGCCAATCGTGGATCTGAAGGAAGGTCGCGAACGTGCACTGGCAGCCTTCAAGAACCTGCCATCACGCAAGACAAAATAAGCAGATACGCCGCCGCCCCCACCCTGTAGGAGCGGCGTACAGCCGCGAAGGCACCCTCCCGGGCGCCCCCACCATCAGCCTTACAAAGGCATCCGATAATTCAAGGTATATGCCTCGATCCCATCGTTTGGCTCTTTGATGCCGGCGTTGGAATAATGGATCGCTCTCACACCCAGCTCATGCCCACCACCGAAGCGCAGGCCGAAACCGATGCGGTCTTCGAAGTTGAACGAGGAGCCCAGCTTGTTGCCCTCGATCTGGGTATGGGCGAATGCGGCCACGCCGATACCCGCCTCGATGTACGGCTTCACCGAACCGCTGCCGAACTCGTAAACGAAGACCGGTGCGAACGACAGGCTGTGGTTATCCTTGAAGTCCTTGCCGTCCCAGTAGGTGTAGCCTGCATCCCAGTAGCCGGTCAGATGGCCGACACTGGTTTGAAACCAGCTCTTGTCCCAATTGGACTGAACACCAATACGGTAGACCTGGGAAGATTCGCCGGTTTCACCCGCCGAAAACGACAGATCAACCGCTTGTGCGGAAATGCTGTGCCCCAACAACACGGCTGCAAGCGCAGCCAAAGAGAACAATCTCTTCATGAGAAACATCCTAGGGAATTCAGTTGTAAGAATTTTTGTCGCCTCAGCAGACAAGCTATAGAAATCTCGGCTTGCGTGTAAGTTCAGTGACACAAAGCTTTTATTTCACATTTTTTTTACAAATGGAATCTTTGCACACTATCAGACGATTTACCCAGCATAGGTAGGACATTTCTGAAATTTTCCGGACTGCCACTCGTCCAGAATCGCACCGGGCGAGCTTCGCCCGTCGCCAGCGCATGCTGCTCCGCCAGCAGGCGTTGCAACTGCCGCGCTACCGCCGCGCCGGTATCGACCAGCACCACCTCACGGGGCACCATGGCCAGCAGCAGGGGCTTGAGGAAGGGGTAATGCGTGCAGCCCAGAATCAGCGTGTCGCAGCCGGCTGCCAGCAACGGCTCGACATAACTCCGCAACAGACTGCGCAAGGCGGGGCTGTGCAGGTCACCGGTCTCGATCAGTTCCACCAGGCCAGGACAGGGCTGAGTAATCACCTGCACGTCACTGGCGAAACGGTCGAGTAATGCGGCGAACTTGGCGCTTTGCAGGGTGCCGGTGGTAGCCAGCACGCCCACCACGCCGCTGCGGGTCGCTGCCGCCGCGGGTTTGACCGCAGGCTCCATGCCAACGATCGGCCACTCGGGATAACGTTGACGCAAGTCCGCCACGGCCGCCACGGTCGCCGTGTTGCAGGCCAGCACCAGCGCCTTGGCGCCTTGCTCACGAAAGAATCGCGCCACCTGCAGGCAGCGCTCGCGAATGAATTCGGGGGTTTTCTCGCCATACGGGATGTGCCCGCAATCCGCGACGTACAGCAAGGATTCTCGGGGCAGCAGGCGTTCGATTTCGTGCAGCACCGACAGACCGCCGACGCCCGAATCGAAAACGCCGACCGGCGCCTCAGACACGTCGACTGCCACAGACGCCGCACTGCGGGTCACGCTTGACTCGCAGTTCACGAAACCGCGTGCCCAACGCATCGATCAACAGCAAACGCCCGATCAGCGGATCGCCGAACTCAGCCAGCAGCTTCAGCGCTTCCAGCGCCTGCAGACTGCCCACCAGCCCTACCAGCGGCCCGACCACACCGGCTTCGCTGCAGGTCAACTCGGTCTCGCTGCCGTGGCCGTAGAGGCAGTGGTAGCACGGGCTCTCGGGGCGGCGGGGGTCGAACACCGAAAGCTGCCCTTCCAGGCGAATCGCCGCGCCACTGACCAGGGGCTTGCCCGCCGCGAAGCAGGCGGCGTTCACCGCTTCGCGCGTAGCGAAATTATCGGAGCAGTCGAGCACCAGATCCACCGAAGCGACGGCAGCGTCCAATGAATCGGCATCCAGCGCGCTGCGATGAGCGATCAGCGCGATCTCGGGGTTGATCGCGCCCAGGCGCTGGATCGCCGAGTCGACCTTGCTGGTGCCCACCGATGCGCTGTCGTGCATGACCTGACGCTGCAGGTTGGTCAGGTCCACCGTGTCGAAGTCCGCTAGGTGCAGTTCGCCCACGCCCGCGGCCGCCAGGTACATGGCCACTGGCGAACCCAGCCCACCCAGGCCGATGATCAGCGCACGGCTGTTCTTCAATCGCAGCTGCCCGGCGATATCGACCTGAGCCAGCAGCACCTGACGGCTGTAGCGCAGCAGCTCCTGATCGGTCAGCACAGCAGCCGCCCGAAGGTGATGCGCTGATGCCCGCCGAGGTCGACGCGACTTTCGATCTGTTCGAAGTCGTGTCGGGCAAGCAGCTCGCGCACCGCGGCGGCCTGATCGTAACCGTGCTCCAGCAGCAGCCAGCCGGCAGGCGCCAGATGCTGAGGCGCCCGCTGCACGATGTGACGTATGTCATCGAGACCGTCGATGCCCGCTACCAACGCGCTGGCCGGTTCAAAGCGCACATCGCCGGCACTCAGGTGCGGATCGGCGGCGGCAATGTACGGCGGGTTGCTGACGATCAGGTCGAATCGTTCACCGTCCAGCGCGCTGAACCAGTGGCTTTCCAACACACGGGCGTTGCCAAGCTCAAGACGCACCCGGTTGCGCTCGGCCAACGCCACGGCTTCGGCTATCCGGTCCACCGCTGTCACCTGCCAGGCGCCGCACTCGCTGGCCAGCGCCAGGGCAATCGCGCCTGTGCCGGTGCCCAGGTCCAGCACCCGTGCCGACCCTCTGGGCAGCAATTGCAAGGCCGTTTCCACCAGCAGTTCTGTATCGGGACGCGGGATCAGGGTATGCGCCGCGACTTCGAGGTCGAGTTTCCAGAAGCCCTGATGACCCAGGATATAAGCCACCGGTTCACCCCTTCGGCGGCGCTCGATGAAACCGGCAAACGCTGCGGCCGCCTCACTGGTGACGATCCGCTCCGGCCAGGTGTGCAGGTAGCTGCGCGCTTTGCCCAGGGCCGCGGCGAGCAACAGTTCGGCGTCCAGTCGGGCCGTGGGCGAGTCGGGAAGTTCGGCACTGCGTAACAGTGTGGCAATGATGGTCATGTGTCATTCACCCAACGCGGCCAACTGATCGGCCTGGTATTCGGCCAGAAGTGGCTCTATCACTGCATCGACGGCGCCGGCCAACACTTCATCCAGCGAATAAAGCGTGAGGTTGACCCGGTGGTCGGTCACCCTGCCCTGGGGAAAATTGTAGGTACGGATGCGCTCGGAACGATCCCCGGAGCCCACCAGCAGCTTGCGTTCGCTGGCAATGGCATTGGCCGCGGCGCTGGTCTGCATGTCGTTGAGCTTGGCCGACAGCCAGCTCATGGCTCGGGCGCGGTTCTTGTGCTGGGAACGCTCTTCCTGACACTCGACGACGATGCCGGTGGGCAGGTGGGTAATACGGATCGCCGAGTCGGTCTTGTTGACGTGCTGGCCACCGGCGCCGGATGAGCGGTAGGTGTCTACGCGCAGATCCGCCGGGTTGATCTCGATCGCCACATGCTCGTCGGGTTCGGGCAACACCGCCACGGTGCAGGCGGACGTATGGATACGGCCCTGGGACTCGGTTTCCGGTACGCGTTGCACCCGGTGCGCGCCGGATTCGAACTTGAGCTTGCCGTAGACGTTGTCGCCCTCGACCCGGGCAATGACTTCTTTATAGCCGCCGTGCTCGCCCTCGTTTTCGGACAGGATCTCGACCCGCCAGCCACGCCGCTCGGCATAGCGTGAATACATGCGAAACAGATCACCGGAGAAGATCGCCGCCTCGTCGCCACCGGTACCGGCACGAATCTCCAGGAACACGTTGCGGCCATCGTTCGGGTCCTTGGGCAGCAGCATGCGCTGCAGGGCACCCTCGAGCACCACCAGTTGCTCCTTGGCTTCGCGCACTTCTTCGGCGGCCATGTCGCGCATGTCCGGGTCATTGTCCTTGAGCAGCGCCTGGGCGCCTTCGAGGTCGGCATTGACCTTGGCCCACTGCTGGTAGCCGACGACGACCGGCTCCAGCTCGGCGTACTCCTTGGAGTAGGCGCGGAAACGGGTTTGCTCGGAAATGACTTCGGCATCGCCCAGCAAGGCGGTCAATTCCTCGAAACGGTCCTGGATCGTGTCCAGTTTATTGAGCAGTGACGCTTTCATTGCGGCGGTTTATCCGTAGAGCCCTCGTTGAGGGCAAAGAGTTCCTGGGCCATGGCCAGCGCATCGACGCGGCCTTCGGCGGAGAGCTTTTTCATGTGCACGCTGGGCGCATGCAGCAGCTTGTTGGTCAACCCGCGGGCCAGTTGGGCCAACACGTCTTCGGCGTTACCGCCGTTGGCCAACAGGCGCAGGGCTTTTTGCAATTCCTCGTCGCGCAAGCGCTCGCCCTGTTGGCGGTAGGCCTTGAGCACGTCCACTGCCGCCAGCTCGCGCAGGCGCAGCATGAAATCATCGGCACCGACGCTGACCAGCTCTTCGGCGGCCTGCGCCGCACCTTGGCGGCTTTTGAGGTTTTCCGCCACCACTTCGTGGAGGTCATCCACGGTGTACAGGTAAACATCGTCCAGCTCGCCCACCTCAGGCTCGATATCCCGCGGCACGGCGATGTCGACCATGAATATCGGCTTGTGCTTGCGCAGCTTCAGCGCGCTTTCCACCGCACCTTTACCCAGAATGGGCAACTGGCTGGCGGTGGAGCTGATGACGATATCGCTGTTGACCAGTTCCTGGGGAATGTCGGCCAGCAGTACCGCGTGCGCGCCGAACTGTTCGGCCAAGCTGCTGGCACGCTCCAGGGTACGATTCGCCACCACGATACGCTTGACGCCCTGCTCGTGCAGGTGGCGGGCGACCAGGGTAATGGTTTCGCCGGCGCCGATCAGCAGCGCCTGGCTGCGCTGCAGGTCGCTGAAGATCTGCTTGGCCAGGCTGACTGCGGCAAAGGCCACCGACACCGGGTTTTCGCCAATGGCGGTGTCGGTGCGCACCTGCTTGGCGGCACTGAACGTCGCCTGGAACAGCCTGCCCAGCAGCGGCCCGATGGTGCCGGCCTCGCGCGCCACGGCGTAGGCCGACTTCATCTGGCCAAGGATCTGCGGCTCGCCCAACACCAGCGAATCGAGGCCCGAGGCCACCCGCATCATGTGACGAACGGCCGCATCTTCCTCGTGCACATAAGCACTGGCGCGCAGTTCGTCGACGCTCAAACGGTGGTAATCGGCCAGCCAGCGCAGCACCGCATCGGCACCCAGGAGATCCTGTTCGATGTACAGCTCGCTGCGATTGCAGGTCGAGAGGATCGCTGCTTCGCGGCTGTGAGTCAGCCGGCAAAGCTGCTGCAAGGCCTCAACCAGCTGCTCAGGCGTAAACGCCACGCGCTCGCGTACGTCTACCGAAGCAGTCTTATGGTTGATACCGAGGGCAAGGAAGGCCATTCAAGGTCGCTGATGATGTCGAGAAGCCGACAATTGTCCTACTTCGACAGATCGAGAACAACCACCGCTATCTATTGTCCTAATAGGCAACCTCGAGTTATGGGTTTGACCTGTGGCTTGTGTCATGATGATCCGACCGCAGGTAAGTCGCCAAAACCCCTCTATGAATAGAACCTCCGCGTTGTTCCTCGCCGTTGCCTTGCTCCAGGGTTGCCAATCGTGGTCTCCCCAGCAACAGGCAGCCCCCGTACCCGTGGCTCAGCCGGCGCCGACGCCGGACGCCGAACCACAGGTGTACGGCTCGTTCACCGAGGAGACCGTGTTCAGCCTGCTCAGTGCAGAGCTGGCCGGGCAGCGCAATCGTTTCGATATTGCGCTGGACAACTATGTCGACCAGGCCCGCAAGACCCAGGACCCGGCTGTGGCCGAGCGGGCGTTTCGCATTGCCGAGTACCTGGGCGCCGATCCGTCGGCCCTGGAAACCTCGTTGCTGTGGGCCAAAAATGCCCCCACCGACCTCGATGCCCAGCGCGCCGCGGCCATCCAACTGGCCCGCAATGGCGACTACGACGAATCCCTGCAGTACATGGAAAAAGTCCTCCAGGGCCAGGGCGACACCCATTTCGATTTCCTTGCACTGTCGGCCGCCGATACCGACGAGAGCACTCGCCAGGGCCTGTTGCAGAGTTTCGAGCGCCTGCTGCAGAAGTATCCCGGCAACGGCCAGTTGATCTTTGGCAAGGCCCTGCTGCTGCAACAGGGCGGCGACGGCCAGGGCGCCTTGGCGCTGCTCGAGAGCAACCCGCCTCAGGATGGCGAAATCGCACCGATCCTGTTGCGTGCACGGCTGCTGGCCAGCCTTGACCGGGGCAGCGAAGCCTTGCCCCTGCTGGAGAAGAACCTCAAGAAATACCCCGAGGACAAGCGCCTGCGCCTGACCTACGCGCGCATGCTGGTGGAACAGAACCGCATGGACGACGCCAAGGTGCAGTTTTCCACTCTGGTTCAGCAGTACCCGGACGACGATGAGCTGCGCTACTCCCTGGCACTGGTATGCCTGGAGGCCAAAGCCTGGGACGAGGCCTACAGCTACCTGCAGGAACTGGTGGAACGTGGCAGCCATGTCGATTCCGCGCACTTGAATCTGGGCCGCATCGCCGAAGAGCGAGGCAACCCTCAAGCGGCCCTGGATGAATACACCCAGGTGGGCCCCGGCACCGACTTCCTGCCCGCCCAATTGCGCCAGGCCGACATTCTGATCGCCAATGGCCGCGCCGTGGAAGCCTCCCGCCGCCTGGCCGAGGCCCGTAGCAATCAGCCTGATTACGCCATCCAGCTGTACTTGATCGAGGCCGAAACCCTGGCCAACAACGACAAGACCCAGGACGCCTGGCTGGTGCTGCAGAATGCCATCAAGCAGAACCCCGACGACTTGAATCTGCTGTATACCCGCTCGATGCTGGCGGAAAAGCGCAACGATCTGGTGCAGATGGAAAAAGACCTGCGCGCGATTCTTGCCCGCGAGCCGAACAATGCCATGGCGCTCAACGCCTTGGGCTACACCCTCTCGGACCGCACCACGCGGTTCGAGGAGGCCCGCACGCTGATCGAAAAGGCCCACAGCCTGAACCCCGAAGACCCGGCAGTGCTCGACAGCCTGGGCTGGGTCAATTATCGCCTGGGCAACCTCGATGCAGCCGAGCGCTACCTGCGCAGCGCCCTGGAGCGTTTCCCCGATCACGAAGTCGCCGCGCACCTGGGCGAAGTCCTGTGGGCCAACGGCAAGCAGCGCGAAGCGAAGAAAATCTGGGGCAAGGCCCTGCAAGAACAACCTGACAGCCCTATCCTGCGCAGCACCATTCTGCGCCTGACCGGTTCCGAGACCCTTTAATATATGCGTTTTTGTAATACAGCTTTCGTCCGCAATCTCTCTACGTTCGCCTTGATCGCCCTGCTGGCCGGCTGTGCCGGCATCGGCTCGCGCGAGGCGCTGCAAGGCCAGGGCAACCCGCAGCAGTGGCAAGCCCACAAACAGCAGTTGAGCCAGCTCGACGGCTGGGAAATCAACGGCAAGATCGGCATCCGCGCGCCGAAAGATTCGGGCTCCGGCACCCTGTACTGGCTGCAACGCCAGGATTACTACGACATCCGCCTGTCCGGCCCCCTCGGCCGAGGCGCCGCCCGACTGACCGGCCGCCCCGGCCAGGTCAGCCTGGAGGTCGCCAATCAGGGTCGCTATGAGGCCGCCACCCCTGAGGAGCTGCTGGAGCAGCAGTTGGGCTGGAAACTTCCCGTGTCCCATCTGTCCTGGTGGGTCCGCGGCCTGCCGGCACCCGACAGCAAGAGTCAGCTGACCCTGGACGGCGACAGCCGTCTGGCGGGGCTGGATCAGGATGGGTGGAAGGTCGAGTACCTGAGTTACGCCGAGCAGAACGGCTACTGGCTGCCGGAGCGGATCAAGCTGCATGGCCAGGACCTGGACGTGACCCTCGTGGTCAAGGATTGGCAGCCGCGCCGACTGGGCCAGTGATCGAGCACCTACCATGAGTGAATTGCTGACCCTGCCCGCCCCGGCCAAGCTCAACCTGATGTTGCACATTCTGGGCCGCCGCCCCGACGGCTACCACGAACTGCAGACGGTGTTTCAGTTTGTCGACCACGGCGACGAGCTGGACTTCGCCGTGCGCACCGATGGCGTGATCAAGCTGCATACGGACATCGCCGACGTGCCTCACGACAGCAACCTCATCGTCAAGGCCGCGCGCAGGCTCCAGGCCCTGACCGGCACCGAGCTGGGCGCCGACATCTGGCTGCGCAAGGTGCTGCCCATGGGCGGCGGCATCGGCGGCGGCAGCTCGGATGCGGCCACCACATTGCTGGGCCTGGACCACCTGTGGCAAACCCGCTGCAGCGAAGATCAGCTGGCCGAACTGGGCCTGTCCCTGGGTGCCGACGTACCGGTATTCGTACGCGGGCGCGCTGCTTTCGCCGAAGGTGTGGGCGAGAAACTCACTCCTGTGCAGCCGCCTGAACCCTGGTATCTCGTGCTCGTTCCGCAAGTCTCTGTAAGTACAGCAGAAATTTTTTCAGATCCTTTGTTGACACGTGACTCGGCGCCCATTAAAGTGCGCCCCGTTCTCGAGGGAAACAGTCGTAATGACTGTCAAGCGGTAGTCGAGCGTCGTTACCCAGATGTACGTAACGCTTTGAATTTACTGGATAAATTCACTGAAGCAAGGCTCACCGGAACTGGAAGTTGTGTGTTTGGGGCCTTCCCAAGCAAAGCGGAAGCTGATAGAGTTTCGCACCTTCTTGCAGACACCCTTACAGGGTTCGTAGCCAAGGGAAGCAACGTTTCGATGTTGCATCGCAAGCTGCAAAGTCTGTTCTGAGAAACGAGTGCTGGGCACTCGGTTGTTTCAAGCTACAGGGGCGTCGCCAAGCGGTAAGGCAGCAGGTTTTGATCCTGCCATGCGTTGGTTCGAATCCAGCCGCCCCTGCCATTTTCCTATACTCATCCAGGTATACCCTCAGCCGGCAGGTACTGCGCGTGTCCAAGATGATGGTCTTTGCGGGGAACGCCAACCCCGATCTGGCTCGGCGCGTTGTGCGTCAGCTGCATATCCCACTGGGTGATGTCTCTGTCGGCAAGTTCTCCGACGGTGAAATCAGCACTGAGATCAATGAAAACGTCCGCGGTAAAGACGTCTTCATTATTCAGCCAACGTGCGCGCCGACCAACGATAACCTGATGGAACTGGTGCTGATGGCCGACGCCTTCCGCCGCTCCTCAGCATCGCGAATCACCGCCGTGATCCCCTGCTTCGGTTACGCTCGTCAGGACCGCCGTCCGCGCTCTGCCCGTGTGGCAATCAGCGCCAAGGTCGTTGCCGACATGCTCACCGTGGTAGGTATCGACCGTGTTCTCACCGTCGATCTTCACGCCGATCAGATTCAAGGTTTCTTCGATATTCCTGTAGATAACATCTATGGCTCCCCAGTACTGGTGGATGACATCGAAGACCAACGCTTCGAAAACCTGATGATCGTATCCCCGGATATTGGTGGTGTCGTGCGTGCACGTGCCGTTGCCAAGTCCCTGGGCGTGGATCTCGGGATCATCGACAAGCGCCGTGAGAAAGCCAATCACTCCGAAGTGATGCACATCATCGGCGACGTCGAAGGGCGTACCTGTATTCTGGTCGACGACATGGTCGACACCGCTGGCACCTTGTGCCACGCAGCCAAGGCCTTGAAAGAACACGGCGCGGCCAAGGTGTTCGCCTATTGCACCCACCCAGTTCTGTCGGGCCGTGCAATCGAGAACATCGAAAAATCCGTGCTGGACGAGCTAGTGGTGACCAACACCATTCCGCTGTCCGCCGCCGCACAAGCCTGTGCGCGTATCCGTCAACTGGATATCGCACCGGTCGTTGCAGAAGCGATGCGTCGCATCAGCAATGAAGAATCGATCAGCGCGATGTTCCGCTGAGGGCCCTGCCCTTCGCGAACACCGCTCTGACGAAAAGCGCCCCGGCCCGACACTCTTGTCGGGCCGGGGCTTTTTTGCCCGTATCGCCTTGGCGCTGGTCGCAAACGCTGGGCGAACGTGGTTATTTTGGAGAAACACATGAACGATTTTACCCTGAATGCTGAATCGCGTTCCGACCTGGGGAAAGGTGCGAGCCGCCGCCTGCGTCGTCTCGCAAGCCTGGTTCCAGCTGTTGTCTACGGTGGCGACAAAGCCCCTGAGTCCATCAGCATGCTGGCCAAGGAAGTTGCCAAACTGCTCGAAAACGAAGCGGCTTTCAGCCACGTTATCGAACTGAACGTTGGCGGCACCAAGCAGAACGTCCTGATCAAGGCGCTGCAACGTCACCCAGCCAAGGGTCACGTCCTGCACGCTGACTTCGTACGCGTGATCGCCGGCCAGAAACTGACCGCCATCGTGCCTCTGCACTTCATGAACCAGGAACCGGCTGTCAAGAAAGGCGGCGAGATCTCGCACACCGAGACCGAGCTGGAAGTAACCTGCCTGCCTAAAGACCTGCCTGAGTTCATCGAAGTCGACATGGCTGAAGCTGAAATCGGCACCATCATCCACCTGTCCGACCTCAAAGCCCCTAAAGGCGTCGAGTTCGTGGCACTGGCTCATGGCACCGACCTGGCAATCGCCAACGTTCACGCTCCGCGTATCGTTGCCGACGAAACTCCGGAAGAAGGCGCTGCCGAGTAATTTTTTTACTCGCACGTCGAGTTGGGGATAACATCGCAGCGCTTTGTTATCCCTGCCTCAAAAAGGAAGAGCCCCTACCGTGACCGCCATACAACTGATCGTTGGCCTGGGTAACCCCGGCCCCGAATACGAACAGACCCGGCATAACGCAGGGGCTCTTTTCGTTGAGCGCATCGCCCAGGCACACCGCGTGAACCTGGTTGCCGATCGCAAGTATTTTGGCCTGACGGCGCGTTTCAGCCATCAGGGCCACGATGTTCGTCTGCTCATCCCCACCACGTACATGAACCGCAGCGGCCAGTCCGTGGCAGCGTTGGCGAATTTCTTTCGCATCCCGCCGCAAGCGATTCTGGTGGCGCACGACGAACTCGATCTGCCCCCCGGCGTCGCCAAGCTCAAACTGGGCGGCGGGCACGGCGGGCATAACGGGTTGCGCGACATCATTGCGCAGCTCGGCAACGACAACGGCTTCTACCGCCTGCGGCTTGGCATCGGCCACCCGGGTGACAGCAAGTTGGTGTCCAATTTCGTCCTGGGTCGTGCGCCGCGCGCCGAGCAGGAGAAGCTGGACGCCAGTATCGATTTTGCCCTCGGTGTGCTGCCGGATATCTTCGCCGGCGAGTGGAATCGCGCGATGAAAAACCTGCACAGCCAAAAGGCCTGACTCTTCGAAGAGGGAATCACCATGGGATTCAACTGCGGCATCGTCGGCCTGCCCAACGTCGGCAAGTCCACTCTGTTCAATGCGCTGACCAAATCCGGCATTGCGGCGGAGAACTTCCCGTTCTGCACCATCGAGCCGAACAGCGGCATCGTGCCAATGCCTGATGTGCGCCTGGAAGCCTTGGCGGCCATCGTCAATCCCAAGCGCATCCTGCCGACCACCATGGAGTTCGTCGACATCGCAGGCCTGGTGGCCGGCGCCTCGAAAGGTGAAGGCCTGGGCAACAAGTTCCTGGCCAACATCCGCGAAACCGACGCCATCGCCCACGTGGTGCGCTGCTTCGAAGACGAGAACGTGATCCACGTTTCCAACAGCGTCGACCCCAAGCGTGACATCGAGATCATCGACCTGGAGCTGATCTTCGCCGACCTGGACAGCTGCGAGAAACAACTGCAGAAAGTCGCACGCAACGCCAAGGGTGGTGACAAGGACGCCGTGGTGCAAAAGGGCCTGCTGGAGCAGCTGATTGCCCACTTCACCTTGGGCAAGCCGGCACGCAGCCTGATGAAGAACATGGGTAACGACGAAAAAGCCGTGATCCGTGGCTTCCACCTGCTCACCACCAAGCCTGTGATGTACATCGCCAACGTGGCTGAAGACGGCTTCGAAGATAACCCGCTGCTGGATATCGTGCGCGCCATCGCCGAAGAAGAAGGCGCTATCGTGGTGCCGGTGTGCAACAAGATCGAAGCGGAAATCGCCGAGCTCGACGACGGTGAAGAGAAGGACATGTTCCTCGAGGCCCTGGGCCTGGAAGAGCCGGGTCTGAACCGCGTGATCCGCGCGGGCTACGACCTGCTCAACCTGCAGACCTACTTCACCGCCGGTGTCGAAGAAGTGCGTGCCTGGACCGTGAAGATCGGCGCCACCGCCCCTCAGGCGGCCGGCGTGATCCACACCGACTTCGAAAAGGGCTTCATCCGCGCCGAAGTCATCGCCTACAACGACTTCATCCAGTACAACGGCGAAGCCGGTACCAAGGAAGCCGGCAAGTGGCGCCTGGAAGGCAAGGAGTACATCGTCAAGGACGGCGATGTGATGCACTTCCGCTTCAACGTCTGAGTCGCCAGGCTGGCACTGGGCGAGATGCCCTTTCTGAAAAACCGCGCTGAATGCGCGGTTTTTTTTTGGCTACGCCAACACCCAGTCCTCTACCAGCAGCCCAACATCTCCCCCCGCCCGGTTGCCCAGTGATAAACTGGCGTCAGTCACTAAAAACCCATGAAGAATCGATAAAGTTCCAGAAACCCTCCGCGACAGGCATCGGGGTTTCGCCAGAATCAGGAGCGTTTATGCCAACCGTGTCCCATACGGCACTGCGTCGTCAGTTCCGTGAATTGCTTGCCTCCAAAAACTGCTATCACACCGCTTCGGTATTCGACCCGATGTCGGCACGCATCGCCGCCGACCTGGGTTTCGAAGTGGGTATCCTCGGTGGCTCGGTCGCCTCGCTGCAGGTGCTGGCGGCGCCCGACTTTGCCCTGATCACCTTGTCCGAGTTCGCCGAACAGGCGACCCGGATCGGTCGCGTTGCCCAACTGCCAGTCATCGCCGACGCCGACCACGGCTACGGCAACGCGTTGAACGTGATGCGCACCGTGGTTGAACTGGAACGTGCCGGCATCGGCGCGCTGACCATCGAAGACACCCTGCTGCCCGCGCAATTCGGCCGTCGTTCCACCGACCTGATCTCGGTGGCCGAAGGCGTCGGCAAGATCCGCGCGGCGCTGGAAGCGCGCGTCGATCCCGAACTGACCATCATCGCCCGAACCCATGCCGGCGTGCTGTCCACCCAGGAGGTCATCAGCCGCACCCTCGCCTACCAGAACGCCGGTGCGGACGGGATCTGCATGGTCGGCGTGAAAGACTTCGACCATCTGGAGCAGATTGCCGAGAACCTCACCGTGCCGTTGATGCTGGTGACCTACGGCAATCCGGCGCTGCACGACGATGTGCGCCTGGCTGAACTCGGTGTGCGTATCGTCGTCGACGGTCATGGCGCGTACTTCGCTGCGATCAAGGCCACCTACGATTCACTTCGCGAACAGCGACAATTGCTGAGCAAAAGCTCGGACCTGAGCGCCACGGAACTGACCCACACCTACACCCTGCCGGAGAGCTACGTGGCCTGGGCCAAGGAGTTCATGAACGTGAAGGAATAACCGACGGGGCGTGTTAGGGGAACATCAGGCTGTCATATCGGTCGGTTACACAAGGGGTCGCGCCGTGCGCACATGGCGGACCGCAACGATCACGTATGAAAACGCGACATTTTTAGTTGATCTCAAGCCCTCCACACCCTAAAGTTCGCGCCGACCGTCCATGCTGGAAACGATCCATCCGGCTCAAGTACTGACGACGGGACAGCAAGGCCATCGGGGAGCACTCTACCAATGGCCTTTTTGCTTTCGGCGACATGCCTTGGGAAGTAGGCGAACCAAAGTGGGGATACGGAGGACGGTCATTTGAGCCCATTTAAATTCACCATGTTTGCCACCAGGAGTCCCTAGCATGTCGATCAACGTCGAAGACTACTTCGCACGCGATACCTTCAACAAAATGAAGGCGTTTGCCGACAAGCAAGAAACCCCCTTCGTGCTCATCGACACGGCCATGATCAGCAAGGCCTACGATGACCTGCGCGCCGGTTTTGAATTTGCCAAGGTGTATTACGCGGTCAAGGCCAACCCGGCCGTGGAAATCATCGACCTGTTGCGCGACAAGGGTTCGAGCTTCGACATCGCCTCCATCTACGAGCTGGACAAGGTGATGGGCCAGGGCGTCGGCCCGGATCGCATCAGCTACGGCAACACCATCAAGAAGTCCAAGGACATCCGCTACTTCTACGACAAGGGCGTGCGCCTGTTCGCCACCGACTCCGAAGCCGACCTGCGTAACATCGCCAAGGCCGCGCCGGGCTCGAAAGTCTACGTGCGTATCCTCACCGAAGGCTCCACCACCGCCGACTGGCCGCTGTCACGCAAGTTCGGCTGCCAGACCGACATGGCCATGGACCTGCTGATCCTGGCCCGCGACCTGGGCCTGGTGCCTTATGGCATCTCCTTCCACGTGGGCTCCCAGCAGCGCGACATCAGCGTATGGGATGCGGCCATCGCCAAGGTCAAGGTGATCTTCGAGCGTCTCAAGGAAGAAGACGGCATCGTGCTCAAGCTGATCAACATGGGCGGTGGCTTCCCGGCCAACTACATCACCCGCACCAACAGCCTGGAAACCTATGCCGAGGAAATCATTCGTTTCCTGAAGGAAGACTTCGGCGACGACCTGCCCGAAATCATTCTGGAGCCGGGCCGCTCGCTGATTGCCAACGCCGGCATCCTGGTCAGCGAAGTGGTGCTGGTAGCACGCAAGTCGCGCACGGCGGTCGAGCGCTGGGTCTACACCGACGTGGGCAAATTCAGCGGTTTGATCGAAACCATGGACGAGTCCATCAAGTTCCCGATCTGGACCGAGAAGAAAGGCGAGATGGAAGAAGTGGTCATCGCCGGCCCTACCTGTGACAGCGCCGACATCATGTACGAGCACTACAAGTACGGCCTGCCGTTGAACCTGGCCATCGGTGATCGCCTGTACTGGCTGTCCACCGGTGCCTACACCACCAGCTACAGTGCGGTGGAATTCAATGGCTTCCCGCCGCTGAAATCCTTCTACATCTGAGGTTTGGATGCGTGAAGAAACCGGGCCTCTGTGCCCGGTTTTTTTATGGAGTACCGGGTAGTACGCCATCGCGGGCGGAGCCCGCTCCCACACCGCATCTCCCAACCCCTCACATGGGAGCAGGCTTCTGCATGATCAGGACCTTGTGAGAGTCAGCCCTTGTGAGAGTCGCCCCTTGTGGGAGCGGGTTCTACCCGCGATGAGGCCCTCCGGTCGAGCACTAAGCCGCAGTAAGCGCCTCCAACCGCGCCTGATACAAAACCCCCATCCCCCGCACCCGTTCATCCGCCGCCTGTGCCAGCACCGGCGCACTGGCCCGCAGGAAATTGGCATTGCCGCCCCCCAGCGCCCGCTGCAACCACAGCAACGCGCCGTCGACATCGCCCTGCTCCACCAACATCGCGGCATGGCTGAACTGACCGCGAAAGTCTCCCGCTTCGGCCGAACGCAGATACCAGACCGCCGGCCTGGGCAAATCCGCCCCGGCCACCAGGCCCTGCTCCAGATAGCGCCCCACCAGGTTCATCGACTTGGCGTGACCCATGGTGGCGGCTTGCAAGTAACACGCGAACGCCTGCTGATGATCCAACGGCACACCTCTACCGGTACCGAGCAGATTGGCCAGGTTGTACAGCCCCCAATCCAGCCCAGCCTTGGCCGCGTGCCGGTAGTGGCGGGCAGCTTCGGCAGCATCGGCCGGGCAACCCCAGCCATGCTCGTGGCAGCGTCCGAGCATGTTGCGCGCCATCAGATGACCGCGCCGTGCGGCAATGCCGAACCACTTCACGGCCAAGGCCGGGTCTCGCTCGATACCGCGGCCATCGAGCAGTATCTGGCCCAGCAGCGCCTGTGCTTCGAGCACGCCCTGCCCCGCCGCCATCAATACCGCCTGGGCCGCCTTTGCG
Organism: Pseudomonas sp. UBA4194; assembly: GCF_002379585.1. Taxonomy (GTDB): domain Bacteria; phylum Pseudomonadota; class Gammaproteobacteria; order Pseudomonadales; family Pseudomonadaceae; genus Aquipseudomonas. The sequence goes on from NZ_DFUE01000056.1 coordinate 132,105, forward strand.
GGGTTGGCGGTCAGCATGGCCTTGAGTTGCTCGCCATCGAGCAGCTCCTTGCGGCGCAGGTCCCACCCCACGCTCATACATCCACCCAGCGGCGCAGCAAGTTGTGGTACGTGCCGGTGAGCTGGATCAGCGATGGATGATCGGGCACGTCCCGGCTCAATTGCTGGATGGCGGCATCCATCTCGAACAGCAGCGCACGCTGACTGTCCTCACGCACCAGGCTCTGGGTCCAGAAGAAGGAGGCATAGCGCGCGCCACGACTGACCGCGCGAACCTTGTGCAGGCTGGTGGCGGGATACAACAGCAGATCACCGGCCGGCAATTTCACCTCGCGGGTGCCGAAGGTGTCCTGGATCACCAGCTCACCACCGTCGTAGTCATCCGGATCACTGAAAAACAGCGTGGAGGAAAGATCGGTGCGCACCCGTTCGACGCTGCCCTTGGCCTGGCGCACGGCATTGTCGATGTGAAAGTCGAAGTTGCCGCCGGCGGTATAGCAATTGAGCAGCGGCGGGAACACCTTGTTCGGTAACGCCGCCGACATGAACAGCGGGTTGGCCCACAACCGCTCGAGCAGTGCTGCGCCGATTTCCAGCGCCAGGGGATGCCCCTCGGGCAGTTGCAGGTTGTGCTTGGCTTTGGCCGATTGGTGGCCCGCCGTCAGCTTGCCATCGGCCCAATCGGCTTGCTCCAGGGCCTGGCGAATACGCAGCACCTCATCGGCGGTGAACACGGCGGGAATGTGCAGAAGCATGATGGCAAATACCGAAGGGCAAAAGGTGGCCAATGGTATTGATTCCCATTGCCCCTGTATAGGCGACCAATTGTATGTAGACGTACGAACTGTCGGGAGAAATTGTAAAGATCGTAAAGGCGATGCAAATAATAATCTGTCTCAATTGATACAAATATGCAGTTACATTATGCTCCGCCGCCTCACACCTTGGGGAAGGTTCATATCATGTCGCGCCAAAACACATTCATACCGGTCAGCTCGCCTCGTCTGCTGGCTTCCGCCATCGGCATGGCCATCGGCGCCGCGTCCGTCTCGCACATGGCACAGGCTGCCGACGACACAGATACCAAAAAGAGCTCGGTATCCCTGGGCGCCACCAGCATCACCGGCGAAGCCGGCCAGGACCAGACCTCCTACCAGGTAGAAAAGGCGTCTTCGCCCAAATACACCGCACCGCTGGTGGACACGCCACGCTCGGTGACCGTGGTACCGCAGCAGGTGCTCAAGGACACCGCTGCGCTGAACCTGCAGGATGCCCTGCGCACCGTGCCGGGTATCACGTTCGGTGCCGGCGAAGGCGGCAACCCACAAGGCGATCGGCCTTTCATCCGTGGTTTCGACGCTCAAGGCGACACCTACCTGGACGGCGTACGCGATGCAGGCGCCCAGAGCCGGGAAATCTTCGCCGTAGAATCCATCGAGGTCAGCAAGGGCCCGAACTCCGCCATTGGCGGCCGTGGCGCTGCCGGCGGCACGATCAACCTGGTGAGCAAGAAGGCTCACCTGGGCAATTCTTTCGATGGCGGCTTCACCTGGGGCTCGGATCAGACCCAGCGCTACACCCTGGATGGCAATTACCAGTTCACCGACACCGCGGCTGGCCGGCTGAACCTGATGAGCCACGAAAGCAATGTGGCCGGTCGCGACAAGGTCGACTACGACCGCTGGGGCATCGCTCCCTCGCTGGCCTTCGGCCTGGGCACCGACACTCGCGTCAACCTCGATTACTACCACATGGAAAGCAATGATCTGCCGGACTCCGGCATTCCATACAGCATTCCTGCCGCGGGTAGCGCCGCACGTACCTCGGCCAATCCGGACAAACCCAACGACGGCGGCGACAGCAGCAACTTCTACGGCTTGAGCGACCGCGACTTCCGCAAGACGCGCAGCGACATCGCCACCTTTGCCATCGAGCATGACCTGACCGACTCGTTGACGATCAAGAACACGCTGCGCCACGGCAACACCCTGCAGGACTATATCCTCACCCAGCCCGATGACAGTCAGCGCAACGTCAACAACGGCAGTGTCTGGCGCCGGGCCAACACCCGTGTGGGTAACACCGCGACTACCACCAACCAGACCGATCTGTTTGGCGACTTCTATGTAGCCGGCTTCAAGAACAGCTTCTCCACGGGCATCGAGTTCACCCGCGAAGAGAGCGACCGCAGTTCCTACACCGTGAACACCGACACCACCCCGCTGACCGCCGCGTCCACCAGCACGTGCACGCCGGGCACGATCGTCTCCAGCGGCTACAACTGCACCTCACTGGCCAACCCCAACCCGGATGATCCGTGGAACGGCGCGATCTCGCGCAACTATGCCGGGACCGACACCTCCAGCAAGACGCGCGCGATCTATGTGTTCGACACCCTCGAGCTGAGCCCGCAATGGCAGGTGAACGCCGGGTTGCGCTACGACCACTTCGAAACCGATTACCGCACCCACACCGCCGTCGGCGCCACCACGGCCAAAGGCGATGACACCAGCGAGTTCGTTACCGGTCAGATCGGCCTGGTCTGGAAACCCGCCGAAAACGGCAGCATCTACGCCTCCTACGCCACGTCGGCCACACCCCCAGGCTCGATGCTGGGTGAGGGCATCGAAGGCAACCCGCTGGGCGGCACCCCAGACCGCAGTGGCAACCTGCTGAGCAGCGACCTGGAGCCGGAAGAAACCACCAACTACGAAATCGGCACCAAATGGGACCTGCTCGACCAGCGGCTCTCGCTGACCGCGGCGATCTTCCGTACCGAAAAAGAAAATACCCGCGTACAGACCAGCACCTTCGGTTACGAGAACGCTGGCAAGACCCGTGTCGACGGCCTCGAACTGTCGGCATCGGGCAAGATCACCGACCAATGGCAGGTGTTCGCCGGCTATAGCTACCTGGAAGCTCGCGTCGTCGACAACGGCCCACTGGGCGCCGCCAATGACGGCAACCAGATGCCCAACACGCCGAACAACAGCGCCAGCCTGTGGACCACGTACGCCCTCACCCCGAAGCTGACGGTCGGCGGCGGCGCGTTCTACATGGATGACGTGTTCGGCAGCGTGGCCAACACCACCATGGTCGACAGCTACGTGCGCTACGACGCCATGGCCAGCTACAAGATCAGCAAGAACTTCGATGTCCAGCTCAACGTACAGAACCTGACCGACAAGACCTACTACGACCGGGCCTTCACCACCCACTTTGCCAACCAGGCGGCGGGGCGTACCGCGCTGTTGAGCACCAACTTCCACTTCTGAAGATCGCGCATCGATCTTTGCGCCCCGCTCACCTTGGTGATGCGGGGCTTTTTGTGTGAAGCGCTTGGGTCATGGGAGTGACGGGCCCCTGCACCGTCATCCCCGGCCCGATAGGCAACACCCAGAAAAGCACCTGAGATTCATTCTCACGATAATCCGGCATAATGCCGCCCGTCCCACCCAGACCGCATGCCAAGGTGATCCGTGTTCAAGAAAGTCCTCTTCCAGTTGCACTGGTTCTTTGGCATCACTGGCGGCCTGGTGCTGGCCCTGATGGGGATCACTGGCGCCAGCTACTCGTTCGAAGAGGAAATTCTGCGTGCCATCAATCCCCAGTCGCTCACGGTCGATGTGCGCGACACGGGCATCCTGCCTGCGGCAGAACTGGTGCGAATCCTGGAGCAACGGCAACACTCCAAGGTCACCGCGCTGCGCATCGACCTGGTCGACGGGCACGCCGCGCGGGTGTTCTTCACCCCGCCTCCCGGCCAACGGCGCGGGCCGGCAGAGTACTTCGACCCGTACACCGGCGATCTGCAAGGCGACGTGGTGGGCGAAGGTTTTTTCGACCTCATGCTCGAACTGCATCGATTCCTGGCCATGGGCGGCACCGGTCGGCAGATCACCGCCGCCTGCACCTTGATGCTGGTGTTCTTCTGCCTCTCGGGCCTGTACCTGCGCTGGCCCCGCAAAGCCTTGAACTGGAGAGTCTGGCTGACCCTGGATTGGGCCAAGAAAGGCCGAGTCTTCAACTGGGATCTGCACGCAGTGTTCGGTACCTGGTGCCTGCTGTTCTACCTCCTGGCCGCGCTTACCGGCCTGACCTGGTCGTATCAATGGTTCGGCAACGCGGTCAATCAATTACTCTCCGATGCCCCGGCCGCGACCAAGCGGGGTGAACGGCGCCCGCCATCGGCAACCGATGTGCCGCCAACCGTGGACTACGACGCCGTGTGGTCGACCATCCGCAACACCGCTGGCCCTGAGCTGAGCCTGGTCAATCTGCGCCTGCCCCCCAATGCCGCACAGCCGGCCACAGTGTTCTACCTGCTCAAGGATTCACCCCACGACCGCGCATTCGGCGTCATCAACCTGGACCCCACCACCGGGACCCTCAAGGATGTGCAGCGCTACGAAGACAAGTCTTTCAAAGCCCAATTGCTCACCAGCATCTATGCGCTGCACGTAGGCAGTTACTTCGGCCTGGTCGGGCGCATCCTGATGATGCTTGCCAGCCTGACCATGCCATTGTTCCTGATCACAGGCTGGCTGCTGTACCTGGACCGGCGCGCCAAGAAGCGCCAGGTGCGCCTGGCCCGTGCCGAGCTTGGCCAGCCCCTGAGCGATCAGCCGGCCTGGCTGATCGGTTTCGCCAGCCAGAGCGGCTTCGCCGAGCGCCTGGCCTGGCAGACCGCCGGGCAGTTGCAGGCGGCGGGCCAGGCAGTGCGCGTGCAGGCCCTGGCCAGCCTGGATGCGGCTGACCTGCGCGAGGCCCGCAGGGCCCTGTTTGTGGTCAGCACCTTTGGTGACGGCGAAGCCCCGGACAGTGCTCGGCGTTTCGAGCGCAAGGTGCTGGGGCAGCCCGGGGCACTGGACGGGCTGAGCTATGGCCTGCTGGCCCTGGGCGACCGGCAATACGCACAGTTTTGCGGCTTCGCTCGGCGCTTGGACACCTGGCTGATCGGCCAGGGCGCCCACGGGCTGTTCGCCCCGGTGGAAGTGGACAACGACGATCCAGCCGCCTTGCAGCATTGGCAACAGCAACTGGGCCACCTGACCGGTGTAGCGCCCCAAGGGCTGTGGCAAGCCCCGACCTTCGCCCACTGGACCCTGACCCGACGCCAATGGTTGAACCCCGGCAGCCAGGGTGCGCCGGTTTACCTGATCGGCCTGCACAACACCGAGCACCCGGCCTGGGAAGCGGGTGACCTGGTCGATATCCTGCCGCGTAACAGCGCCCAGAGCGTCACTCAACTGCTTCAAGGCCTGGGTCTGGATACCGAGGCCCGCGTCCAGGTCGACGGTCTCAGCGAAACGCTTGGCCAGGCCCTGGCCAGCCGGCACCTGCCCCAAAGCCGTGAGCACCTGGTGGGCCTGCACGCCCAGGCGCTGGTCGACGCACTCATTCCCATCACGGCCCGTGAATACTCCATCGCTTCGATCCCGGAAGATGGCAGCCTGGAGCTTATCGTGCGTCAGGAACGTCACGCCGACGGTAGTCTGGGCCTCGGCTCAGGTTGGCTCACCGAGCATGCGCCGGTAGAGGGTGCGATCAGCGTGCGACTGCACCGCAACAGCGGTTTCCACCTGCCAGAGCAAGACCTTCCCGTCATCCTGCTGGGCAACGGCACGGGCCTGGCGGGCCTGCGCAGCCTGCTCAAGCAACGCATTGCCCAGGGCCAGCGGCGTAACTGGCTGCTGTTCGGCGAACGCAATCAGGCCCATGACTACTACTGCCGTCAAGAGCTTGAAAGCTGGCTGCGAACCGGCGAGCTGGCACGCCTGGACCTGGCATTCTCCCGTGATCAGGCAACCAGGATCTACGTTCAGGACCGCTTGCGCGAGGCGGCTGAGGAACTGAAGCACTGGCTTGCCGACGGCGCCGTGATCTATGTCTGCGGCAGCCTGGAAGGGATGGCGAGCGGTGTGGATCAGGCGTTGCTGGATATTCTGGGGGCTGATGGGGTTGAGGGGTTGCTGGAGAGCGGGCGGTATCGGCGGGATGTTTATTGAGGGGCTAAGCGAGGGTGGTTTGGGGGAGTGGGTAGGAGGGGGACGCGGCTTACGCCGCTGCTACGGGAACCGCGCCCGGGTTGACCGCGGCACGGTTCGTCGAGCCGTTTACAATTACTTGTTGACGGAATCGGTCAGCACTTTGGCTGGGACGAACTTGACGACTTTCTTGGCAGCGATTTCGATGGCAGCGCCAGTCGAAGGGTTGCGGCCGGTACGGGCTGGACGCTCGGTGATTTTCAGCTTGCCGATACCTGGCAGGGTGATTTCGCTGCCATTTTCCAATTGATCGGCAACGATCTGGCCCAGCTGCTCGATGGCGTTACGCGCGGTAGTCTTTGGCGCGTCGATAGCTTCAGCGATATCGGCGATCAGTTGGTCTTTGGTTAATGCCATGGTGGTGTACCTTCCCTATCAAATTCAATTGGATTGCAGAGTGCAGCGTCTGTCATCGAGCCGGGCCTGCACGTGAGGCCGGGGCTCGTGTTTCGGTCATGCCAATCGCCAATGGTAGATGCACAAAAAGGCGTTTGGTTCGACGCGAAAGCCGCCCACTGCGGGCTTTACGGCCTCGTGGGCCGCAAGACCGGGCAAAACTAGCACAGAGCCAGACAAATATCCGCCACTAGCTGGGCATTTGTTCAGGTTTATCATGGGATTGGCCGAAAAATGGAAGATTTCGTCGTTTCAGCTGCGCCAACAGGCCCCGATAAGCCTGCAAATGCCCATCTACGTTACACTTGGCGCCTTTGCCGGGCGGCCAGCCACACGCCGTCGCGCATGCCCTTTTGACCCAGCCGAGAAGCCCATGCCGATCCGTCATTGCATCGTCCACCTGATCGACAAGAAACCCGACGGCACCCCAGCCGTGCTCCACGCGCGTGACAGCGAACTGGCCGAGTCCGCCGCCATCGAGAACCTGCTCGCCGACCTCAACGACAGCTACAACGCCAAGCAAGGCAAGGCCTGGGGGTTCTTCCACGCCGAGTCCGGCGCGCATCCGTTCAGCGGCTGGCTCAAGGAATACCTGGACGAAGGCACCGACTTCACCGCCTTCAGCCGGGTCGCGGTGGAGCACCTGCAGAAGCTGATGGAGGAATCGAACCTGTCCACCGGCGGGCATATTCTGTTTGCCCATTATCAGCAGGGCATGACCGATTACCTGGCCATCGCGCTGCTGCACCACAGCGAGGGCGTGGCGGTCACTTCGGAACTGGACGTCATGCCGTCGCGGCACCTGGACCTGGGTCAGTTACACCTGGCAGCGCGCATCAACCTGTCCGAATGGCAGAACAACAAACAGTCCAAGCAGTACATTTCGTTCATCAAAGGCAAGAATGGCAAGAAAGTCTCGGAGTACTTCCGCGACTTCATCGGCTGCCAGGAAGGCGTCGACGGCCCGGGGGAAACCCGTACGCTGCTCAAGGCGTTCAGCGACTTCGTCGAGAGCGAGGACCTGCCCGAAGAAGCCGCCCGCGAGAAAACCCAGACATTGGTGGAATACGCCACCAGCCAGACCAAGATGGGCGAGCCGGTGACCTTGCAGGAGCTATCCGGGTTGATCGACGAAGAGCGTCCGCGGGCGTTTTACGACCACATTCGCAACAAGGACTACGGCCTGTCCCCGGAAATCCCGGCTGACAAACGCACACTCAACCAGTTTCGCCGTTTCACCGGCCGTGCCGAAGGGCTGTCGATCAGCTTCGAAGCACACCTGCTGGGCTCCAAGATCGAATACGACGAGGAGGCCGGCACCCTGATCATCAAGGGCCTGCCCACCCAACTCACCGACCAGCTCAAGCGGCGCAAGGACTGACACCGCCTTCGCGGCTGTACGCGGCTCCTACAGGGTGCACGCGGCGGTGGGGCTGATGGCCCCTTCGCGGCTGTACGCCGCTCCTACGGGGTGCACGCGGCGGTGGGCTGACGGGCCCCTTCGCGGCTGTACGCCGCTCCTACAGGGGTGTGCGCGGCGCGGGGTACGTGCTATGGGGGAACACGATTCCCCTGTAGGAGCGGCGTGAAGCCGCGAAGGGGCCTTCAGCACCGCACATCACTCACTGCTTCACCACCACTCACTGCTTCACCACCGCAAACCCCACCCGCGGAAAGTGTACGTGGACCTCGCCTGCACGCTCGTCGACGCGCTTGAGAATCAACGCCTCCACCCCTGCAAACACCAACTCCCCCTGCACCGGGTCAACACCGTAATCCACTGCCGAAATCGCCACGCGATCGCCGGCCTTCAACCCGTTGAGGTCTTCGAAACGCTCATCCGGCAAGGCCGCCGGCGACGCCTCTTTGGCGATGGCAATGGCATCCTCGGCACTCAGCTCACTGTAGGTCCCGTGCCCGAAGCCCAGCACACGGCCCAACCAGGCATGGATGGCCGGATAGGCGTCCACCAACGGCGATGTCACCGGCGTGCCCTTGAGGAACCACAGCGGATGGGCCATGGCAAAGTCGGCCAACGATGCTGCGCCGAACAGATAGTCCCCCTCCTCGCGCTGCAATTGCTGCTCCAGCCGCGCCATGAACGTAGGCCACTGGTGTTTGGCCTGTTCGGCGGACAGGCGCGTGGCGCTGCCGCCCTGGAACAATGCCATGCGATCGGCCATGAACGCCTTCACCGCCTCCGGGGGCAGCCTGGCGAAACGCACCGCCACGGATTCCGGTTGGAACACCAGGCTTACGGCATGCTGGAACAACACCGAGTCGGCCCACGCAGCAAACGTGGCAACAGTCAACTCCTGCCCCTCGGGCAGAAACGCCGGCAGCGCTTTTTCCTGTTCCAGGCGCCGGGCAATCATGGCCGTATCACAATAGATGTCCGCACCCACCTGCAACACCGGTGTCTTGCGATAACCACCGGTCAAGGCAGTCAAGTCGGGTTTGGGCATGATCGGCGAGATCAGCACCGAACGCCACGCCAGCCCCTTGAAGCCAAGCATCAGGCGCGCTTTTTCGGCAAACGGCGAGGTGGGATAGTGATGCAGGATCAAATCAGACATATCAGCTCCAGCGGGCGATGGAAAAGCCACAGCTTAGCCCAAACCCGTAGCAGCGACGTAAGCCCCGTCCCCCCCGACATGGTGTATCTGACAGAATCCGGTAGCGCTGGACGCGGCTTACGCCGCTGCTACGGGGTGAAGGAGGTGACCAGGTGTTCCTTGGCGGTTTTGCGCAGTGCCTTGATCAGGCGCTCATGACGCAAGGCCTCGCTCTTGCTGGGCCAGGTCTCGTAATACACCAGCGCCACTGCGGGGCTGGATTGGAAGAAACGAGCGCCCTTGCCACGTTGGTGTTGGGCAAAGCGGCGGTGCGGATCATCGCTGATGCCACAATAGAGCGAACCATTGGCGGCACGGACCAAGTACACATACCAGGGTTTGCTTGCGCTGGAGTCGCTCACGGCATCGTACGAAGTAGAAAGACAGCCGCAATGTTATCACCGCCACGGCTAGCCTGCGGCATCGCGACCGGCCTGGAAACGGCGCAGGTTACTCAACGCCTGGGCGCGGATCTCGCCCTGCACCATGGGCGTCCATCCCAGCAGCACGCCGTTGATACCCCACGCCAAACTTATAGACCGCCTGAATGACAACTCAATCTACCGCTGTAGCGGTAGCGCGAACATGCAACGCTCTGCCGGCGCCCATCCCTGCAGCAGTGGCGGTGATACCGATGAACGCGAACACCCACCCGACAGCCTCCCAGCCGCCGGTCATGTCATGCACCAAGCCCACCGCAAACGGTCCCATCGAGGCGATGGTGTAACCGAAGCCTTGAGCCATGCTCGACAGGTTTGCCGCCACGTGAGCATCCCTGGAGCGCAGCACAATCAAGGTCAGCGCCACGGCAAACACCCCGCCCTGCCCCACGCCCAGAACCGCCGCCCAACCCCAGGCCCCGCTCATGGGCGCGTACAGCAACCCGAACAGGCCGGCCAGGCTCAGGGCCATCACGATCAATATGGCGAGCCGCTGATCTTTGCCACGGGTGGCCAGCCACGGCACGGTCAGCGCGCTGGGCAGCTGCACGATGATGGAGAACGACATCAACAGCCCCGCTTGCGCTGGCGACAATCCACGGCCGATCAAGATCGACGGCAGCCAGCCAAACACGATATACGCCAGCGACGACTGCAAGCCCATGAACAAGGTCACCTGCCACGCCAAGGGGTCACGCAGCAGCCCGGTGACCCGATAGCGAGTGCGCTGAACGCCATGCTTGCTGCGCGTCTGGGGCATCCAGAACAGAGCCGCCAGCAGTGCAGGTACCAGCCAGAAGCCCAGGCCGATGCGCCAGCTATCGTCGAAATACTGCGCCAACGGCACGCTGGAACCTGCCGCCAAGGCCGCGCCCAGGCACAGCGCCATGGTGTAGACGCCGGTCATGGCACCGGCATGGCCGGCAAAATCACGCTTGACGATGCCTGGCAGCAACACGCCGATGATACCGATGCTGGCCCCGGCCACCAGGCTGCCCATGAACATGCCCCAAGTGCCCAGTTGGCTGCGCAGGGTGATACCGGCCGCCAGCACGATCAGCACACCCAGCACCACGCGCTCGGCATCGAAGCGCCGCGCCAGAATCGGCGCCAACGGTGCGAACAGGCCCAGGCACAGCACGGGCAGAGTGGTCAGCAAGCCCGCAGTGGAGCCGCTCAGCCCCAGACTGGCCGAGACCTGGCCCAAGAGAGGCGCCATGCTCGACAGGGCCGGACGCAGGTTCAGGGCCACCAGCACCAGGCCGAGGATCAATAACCAGGGTTTGTGCAGCGCCGGCGCGGCGCTGGCTTGCGATTCGGTACAGCTGGCAGTTGTCATAAAGAATCCAGAAACAGGAAGGCGGACCATTGCCATGACGCGGGGGTCTGGAGGTCTCTTGGGTACGGCTTTGAAGGGGCAAGGTTAGGGGGTATTGCTAGCAATGGCAAATCGGCGGGATTGATGGTGGGCCGCGCCAAGGCCGTGTGGGGTGAAGAGTCCGCGACTCGAATGAACCACAGCAAAAAAAAACCCGGACCAAAGCCCGGGTTTCTCTTCAACACGCAACCACAATCAATGCAGGATCTGGCTCAGGAACATTCTGGTCCGATCACTTTGCGGATTGTCGAAGAAGTCGTTCGGCGCGGCCTGCTCGACGATCTCGCCTTTGTCCATGAAGATCACCCGGTTCGCCACAGTCCGCGCAAAGCCCATTTCGTGGGTCACGCAGAGCATGGTCATGCCGTCTTCGGCCAGGCCGATCATGGTGTCGAGCACTTCCTTCACCATTTCCGGGTCAAGCGCCGACGTCGGTTCGTCGAACAGCATGATCTTGGGCTTCATGCACAACGCACGTGCGATGGCCACACGCTGCTGCTGTCCGCCGGACAACTGGCCGGGAAACTTGTGCGCCTGCTCTGGAATGCGTACGCGTTCCAGGTAGTGCATGGCGATTTCCTCGGCCTGGCGCTTGGGCATCTTGCGGACCCACATCGGCGCCAGGGTGCAGTTCTGCAGAATGGTCAGATGAGGGAACAGGTTGAAGTGCTGGAACACCATGCCCACTTCGCGGCGCACCGTCTCGATCTGTTTCAGATCGTTGGTCAGTTCGACGCCATCGACAATGATGGTGCCCTTCTGGTGCTCTTCCAACCGGTTCAGGCAGCGAATGGTCGTGGACTTGCCCGAACCCGAAGGCCCGCACAACACGATACGCTCGCCCTGGGTCACGTTCAGGTTGATGTCCTTGAGCACGTGGAACTGGCCGTACCATTTGTTCACGCCCTGCATCTGGATGATACCGGGAGCGCCCGCGGGCTTCTTGATCGCTTCACTCATGATTAAGCTCCTAACGCTTGTGGCCAGTGTCCAGCTTGCGCTCCAGATGCATGGAGTAGCGGGACATACCGAAACAGAAGATCCAGAACACCAGGGCCGCGAATACGTAGCCCTCGGTTGCCATGCCCAGCCAGGCCGGGTCGGCCGCTGCCTGCTTGACGCTGTTGAGCAGGTCGAACAGGCCGATGATGATCACCAGGCTGGTGTCCTTGAACAGTGCGATGAACGTGTTGACGATACCGGGAATCACCATCTTCAGGGCTTGCGGCAGAATCACCAGGCCCATGCTGCGCCAGTAGCCCAGCGCCATGGCGGATGCCGCTTCGTACTGGCCCTTGGGGATGGCCTGCATGCCGCCGCGAACCACTTCGGCCACATAGGCCGACTGGAACAGGATCACGCCGATCAGGGCGCGCAGCAGCTTGTCGAAGTTCATGCCTTCAGGGAGGAACAACGGCAGCATCACCGAAGACATGAACAACACGGTGATCAACGGCACGCCGCGCCAGAACTCGATGAAGGTTACACAGACCACCTTCACCGCCGGCATTTTCGAGCGCCGCCCCAACGCCAGCAGAATCCCCAGCGGCAACGCGCCGGCGATACCGACGGTGGCGATCACCAGGGTCAGCATCAGGCCGCCCCATTGGCTGGTCGCCACGTTTTCCATGCCGAACGCGCCGCCATGCAGCAGGAAGTAGGCAATGATCGGGTACAGCACCAGGAAGCCGATGCCGTACATGGCCTTGCGCGGGAACCTGGAGATGAACAGCGGCGCTACGCCAAGAATCGCCAGCCACACGGTCAGGTCCACGCGCCAGCGCAGTTCCGGCGGGTAGTAGCCGTACATGAACTGGCCGAAACGCTGCTGGATGAACACCCAGCATGCGCCTTCCTTGGTGCAGTCGGCGCGGGTGGTGCCGACCCAGTTGGCGTCGAAGATCGACCAACTGAGCAGCGGCGGCACGATCAACCAGATCAGGTACAGCGCCAACAGCGTCAGCAGCGTGTTCATCCAGCTGGAGAACAGGTTCTGCCGCATCCACGCCACCGGCCCGAACACTTTGCTCGGTGGTGGCTGGTCAGGTTTGAAAATATGGGTACTCATGCGCTCATCCTCACCGTTCGATCAGCGCAATGCGCTTGTTGTACCAGTTCATCAGCAGGGAAATGCTGATACTGATCGCCAGGTACACACTCATGGTGATGGCGATGACTTCGATGGCCTGACCGGTCTGGTTCAGCACGGTACCGGCGAACAGCGAAACCATCTCCGGGTAACCGATACCGGCCGCCAGCGAGGAGTTCTTCGCCAGGTTCAGGTATTGGCTGGTCAGTGGCGGGATGATCACGCGCAGGGCTTGCGGGATGATCACCTTGCGCAGGGTCGGACCATTGCGCAGACCCAGCGAATGAGCCGCTTCGGTCTGGCCATGGCTGACCGACTTGATGCCCGAACGCACGATCTCGGCGATGAACGCCGCGGTGTACACCGTCAGTGCCAGGGTCAACGCCAGCAGCTCGGGGATCAACACCCAGCCACCGACGAAGTTGAAACCTTTGAGCTCAGGTTTCTCCCAGTGCACGGGAGCACCGAAGATCAGCGAGCACAGCGCCGGCACCAGGATCATGATCGCCAGACCGGCCCAGAACTTGTGGAACGGCTCGCCGGTGGCTTCGAAGCGCTTGGTCGCCCACTTGGACATCACCACGGTGGCTGCAATGGCCACGATGACGCTGATCACGAACGGCCAGAAACCCGGTGCCGTCAGTGCGGCCGGCATGTTCAGGCCACGACTGCTGACGTAGAAGCTGTCCATGAAACCGTGCGCGGCACGCGGGCCAGGCAGGGTCAGAAAGACCGCGAAATACCAGAACAGGATTTGCAGCAACGGCGGAATGTTGCGGAACACCTCGATGTAGACCGTGGCCAGCTTGTTGACCATGAAGTTCGGCGACAGCCTGGCCACGCCGATGATGAAGCCGAGCAAGGTAGCCAGCACGATGCCGATGAAGGACACCAGCAAGGTATTGAGCAGGCCGATCAGGAACACGCGGGCATAGCTGTCCGCTTCGGTGTAGTCGATCAGGTGTTGGGCAATGCCGAAGCCGGCACTGCGCTCGAGGAAATCGAAGCCGGAGGTGATACCCCGGTGTTGCAGGTTGGTTTGCGTATTGTGAAACAGAAACCAGCCCATACCGACCACCGCCACAATGGTGATGATCTGGAAAAGCCACGCACGCACACGTGGATCGCTCAGGGAAAGCCCTTGCTTGGGTGCGCCGATTTGATTTTGCATGGAAAGCCCCAGGAGAGATGGAGAACAGCGCCTGACAGCGAAAAGCTGTCAGGCGCCGGGCCGATCAGCGCACCGGAGGTGCGTACTGGATACCGCCGTTGTTCCACAGAGCGTTCTGACCACGATCGATTTTCAGCGGGGTGTTGGCACCCAGGTTACGTTCGAACATTTCGCCGTAGTTACCCACTTGCTTGACGATCTGTACCACCCAATCCTTGCGCAGTTTCAGGTCCTTGCCGTATTCGCCGTCAGCGCCCAGCAGACGAGCGACGTCCGGGTTCTTGGTCGACTTGGCTTCGGCTTCGACGTTCTTGGAGGTCACGCCTGCTTCTTCAGCGTTCAGCTGAGCGAACAGGGTCCACTTGACGATGGCCAGCCAGTCTTCATCACCGCGGCGTACCACTGGGCCCAGAGGCTCCTTGGAGATGGTTTCCGGCAGTACCACGTAGTCGTTCGGCGCGGCCAGCTTGCTGCGCTGTGCGAACAGCTGCGACTTGTCGGAGGTCAGCACGTCGCAACGACCGCCTTCCAGCGACTTGGCGCTTTCGTCGGAGGTGTCGAAGGTGATCGGGGTGTACTTCAGACCGTTGCCACGGAAGTAGTCGGACACGTTCAGTTCGGTGGTGGTACCGGCCTGGATGCAGATGGTCGCGCCATCCAGTTCCTTGGCACTCTTCACGCCCAGCTTGTTGTTCACCAGGAAGCCGATACCGTCGTAGTAGGTCACGCCGGCGAAGACCATGCCCATGCCCGCGTCGCGGGAGCTGGTCCAGGTGGTGTTACGCGACAGGATGTCGATTTCGCCGGATTGCAGGGCGGTGAAGCGCTCCTTGGCGTTCAGCTGGCTGAACTTGACCTTGGTGGCGTCGCCGAACACGGCAGCAGCTACGGCGCGGCAGACGTCGGCGTCGATACCGACGATCTTGCCCGAAGCATCAGGAACGGAGAAACCTGGCAGGCCGTCGGAGACGCCGCACTGTACGAAACCTTTCTTCTGGATGGCGTCCAGAGTGGCACCCGCCTGAGCGAAGCTGCTCACGCCCAGGACGGTCGCAGCGGTCAGTACAGCCAGGGTGGATTTCAACATCTTCATTCAAAACCTCCAGTTGCTCTTGTTGTGTCCGAGCTTGAAATGCTCCGCACCCTTTTGAGGCAGTGTCGACCCGTGCTGGCTTTTTTTTGGGTCAAGCAGCGTTGCAAACCAAGTGATGAATCCAGTCGACCTGATGACCGACCAGGTGTTAAAACTTGTCGCCTGCCGCCCGCTGGAACCAATCGCACCCAGCGCAACGGGCGTGATGTGTTCGACGTTCGGTAGACTTACTGCAGGACTGTTGTCCGCTCTGCCGCACCCGCCAACCCCATTACAGTGTTACCGGTGCAGAGCGTGCCTTCATTACGCCAGTTACATAGCAAAGCCCGTACCACAGTGGCTCGCAGAAGCGTTTCAGTGCACGTCAATAGAAAAACTTGTAGCCTTGCGACATCTTCTTCACAGATCGCACCAGCGCGCCCCTTTGCAATGCACTTATAAAGAGCGGGCGCCCCACAACGGAGCAACCATGACCGATCCCCTCGTGATTCACCCCCCCAAGACCGCCGATGCCTGCGTTATCTGGCTGCATGGCCTGGGTGCCGACCGCTACGACTTCCTGCCCGTGGCCGAGGCGCTGCAGCAGCGCCTGCAGAGCACGCGCTTCGTCTTGCCTCAGGCGCCGACCCGGGCGGTGACCATCAATGGCGGCTACGAAATGCCGAGCTGGTACAACATCATCGCCCTGAACCCGGCCCGGGCAATCGACCAGGGCCAGCTGGAAGGCTCGGCGCAGATGCTGTGTGATCTGATCGAGGCGCAGCAGGCCGACGGGATTGCGCCGGAGCGCATTTTCATTGCCGGTTTCTCGCAAGGCGGTGCGGTGGCCTACCACACCGCCTACATCAAGTGGCAAGGCCCGCTGGGCGGGGTGCTGGCGCTGTCCACCTACGCGCCCACCTTCGGTGACGAGATCGAGCTGCTGGCCAGCCAGCAACGTATCCCGGCCTTGTGCCTGCATGGTCAGAACGATGAGGTGGTGATCAATGCCATGGGTCGCAGCGCCTATGAGCATCTCAAAGCGTGGGGCGTGGATGTAGCGTGGCGGGAATACCCCATGGGTCACCAAGTGTTACCGCAGGAGATCGGGGATATCGGAGATTGGTTGGCGCAGCGGTTGCAATAAACGGCCCGGGATTCGCCAATCCACACTTCTACCTTCGCGCCCGATTCTTGCATTACACTGCCGGGCGTACATTCCTTAACCAATCGATGAGAAGACCGTGCTCAAAGCACTCAAGAAGATGTTCGGCAAAAGCGAGGCTGAGCCGCTCGCAGTCGACAGCGGCGCCTCGCGCGCTCTGCCCGTCGGCACCGGCGCGGTTGTGCCTCCGGCGGTTGGCGCAGCCTCCTCCTCCGGCGACCTCAACGCAGCACCCGCGCCCGCGCCCGGGCCTCCCGCTGCGGC
>NZ_DFUE01000022.1:0-338 GCF_002379585.1 Pseudomonas sp. UBA4194
CGGCCCCAACGGCGCGGGCAAGTCTACCTTGATCAAGAACCTTGCTGGCGAGCTCGATCCTATCGGCGGCCGGCTGGTGCGCGGGGAGAATCTGGTGGTGGGCTACTTCGCCCAACACCAGCTCGACTCTCTGGACAGCAAGGCCAGCCCGTTGCTGCACCTGCAGCGCCTGGCACCGGCCGAGCGTGAGCAGGTACTGCGCGACTTTCTCGGTGGCTTCGACTTCCGCGGTGCGCGCATCGACGAACCGGTGCTGAATTTCTCCGGTGGCGAGAAGGCGCGCCTGGCCCTGGCGTTGATCGCCTGGGAGCGACCGAACCTGCTGCTGCTCGACGAGC
>NZ_DFUE01000022.1:396-890 GCF_002379585.1 Pseudomonas sp. UBA4194
TGCTGGTGGTGTCTCACGATCGCCACCTGCTCAAAAGCACTACCGATGACTTCCTGCTGGTGGCCGATGGCAAGGTGGAGGCTTTCGACGGCGACCTCGACGACTACGCGAAATGGCTGGTGGAGTATCGCCAGCGCAACGCGCCGGTGAGCAACACCCCGGTCAACCTCGACAAGACCGACAAGAAAGCCCAGCGCCAGGCCGCGGCTGCCCTGCGTCAGCAACTGGCGCCGCACAAGAAGCAGGCCGACAAACTCGAGCGGGAGCTGGGCGAAGTGCACACCCAGCTGGCGCGGATCGAAACGGCCCTGGGTGACAGCGGACTGTACGAGGCGGCGCGCAAGGATGAGTTGCGTGACCAACTGGCGCAGCAGGCCAAATTGAAAGCCCGCGAGAGCGAGCTGGAAGAAGCCTGGATGGAAGCGTTGGAACTGCTCGAGTCCATGCAGGCGCAGATCGAGGCGCTGGCTTGATGGATCGGCGGTGAATGGTCC
>NZ_DFUE01000022.1:1110-83789 GCF_002379585.1 Pseudomonas sp. UBA4194
GAGGGGACCATTCACCGCAGACCCAAGAACAATCCCGCAAATTTCCCCATTCACCCCATAGCCAAACCCAACCCGCCCCAGTACCGTAAGCCAATCAAACAACCCCTTCGAGGTCCCCATGCTTCTGGAAACCTGGCTGGCCTTCTTCGCCGCCTGCTGGATCATCAGCCTGTCCCCTGGCGCGGGTGCCATTGCGTCGATGTCCTGCGGACTGCAGCACGGCTTTGTGCGGGGCTATTGGAACGCGCTGGGCCTGCAACTGGGTCTGATCATGCAGATCGCCGTCATCGCTGCCGGCGTCGGGGCGATCCTGGCGGCGTCGGCCACAGCCTTCCAGGTAATCAAGTGGTTCGGCGTGGTCTACCTGCTGTACCTCGCGGTCAAGCAATGGCGGGCGCTGCCCACCGATATCAGCGAAGAAGCGGATGGGCGTCCGGTGGGCAAGGCGTCGACGCTGGTGTTGCGGGGTTTCCTCGTCAACGTCAGCAACCCCAAGGCGTTGGTGTTCATGCTGGCCGTGCTGCCGCAGTTCATCGATCCCCACGCGCCGCTGCTGGCCCAATACCTGACCATCGGCGCCACCATGGTGGCGGTGGACATGATCGTCATGGCGGGCTACACCGGTCTGGCCGCCAAAGTGCTGCGCTTGCTGCGCACACCGCGCCAGCAACGGCGCATGAATCGTACCTTCGCGGGACTGTTCGTAGGGGCAGCGACGCTGCTGGCAACCTTGCGGCGGGTGCCTGCCTGACGATGATCAGGGTCTGTGCAGTCTTTGCACAGATCCTGTTTGACCGGCGATCTAGTGCCTGCCGGTGCGGCTATCTAGACTGGGCTCCCCAATTGGCTCTGCCTGGTGATTTGCCATGATCCTGCGTTTTCCCCGTCGTCTGTTTTCCGCCTGTGTACTGCTCGGCATGGCCAGTGCGGCCAGTGCTCAACCCACCATCCGCGCCATGTCGGGCGTCAGTACGATCAGCCACCTGGTTGCACCCAAGACCGCCTTGGTGATCATAGATTTCCAGAATGAATACTTTAGCGGCAACATGCCGATCGTCGACGGCGAAGCCGCATTGAACAATAGCCGGTCACTGATCGAGTTCGCCGACCAGCACGAGATCCCTGTCTATCATGTGCAGCACGTGGCGCCTGCCGGGTCCGCCCTGTTCGCCGCGGACGGCGAAAACGTCAAGTTCCATCCGCGCATGCTACCCCGCGCGGCTGACGTTACCGTGCGCAAGAGCACGGTGAGTGTATTTGCCAGCAGCGATCTGGACGCGCAGTTGAAGAAACGTGGCATTGATACGCTGCTGATCGCCGGCCTGATGACGCATGCCTGCGTGGCGGGCGCGGCCCGGGACGCGGTGCCACTGGGCTACAACGTGGTAGTGGCATCCGATGCCTCGGCCACCCGCGCCATAACCCGTCTGGACGGCACCAGGATCGATCAGAAGGCGCTGCACAATGCGGCGCTTGCCGAGATCGAAGACACCTTCGGCGACGTCCTGACCACCGCGCAGATCAAAAGCCTGCCCGTACGCTGAGAGTCACACATGAACCAACTGTTCGCCATGCGCGTTTTTCGCTGTCTGGTTGAGGCCAACGGTTTCAGCGCAGCGGCCGAACGGCTGGACATTACCCACTCGACCGTCTCCAGACAGCTGCAGCAGTTGGAGGCGCAGCTAGGTGCACGACTGCTCAATCGTACTTCGCGCCAGCTCAGCCTGACCGACGCCGGTCAGCGCTACTACGCCGCGTGCGTGGACATCCTGCAGCGCATCGACGCTGCCGGCGAGGCGGTGGAGGGTGGTCAGGAACGACCATCGGGCCTGTTGCGCGTCAGCGCCCCGCTGGTCATCGGAACGCTGGAACTGCCTTATTGGCTGCCCGCGTTTCAACAGCGCTACCCTGATATCCAACTAGAGCTGTCGTGTTCCGACACCTTGGTGGATCTGGTCGCCGATGGCTTCGACGTGGCGCTGCGCATCTGCACGCCGCTGGCCGATACCAGCCTGGTGGCGCGCTTGTTGGCGATCTCGCCCATGGTGTTGGTGGCCGCGCCCGGCTACCTGCATCGGATGGGCCTGCCGCGGGTGGCCGAAGACCTGAGCGAGCACCGCCTCTTGGCCTATGGCCGCGACACGCTGTGGGAAGTGCAGGAGCCCAGCGGCCAGAGCGCCCAGATAGAACCAGGGCATGCGTTTCGCAGTGACACCATCACCGCCTTGCACGCTGCGACAGTGGCGGGCTTGGGGGTGGCGGCCTTCACGCATGCGACGGTTCAGGCCGACCTGCTGGCTGGCCGACTGGTCAGGGTGTTGCCAGGCATGACGCTGGGTGAGCGCAACTATTACGCCCTGTACCCCCACGCCCGGCACTTGCCTGCGCGGGTACGGGCATTCGTTGACTTCATGCTCGAGCATTATCGCGTCGCAGGCGCAGCGTAACCGGTTGGACGCAACCCGCTGCCTATTCCTGGGTCAGCTCGATCACCCGGTCCACCAGCTTGTTGATCCCCGCTGCAGCTTCGCCAATCGTCTTGGCGCGCATGTACGCGGGGGTGCTGACCAGCTTGCGCGCAGTGTCCTCGACGATGTCGGTCACCTCGCACTCCTCATGGGTGCCGCCCATCTTGTCGATGGCCTGGGCGGTGTCGGCGTCGTTGCCGATGGTGCAGGTCACGCCGGGGCCGTAGATCTTGGCGGCCAGCGCTGGCGAGATGCAGATCAGACCCACCGGCTTGCGCGCTTCGGCGAACGCCTCGGCCAGCGCCTGAACCTGCGGGTCCAATGTGCAGCCGGCGCCCTGGGTGGCAAAGTTGGAGAGGTTCTTGGCCGCGCCGAACCCGCCGGGGACGATCAGCGCGTCGAAATCATCGGCATTGGCTTGGGCGATGTCCTGTACTGCGCCGCGGGCAATCCGCGCCGATTCCACCAGCACATTGCGGGACTCGGCCATTTCCTCGCCAGTCAGGTGATTGATCACGTGCATCTGCGCGATGTCGGGGGCGAAGCACTGGACCTCGCAGCCGCGCTGATCAAGGCGCAGCAGGGTGATCACGCTTTCCTGGATCTCGGCGCCATCGTAGACGCCACAGCCGGAAAGAATCACGGCGATTTTCTTGGTCATGGGCTCAACTCCGATTCTGTCCATTCTCTGTAACATGGATCATGATCGGCACCGCATGTTCACTGCAAGGGTGATATCAGGGCTTTTGCGTCTCGGCCTCGGCGCGCGCCTTGCGGGCAATCCGGGCGGCCTTGATGCGCCGGCGTATCCACAGGCCGACGCCCAGCAGCACCAGGGCGCCGAGCACCCACAGCTCGTACTTCTTGACGTTGCCCAGCATGTGCTCCAGGAACGAGCCGAAATGATAGGCCGCCAGGCCCAGGGCCGTGGCCCACACGGCGGCGCCGATGCCGTTGAGCAACAGGTAGCGACGCGGCGGGTAGCCGGACAGGCCGATGGCCACGGGCATCACCGTGCGCAAACCGTAGACGAAGCGAAAGCTCAGCACCCAGATATCCGGATGTTTGCGAATATGCTCCAGGGCCTTGTCGCCCATCAACTGCCAGCGAGGCTTGCGCGCAAGTAGTTTGCGTCCATGCTTGCGCCCCAGGAAATACCAAAGCTGGTCGCCTGCGTAGCTGCCGAAAAAGGCCACCACCACAACCATATTGATATCCATGTAACCACGGAACGCCAGAAACCCGGCCAGGACCAGAATCGTCTCGCCTTCGAAGAACGTACCGAGAAACAGGGCGAAGTAGCCAAAATCGTTCAGGAATTGTTGGAGCATTTTATCGATGCTGGCGAAATGAACGCGAAGCCTAACCCTTCGCGAAGATTCATGAAAGTATCGAAATGTGTCTTGGCGTTAACATTTCTTGTCAATCTTGTAGGGCAGGGCGGCATTGAACCCGTTCACGGGCCTGTCATCCAATCGTCACAATGGATGCTTATAAATGTTGCGCTCGTCCGTTTAGGATGGGAACGGCTGTCACCAGGGGCTCGTTCACCATGATCGCCCGTTGCCGACACGCGCCTGGGTACATTTCCTCGCGGCAGGGGTCCATGGCCGGCGCACTCGCCGGCCTCCCTGCCGCTCACTCGCTGAGAGGGCGTCAATGCCCTCGGGACCGCTAGATGAACAACGAAGCACAGACCGAAGTCGCTCTCATGGAAGATCAGCCCGTACTCGATATCGCCCCGAAGGCGCCGGTAGCCGAAGTACCGCCCGCCGACCTGGTGATCGAGGAACCTGCGCCCGTGGCACCGGCCATTGCCGTGCCTGGCCTGGACGACAGCAGCCTGTACATTCATCGCGAGCTGTCCCAGCTGCAATTCAATATTCGCGTGCTCGAGCAGGCACTGGACGAGTCGTACCCGCTGCTCGAGCGGCTGAAGTTCCTGCTGATCTTTTCCAGCAACCTGGACGAATTTTTCGAGATTCGCGTGGCAGGTCTCAAGAAGCAGATCACTTTTGCCCGCGAACAGGCCGGCGCCGACGGCTTGCAGCCGCACCAGGCGCTCGCACGCATCAGCGAGCTGGTGCACGGGCATGTCGATCGCCAGTACGCGATTCTCAATGACATCCTGTTGCCGGAGCTTGAGAAGCACCAGGTGCGCTTCATCCGTCGCCGTCACTGGACCACCAAGCTCAAGACCTGGGTGCGCCGGTTCTTCCGCGACGAGATCGCGCCGATCATCACCCCGATTGGCCTGGACCCGACTCACCCGTTCCCGTTGCTGGTGAACAAGAGCCTGAACTTCATCGTCGAGCTCGAAGGTATCGACGCCTTTGGCCGCGACTCGGGCCTTGCGATCATTCCTGCGCCGCGTCTGCTGCCGCGTGTCATCAAGGTGCCTGAAGACGTTGGCGGGGCAGGGGACAACTTCGTGTTCCTGTCGTCGATGATCCATGCCCACGCCGATGATCTGTTTCAGGGCATGAAGGTCAAGGGCTGCTACCAGTTCCGCCTGACCCGCAACGCCGACCTGTCGGTGGACACCGAGGACGTCGAAGACCTGGCGCGTGCCCTGCGTGGCGAGCTGTTCTCCCGTCGCTACGGCGATGCGGTACGTCTGGAAGTGGCGGACACCTGTCCCAAGCACTTGTCCGACTACCTGCTCAAGCAGTTCAACCTGGCCGAAACCGAGCTGTATCAGGTCAATGGTCCGGTGAACCTGACGCGGCTGTTCAGCATCACTGGTCTGGACAGTCATCCGGAGCTTCAATACCTGCCGTTCACGCCGCAGATCCCCAAGCTGCTGCAGAACAGCGAGAACATTTTCAGTGTGGTGAGCAAGCAGGACATCCTGCTGCTGCACCCCTTCGAATCGTTTACTCCGGTGGTCGACCTGTTGCGCCAGGCCGCCAAGGACCCTCACGTGCTCGCGGTGCGCCAGACCCTGTACCGCAGCGGCGCCAATTCCGAGATCGTCGATGCGCTGGTGGATGCCGCCCGCAACGGCAAGGAAGTCACCGCAGTGATCGAGCTGCGCGCACGTTTTGACGAAGAGTCGAACCTGCAGATGGCCAGCCGCTTGCAGGCAGCCGGTGCAGTGGTGATCTACGGTGTGGTGGGTTTCAAGACCCACGCCAAGATGATGCTGATCCTGCGCCGCGAGGCCGGTGAGATCGTCCGCTACGCGCATTTGGGCACCGGTAACTACCACGCCGGCAATGCCAAGCTCTACACCGACTACAGTCTGCTGACTTCGGACGACGCCTTGTGCGAAGACGTCGGCAAGCTGTTCAGCCAACTGATCGGCATGGGCAAGACGTTGCGCATGAAAAAGCTCCTGCATGCGCCGTTCACCTTGAAGAAGGGCATGCTGGACATGATTGCCCGGGAGACCCAGTTCGCCGTGGACGGCAAGCCGGCGCACATCATTGCCAAGTTCAACTCGTTGACCGATCCAAAGATCATTCGAGCGCTGTACAAGGCCAGCCAGTCGGGTGTGCGCATCGATCTGGTGGTGCGCGGAATGTGCTGCCTGCGTCCGGGCATCGCCGGGGTTTCGCACAACATCCACGTGAGGTCCATCATCGGTCGCTTCCTGGAGCACACCCGGGTGTTCTACTTCCTCAACGGAGGCGAGGAGCAGATGTTCCTGTCCAGCGCCGACTGGATGGAGCGCAACTTGGACAAGCGGGTCGAGACTTGCTTCCCGGTGGAAGGCAAGAAGCTGATCATGCGGGTCAAGAAGGAGCTGGAGAGTTATCTGGCCGACAATACCCACTCATGGATCCTGCAGTCCGACGGGCGTTATGTGCGTAACACGCCTACCGGCAACCAGAACGCCCGCAGCGCTCAGGATATCCTGCTGGAAAGGCTGAGCAATCCGATCCTGCCAGTACGTTAACCTGTAGCACCGGCGTAAGCCGGGTCCGGCCGCCGCGGTGTATCAGACCCACCGCAACCCCCAACACCCGACCCACCAATGTAGCACCGGCGTAAGCCGGGTCAGGGCTCCGTGGTGTATCAGACCCACCCCGATATCGCCGGACGCGGCTTACGCCGCTGCTACAGGGTGGGTCAGCGCACGCTTAGGGTGAAGCCTACGCGTGTCAGCCATTCCGCTTCCTGGTCGAAATCCGCCTTGGTCAGCTGGTTGTTCTCCAGCCAGCCATCGGGGAATACCACATCCAGGCTCTTGGCCTTGGCGTGCAATGTCACCGAAGGCATCTCCTGGGTGCCACGGATATGGTGAAACAGGATCGCGAAGCGCAGCAGCACGCACAAGCGGATCAGCTGGGTGCCTTCATCGCCGAAGTCGGCGAATTTGTCCTTGGGGATGTTGCGCCGGTGGCCACGGACCAGCAGTGCCAGCATCTGCTGGTCTTCGCGGGAAAAGCCGGCGAGGTCTGAGTGCTCGATCAGGTAGGCGCCGTGCTTGTGGTAGTGGTAGTGCGCGATGTCCAGGCCAATTTCGTGCACCTTGGCCGCCCAGCCCAGCAACTCGCGCCACACGCCATCGTCCAGTTCCCAATCGGTCGCCACCTGATCGAACGCATGCAGCGCCTTGCGTTCGACCCGCTGGGCCTGCTCCACATCGACGTGATAGCGCTCCATCAGCGAGCTGAGCGTGCGCTCGCGCACGTCTTCGTGGTGGTGACGGCCCAGCAGGTCGTACAGCACGCCTTCGCGCAACGCGCCGTCGCAGTGATCCATACGCTGCAGTGCCAGGGCATCGAAGATGGCTTCGAGAATGGCCAGGCCGGCCGGGAAGATGGTGCGCCGGTCCGGCTTGATCCCCTCGAAGTCGATCTTGTCGACTTCACCGAGCTTGAACAGCTTGCGCTTGAGCCAGGCCAGGCCGTCGGCATTGACCTCCCCCGAACCCTGGCCGCCTGCCTTGAGGGCCAGGCCAATCGCACGGATGGTGCCTGACGAGCCGATGGCCTCATCCCAGCTCAAACGATGCAACGCGTTCTCGATGGCCATGATTTCCAGCCGCGCCGCGGTGTAGGCCTGGGCGTAACGCGCCGGCGTGATCTTGCCATCGCGAAAATAGCGCTGGGTGTAGCTCACGCAGCCCATTTGCAGGCTTTCGCGCAGCAGGGGCTCGAAGCGCTGGCCGATGATGAATTCGGTACTGCCGCCGCCGATGTCGGCCACCAGACGCTTGCCCGGGGTGTCGGCCAGGGTATGGGAGACGCCCAGATAGATCAGTCGCGCTTCCTCGCGCCCGGAGATGACCTCGACGGGGTGGCCGAGGATCTCCTCGGCGCGAACGATGAAGTCGTTGCGGTTGCGTGCCTCACGCAGGGCGTTGGTGCCGACGATGCGCACGGCGCCCAGGGGCAGACCGTTGATCAACTGGGCGAAGCGCTTCAGGCAATCGAGGCCGCGCTGCATGGCTTCTTCGCTGAGCATGCGCTCCTCGTCGATACCGGCGGCCAGCTGGACCTTCTCGCCTTGGCGTTCGAGGATGCGGATTTCATTGACGTGGGCCTTGGCCACCACCATATGAAAGCTGTTCGAGCCCAGGTCGATGGCGGCGATCAGGGACAGGTTCTTGGCTTTGGTCTGCGGCATGGTCAGAGGATCTCGGTCGTTAACCCCAACATCGTGCCACGATCGGGCCGCGCCGCCAACGCGGCATATTTGGGATGGGGGGTGGATGGTCCCCTCACCCCAGCCCTCTCCCTGAGGGAGAGGGGGCTAGAAGCAGATCGAGGTGCGTCGGCAGGAGATGGCCGGCTGCGATGCCTACCCCTGCTGCATCCCAATGAAATTCGCCAATTCCGGCGTCTGCGGATTGGCGAACAGAATCTTCGGATCGCCCACCTCATGCACTTTTCCGTGGTGCATGAACACCAGCTTATCCCCCACCTCGCGCGCGAAGCGCATCTCGTGGGTGACCATGATCAGCGTCATGCCTTCCTCAGCCAGCTTGCGCACCACGCTGAGCACTTCGTTGACCAGCTCAGGGTCCAGCGCCGAGGTAATCTCGTCGCACAGCAAGACCTTGGGTGACATCGCCAGCGCACGGGCAATCGCCACGCGCTGCTGTTGCCCGCCGGAGAGCCGGTCCGGGAACGCATCGAATTTCTCGCCGAGCCCGACCCGTTCCAGCATGTCTTTGGCCAGTTCCCGGGCCTTGGCCTTGGACACTTTCTGCACCACCTGCGGCGCCAGCATCACATTCTCGCCCACGGTGAGGTGGGGGAACAGGTTGAACTGTTGAAACACCATGCCGACCTTCTGCCGCAGACTGCGCAAGTCGGCGCGGGCGGCGTCCAGGTATTCGCCGTCCACCTCGATGACCCCATCGTTGATCGACTCCAGGCCATTGAGCGTACGCAGCAGCGTGCTCTTGCCCGAGCCGCTGCGGCCGATGATCGCCACCACCTGGCCTTCCTCGACGCTCAGGTCGATGCCCTTGAGCACGTGGTGATCGCCATAGTATTTGTGCAAGGCGGAAATTCTAAGCAGAGGCATGCAGTCTCCTTTCCAGATAGCGAGCGCTGAGCGACAGCGGGTAGCACAAGGCAAAATAGCCCAGGGCCACGAAGCCATAGACCATGAAGGGTTCGAAGGTGGCATTGGCCAGCATGCCGCCGGTCTTGGTCAGCTCGGTGAAGCCGATGATCGAAGTCACGGCGGTGCCTTTGACCACCTGCACCGAGAAGCCCACCGTCGGCGCCACGGCGATGCGCAGTGCCTGGGGCAGAATCACGTAGCGCAGTTGCTCGGTCCGGTTCAGCGCCAGGCTGGCCGAGGCTTCCCATTGGCCATTGGCGATGGATTCCACGCAGCCGCGCCAGATCTCCGCCAGGTAGGCGCTGGTGAACAAGGTCAGGGCCAATGCGGCGGCCAGCCAGGGCGAGATGTCCACGCCCAGCAGGGCGACGCCGAAAAACACCAGAAACAGCTGCATCAGCAGTGGCGTGCCCTGGAACAGCTCGATGTAGCAACGCGCCAGGGTGCGGATGGGATGGGTCTTGGAGATGCGCATCGTCATCACCAGCAAACCGATCACGCCGCCGCCGACGAACGCCACCAGGCTCAGGGCCAGTGTCCACTGCAACCCCACCAGCAGGTTGCGCACGATGTCCCATAAGGTGAAGTCCATCAGCTGTTCCTCATGATGTAGCGCCGCCCCAGCCAGTTGAGCAGCATGCGGATCAGGATCGACATGGCCAGGTACACCAGTGTCGTCAGCAGGTAGGTCTCGAAGGCGCGAAAGTTACGCGACTGGATGAAGTTGGCGTAGAAGCTCAGCTCCTCGGTGGCGATCTGCGAGCACACCGCCGAACCCAGCATGACGATGATGATCTGGCTGCTCAGGGCGGGCCAGACCTTGCCCAGCGCCGGCTTGAGCACCACATGACGGAACGCTTCGAAGCGGCTCATGGCCAGGGCCGCCGAGGCTTCCAGCTGGCCCTTGGGGATGGCCTGGATGCCGGCACGGATGATCTCCGTGGAGTACGCGCCCAGGTTGACCACCATGGCCAGTATCGCCGCCTGCCATTCGCTGATCTGCACCCCCAGAGAGGGCAGGCCGAAGAAGATGAAAAACAGTTGCACCAGAAACGGCGTGTTGCGGATCAATTCCACGTACACGCCGAACAGGGCGGCGAACGGCTTGATGTTCCAGGCTCGCACGGCGCCGCCGACGATGCCCAGGCCGACACCGAACACGGCGCCGATGAACGTCAGCTGCAAGGTGAACAGCGCACCCTGAAGCAACAGATCAGCGTGCTCCAGTACCGGGGCGAAAGAGAACTGATAAGCCATGGGCTGCTCTCGCGAATCAAAGGTCGGCTGGCAGGGGCTGCTTCAGCCAGGTCTGGGAGTTTTTCTCCAGGCTGCCATCGGTCTTGCCGCTGGCGATGATCTGGTTGACCTTCTCCAGCAGGGCCGGCTGGTTCTTGTTGATACCCACGTATACCGGCGAGTCCTTGAGCTTGAGCTTGAGGGCTGGAATACGCTTGGGATTCTTCTCGGAAATGGCCACCATCACCACGTTGCCGCTGGCGATCAGATCGGTCTGGCCGGCCAGGTAGGCGGCGATGGTCGAGTTGTTGTCTTCGAAGCGCTTGATGGTGGTGCCTTCGGGGGCCACCTTGCTCAACTCGATGTCTTCGATGGCGCCGCGGGTGACGCTGATGGTCTTGCCCTTGAGATCGTCGAGGTTGGCGACAGCCGCCTCAGGCGGGCCGAACACCGCGAGGTAGAAGGGTGCATAGGCACTGGAAAAATCGATTACCTGCTCGCGCTCGGGGTTCTTGCCCAGGCTGGAGATCACCAGGTCGACCTTGCCGGTAGTGAGGAACGGGATGCGGTTGGTCGAGTTGACCGGGGTCAGTTGCAGCTTGACCTTCAACTGGTCGGCGATCAGCTTGGCGGTGTCGATGTCCAGCCCGCGCGGCTGCATGTCCGGGCCCACTGAGCCGAAGGGAGGGAAATCCTGAGGCACGGCGACGCGCAACGTGCCGCGGTCGGTAATGTCGCTCAAGCCATCGGCGTGGACGGCTTGGGTCAGCATCAGGCTGGTTACCAGGGCAGTGAGCAGAACGCTGCAACGCTTGATCATGGCTTTACTCCATCAGGGAAAAACGCGAGGTGCATTGCTGATAGCACAGCCCGTGCCAAGATGGGGCAGGGCGCGCCTCGGCCCGGCAGGCATTGAGCGGCAGCGGTCCAGGATCGGTCATGCCGGACTCGCTCGGCGCACCATAAAGGGGCGCGCATGGAGCGAATGCATGCACCGCGCGATGATGCCGTCATCGTTCCATTGGCTGTATCACCCACGTTCATAGTGACGATCAATGATCATCGGCTTCCTGTGGACGGCGGGTGCGGCTATGATGGGCAACGTTTTTCAGAATATGACCACGGAGACACTCCATGAGCAGCGACCTTATCAAGCACGTCAGCGATGCCAGCTTCGAAGCAGATGTACTCAAGGCTGACGGTGCTGTACTCGTCGACTACTGGGCCGAATGGTGTGGCCCGTGCAAGATGATTGCACCGGTTCTCGACGAAATCGCCGAAACCTACAAGGGTAAACTGACCGTCGCCAAGCTCAACATCGACGAGAACCAGGAAACCCCGGCCAAGCACGGCGTGCGGGGCATCCCGACCCTGATGCTGTTCAAGAACGGTAACGTCGAAGCGACCAAGGTCGGCGCACTGTCCAAGTCTCAGTTGGCCGCGTTCCTGGACGCCAACATCTGATACGTGAAAGGCCCCGCATTCGTCGGGGCTTTTTTCTGGGCTCGACACTAGACGCCCAGAAATCGAGGTGTTACATTCGGCCTCGCATTGGTTTCTCCTCTGCCCCCTGCAAGCCGTCGCCGACGCACTCCTACTCGAATCAGTACGCGATCCTGTCGCCTTCTCTGCGGCGCGGCCTCATTAAGCCCAAAGCTTAATTTCTCCCTCCATACACGATTACGTCATTCCCTTATGAACCTGACTGAACTCAAGCAAAAGCCGATTACCGATCTGCTCGAAATGGCCGAACAGATGGGCATAGAAAATATGGCCCGTTCGCGCAAGCAAGATGTGATTTTCTCCCTGTTGAAGAAGCACGCCAAAAGCGGCGAGGAAATCTCCGGTGATGGCGTGCTGGAGATTCTCCAGGACGGCTTCGGCTTCCTGCGTTCGGCTGACGCCTCGTACCTGGCCGGCCCCGACGACATCTACGTCTCGCCCAGCCAGATCCGCCGCTTCAACCTGCGTACCGGCGATACCATCGTCGGCAAGATCCGCCCTCCCAAGGAAGGCGAGCGTTATTTCGCCCTGTTGAAAGTCGACACCATCAACTTCGACCGCCCGGAAAACGCGAAGAACAAGATTCTCTTCGAAAACCTCACGCCGCTGTTCCCCACCGTGCGCATGAAGATGGAAGCCGGCAACGGCTCCACCGAAGACCTCACCGGTCGCGTCATCGATCTGTGTGCACCGATCGGCAAGGGCCAGCGTGGCCTGATCGTCGCCCCGCCGAAAGCGGGCAAGACCATCATGCTGCAGAACATCGCGTCGAACATCACGCGTAACAATCCGGAAGTGCACCTGATCGTTCTGCTGATCGACGAGCGTCCGGAAGAAGTGACCGAGATGCAGCGCACCGTGCGTGGCGAAGTGGTTGCCTCCACGTTCGACGAGCCGCCGACCCGCCACGTGCAGGTTGCCGAAATGGTGATCGAGAAGGCCAAGCGCCTGGTCGAGCACAAGAAGGACGTGGTCATCCTGCTGGATTCCATCACGCGTCTGGCCCGTGCCTACAACACCGTGATCCCGAGCTCCGGCAAGGTCCTGACCGGTGGTGTCGACGCTCACGCCCTGGAGAAGCCGAAGCGCTTCTTCGGTGCCGCGCGTAACATCGAGGAAGGCGGTTCGCTGACCATCATCGCCACCGCGCTGGTTGAAACCGGCTCGAAGATGGACGAAGTGATCTACGAAGAGTTCAAGGGTACCGGCAACATGGAACTGCCCCTGGACCGCAAGATCGCCGAGAAGCGCGTCTTCCCGGCCATCAACATCAACCGTTCCGGCACCCGCCGCGAAGAGTTGCTGACCGCCGACGACGAACTGCAGCGCATGTGGATCCTGCGCAAGCTGCTGCACCCGATGGACGAAATCGCCGCCATCGAGTTCCTGGTCGACAAGCTCAAGCAGACCAAGACCAACGACGAGTTCTTCTTGTCGATGAAGCGCAAGTAAGCCACCGGGCTGCTTGACCCGAATGGCGCCCTACCGGGCGCCATTTGCATTTCAGATCCTCGCAGCATCGCGTAACAGGGAACGTTATGACTGACCTCGCCTATCGACGTGACATCGACGGCTTGCGTGCCTTGGCCGTTATCGCCGTTGTGTTGTTTCACTTTGGGGTGCCCGGATTTTCCGGCGGATTCGTTGGCGTGGATATCTTCTTCGTCATCTCCGGCTACCTCATCACTTCGATCATCTGGCGCGAACGCCAGGCGGGTCGCTTTCGTTTCGTCGATTTCTGGGAGCGCCGCGCGCGGCGTATCCTTCCAGCCCTTGTGGTGATGATGTCGGCGTGCCTGGTGGTCGGGTGGTTCCTGCTGGTGCCGCGCGACTACGAGGAGCTGGGGCGCTCGGCACGCTACCAGGCCATGTTCATCGCCAATGTCCTGTTCGCTCGTCAGGATGGCTATTTCGATATCGATTCGGAACTCAAGCCTCTGCTGCACACCTGGTCACTGGCCGTGGAGGAGCAGTTCTACATCGTCCTTCCGCTGCTCCTGGCGGTGCTTGGCCGCTATCTGCGGTCCTGGCGCCTGGCGTTGCTGGGGGTTGCATTGATGTCGTTCGCGCTCAGTGTGTGGCAGGTCCAGCATGCCTCGGCCCAGGCGTTTTTCCTGCTGCCGGCCAGGGCTTGGGAGTTGTTGGCGGGCAGTCTGCTGGCGCTGGCACCTGCCACACGCCGGCCGGTAGCCGACGGGGTGCGCCAGACGGTTGCCGCTGTCGGACTGGGCGCGCTGTTGCTGGCGATCATCGGCTATGACTGGCAGACCGCCTTCCCAGGCGTGGCGGCGCTGTTGCCGGTGGGCGGGACCGTGGCAATCATCTGGGCCAATGCCGGCCAGCGCACCTGGATTGCGCGCCTGCTGGGCCTGCCGCCATTGGTGGCCGTGGGGCTGATTTCCTACTCGTGGTACCTGTGGCACTGGCCGGTCCATGTGTTTGCCAACTACGCCGCGGTGGACGGTCTGCAGCCTTTGGAAAATGCCGGCTTGATTCTGTTCAGCCTGGGGCTGGGCTACCTGTCCTGGCGTTGGGTGGAGACGCCGTTGCGGCGCAAGCGTTGGCTGGCACAGCCGCGGCGGATGCTCGCTGCGGCAGTCTTGGCCATGTTGCTGGTAGGCGGCGCGGGCCAGGCACTGCGCAGCAGCGAAGGCTGGCCCTCCCGTCTGCCCGAGCAAGCGCTGCGTTATGCCCAAGCCAGCCAATGGCGGGCGGGGCAGCGCGATTGCATGTTCGACAAGCACTCGGCTGCCGATCAGTGGGTGTGCCACTTCGGGACATCCAACGCAGCAGACACCCCCCCGCTGGTATGGGGCGACAGCCACGCAGCTGCATTGGCGCCCGCGCTGCGGCTGCTCGGCGAGCGGTCCGGGAAGGCGCTGGACCTGGCCAGTTCGGCAGGTTGCGCGCCGGTAGCGGGGCTGGAGCGCGACGCGCTATGTCGCCAGTTCAACCAGAACGTGCGGGCCTTGCTTGAGCGCGATCCGAACCGGGACGTGGTGCTGGTCGCCCGCTGGAGCCTGTACCTCTACGGCGATGAACATGGCGACATGACCTATCGCATGAGTGGCCCGGACGCGCCGGGACAGCTCGCCGCCGCCCTGGGCCGCGAGGTCAAGGCGCTGCGCGCCCGTGGCAGCCGTGTCTGGCTGGTAGAGGAAGTGCCGTTGCAACGGGTCAATGCGCCCTATCGGCTCAGCCGCCTGGCCATGCTGCACCGCCCCACCACCGGTGTGGGCCGGCCGCTGGTCGAACATCAGCAACGTCAGGCGTTCGTGCATGCCTTGTTCGCCGACCTCAGTGCCGGTGATCCATCGGTGCGGGTATTGCGTCCCGCAACACTGTTCTGCGCCGATGGCGTGACCTGCGTTGCCGAGGCGGCCGGGCGCTCGCTGTACATGGATGACAATCATCTGGGTGACGATGCGGCGGGCTTTATCGCGCCGCTGTTTGCGCCGTTGTTGTTGCCCGCCGCAACGCGGACCGAGGTCAATCTCCAATAATGCCTCGCCGGCGGCTGCCACCGGCCGCCAGAGCAGGTACGATGTACGCCTATTTTCTAAGTGGCATGGTCGATGAAATTCAAGGATCTTCGGGATTTCGTGCAGCAGCTTGAGCAGCGCGGAGAGTTGAAACGCATTCAGGTGCCCATCTCGCCAGTGCTCGAAATGACCGAGGTCTGCGACCGCACCCTGCGTGCAAAAGGCCCGGCTCTGCTATTCGAAAAGCCCACCGGTTTCGATATCCCGGTACTCGGCAACCTGTTCGGCACCCCTGAGCGCGTCGCCATGGGCATGGGCGCCGAATCCATCGGCGAGTTGCGCGAGATCGGCAAGCTGTTGGCTTTCCTCAAGGAGCCCGAGCCGCCCAAAGGTCTCAAAGACGCGTGGTCGAAACTGCCGATCTTCAAAAAGATCATCGCCATGGCGCCCAAGGTGGTGAAGGACGCGGTGTGCCAGGAGATCGTGCTGGAAGGCGACGACGTCGACCTCGGCATGTTGCCGGTGCAGCATTGCTGGCCCGGCGATGTAGCGCCCCTGATCACCTGGGGCCTGACCGTCACCAAAGGGCCGAACAAGGATCGCCAGAACCTGGGCATCTATCGCCAGCAGGTGATTGGTCGCAACAAGGTGATCATGCGCTGGCTGAGTCACCGTGGCGGCGCGCTGGATTATCGCGACTGGTGCGAGAAACATCCCGGTCAGCCTTTCCCGGTGGCCGTTGCCTTGGGAGCGGACCCGGCAACCATCCTCGGCGCCGTGACCCCGGTGCCCGACAGCCTCTCCGAATACGCCTTCGCCGGCCTGCTGCGAGGCAACCGCACGGAACTGGTCAAGTGCCGTGGCAACGACCTGCAGGTCCCGGCCACGGCCGAGATCATCCTGGAGGGCGTGATTCATCCAGGCGAAATGGCCGATGAAGGGCCTTATGGTGATCACACCGGCTACTACAACGAGGTGGACAAGTTTCCGGTGTTCACCGTCGAGCGGATCACCCATCGTATCAAGCCGATCTACCACAGTACCTACACCGGGCGGCCGCCTGACGAGCCCGCCATCCTGGGCGTGGCATTGAACGAAGTGTTCGTGCCGATCCTCCAAAAGCAGTTCCCCGAGATCACCGATTTCTACCTGCCACCTGAAGGTTGCTCCTACCGAATGGCGGTGGTGACCATGAAGAAGCAGTATCCGGGGCATGCCAAGCGCGTCATGCTGGGGGTGTGGTCGTTTTTGCGACAGTTCATGTATACCAAGTTCGTTATCGTCACCGACGACGATATCAATGCGCGGGACTGGAACGACGTGATCTGGGCCATCACCACCCGCATGGACCCCAAGCGCGACACCGTGATGATCGACAACACACCGATCGACTACCTGGATTTCGCCTCGCCGGTTTCCGGTTTGGGGTCGAAGATGGGGCTGGACGCCACGCACAAGTGGCCTGGCGAAACCACCCGGGAATGGGGACGTGTCATTGTCAAGGATGAGGCGGTGACCCGGCGTATCGATGAACTCTGGAATCAGTTGGGAATAGATTGATGCGTGTGACCTTGCAGCCTTCGGGCGCGGTGCTTGAAACCTTGCCTGGCGAGTCGATCCTGGCAGCCGCGCAGCGTCTGGGATATGAGTGCCCGCAGAGCTGCCGCAATGGCAACTGCCATGTGTGCAGTGCCTTGATGGTCGAAGGTCGGGTGCGTCAGGAGGGCGAAGTCATCGATCAGGGCGAGATCTACACCTGTATCGCCGAGCCCCTGGAAGACTGCGTGATTCTCTGGGACGGTGTGCTGGCCAAGGGCGAGCTGCCGGTACGCACCCTGGCGTGCCAACTGACCGAATGCATCGAAGTGGGTGGCGATGTCTGGCGAGTGCGGCTGCGCGCACCGGCGGGCAAGCCACCGCGCTACCACGCCGGCCAATACATGATGATCGAGCGCGACAACGGTGAGAAATCCGCGTTCTCCCTGGCGTCGGCGCCCCACAGCGGCCGTGATCTGGAAATGCACGTACTGGTGCGTGAAACCAGCGCGCAGAACCTCATCGAGCAGTTGCAGCGCAACGGCATGGCCCGGGTACATCTTCCCTACGGCGACACGCACCTGGCCGAATTGCCCGACGGGCCATTGGTACTGATCGCCGCTGGCACCGGCATGGCGCAGATGCACAGCCTGATCGAGCATTGTCGTGCCCAGGGTTTCAAGCACCCGGTGCACCTGTACTGGGGGGTGCGTCGTCCGGAAGACTTCTACCTGATCGAACACTGGGAGCAATGGAAGCAACTGCCCAATCTGTTCCTGCATCGGGTGGTCAGTGACCTGTGTGGTTGGGAAGGACGCTGCGGCATGCTGCACGAAGCGGTGTGCGAGGACATTGCCGACCTGTCGGGCGTGCATGTCTACGCCAGCGGTTCGCCAGCCATGATCTACGCCACCCTCGATGCCCTGGTCGCCGCTGGCATGGACGCGCACCAGATGCGTGCAGACGTCTTCGCCTACGCCCCCCGCCCGTAGCAGCGGCGTCAGCCGCGTCCCGGCCCGGTGCAAACTGTGGCGGCGTTCAGGACGCGGATGAATCCGCTGCTACAGGGGTGTGCGTCAACTTTGCGATTGTGCCAATACAGTGCGTTATAACCGTCTGAAACTTTAATGATTATAAGGGCTTGTATTTCTTTGCCTATCTGCCATACGGTAATGGCGGGGTACTTGTAATCGGTTAGAGTAAGGTGTCTTTGGCACCTTACGGGGATATCGGGCGACTGCTTATGTCGGCACTTGAAACTGCGCACTTGAATGTAGTGTACCCACCGACGCTCGACTTCGGGCCGCAACTGACCCACGAGCAACTGCTCCATTCACTTCACAGCACCATGCGTCGCCACCACGGCGGTCCGGTCTGGCTGTTCGCCTACGGTTCGCTGATCTGGCGGCCCGAGTGCAATGCGGTCGAACGCCGGCGGGCCCGCGTGCATGGTTATCATCGCGGCCTCTACCTTTGGTCTCACGAGCATCGCGGCACCCCTGAATGCCCAGGTCTGGTATTTGGCCTGGACCGTGGGGGCTCCTGTTCAGGCTTCGCCTATCGACTTCCCGAAGACCAACTTGAAGATTCATTGTTGGCACTGTGGAAACGCGAGATGCCTTATCCCTCGTATCGTCCACACTGGCTAAATTGCCGCCTGGAAGACGGCACCAAAGTGCAGGCCCTGGGGTTTGTTCTGGAGCGTCATCTGCCCAGTTATGCCGGCAACTTGCCCGACAACTTGCTAACCCAGATCCTGGCCAGCGCCAGCGGTCGTTTCGGCACCACCCGCGACTACGTCGAACAGACGATCAACGCCTTGCGCAACCACGAGATGCCGGACAAGAACCTGGAAGCGCGCCTCAAGCGTTGCCACGAAGGCAATTGCACTCAAGCAACCCTACCCCTGTAGCAGCGGCGTAAGCCGCGTCAAGCCACCGACCCTCTGACGGCACGCTTGCCGGTACGCGCGCCAGAGGTGGATCAGCGCAGCTGCTGACGCGGCTTACGCCGCAGATACGTCAGGCGGGGCGGGCGGTGCTGGCGATCTGTTTGTGCCAGAGGGTCGGGATGAGGCAGGCAATGGCCAGCAGACAGGCGCCGACCAACAGCACGAAGCCGCCGTCCCAGCCAAAATGGTCCACGGTGTAGCCCATGGCGGCACTGGCCGCGACCGAACCACCGAGGTAGCCAAACAGACCCGTGAAGCCGGCCGCAGTGCCAGCCGCTTTTTTCGGTGCCAGTTCCAATGCCTGCAAGCCGATCAGCATCACCGGGCCGTAGATCAGGAAGCCAATGGAGAACAGCGCGATCATATCCACGGTGGGGTTGCCCGGTGGGTTGAGCCAGTAAACCAGGGTTGCGACCGTCACCAATGCCATGAACACCACGCCGGTCAGGCCGCGATTGCCTCGGAAGATCTTGTCCGACATCCAGCCGCACAGCAGGGTGCCCGGGATACCGGCCCATTCATAGAAGAAATACGCCCAGGATGTGGTGTCGACGGTGAAATGCTTGGCTTCCTTGAGGTAGGTCGGCGCCCAGTCCAGCACGCCGTAGCGCAGCAGATAGACGAACACGTTGGCCAGTGCGATGAACCACAGCATCTTGTTGCGCAGCACGTACTTGACGAAGATTTCCCGGGCGCTGAATTCTTCCTCGTGGCTGGCATCGTAGCCTTCGGGGTAGTCGTTCTTGTATTGCTCGATGGGTGGCAGGCCTACCGACTGAGGGGTGTCGCGCATGGTCGCGAAGGCGAACAACGCCACCAGCAAGGCCACCGCCGCCGGCACGTAGAAGGCGGCATGCCAATCATTGAACAAGCCCATGCCGAGCAGGAACAGCGGGCCGATCAGGCCGCCGCCCACGTTATGCGCCACGTTCCACACCGAGACCACGCCGCCGCGTTCCTTCTGCGACCACCAGTGCACCATGGTCCGTCCGCTGGGCGGCCAGCCCATGCCTTGGGCCCAGCCATTGATGAACAGCAGGATGAACATCATGGTCACGCTTGACGTTGCCCAAGGCGCAAAGCCGAACACGAACATCACGCCAGCCGAAACCAGCAAGCCGAACGGCAGGAAATAGCGCGGGTTGGAGCGATCGGACACCAGGCCCATGAGGAACTTGGACAACCCATAGGAAATGGCGATGGCCGACATGGCCAGGCCCAGTTGGCCGCGGGTGTAACCCTGTTCTTCGATCAGGTAGGGCATGGCCAGGGAGAAGTTCTTGCGCAGCAGGTAGTAGCCGGCATAGCCGATGAAGATCCCGGCGAAGATCTGCCAGCGCAGGCGGCGGTAGGTGCTGTCGATTTTTTCATCGGGCAGGGTCGCGCGATGAGGGGCAGGGCGGAAGAAGGCGAACATTCACAGACTCCAGTTGTTGTTATGTGCTGCGGATTCGAATGTTACAGTTTCGTTACCGAAAATAACATTGATAATCAGCCATGAAAACTGGGTTGGAATGTTGATATGTGAATCGTGGATGGTTTTGAGAGAGGGTGAGGGGACCATCCACCGCAAAAGCCTGCGCCAGACACCCCTCACTCGCTACACAACAATCACCACTTTGCCGGCAACGGTTCGCTCCGATAGCGCCACGATAGCCTTGTCCGCCGACGCCAGTGGATAAGTCTTCGAGATCACCGGCTTCACAGTCCCCTGCGCCCACCAGGTGAAAAGCTCAGCGAAGTTGGCTTTATTGCGCTCCGCCTCCCGCTGCGCAAACGCCCCCCAGAACACCCCAAGCACCGCCGCACCTTTGAGCAACACCAGGTTGGCTGCCATCTGCGGAATCTGTCCGCT
Organism: Pseudomonas sp. UBA4194; assembly: GCF_002379585.1. Classification (GTDB taxonomy): domain Bacteria; phylum Pseudomonadota; class Gammaproteobacteria; order Pseudomonadales; family Pseudomonadaceae; genus Aquipseudomonas. The sequence goes on from NZ_DFUE01000022.1 coordinate 21,667, forward strand.
GGCAAACCCCACCACCAGCAAGCGGCCATTCCAAGCCAGCGAACGCACCGCTGCATCGAACAGTTCACCGCCAACCGGATCGTAGATGACGTCCACGCCCCGGCCATCGGTCAGCCGTTTGAGCGCGTCCTTGAGATTCTCGCTGCTGTAGTCGATCAACTCGTCCGCGCCGGCGGCCTTGGCCACCGCCAGCTTCTCGGCGGTGCTGGCAGCGGCGATCACTCTGGCACCCATGGCCTTGCCGATTTCCACGGCAGCCAGGCCAACGCCGCCGGCGGCGCCCAGCACCAGCAGCGTTTCACCCGGCTGCAGCTGCGCGCGTTGCTTCAAGGCATGCATGGAGGTGCCGTAGGTCATGCTGAAAGCCGCTGCCGTGGTGACATCCATCCCTTCTGGCATCGGCAGAACATTGCTGGCGGCAACGGCCACCTCTTCGGCAAAGCTGCCCCAGCCCGTCAGCGCCATCACCCGATCGCCGACCTTCGGATGCGTCACGTTCTGCCCGGTTGCCAGCACTACGCCTGCGGCTTCACCCCCTGGGGAAAACGGCAGCGGCGGCTTGAACTGGTATTTGCCCTCGATGATCAAGGTGTCGGGGAAGTTGACGCTCGCGGCTTTGACCCCGAGCAGAATCTCATCGGCCTTGATCGACGGGCTTGGGACTTCTTCCAGCACCAGCGTCGACGCCGGGCCATAGGCCTTGCACAAGATCGCTTTCATGGGGGCTATTCCTTTGCGGGTAGTGGCCGATAAGTGTAGGTAGATGACCGAGACGGTCAACGAGCATGCTCGCCCCTGATGAGCCGCCATAAGCGCTGGTATCGTGGGGGTCGATCGGTATGCTGGGCACAATGTCGATGAGGAACGAACAGTGAAAGCATGGTTTTTGATGGTACTGGCGCTGACACTGCCAACAATGGCAGTGGCCAACGAAGCCGCGAAAGAGGGCGAGGGCGGCGCGCCCAAGGTCGCCTATGTCGGCATGACCCCGCCATTCGTGGGCAACTACGCCCTGGACGGCAGCCCGAAGCTGCATGTCTACAAGGCCGATATCGCCCTGAAGGTCACCGGCCCGGAAGCCGAGGCCGCTGTAAAGCGCCAGGACCCATTGCTGCGCAACCAACTGGTGGCCCTGTTCGCTCAGCAAACGGTGGACTCGATGAGCAACGTCGAGGCCAAGGAAAAGCTGCGTCAGGAAGCCCTGAAGCAGGTGCAGCAGGTGATGAGCGATGAAGAAGGCAAGCCAATGGTGGAGGATTTGTTGTTCAATAACTTGATTGTGCAGTGATCAGGTCGCTCAGAATCTGACCCTCACCTTGCAGCTTAAGCAGATGCCTTGCGCTGATTGGGTCGCACGGCATTGGCTGGACGAGCTCTGCCGTCCGGGCAGGGCGTCGCCGTGGTAAATAACGGACATTCATACGCCAGTAGGGTAGCCTGTCTCAAATTCATTGAGTTTTGAGATAGCGATGCTCAAACTTCCGCCGGTCGTCATCCGTGATCCACTCCAGCGTATCGCCCGCGATTGCCCTGAGCGGATAGGCGAGTACCTGACCCTGAATGCACCTTTGGATGAGAAGGGCCGCTACCAGCACTTCGACAAGCTTCGTTTCCGTATACCCCAGGGCCTGGATCATGTACTGGTGTGGTCGCTGGTCAAGCTGGCGCGTGAACGCCAGCTGAGCGACGTTGTGATGTTGGGCGCGCCTGCACATCGGTGTCAGTTGCTGCTCACGCCGGCGATCCATGCGGCGACCTCAGAGTGCGATCGCCACACCACCGCTGCCGCGTTGGAATGGATGAGCAGCAAGATCGGCGAGCAGAAGCATGTGACCTACCTGCTCAATGATCTCATCGAGGATGAGGCCATCAGTAGTAGCCAGCTGGAGGGTGCATCCACTACGACCAAGGTCGCCAAAGACCTGCTCAAGCGTCGGCGCGCCCCGCGTAACCCGGATGAAAAGATGATCCTGGGTAATTACCGGATGATGCAGTTCGTCTGGGAAAACCGTGCTCGGGCGCTGAGCGCGGATCTGATTGCCGAGATCCACCAGGTGGGCGTGGAGAACATCGATGATGAGCATTACTACCCAGGGGTGTTTCGGGTCAACGACGAGATAGTGGTTCAGGATGGCGATGGCAATGTCGTGCACTCGCCACCGCCTGCCAAAGGGCTGGAGGCGCGGCTTGAAGCCCTGGCTGCATGGGCCAACAGCAACCATGGGGCGTTCAAGAGCAACAACTATCTGCATCCGTTGATCAAGGCCATCGTGCTGCATTTTGCGATTGGCTATGAACACCCCTTTCACGACGGTAACGGCCGGGTAGCGCGCTCGCTTTTCTATTGGTTCATGTTCAAGCATGACTTTGCGGCGTTTCGCTACATCGCGATCAGCACCTTGCTCAAGGCAGCGCCGGTCCAATACGGCAAGAGCTATCTCTATACCGAAACCGACGACATGGACCTGACCTACTTCGTCGACTACCAGAGCCGTACGATCATTCGTGGCATCGCCGACTTCAAGGAGGCCTATGAAAAGACGCTGGCAGACATGAACGCATTCAATCGGTATCTGTTCGACAGTGGGTTGTATGCCCAGCTGAACGAAAAGCAGAAGACCGTGCTTCAGGTCGCCAGCGATGACAAGGGTATGGAATTTACGGCGGTGAACCTGAAAGAGAGCTTGGGCTGCTCGTATAACACAGCGGCCTCGGTGCTCAATGGCCTGGTGGACCTGGGCTTGTTTCACAAACGCAAGGAAGGCCGAGAGTGGGTGTTTTCCTTGGTGCCCAAGAGTCAGCGCGTCAGACGCTGAAACGGCAAGTCTTGTGCGCACCACCCGCGTCGGGGATCAGCGCAGTGCCATGATTGCTGCCCACTGTTCGGGCGTGACGGGCATCACCGAAAGGCGAGTGCCTTTTTGTACCAGGGGCAGTTCGGCGAGGGCGGCCTGTTGCTTCAGGTAGCCGAGCGCCAGCACTTTGCGAAAAGTCTCCACATGGGCAACGTCCACCGAGGTCCAGGGGTTCTTGTCGGCACTGGCCTTGGCGTCGTAGTAATGGCTCTGGGGGTCCAGTGCGGTGGGGTCCGGGTAATCGGCGGCGACGATCCTGCCCACCCCGGCGATGCCGGGCTCGGGACAGCTGGAGTGATAGAACAGGAACTCATCGCCCACCGCCATGGCGCGCAGAAAATTGCGTGCCTGGTAATTGCGGACACCGTCCCAGCGGGTTTCACCGAGCTTGCCCAAGCCTTGGATGGAGAGTTCATCGGGTTCGGATTTCATCAGCCAATAGGCCATGGGGTACCTCCTGGATAGTGGGCTTTGGCCAGCTTATTGCATTTTCAAAACAAGCCGACAGCCGGTTGACGCCAAGGTTTGCTTGTCTTCGAAGCTTGCCCCAGAATGCGCGCAAATTTAAGCCCGACCATGCTGTTCGGCGTGCTCAAGATACCGTTTTTGTAATGTTCCAAAATTGCCTGTAGGGGGGCAAGATCGATGCGTCGTAAGCCGGATTTGTTGTGGATATTGGTGATTCTGTTTGGTTTGGGCGTGGTCACCACCGGTTACGCGCAGAGTCTGTGGGCGAGCAAGACGGATACCGGGATGGAGCTGACTGTGGTGCAGACGCCTGGTTTCAAGCGCTGATCTCATCGACCCTTTCGCGGGCAGAGCCCGCTCCCACATGAAATCGGCTTCACCGCCGATTCAAGTCAGATACCAGGCCTCATCGGTGACTGTTCCCCGCAGGGGCACATCCCAACTGGCCTGCGTCAGACGCTCCACTTTCTGGCATTCGTGGGCCAGCCCCAGCAGTGTCGGTGCATGCCAGGCCCTGCGCCGACCGCGATAGGCCAGGCTGCGGTCGTAGAACCCGCCGCCCATGCCCAGTCGCCCACCGTGTTCGTCAAAACCTACCAATGGCAGCAGAATCAGGTCCAGTGCCCAGACAGTGCGTTGCCGTGCGCGGTCGATACGCGGCTCGGCGATGCCGAAGCGGTTGCTGCGCAGTTTTTCCCCCCGACGCACCCGCTGGAACACCATCTTGGTGCGCGGCCAATCGCTGAGCACCGGCAGGAAGGTCTGTTTACCGCGGCGTTGCGCTTCGCGCAGCAACGGCCGTGGATCGATCTCGCTGTCGTTGGGCAGGTACAGGGCGATGTAGCGGGCGCGGCGAAACAGTGGATGCTGAGCCAGCTGGCGGTAGAGGCCGTGTGCGGCCTGGCGTTGTTGCGCGGGGGTGAGGGCGCGGCGCGCAGCGCGCAGCTGGCGGCGCAATTGTTGACGGGACAGCGGCGCGGGTGCGGTCATGGGCGCGGTCGATCCTGGTCACAGGCGCCGCTCCACGGATAAGGAACGGCCATTGAAAAGCCCATGCCGGGATCACCCTGGCATGGGCTGGAAATTCAGGTACTCCCCGACGAACCGCTGTCGGTGTAGCCCTTGAACCCGAAAGTTCAAGGTGGAGATTGCAGGAGGTTTTAAGGCTTTCCGTCGAGCGGACATGCACACCAACCTCACGTGCAAGCCCCGTGGTTGTGCGTATCGGCTCAGGGACATGACCGACTGGCAAGCACTCCAGGGAGTGGCGCCAGTATACAGAAAGCGGCTGAGGATTTCAGCCCTTGGGTGGTTCCGGATCGGTAGCCAGCACCAGATCCACACGTTCGAGCAGATCGCGGACCTGTTCACGGGTGGTGCCGCTGACCGCCAGCTCCGGCGTGTCCTGGCGATGCAGCAGGTCGTGGGTGATGTTCAATGCCGCCATGACAGCAATACGGTCGGCACCGATCACTTTGCCACTGCTGCGGATCTCGCGCATCTTGCCATCCAGGTAGCGCGCCGCGCTGACCAGGTTGCTGCGCTCTTCCGGTGGGCAGATGATCGAATACTCTTTGTCCAGAATCTGAACGGTGACGCTATTGCTTGAACTCATGAGTCTTGCTCCAGGGCCTTGAGGCGCGAAATCATTGACTCGACCTTACGCCGGGCAATTTCATTCTTTTCGATGAGGTGTGCGCGCTCCTCGCGCCAGGTTTTTTCCTGAGCTAATAGGAGTGCATTTTGTTCTTTTAGTTGCTCGACACGCCCGATCAATAATTCGAGCCGAGCCATCAGCGCTTGCAGGTCTTTGTGTTCCATGGGGTCCCGGTGAATACGGTGTGGGGAAAAAGTTGCTCGCCGCTGAACTGGCAAGCCCGGTAAGAGAGAACACGTAGTTGGCCGCGTCGATAGTCTGTCGCGGTTGCCGGTGCTAGGATACAAGGCCTTCATTCTAGTCATTGCGCCGTCTGGCGCCTAGTTGCCCATGCCTATTCAGAATTCTCCTTATCACGCTTTCGCCACCCTGCTGCAGAACAGCGGTCACACCGTGTCCCCCGCCGAACTCCACGGCCTGTTGCTGGGCCGCAGTTGCGCCGGTGCCGGCTTCGAAGTCGAACCCTGGCTGGTGGATGCCGCCGACCTGCTGGCGGCGCCTGCTGAAGACAACGTCCGCCAGGCCTTGATCGGCCTGCAGGAAATGGTCAAGGGCGAGCTCACCAGCGACGACATGACCGTGGTGCTGCTGGTTCCGGGCGACGATTCGCCACTGCCCGAGCGCGCAGCTGCCCTGGGCCAGTGGTGCCAGGGGTTTCTCGCCGGTTTCGGCCTGACTGCCCGTGACACCGCCTTGAGCACCGAGGCCATGGAAGTGCTGCAGGACTTGGCCGCCATCGCTCAGGTGCAGGACGCTCTGGAAGAGTCCGAAGACGGCGAGACCGACTACATGGAAGTCATGGAATACCTGCGCGTGGCCCCGCTGCTGCTGTTCACCGAGTCGGCCAGGCAGCCGGCCGAGCCAGGCGCCAAGCCGTCGCTGCATTGATCTGACCCCAAGGAGCGCGCACCTGCCCATGAGCCATATCCCGAAATCGGAATACGCCCGCCGCCGTAAGGCGCTGATGGCGCAGATGGTGCCCAACAGCATCGCTATCCTGCCCGCCGCCGCCGTGGCCATCCGCAATCGCGACGTGGAACATGTCTATCGGCAGGACAGCGACTTCCAGTACCTGAGCGGCTTTCCCGAGCCCGAAGCCGTAATCGCCTTGATCCCTGGGCGCGAGCATGGCGAGTACGTGCTGTTCTGTCGCGAGCGCAATCCCGAGCGCGAGCTCTGGGATGGCCTGCGCGCGGGGCAGGAGGGCGCGATTCGCGATTTCGGCGCCGACGACGCTTTCCCCATCAGCGATATCGACGACATCCTGCCCGGCCTGATCGAAGGCCGCGACCGGGTGTATTCGGCCATGGGCAGTCACCCCGAATTCGACCGTCACCTGATGGAGTGGATCAACGCCATCCGCTCCAAGGCGCGACTGGGCGCGCAGCCGCCCAACGAGTTCGAGGCATTGGATCACCTGCTGCACGACATGCGTCTGTACAAGTCGGCGGCGGAACTGAAGGTCATGCGCCAGGCCGCCGATATCTCTGCGCGCGCACACGTGCGGGCCATGCAGGCGTGTCGCGCAGGCTTGCACGAATACAGCCTGGAAGCCGAACTCGACTACGAGTTTCGCAAGGGCGGGGCAAAGATGCCCGCCTATGGCTCGATCGTCGCCGCCGGGCGCAACGCCTGCATTCTGCATTACCAGCAGAACGACGCACCGTTGCGCAACGGCGACCTGGTGCTGATCGACGCAGGTTGCGAGATCGACTGCTACGCCAGCGACATCACCCGTACCTTCCCGGTCAGCGGCATCTTTTCCCCCGAGCAGAAGGCCATCTACGAGCTGGTGCTCAAGTCCCAGGAGGCCGCGTTCGCCGCCATTGGCCCGAACAAACACTGGAATCAGGCCCACGAGGCCACGGTGCGGGTCATCACCACCGGCTTGGTGGAACTGGGCTTGCTCAAGGGCGAGGTCGACGAGTTGATCGCCGCCGAGGCCCATCGGGCGTTCTACATGCACCGCGCCGGGCATTGGCTGGGTCTGGATGTGCACGACGTTGGCGAGTACAAGGTCGGGGGGGAATGGCGGGTGCTGGAGCCGGGCATGACCCTGACCGTTGAGCCGGGCATCTACATTGCCCCTGACAATCAAAGCGTCGCGAAGAAGTGGCGTGGCATTGGCGTACGTATCGAGGACGACGTGGTGGTGACGCGCAAAGGCTGCGAAGTATTGACGGGCGGTGTGCCCAAGACCGTGGCCGAGATCGAGGCGCTGATGGCCGCTGCCCGAGTGCAGGCAGCATGAGCCGGGTCGATCTGGCCATCATTGGCGGCGGGCTGGTGGGTGCGAGCCTGGCCATGGCCTTGCAGGCCGGTGCCAAGGCGCGCGGCTGGCGTATCCTGTTGATCGAGCAGTTCGCCCCGGGCGACAGCTATCAGCCCAGCTACGACGCGCGCTCTTCGGCGCTGTCGTTCGGTACCCGGCAGATCTATGAACGTCTGGGCCTGTGGCAGGCGATCAGCCGCCGCGCCGAGCCGATTCGCCAGATTCACGTATCCGACCGTGGCCGCTTCGGCAGCACGCGGCTCAATGCCCTGGAGGAAGGCGTACCGGCGCTCGGTTACGTGGTCGAGAACGCCTGGCTCGGCCAGTGCCTGTGGCAGGGCCTGGATCAGCAGGTGGTGAGCTGGCGGTGTCCCGCCGAAGTCACGGCCATGCAGGCGACGGATGACGGCTACCGGCTGACGCTGAACGACGACACCACGGTGCAATGCGATCTGGCGGTGCTGGCCGATGGAGGCCGCTCGGCGCTGCGTGAGCAGTTGGGCATCAACCTGCACGAGACCCGTTACGACCAGAACGCGCTGATCGCCAATATCACCCCAGGCGAGGCCCATCTGGGCCAGGCCTTTGAACGCTTCACCGATGAGGGGCCCATGGCCCTGCTGCCGCTGCCGGACAACCGCTGCGCGCTGGTGTGGACGCGCCGGCCGGCTGACACCCAGCGCTTGCTGGGACTGTCCGATCAGGCCTTTCTCAGCGAACTGCAAAGTGTGTTCGGCTACCGTCTGGGCACGTTGAAACAAGTCGGCGCACGGCATGTCTATCCACTGTCGCTGGTAGAAGCCCAGGAGCAGGTGCGCTCGCATCTGGTGGTGCTGGGCAATGCGGCCCATGCGCTGCATCCGATTGCCGGCCAGGGCTTCAACCTGTCGTTGCGTGATGTCCAGGCGCTGGCCGAAGCCCTTCTGAGCAGCACCGGCTCGCCGGGGGATCTCGCGGTATTGCAGGCCTATCGCGAACGCCAGCGGCAGGACCAGAACCTCACCGTGGGTTTCTCGGATCAGGTCACGCGGCTGTTCGGCACGCCCGACCCGTGGGTGGTGGCCGGGCGCAACCTGGGCCTGCTCGGGCTCGACCTGTTACCGCCGGCCAAACGCTGGTTCGCCCGCCAGGCCATGGGCCTGGGCACCCGCCCGGACATGAAAGGACGATGAGCAGAGTGACCGAATCTATGGAAATGCGCGCCGATGTGGTCATCGTCGGCGCGGGTATGGTCGGCAGCGCCCTGGCGTTGGCGCTGCGCGACAGCGGCCTGGAGATACTGCTGGTCGATGGCAGCCCGCTGAGCGTCAGACCGTTCGACGCCAGCGCGCCGTTCGAGGCGCGGGTCAGTGCCTTGTCCATCGCCAGCCAGCGCATTCTCGAGCGCCTGGGTGCCTGGCAAGGCATTCAGGCCCGGCGGGCCACGCCCTATGGCCAGATGTACGTGTGGGACGGCAGCGGCACCGGTCGTCTTCACTTTTCGGCAGCCAGCGTGCACGCCGAGACCCTGGGCCATATCGTCGAGAACCGTGTGGTGCAGGACGCGCTGTTGGACTGCCTGCATGACGCCGACATCGGTTTGCTGGCCAACGCTCGCCTGGAGCAGATGCGTCATTCCGGCGACGACTGGCTGCTGAGTCTGGCCGACGGCCGCTCGCTGCGCACGCCGCTGGTGGTGGCGGCCGACGGCGCCCATTCGGCGGTGCGCCGGTTGGCGGGTTGCGAGACGCGGGAGTGGGATTACCTGCACCACGCCATCGTCACCAGCGTACGTTGCACCGAGCCACATCGAGATACGGCGTGGCAGCGCTTCACCGATGAAGGGCCATTGGCCTTCCTGCCGCTGGACCGCGGCGACGGTCAGCACTGGTGCTCGATCGTCTGGTCGATCACGCCGCTCGAAGCGGAGCGGATGATGGCGCTGGATGATTCCGCATTCTGCCAGGCCCTGGGGCGTGCCTTCGAAGGCCGTCTGGGCGAGGTACTGGCTGCCGACCCGCGGCTGTGCGTGCCGCTGCGCCAGCGCCACGCCAAGCGCTACGTGCAAGGCGGCCTGGCGTTGATCGGGGATGCCGCACACACCATTCACCCGCTGGCGGGGCAGGGCGTCAACCTGGGGTTTCTGGATGCGGCGGTGCTGGCCGAAGAGCTGATGCACGGCTTGCAGCGAGGAGAGCGCCTGGCCGACGAGCGCGTGTTGAGCCGTTACGAGCGCCGACGCATGCCTCACAACCTGGCGCTGATGGCGGCCATGGAGGGGTTCGAACGCCTGTTCCAGGCCGATCCGCTGCCCTTGCGCTGGCTGCGCAACAGCGGTTTGAAATGGGTCGAGCAGTTGCCTGAAGCCAAGGCCGCCTTCGTGCGTCAGGCCTTGGGCTTGAGCGGCGACCTGCCGCTGCTGGCGCGGCTCTAGAGTTCAGTAACATCCGGTAACGTGTGCTGCCCGAGTTAGGTTGAGATGGCGAATGTGATTCACTACCATTTCGCCCTCAATCGCACTCGGGGAATCGCCTAATGATCGCGCGCAAACGTCTTCTCGTCGCCTTGGCGCTTTCATTGCTGGGCAGTGCCGCCCAGGCTGCCGACGAAGTGGTGGTGTATTCCTCGCGCATCGACGAGCTGATCAAGCCGGTGTTCGACGCCTATACCGAAAAAACCGGGGTCAAGGTCAAGTTCATCACCGACAAGGAAGCGCCGTTGATGCAGCGCATCAAGGCCGAGGGTCAGAACGCCACCGCCGACCTGCTGCTCACGGTGGATGCCGGCAACCTCTGGCAGGCCGAGCAGATGGGTATCCTGCAGCCGATCAAGTCTGCCGTGATCGACGCCAACATTCCTTCCCAGTACCGCGCGGCGTCCCATGAGTGGACCGGGCTGAGCCTGCGTGCGCGCACCATCGCCTACGCCAGTGACCGGGTCAAACCCGAGGAACTGAGCACCTATGAAGCGCTGGCGGACAAGCAGTGGGAAGGGCGCCTGTGCCTGCGCACCGCGAAGAAGGTCTACAACCAGTCGCTGACCGCGACCTTGATCCAGACCCATGGCGCGGAGAAAACCGAGCAGATCCTCAAGGGCTGGGTCAACAACCTGTCCACCGACGTGTTCTCCGACGACATCGCGGTGCTGCAGGCCATCGACGCCGGGCAATGCGACGTGGGCATCGTCAACACCTACTACTACGGCCGGTTGCACAAGCAGAACCCGAGTCTGGCGGTGAAGCTGTTCTGGCCCAACCAGGCGGATCGCGGTGTGCATGTGAACCTGTCGGGCATCGGCCTGAACAAATACGCCCCGCATCCGCAAGCGGCGATTGCGTTGGTGGAATGGATGACCGGGCCTGAGGCGCAGAAGATCTTTGCCGGCGTGAACCAGGAGTTTCCGGCCAACCCGGCAGTGGCACCTTCGGAGGAAGTAGCCGGCTGGGGTGCGTTCAAGGCCGATACACTGCCGGTTGAAGTGGCAGGCAAGCGCCAGGCCGAAGCGATCAAGCTGATGGACCGCGCGGGCTGGAATTGAGCGGATACCGCAGCGCGGCCATCGCGGGCAGAGCCCGCTCCCACAGGGGGTTGCGGGGCGGCGTAGATTTATGTGATGAGCTGATACCGTGGCGTGGCCATCGCGGGCAGAGCCCGCTCCCACAGGGGGTTGCGGGGCGGCGTAGATTTATGTGATGAGCTGATACCGCGGCGCGGCCATCGCGGGCAGAGCCCGCTCCCACAGGGGGTTGCGGTGCGGCACAGATTTATGTGATTAGGTGATACTGCGGCGTGGCGAGCGGCTTTTGTGGGAGCGGGCTCTGCCCGCGATGCGTCGGCCCTGACACCCCCCTCAACCCCATCGAGCATCGCCCTTGTCCTACCCCCTACAACGTCGCTGGTACCCCCTGGTCTTCGCTGTCGCGGCGCTGATCCTGCTGCCTCTGAGCGTGCTGGCGTTGTCCTGGCAATCGGTCGACGGTGAAATCTGGTCGCACCTGTGGGCCACCCAGATGCCACGGCTGCTGGGCAATACCCTGACCCTGGTACTGGGCGTGGGCGCTGGCGTCACCGTCATCGGCGTCAGCCTGGCCTGGCTCACCAGCCTGTGCGAGTTCCCCGGCCGGCGCTGGCTGGACTGGGCCTTGATGCTGCCCTTCGCCATCCCGGCCTACGTACTGGCCTTCGTCTTCGTCGGCCTGCTGGATTTTGCCGGGCCGGTGCAAAGCCTGCTGCGCGAACAGTTCGGCAGCGGCTTGCGCCTGCCGCGGGTGCGCTCCACCGGCGGCGTGATCATCGTTCTGGTGCTGGTGTTCTACCCCTACGTTTACCTGTTGGCGCGCACCGCCTTCCTGGCTCAGGGCAAAGGCCTGATGGAAGCTGCCCGAGTCCTCGGTCAGTCGCCCTGGCAGGCGTTCTGGCGCGTGGCGCTGCCCATGGCGCGCCCTGCCATCGGCGCCGGCGTGGCCCTGGCACTGATGGAGACCCTGGCCGATTTCGGCGCGGTATCTGTGTTCAACTTCGATACCTTCACCACTGCCATCTACAAGACCTGGTACGGCTTCTTCAGCCTTTCCAGCGCTGCACAACTGGCCAGCCTGTTGTTGCTGGCGGTGATGCTGGTGCTGTACGGCGAACGCCGTGCACGCGGCCAGGATCATGCCGCCAACGAGCGGCCCAGAGGCGCGGCCTTGTATCGCCTGCGCGGGGTGAAAGCCTGGGCGGCCAGCGGCTGGTGCGCCCTGGTGTTCGCCTGTGCCTTCGTGGTGCCGATGCTGCAATTGCTGGTGTGGTGCTGGCAGCGCGGGCGCTTCGACCTGGATGAGCGCTACCGCGATCTGATCCTGCACACCTTGTATCTGGGGGGTATGGCCGCTGTGCTGACGGTGGCGGTGGCCCTGCTGCTGGCCTTCGCTCGCCGGCAGGCGCCAACCCCTGGCATTCGCGCAGGGGTAAGTCTGGCCAACCTGGGCTACGCGCTGCCAGGCTCGGTACTGGCGGTGTCGATCATGCTGGCGTTCAGCTTCCTGGATCGCTCGCTGGTGGTACCGCTGTCCAGCTGGCTGGGCGGTGCCGGCAAACCGCTGCTGCTGGGCAGTGTCGCTGCGCTGCTGGTGGCCTACCTGATCCGCTTCATCGCGGTGGCCTACGGGCCGTTGGAAAGCAGCCTGGCACGCATTCGGCCGTCGTTGCCGGAGGCGGCGCGCAGCCTTGGGGTCAGCGGCCCGCGGCTGTTCTTCAAGGTGTATCTGCCATTGCTGCTGCCGGGCACCCTGAGCGCCGCGTTACTGGTGTTCGTCGACACGCTCAAGGAGATGCCGGCCACCTTGCTGATGCGACCCTTCGGCTGGGACACCCTGGCGGTGCGCGTATTCGAGATGACCAGCGAGGGGGAGTGGGCGCGCGCGTCGCTGCCGGCCCTGACGCTGGTGCTGGTGGGGCTGCTGCCGGTCATCGGCCTGATTCGGCGTTCGGCACGCCCGCTCGGTCAAAGCCACTGACCTCCAAGGGTGCCAGCAGCCGACCTTGCCGCTACAATGCGCGGCATTCGGCGCGGGCATCATGGATAACCGGTTCGCGCCTTCGCCACGCCCGGAAGGAGAAACCCATGGGACAGCGTACGCCTCTGTATGACTTGCACCTCGCGCTGAGCGCGAAGCTGGTCGATTTTGGCGGTTGGGACATGCCTCTGCATTACGGTTCACAAGTAGAGGAGCACCACCAGGTACGTCGCGACTGCGGCGTTTTCGACGTGTCGCACATGACCGTCATCGACCTCGACGGGGCGGACGCCCAATCCTTTCTGCAGCACCTGCTGGCCAACGATGTGGCCCGCCTCGGCGCCCCCGGCAAGGCGCTGTACAGCGCCATGCTCAACGAGACGGGCGGGGTCGTGGACGACCTGATCGCCTATCTCACCGAGCAGGGCTATCGACTGGTGGTCAACGCCGCTACCCGCGACAAGGACATGGCCTGGCTGAACGCCCGGGCCAGGGGTTTTTCAGTGCGCCTGCGCGAGCGTCCGGAGCTGGCGATGCTGGCCGTCCAGGGGCCTCAGGCACGGCGCAAGGTTGCTGAGCTGGTGAATGCCGCGCGCAGCGAACTGATCAGCCAGCTCAAGCCTTTCGAAGGCCGCAGCGAAGGCGACTGGTTCATCGCCCGCACTGGCTACACCGGTGAGGACGGCGTCGAGATCGTCCTGCCCGCCGAGCAGGCGCCAGCCTTTTTCAACGACCTGGTAGGTGCCGGCATTTCCCCGATTGGCCTTGGCGCGCGAGACACCCTGCGCCTGGAAGCGGGCATGAACCTGTACGGTCAGGATATGGACGAGCAGCATTCCCCGTTGACCTCCAACATGGCGTGGAGCATTGCCTGGGAGCCAGGCGAGCGCGAGTTCATCGGTCGCCGGGCGCTGGAGCAGGAATACGCCGGCGGAGCCGCCATGAAACTGGTGGGCCTGGTGCTGGAGGAGCGTGGTGTATTGCGTGCCCACCAGGTGGTGCGCATCGCCGGGGTTGGCGAAGGAGAGATCACCAGTGGTAGCTTCTCCCCTACGCTGAGCAAGTCGATTGCCCTGGCGCGAGTGCCCAGGGCGACCGCCGACCGTGCGGAAGTGGAAATACGTGGCAAGTGGTACCCGGTACGGGTGGTCAAACCGACCTTCGTACGGCATGGTAAAACCCTGATCTGACATTATGCGCGGGCCTACCGCCGACCCTGTTGAGGACTTAGAAATGAGCGATATCCCTGCTGAAATGCGTTTTGCCGAGAGCCACGAGTGGGCGCGTCTGGAAGCCGATGGCAGCGTGACCGTGGGCATCAGTGACCACGCTCAGGAAGCCTTGGGTGATGTGGTGTTCATCGAGTTGCCGGAGATCGGCAAGGTCTTCGCCGCGGGCGATCAGGCCGGTGTGGTGGAGTCGGTGAAGGCCGCTTCGGATATCTACTCGCCGGTCAGCGGCGAAGTGATCGCCATCAACGAAGCGCTGGCCGATGGCCCGGAGAGCGTGAACAGCTCGCCGTATGGCGCGTGGTTCTTCAAGATCAAGCCCAGCGAGGTGGCAGAGCTTGATAACTTGCTGGATGCGGCGGGGTACAAGGCCGCGATTGGCGAGTGATGGGTTGAGTGTGGTGGTGGATGCTGCCCTGGGGTAAGGGGGCCATCCACCACCGGTCCCCGCGCCGCCTCCAACTCAAACCGGCCGATCCCCCAGTATTGTCGCCCGGTGCATCACCCTTCTCTGCGGCCGATAATCATCAGCCGCGTAATGCTGTGTCACCCGGTTGTCCCAGAACGCCACATCATCGGCTCGCCACTGCCAGCGCACGGTGAACTCCGGGCGTATGGCGTGGGCAAACAGTAGTTTGAGCAACGCCTCGCTTTCTGCCGCCGAAACTTCGTTGATCCGCGTCGTGAACCCCTCGCTGACGAACAGCGCCTTGCGCCCGGTCACCGGGTGGGTGCGCACCACCGGGTGCGACAACGGCACGTGCTGGCTGCGGGTCTGCTCCCAGCGGGCAAGGGCTTGGGCGTCGTTGCCGAAACGCTCCAACGGAAACGACTTGGCGAAGTCATGGGTCGCCGTGAGGCCGTCGAACAGCCGTTGCAGCGCCGGTGACAATGCCTCGAAGGCCGCCGTGCCACTGGCCCAGCTGGTATCGCCGCCGTAGGCCGGCACCTGTTTGGCGCTCAGCACTGCACCCATGGCCGGGTTGGGCAGAAAGGTCACGTCGGTGTGCCAGATGGCGTTGTCACGCACGTCGGTCACCGCCGTATCCAGCACCAGCACCTCGCGTTGCTCGGGCACGCTGGGGTAGATCGGATGGATGTGCAGCTCACCGAATTGCTGGGCGAAGCGGGCCTGCTGAACCGGGGTGATCGGCTGGTCGCGCCAGAAGATCACCTGATGGTCGAGCAGGGCTTGCTCGATCGCGCGACGCTGTGGCTTGGTGATATCCCGAGTCAGGTCGATACCCTGGACCACCGCGCCGATGGCGGGGGTCAGGGGAGTGATATGCAGAGTCATGTTGTTCAGCTCTGTTGAGGTGTCGGAAAATGCGGGACTTCAGTGCGTCTGTCCGTGCCAGGGCACCAGGTGGCGTTGCAGGGCGCGCAGGCCCATCTCCAGGGCGAAGGCAATCAGGGCGATCACCAGGATCCCCAGCACCACCACATCGGTCACCAGGAACTGTGCGGCCGATTGCACCATGAAGCCCAGGCCGCTGGTGGCCGCGATCAGTTCAGCGGCCACCAGGGTCGACCAACCGACCCCCAGGCCGATTCGAATGCCGGTGAGAATCTCCGGCAAGGCACTGGGCACGATTACATGGCGGACCAGCTGCCAGCGGGTTGCCCCCAGCGACTGCGCAGCGCGTAATTTGGCCGGGTCCACGGTGCGTACGCCGGTGGCCGTGGCGATGGCAATCGGGGCGAAGATCGCCAGGTAGATCAGCAGCACCTTGGAGGTTTCGCCGATGCCGCACCAGATCACGATCAGGGGCAGGTAGGCCAGCGGCGGAATCGGCCGGTAGAACTCGATCAGCGGGTCGAGGATGCCCTGGGCGACGCGGTTGTGGCCGATGGCGATGCCTACCGGAATGGCCAACAGTACGGCAAACAGCAGGGCCAGGCCGATGCGGCCGAGGCTGGCGGCCAGATGCTGCCAGAGGGTCGCATCCATGTAGCCCTGGGTGGCCAGCAGCCAACCCTTTTGCAGCACGGCGGCGGGCGAGGGCAGGAACAGCGGCTCGATCAATTCGCTGGCGGTCACGGCCCACCAGAGCAACAGCACGCCGACCAGGGTCAGGGTACTGATCCAGCGGGTGCTCAGGCTCAACCGTTGCTGCCCCGGGTTCGCCGGACGGCTGGCCACGGCCGGAATTTCGTAGCTGCTCATGCGGGCTCCTGCCGCGGCGCGGCACGTTGGGCGAAGACCTGAGCGAGCACATGCTCGCGGGTTTCGATGAAGCGTGGATCGGATTTGATCGCCCGAGCGCTTTCGCCGGCGGCGTAACGCTGGCCGAAATCCAGGCTCAGGCGTTCCTCGATGCGCCCTGGATTGGGCGCCAGCAGGATCAGGTCGGTGGCCAGGAACACCGCTTCCTCGATGTCATGGGTGATCAGGAAAATCGGCTTGGCGGTGCGTTGCCACACCTGCAGCAGCAGTTCCTGCATCTGCTCGCGGGTGAAGGCGTCCAGCGCCCCGAAGGGTTCATCCATCAACAGCACGCGCGGATCGGCCGCCAGCGCACGGGCCAGGCCTACGCGCTGTTTCTGCCCACCGGACAGCTGCCACACGCGGCGCTCGGCGAAATCGGCCAGATCCACCAGGGCGAGCATGTCCCGCGCCTTGGCTTCACGTTGCGCGCGGGGCACCCCGGCCAGTTGCAGGCCAAAGGCGACGTTGGCCAGGACGTCCTGCCACGGCAGCAGCGCGTCGTCCTGGAACACCACCCCGCGATCGGCCCCAGGGCCCTGTACGAGCACGTCGTCCAGGCTGATGCGACCGCTGCTGGGCGTGACGAATCCGGCAATCAGATTCAGCAGTGAGGTCTTGCCGCTGCCGGACGGTCCCAGGGCCACGCACAGCTGCTGCGGGCCCAAGGTCAGGGAAATGTCCTGCAACACCGGCTGCGCGGCGCCGGGGTAGTGGGCGCCGATCCGTTCGAGGGTCAGGTGAGCCATGAGGCAATGCTCCGGTGAGGGTTACTGCACGAACTTGGCGCTGACGTATGGCGCGTAGTCCGGCAGCACGGCTTCAAGCTTGCCTTGCTCCTTGAGGAACTCGGCGGTCTTGGCGATCGATTGGGCGGTGCCGCCGTCGAGCAGGGCACTCGACGCCTGGGCACTGGCATCCGGGTAGGTCGAGCCCGCCAGCAGGTCCGGCACGTCGGCCGCGTTGGAGCCGGTCAGCTTGGCAATCTTCTGCACCTGTTCGGAGTCGACGGTCCAGGCAGCTTTGTTCCTGGCGTAGTCAGCGAACGCGTCCAGGGTGACCTTGGCGAACTGGGCGATCACCTGCGGGTGCTTGTCGGCGTAGTCCTTGCGCGCCACCCAGACTTCGAAGGTCGGCGCGCCCCACTGGCCGACCTGAGCGGCGTCGGTGAGGGTCTTGCCGGTCTTGCGAATCTCCCCCAAGGCTGGCGACCAGACGAACGCACCGTCGATGTCGCCGCGCTTCCAGGCCGCGGCGATTTCGGCCGGCTGCAGGTTCACCACCTTGACCTTGCCTTCCAGACCCCAATGCTTGAGGGCACCGAGCAGGCTGTAGTGGGAGGTCGAAACGAACGGTGTGGCGATGGTCTTGCCCACCAGTTGCTGGGGGTTGTCGATGCCACTGCCGTTGCGCACCACCAGGGCCTCGGCGGAATTGATCTGCGCCGAGACGATGAACGCCACGATCGGCAGTTTGCGCGAGGCTGCCGCGGCCAGAGGGCTGGAACCCAGGTTGCCGATCTGCACATCGCCCGAGGCGATCGCGGTGACCACTTCCGGGCCGCTGTTGAAGCGGCGCCAGTCGATCTTCTCGCCGATGGCTTTTTCGTAAACCCCGTCGGCCTGTGGCACTTTGCTGGGGTCGATACCGGTCTGGTAGCCCACGGTCAGGTTGGCAGCCTGGACCCCCAGGGTCAGGCCGGTGAGGGCCAGGGCGGTGATGAGTCGACGCGCGAAGAATTGCTGGGCCATGGTGGCTGCCTCGAAAAATTGTGGTTATGGGTGTGGCGCGGGTTGGGCGGGGTGCAGGTCAGGGCTGCCAGGTGGCAACCGCCTTGGCGTCCACCGGCTTGGGCAACAGGCCCGCAGCCAGGAACGCGTCGGCGATGCTTTGTTGCTCACCCAGTTGGTCGGCGGTCACCGGCTGCACCTGGTAGGTGCGGTGCAGGTTGGCGGCTTCCACGGTGGCGCCGTCGAGGTTGCCCCACAGCGGGCCGAGAATCGCCGCGGCCTTGGCGGGGTTGGCCTTGGTCCACTCACCGGTCTGCTGCAGCTCGGCGAACACCTGCTTGAGCACTGCCGAGTGGCTCTTGGCGTAGGCCGCGCTGGTCAGGTAATAGCGTTTGTACTGGGCCAGCCCCTTGCCGTCGGCCAGGGTGCGGGTGGGCAATTGGCGCTGGGCGGCGGTGAGGAAGGGTTCCCAGGTCACCCAGGCATCGACCTTGCCGTTTTCGAAGGCGGCACGGCCATCGGCGGGGGTCAGGTAGGCCGGCGTGATATCAGCGAATTTCAACCCGGCCTTGGTCAGCGCGGCAATCAGCAGGTAGTGGCTGCCGGCGGCTTTGGTCACGGCAACCTTCTTGCCCTTGAGGTCCGCCAGGCTATGCAGCGGCGAATCTTGTCGCACGACGATGGCCTGGGCCTGGGGTGACGCGGATTCCTGGGCGAAATACGCCAACTGAGCGCCGGCGGCCTGGGCGAACACCGGGACGGTGTCGGCGACATCGGCACTGATGTCGACGTTGCCGACGTTCAATGACTCGAGCAGGGGCAAACCACTGGGAAACTCATGCCAGCTGACCTTGATGCCGTCTTTGGCCAGGGCTTTCTCCAGCGTGCCCTGGGTCTTGAGCAGGGTGATCAGCGTGGACGATTTCTGATAGCCGATGCGCAGGGTTTCCTCGGCATGGGCCAGTAGCGGCATCGTGGCGGCCATGGTCAGGGCGAGCCCGACGAACAGCTGCGAAACTGGGCTGGAATTTTTTGAACGGGTGCCGATTCGCATGGAAACCTCGAGGCCGCCTTGGGCGGTAGTGGGGGCATGATCGAGAGCATCCGGTGGTCCGGTGGGTGGAATCTAAACGATCTAAGAATCGTTATTGAAATATCATTTGGGAATTAGCTTATTAGACCCGTAACGGGTTGACCGTTTGTTTGGTTATGCGCTTTTGTTATTCGATAAAATTCTAAAAATTAATGAAACAATTCTTTTTGGTTTTGTGAAAATTTCGTTAACCTCGGCAACCAGAGAATGGCTTAGACCAAAGTCTCGAAACGGCTTGTAACCATTGACTAATTGGTCACGCATTGGCGCTAATCGCGCATCGGCGGAGAAGGGGCAGCAGACCCCGACCAAAGAACACCACAAAAATTAGAAACGAGAGGAGCATCACATGTACAAGCAGTCGCTCGCCGCAGCCATCGCGCTCGCCAGCATCTCCGCCACTGTTCAGGCAGCCGACCCAGCACCGTCGGGCTTCTTGGACGGCAGCAAGGCCACCATCAGCTCGCGTACCATGTACTTCCGTAACGACAACCGTGACGGCGGCGCCGACCAGCAGGAATCCGGCCAGGGTTTCCTGTTCAACTTTCTCTCTGGTTACACTGCCGGTACCGTAGGTTTTGGCCTGGACGTCCAGGGCATGACCGGTATCCACCTGGACGGTGGCCGTGGCCATCACCCCGACAACAGCAACTTCTTCCCGAGCGACAGCGATGGCTCGGCCGAGAAGAGCTGGTCGCGTCTGGGCGCCAACGGCAAGGTCAAATTCTCCAAGACCGAAGCCAAGATCGGTAACGCGCTGCAGCCCAACCTGCCAATCCTGGTATCCAACGATGGTCGTCTGCTGCCACAGACCTTCCAGGGCGCGATCGTTACCTCCAAGGAACTGGACAACTTCACCTTCACCGCAGGTCGCCTGAACAAGGCTGCCGGCCGTGCGTCGAGCAACTACGACAACCTGTCGGTTGCCGGCGGCACCAAGGGCTCGAACAACTTCTCGTTCGCCGGTGTGGATTGGAAAGCCACCAAGGACCTGACCCTGCAGGCCTACCACGCGCAGCTGGAAGACTACTACAAGCAGACTTTCCTGGGCGCCGTGCACGTGCTGCCACTGGGAGAAGACCAGTCGTTCAAGACTGACCTGCGTTACTTCGACAGCCGTTCCAACGGCAAGAATGGTGACGTTGGCTACCGCTTTGCCAATGGCTACGCCAGCAACGTAGGCGAGGTCGACAACAAGACCTGGAGTGCCATCTTCACCTACGCCATCTCCGGTCACTCGTTCCTGCTGGGCTACCAGTCGGTGGGCGACGACAGCGGCATGCCTTACATCAGCAACGGCAGCGTCGTCGACGGCCGTGGCCGCAACGAAGGCCAGGGCGGTTCCAGCGTCTACCTGTTCACCGACAGCATGGTCACCTCGTTCACCCGTGCTGGCGAGAACACCACCTTCGGTCAGTACTCGTATGACTTCAGCCGTGTGGGCGTACCAGGCCTGAAAACCTCCGTAGCCTATCTGCGTGGTGATGACATCCGTGTAGCCACCGGTTCCGACCGTACCGAGTGGGAACGCGACATGCGCGTCGACTACGTGATCCAGGCCGGTACCTTCAAGAACGTGGGCTTCTCGCTGCGCCAGGGTACTTACCGTGGCGACGTGGCAGGTTCGGCCGATACCGATCAGACTCGCTTCATCGTCAACTACACCTACGCTCTGAAGTAGTAGGTCTGGTTGCAGGAAAAGCCCGCCTTGTGCGGGCTTTTTCGTTTCTAGGAATTGGTGTGGATGGTCCCCTCACCCCAGCCCTCTCCCTAAGGGAGAGGGAGCCTGACGCGGTGTGCTTTTGACTTTCTCTCCCAGGGGCAATACGGCGGCAGGGGGGCGCTTACCACCATTTTCGGCTCAAGCCCTGTGCCCATATTCCGAATCTACCTAACGCCATCACCATCCATTCTTTTTCTTTCTGCGCCGGCCAGTGCACAGTCGTCTTCATAACAGCCAAAGGAGCCGCACCATCATGACCATCCGCCTGGGCGACATCGCCCCCGACTTCGAGCAGGATTCCAGCGAAGGCACCATTCGCTTCCACGAGTGGCTGGGCAACCAATGGGGAGTGTTGTTCTCTCACCCCGCCGACTTCACCCCCGTGTGCACCACGGAGCTGGGCTTCACCGCCAAGCTCAAGGATGAATTCGCCCAGCGTAACGTCAAGGCCATTGCCCTGTCCGTAGACCCGGTCGATTCCCATCACCGCTGGATCGGTGACATCAACGAAACCCAGGGCACCACGGTCAATTTCCCGATCCTGGCCGATGCCGATCGCAAGGTGTCGGACCTGTACGATCTGATTCATCCGAACGCCAACGACACCCTGACGGTTCGGTCGCTGTTCGTGATCGACCCGAACAAGAAGGTCCGCCTGACCATCACCTATCCCGCCAGCACCGGGCGTAACTTCCACGAGATCTTGCGGGTGATCGACTCGCTGCAATTGACCGACAGCCACAAGGTGGCAACACCGGCCAACTGGCAGGACGGCGATGAAGTAGTGATCGTGCCGTCGCTCAAGGATGAAGAGGAAATCAGGCAGCGCTTTCCCAAAGGTTATCGGGCGGTGAAGCCCTACCTGCGTCTGACGCCTCAGCCAAACCGTTAGGGCTGCTCGAGGAGCTGATTCCACACCCCCTGTGGGAGCGGGCTCTGCCCGCGATGGGGACGCTGCGGTGTCTGGTCGGACGCCATCGCGGGCAGAGCCCGCTCCCACAGGTCCATCACCCACAGGTCCATCACCCACAGGTCCATCACCCACAGGTCCTTGAGCAACCGGACCACTCTCCAAGCCATGTGCATATGCTTTTAAAATCTAAACAAATGAAAAAATATGATTTAAAGATATAAACCCCGCCTGTTAATGTTCCCCCCATCAAGCGCCTTCAGCTGAAGCGCCAAACCCCGCTATTTCAAGGAAGCGCCCTATGCTGGTCGTATCTCTGGGCGGCAGCCCCAGTCTGCGTTCGCGTTCCAGTGTGTTGCTGGAACGCAGCAAGCACTGGCTGCAACAACACGGCGTCGAAGTCGTCGGTTTTCAGGTACGGGACTTCCCGGCCGAAGATCTGCTGCACGCTCGGTTCGACAGCCCGCAAGTGCTGCACTTTCTCGAACTGGTGGCCAAGGCCGATGGCTTGGTGGTTGCCACGCCGGTGTACAAGGCCTCGTTTTCCGGTGCCCTGAAAACCCTGCTGGATCTGCTGCCCGAACGCGCCCTGAGCAACAAGGTGGTACTGCCCATCGCCACGGGTGGCAGCATCGCCCACATGCTGGCAGTGGACTACGCCCTCAAGCCCGTATTGGCCTCGCTCAAGGCGCAGGAAATGCTCCAGGGCATCTTTGCCGACGACAGTCAGATCGCCTATGGCGAAGGCAGCGCGGCCGCACAACTGGCGCCGGCGCTGGAACAGCGGC
This sequence comes from Pseudomonas sp. UBA4194, assembly GCF_002379585.1. Classification (GTDB taxonomy): domain Bacteria; phylum Pseudomonadota; class Gammaproteobacteria; order Pseudomonadales; family Pseudomonadaceae; genus Aquipseudomonas. Next base: position 44,074 of record NZ_DFUE01000022.1, read on the forward strand.
TGGAGAATGCGCTGCAGGAATTCCATGGCTTTCTGGTGCGCAAGCCTCGCGCCCACGACCCGGCCTTGTTGACCGAGAGTCTGCGCAGCGCGCGCTGGAGTATCTAGACATCCGCGACGGGGTGCTGCCCAAGACCCCGTTGCAGGCAGGCTCGCTCCCACAAGGGCACTGCCGTCCGTATCGCGTTGTACTCACCTTACTCGCCCGCCAACGGGCAAGCAGGTGCTGCCAATCCCCTACTGCAAAAGGAGAGTGCCATGGGCACCTTGTTCCTGCGCCGTGGCTTGGTCGCACTGTTTGCTGCGGCCGTGTCGTTCGGCGCCATCACCCAGGCCCAGGCTGAAACCCTGCGCATCGGTTACCAGAAATACGGCACCCTGGTGCTGCTCAAGGCCAAGGGCACGCTGGAAAAGCGTTTGGCGTCCCAGGGCATCGACGTCAAGTGGACGGAGTTCCCCGGCGGCCCGCAGCTGCTGGAGGGCCTGAACGTCGGCTCCATCGACTTTGGTGTGACCGGTGAAACCCCGCCGGTGTTTGCCCAGGCCGCCGGCGCCGATCTGCTTTACGTCGCCTACGAGCCGCCGGCGCCCACCAGTGAAGCGATCCTGGTGCCCAAGGACTCGACCCTTCAGTCGGTCAAGGACCTCAAGGGCAAGAAGGTCGTCCTCAACAAGGGCTCCAACGTGCACTACCTGCTGGTTCGCGCGCTGGAAGAAGCGGGTCTGAAGTACAGCGATATCCAGACCGTTTTTCTGCCACCGGCCGATGCCCGTGCTGCCTTCGAGCGTGGCAGCGTCGATGCCTGGGTGATCTGGGACCCTTACCAGGCCGCCGCCGAGAAGCAACTGCAGGCACGAACCCTGCGCGACGGCACCGGTATCGTCGAGAACCTGCAGTTCTACCTCGCCACCAAGCCCTACGCCCAGCAGCATCCGCAAGTGATCAAGGCGCTGGTGGAAGAAGTGCGCGCCGTCGGCGAGTGGTCCAAAGCCAACCCCGAGGACGTCACCGCCCAGGTCGCGCCGATTCTGGGCTTGCCGGCTGACATCACCCTGACCTCGGTCAAGCGTCAGGGCTACGGCGCCGAGTTCCTCAATCCGCAAACGGTGGCGGCGCAGCAGAAGATCGCCGACAGCTTCTACCAACTGAAGTTGATCCCCAAGCCGCTGCGTATCCAGGACGTTATCTGGACGCCGCCGGCCAAGGTCGCCACCGCACCTTGAAGCCTTCCCACCGCCATTGCATCAATACCCCCGCAGCCTGGCTGCGGACCGAGCCAATTCAGGAGACAACTCCATGAGCCTCAATATTTTCTGGTTCCTTCCCACCCATGGAGACGGCCATTACCTGGGCACCTCCGAAGGCGCCCGCGCGGTCGACCACGGTTACCTGCAACAGATCGCCCAGGCTGCTGATCGTCTGGGCTATGGCGGCGTGCTGATTCCCACCGGGCGCTCCTGCGAGGATTCCTGGCTGGTGGCGGCGTCGCTGATTCCGGTGACCCAACGCCTGAAATTCCTCGTTGCGCTGCGCCCGGGCATCATCTCGCCGACCGTGGCTGCGCGTCAGGCAGCGACGCTGGATCGGCTGTCCAACGGCCGCGCACTGTTCAACCTGGTGACCGGCGGCGACCCGGATGAGCTCAGCGGTGATGGCTTGTTCCTCAGCCATGAAGAGCGCTATGAAGCGTCGGTGGAATTCACCCGCATCTGGCGTCGTGTGCTGGAAGGCGAAACCGTTGACTACGACGGCAAGCACCTCACCGTGAAGGGCGCCAAGCTGCTCTACCCACCGGTGCAGCAGCCGCGGCCACCGCTGTATTTCGGTGGCTCGTCCGACGCCGCCCAGGACCTGGCGGCCGAGCAGGTGGAGATGTACCTGACCTGGGGAGAGCCGCCCGAGGCGGTCGCCGAGAAAATCGCCCAGGTCCGCGAGAAGGCCGCCAGACAAGGCCGCACGGTGCGCTTCGGCATTCGCCTGCATGTGATCGTGCGGGAAACCAACGCTCAAGCGTGGCAGGCAGCTGAACGGCTGATTGCGCACGTTGACGACGACACCATCGCACGCGCCCAGGCCTCGCTGTCTCGCTTCGACTCGGTGGGCCAGCAACGCATGGCCGCCCTGCACGGCGGCAGCAAGGACAAGCTGGAGGTCAGTCCGAACCTGTGGGCCGGTGTCGGTCTGGTTCGCGGTGGCGCGGGCACGGCACTGGTCGGAGACGGCCCGACCGTGGCCGAGCGGGTCAAGGAATACGCCGCATTGGGCATCGACACCTTCATTTTCTCGGGATACCCCCATCTGGAGGAATCCTATCGGGTCGCCGAACTGCTGTTCCCGCATCTGGACGTGAACCGTCCCGAAGCCCCGACCGGCGCCAACTATGTCAGCCCGTTCGGCGAAATGGTCGCCAACGACATCCTGCCCAAAGCTGCCTCGCAAAGCTGAGAACCTGAAATGAACGCATCCACGAAAATCATCCACAGGCTGGCGCCATGGGCACTGCCGGTGGGTCTGCTACTGGCATGGCAGTTGGCGGTCAGCACGGGCTGGCTGTCGACACGCATCCTGCCAGCGCCCAGTGCGGTCATCGAAGCAGGCGTCAATCTGTTTGAAAGTGGCGAAATCTGGACGCACCTGGCCATCAGCGGCTGGCGTGCCGGCATCGGCTTCGCCATCGGCGGTGGTATCGGCCTGGTGCTGGGCCTGATCAGCGGCCTGTCACGCTGGGGCGAGCGCCTGCTCGATACCTCGGTGCAAATGATCCGCAACGTGCCGCACCTGGCGCTGATACCACTGGTGATTCTGTGGTTCGGCATCGACGAGTCGGCGAAGATCTTCCTGGTCGCCCTGGGCACGCTGTTCCCGATCTACCTGAACACCTATCACGGCATCAAGAACGTCGACCCGGCCCTGGTGGAGATGGCCCGCAGTTATGGCCTGTCCGGCGTGCGCCTGTTCTGGCAAGTGATCCTGCCCGGCGCCTTGCCCTCCATTCTGGTGGGGGTGCGTTTTGCCCTGGGCCTGATGTGGCTGACGCTGATCGTCGCGGAAACCATTTCGGCCAGCTCAGGCATTGGCTACCTGGCGATGAACGCGCGTGAATTCCTGCAAACCGACGTGGTGGTATTGGCCATCGTCCTCTACGCGATCCTCGGCAAGCTCGCCGACCTCGCGGCTCGCGGCCTGGAGCGTGTGTGGCTGCGCTGGCATCCGGCCTACCAGACTGGCAAGGGAGGTGCGGCATGACCGTCCTGAAAGAACAACCCCCCCACCTGCTGCGCGGAATTCCGCTGGCGGTGCGCAAATTGCGCAAGACCTTTGGCGAGCGCCAGGTATTGCGTGACATCGATCTGCACATTCCCGCCGGCCAGTTCGTCGCCATCGTTGGCCGCAGCGGCTGCGGCAAGAGCACCTTGCTGCGCTTGCTGGCAGCGCTGGACAAACCCACCAGCGGCGAGCTGTTGGCCGGCTCCGCGTCCCTGGCCGCAGCCAAGGACGACACCCGCCTGATGTTCCAGGAGGCACGTCTGCTGCCCTGGAAGCGGGTCATCGACAACGTGGGTCTGGGGCTGTCCGGTGACTGGCGTCCACAAGCCTTGCAAGCGCTGGCAGCGGTGGGTCTGGCCGAGCGTGCCAATGAATGGCCTGCCGCGCTGTCGGGTGGGCAGAAGCAACGCGTAGCGCTGGCTCGGGCGCTTATCCACAAGCCGCGTCTGCTGTTGCTGGATGAACCGCTCGGCGCGCTGGATGCCCTGACCCGCATCGAGATGCAGCAACTGATCGAAAACCTCTGGCAGGAGCATGGGTTTACCGTGCTGCTGGTGACCCACGATGTGGCCGAGGCCGTGGCCATTGCCGATCGGGTGATCCTGATCGAGGACGGCCAGGTGGGCCTGGACCTGCTGGTCGATCTGCCCCGACCGCGCGCCCGCGGTTCCCATCGCCTGGCGGCGCTGGAAGCCGAGGTGCTGCACCGGGTGCTGGCCCTGCCGGGCAACCCGCCGGACCCGGAACCCGTTTCACCCTTGCCTACGCAATTGCGTTGGGCCCTGTGATTCTTACCCTCTACAAAGGATAAACACCATGAGCATCAAAGCGATCAACGTACGTAACCAGTTCAAAGGCACCGTGAAGGAAATCATCGAAGGGCCGGTATTGTCGGAAATCGACGTGCAGACCGCTTCGGGGATTGTCACTTCGGTGATCACTACCCGCTCGGTGCGGGAGCTGGAATTGGTGGTAGGCAGTGAGGTGATTGCCTTCGTGAAGTCGACCGAGGTGTCGATCGCCAAGCTGTAAACAGCCTGTAGCAGCGGCGTAAGCCGCGTCAGGGCAGCCCCCCGTTCCAGGTGGCGGCCGGACGCGGCTTACGCCGTTGTTACGGACGCGGCTTACGCCGTTGGTACGGACGCGGCTTACGCCGCTGCTACAGGGGGTACGCGTAAGCGTTAGACGGTGTGCAGGTACCAGTTGTACTCGAGGTCCGAAATGGAGTGTTCGAATTCCTCCAGCTCGCTTTCCTTGCACGCCACGAAGATATCGATGTACTTGGGATCGATATACCGCGCCAGCACTTCGCTGTCGTCCAGCTCGCGCAGGGCGTCACGCAGGTTGGTCGGCAGGCTCTGCTCGTTCTGCTCGTAGGAGTTGCCGGTCACCGGCTCATTGGGCTCGACCTTGTTGGTCAGGCCATGGTGAACACCGGCCAGTACCGCAGCCATCAGCAGGTAAGGGTTGGCATCGGCGCCCGCCACGCGGTGTTCCAGGCGCACCGCATCCGGTGTGCCGGTGGGTACGCGCAAGGCCACGGTGCGGTTGTCCAGGCCCCAGCAAGGGGAGTTCGGCACGTAGAACTGAGCACCAAAACGGCGGTACGAGTTGACGTTCGGGCACAGGAACGCCATCGAAGCCGGCAGGGTCTCGAGCACACCGCCGATTGCGTGACGCAATGCGGCGTTCTGCTCGGGATCCTCACTGGTGAAAATGTTCTTGCCGTCCTTGTCCAGGATCGAGATGTGCACGTGCAAGCCGTTGCCCGCCTGGCCCGGGTAGGGCTTGGCCATGAACGTGGTGTCCATCTCATGGTCGTAGGCGATGTTCTTGATCAGACGCTTGAGCAATACCGCGTAATCGCACGCGCGCATGGCGTCCGGCACGTGATGCAGGTTGACCTCGAACTGGGCCGGGGCGCTTTCCTTGACGATGGCGTCAGCGGGAATACCTTGCTCCTTGGCGCCTTCGAGGATGTCCTGCAGGCAGTCGACATACTCGTCCAGATCGTCGATCAGGTAGACCTGGGTCGAGTGCGGACGCTTGCCGGAAATCGGTGAGCGCGGCGGCTGTGGACGGCCGTTCACGTTCTCCTGGTCGATCAGGTAGAACTCCAGTTCGAAGGCGGCGCAGATGGTCAGGCCCATGGCGTCGAACTTCTCGACCACCTGGCGCAGCACTTCCCGCGGGTCGGCGAAGAACGGCTGGCCTTCGAGCTCGTGCATGGTCATCAGCAGTTGCGCGGTAGGGCGCTTTTGCCAGGGCTCGTTGCACAGCGTATCGGGGATGGGGTAGCAGATTCGATCGGCGTCGCCGATGTCAAGGCCAAGGCCTGTGCTCTCGACGGTCGAACCGTTGATATCCAGGGCAAACAGGGAGGCAGGCAGGTTGATGCCTTTCTCGTAAACCTTATGGAGGCTGGTGCGTTCTATGCGCTTGCCGCGCACCACACCATTCATATCTGCAATCAGAAGGTCGACGTACAGAACCTCAGGATGTTCCTTAAGGAATGCGTTCGCTTCGTTAAGCTGAACGGCACGCGGGGGTACCGACATGATGCAACACCTTTGTTGTTAAAAATATCAATCATTGGGCTGAACAGGTTTCAGTCAATCCGAAAGCCCACTTGAAGTCAAGCAAGCTCGGGTTTGCCCTGAAAGAGCGCTAACAGGGCTGTTTTGCCGCAAATTGGGGCGGCTGACCGGAAGTTTCAGGCGGCCAAACTTGCACGATGAAAGGGCGTTGTTGTTTTTACCTGGCGGTAGTTGTGGAAAAAAATGAACAAGGCTAAGCTCGGTCGCAACCCAGAACTTCAATAATACCGGGGTGTATCATGGCACGCCTGCCATCATCTGGCGTCAATGCGGGCTCGCGACAGAACCATTCTGCGGGGTCACGCCGTCTTTCAAGTTGTCGCAGGGTCGTTTCCGGCCTGCAGCCAACGCTTCGGAATTCTCCCCAGGGCGCGCGGGTATCGAGCGCAATGGCGAGCAGAATATTTGACAGTCGCCCACGGTGGTCTTTTCTTTTTTCAACTTCAAGGTACTGCCACAGGTGCGAACCCGCTAACCTGAACTTCACGTTCCGGCCGGGCATCGAAAGGCCGGGCGGGCGCTCTGGCGCGACTGTTTCCCTGTTGTTCCCAACGACGCCCATGCGTCAAAAAGTGTCCGGCTCGCCGCGAGCCTGGCGTATTGCCTCCTGAGGTATTTATGAGTCCCAACCTCGACCAGCTCACCGATTGGTTGAAAGAACACAAGATCACCGAAGTCGAATGTCTGATTGCAGACCTCACCGGGATCACCCGCGGCAAGATCTCCCCGACCAACAAGTTCATCGCCGAAAAAGGCATGCGTTTGCCGGAAAGTGTCCTGCTGCAGACCGTTACCGGCGACTACGTCGAAGACGACATCTATTACGATCTGCTCGACCCGGCCGATATCGACATGATCTGCCGTCCCGACGAGAACGCGGTGTTTCTCGTGCCCTGGGCCATCGAGCCCACTGCCCAGGTGATCCATGACACCTACGACAAGCAGGGCAACCCCATCGAGCTGTCGCCGCGCAACGTGCTCAAGAAGGTCTTGAAGCTGTACGCCGACCGTGGCTGGCAGCCCATCGTCGCGCCGGAAATGGAGTTCTACCTGACCAAGCGTTGCGAAGACCCGGACTTCCCGCTGCAGCCGCCCATTGGCCGCTCGGGGCGTCCTGAAACCGGGCGCCAGTCGTTCTCGATCGAAGCGGCGAACGAATTCGACCCGTTGTTCGAAGACGTCTACGACTGGTGCGAAGCGCAGAACCTGGACCTCGACACCCTGATCCACGAGGACGGCACGGCGCAGATGGAAATCAACTTCCGTCACGGTAACGCGCTGCATCTGGCCGATCAGATCCTGGTGTTCAAACGCACCATGCGCGAGGCCGCGCTCAAGCACAATGTGGCCGCGACCTTCATGGCCAAGCCCATGACCGGCGAACCCGGCAGTGCCATGCACCTGCACCAGAGCATCGTCGATGCGAGCACCGGCAAGAACATCTTCTCCAATGAAGACGGCTCCATGAGCCAGCTGTTCTTGCATCACGTCGGCGGCCTGCAGAAATTCATCCCCGAACTGCTGCCGCTGTTTGCGCCCAACGTCAACTCGTTCCGCCGTTTCCTGCCCGACACCTCGGCGCCGGTCAACGTCGAGTGGGGCGAAGAGAACCGGACCGTGGGCCTGCGCGTGCCGGATGCCGGACCGCAGAACCGGCGTGTGGAAAACCGTCTGCCCGGTGCCGATGCCAACCCCTACCTCGCCATCGCCGCCAGCCTGCTGTGTGGCTACATCGGCATGGTCGAGGGCATCAATCCCAGCGCCCCGGTGCAGGGGCGAGGCTATGAGCGCCGCAACCTGCGCCTGCCTTTGACCATCGAGGACGCCCTGGAGCGCATGGAAAACTGCAAGACCGTGGAGAAGTACCTGGGCAAGAAATTCGTTATCGGCTACGTCGCGGTCAAGCGCGCCGAGCACGAGAACTTCAAGCGCGTGATCAGTTCCTGGGAACGTGAGTTCCTGCTGTTCGCGGTGTAGCAGACAGGTGTAAGGAAACAGGAGCGCACATGAGCAATAATAATCCTCAGACCCTGCAGTGGCAGGCCCTGAGCGGCGAGCATCACCTGGCCCCTTTCAGCGACTACAAGCAGCTGAAAGAGAAAGGCCCGCGCATCATTACCAAGGCCCAGGGCGTGCACCTGTGGGACAGCGAAGGGCACAAGATCCTCGACGGCATGGCCGGTCTCTGGTGCGTGGCTATCGGCTATGGCCGCGAAGAGCTGGTGCAGGCGGCGAGCACGCAAATGCGCGAGCTGCCTTATTACAACCTGTTCTTCCAGACCGCCCACCCGCCGGCCCTGGAACTGGCCAAAGCGATTTCCGAGCTGGCCCCGGCAGGCATGAGCCACGTGTTCTTCACCGGTTCCGGCTCCGAAGGCAACGACACCGTGCTGCGCCTGGTGCGCCACTATTGGGCACTCAAGGGCAAGCCCGAGAAGAAGGTGATCATCAGTCGGATCAATGGCTACCACGGCTCCACGGTGGCTGGCGCCAGCCTGGGGGGCATGTCGGGGATGCATGAGCAGGGCGACCTGCCGATCCCCGGCATCGTGCACATTCCCCAGCCGTACTGGTTCGGTGAAGGCGGCGACATGACACCCGACGCGTTCGGCGTGTGGGCCGCCGAGCAGTTGGAAAAGAAGATCCTGGAAGTGGGCGAGGACAAGGTCGCCGCTTTCATTGCCGAACCGATCCAGGGTGCCGGTGGCGTGATCATTCCTCCCGAGAGCTACTGGCCCAAGGTCAAGGAAGTACTGCAGCGCTACGACATCCTGTTCGTGGCCGACGAGGTCATCTGCGGGTTCGGTCGCACCGGCCAATGGTTTGGCAGCGATTACTACGACCTCCAACCTGACCTGATGACCATCGCCAAGGGTCTCACCAGCGGCTACGTCCCCATGGGTGGTGTGATCGTGCGTGACGAGGTGGTCAAGGTGATCAACGAGGGCGGCGATTTCAACCACGGCTTCACCTATTCCGGGCACCCGGTGGCCGCCGCCGTGGCCCTAGAAAACATCCGCATCATGCGTGACGAGCAGATCGTCGAAACCGTGAGGGCGCAAACGGCACCCTATTTGCAGAAGCGTTTGCGTGAACTCGCGGATCACCCGCTGGTAGGTGAAGTACGTGGCCTGGGAATGCTGGGGGCGATCGAGCTGGTCAAGGACAAGGCCACCCGCGCGCGGCACGAGGGGCGTGGGGCGGGCATGATCTGTCGGCAGTTCTGCTTCGACAACGGCCTGATCATGCGCGCGGTCGGCGACACCATGATCATTGCGCCACCCCTGGTGATCAATTGCGCCGAAATCGACGAGCTGGTGGACAAGGCGCGCAAGTGCCTGGATCTGACGCTCGAAGCATTAGGTGGCTAAATGCTAGGCTTGCCCGGCGGGGCACTGTGCTCGTCCCTGCAGGCGCGGCGTGAGCCGCGGCTGCAGGCAGGACACGTGCCGGGATTCGAGAGCGCATCAGGTCCACGACTAGAAAACTAGGAGCATTACGCATGAAAGTATTTGGCAAGACCCTCCTCGCCATGTCCCTGATGGGTGTCATGGCCGGTGTTGCACAGGCTGACGACAAGGTGCTGCACGTCTACAACTGGTCCGATTACATCGCACCGGACACCGTGAAGAAGTTCGAGGCAGAGTCGGGGATCAAGGTCGTCTACGACGTATTCGACAGCAATGAAACCCTGGAAGCCAAGCTGCTGGCAGGCAAGTCGGGCTACGACATAGTGGTGCCGTCGAACAACTTCCTGGCCAAGCAGATCAAGGCGGGCGTGTACCAGGAACTGGATCGCTCCAAGCTGGAAAACTGGAAAAACCTGAACAAGGACCTGCTCAAGGCGGTGTCCGTCAGCGACCCGGACAACAAGCACGCATTCCCGTACATGTGGGGCTCGATCGGCATCGGTTTCAACCCGGACAAGGTCAAGGCCGCCCTGGGCGCCGACGCACCGACCAACTCCTGGGACCTGCTGTTCAAACCCGAGAACGCGGCCAAACTGAAGTCGTGCGGTATCAGCTTCCTCGACTCGCCAACGGAAATGCTGCCGATCGCGCTGCATTACCTGGGTTACCCGACCGATTCCCAGGACAAGGGCCAGCTGGCCGAAGCCGAAGCGCTGTTCCTGAAAGTGCGTCCATCGATTGGCTACTTCCACTCGTCCAAGTACATCTCCGACCTGTCCACCGGCAACATCTGCGTCGCCGTGGGTTATTCGGGTGATATCTACCAGGCCAAATCCCGCGCTGAAGAAGCCGGTGGCAAGGTCAAGGTCAGCTACAACATTCCCAAGGAAGGTGCTGGCAGCTTCTTCGACATGGTCGCCATTCCCAAGGATGCCGAGAACGTCGAGGGTGCCTACAAGTTCATGAACTTCCTGATGAAGCCGGAAATCATGGCGGAAATCACCAACAGTGTGCAGTTCCCGAACGGTAACGCGGCTGCAACACCTCTGGTGGATAAAGCCATCAGCGGCGATCCGGGCATCTACCCGCCAGCCGATGTGCAGGCCAAGCTGTACGCCATCGCCGACCTGCCGGCCGCGACCCAGCGACTGATGACCCGCAGCTGGACCAAGATCAAGTCGGGCAAATAAGCACCGGTTCGGCGGTGTCCGCAGGTTCCGTGGGTGCGGGTTCTACCTGCGATGCGGCGGCGCGCTCTGTGAGCGACGCCTCATCGCAGGCAGAGCCCGCGCCCACGGCTTCGGTGGCGGCATTGGAATCAATCATTGCGGCGCAAGGACATGAACGGTAAGTTGCGCGCCGGTTTTATCATATAAAACAAGCTCTTGAGAGGATATTCACGTGTCTGATTCTTTGTTTCGCAAGGCCATGTTGATCGGTGCAGGTCTGACCTTGGCCCTCAACGCACAGGCCGCCGACACCGTGCATATCTACAACTGGTCCGACTACATCGGCGAAAGTACCCTGGCGGATTTCGAGAGCAGCACCGGCATCAAGCCGGTGTACGACGTGTTCGACTCCAACGAAACCCTGGAAGGCAAGTTGCTAGCCGGTCACACCGGCTATGACGTGGTGGTGCCGTCCAACCACTTCCTGGGCAAACAGATCAAGGCGGGGGCTTTCCAGAAACTGGACAAGTCGCAGCTGCCCAATTATTCGAATCTCGACCCGGTGCTGCTCAAGCGCCTGGAAAAGAACGACCCTGGCAACCTGTATGCCGTGCCCTACCTGTGGGGCACCAACGGCATCGGTTACAACGTCGACAAGATCAAGGCCGTGCTGGGGGTCGACAAGATCGATTCCTGGGCCATGGTCTTCGAGCCCGAGAACATCAAGAAGCTCTCCAAATGCGGCGTCGCGTTCCTCGACTCCCCGGACGAGATGTTCCCCGCGGTGCTCAACTACATGGGCCTGGACCCCAACACCACCGACGAGAAACTGTACAAGCAAGCCGAAGCCAAGCTGCTCAAGGTGCGCCCGTACGTCACGTACTTCCACTCGTCCAAGTACATCTCCGACCTGTCCACGGGCGATATCTGCGTAGCCGTGGGGTATTCGGGCGACGTATTCCAGGCCAAGACCCGTGCCGAAGAAGCCGGCAAGGGCGTCAACATCCAGTACGTGATTCCCAAGGAGGGCGGCAACCTGTGGTTCGACATGCTGGCGATTCCCGCCGATGCGCCGAACCCCAAGCAGGGCCTGGCCTTCATCAACTATCTGTTGAAACCCGAGGTGATCGCCAAGGTCAGCGACTACGTCGGCTACGCCAACCCCAATCCCAAGGCCGGCGAGCTGATGGATCAGGACGTGCGCAACGACGAGGCGGTTTACCCGTCCCAGGCCGTACAGGACAAGCTTTACGTCAACGTTGAATTGCCACCCAAGGTGCAACGCTTGATGACCCGCAGCTGGACTCAGGTCAAGTCGGGCAAATAAATACTCAGGGCGTGCCTATACAGGGCCGCTCGCTCAATTTTGGGAGTCTCGTGAATGGCTGTTGCCTCCAGCGCCTACAAAAAAGTCCTTGAAGGCGGTCAGCAACCGAAGAAGGTGCTGGTCAAGATCGAGAAGGTGACGAAGAAATTCGACGAAACCGTGGCCGTCGATGACGTGTCGCTGGAGATCAACCAAGGCGAGATCTTTGCGCTGCTGGGCGGTTCGGGTTCCGGCAAGTCGACCCTGCTGCGCATGCTGGCGGGGTTCGAGCGGCCCACCGAGGGGCGCATCTTCCTCGATGGCCAGGACATCACCCACATGCCGCCCTACGAGCGGCCGATCAACATGATGTTCCAGTCCTACGCGCTGTTCCCACACATGACGGTGGCGCAGAACATCGCCTTCGGCCTCAAGCAGGACAAGCTGCCCGCGGCGGAAATCGATGCCCGCGTGGCCGAGATGCTCAAGCTGGTGCAGATGACCCAGTACGGCAAGCGCAAGCCGCATCAACTGTCCGGTGGTCAGCGCCAGCGTGTGGCCCTGGCCCGTTCGCTGGCCAAGAAGCCCAAGCTGCTGCTGCTCGACGAACCCATGGGGGCGCTGGACAAGAAGCTGCGCTCGCAGATGCAGCTCGAGCTGGTGGAAATCATCGAGCGCGTCGGCGTGACCTGCGTGATGGTGACCCACGACCAGGAAGAGGCCATGACCATGGCCCAGCGCATCGCCATCATGCACCTGGGCTGGATCGCCCAGATCGGTAGCCCTATCGATATCTACGAGACGCCCACCAGCCGCCTGGTGTGCGAGTTCATCGGCAACGTCAACCTGTTCGAAGGCCAGGTGGTCGAGGACATGGAAGGCTACGCGCTGATCAGCAGCCCGGAGCTTGAGCGCAGCATCTACGTCGGCCACGGTGTCAGTACTGCCGCCGAAGACAAAAACGTCACCTACGCCATACGCCCGGAGAAGCTGCTGGTGACCACCGAGCAGCCGACCACCGAGCACAACTGGTCGCGCGGCAAGGTCCACGACATCGCTTACCTGGGCGGGCATTCGGTGTTCCACGTGCAGTTGCCCAGCGGCAAGCTGGTGCAGTCCTTCGTGGCCAACGCCGAACGCCGTGGCGCCAGGCCGACCTGGGACGATGAAGTGTTCGTCTGGTGGGAGGATGACAGCGGCGTGGTACTGCGCTCATGACCCAGAGCAAATTCAAGCGCAAGCTCAAACGCAGGCTCGACCGGATCATTCCCAACGGTCGGCAGATGGTCATCGGCGTGCCGTTCGTGTGGCTGTTCCTGTTCTTCATGCTGCCGTTCTTCATCGTCCTGAAGATCAGCTTCGCCGAAGCCGACGTGGCCATTCCGCCGTACACCGAGATCTGGACCTACGCCGAACAGAAGTTCGAGTTGATCCTCAACCTGGCCAACTACTCGCTGCTCACTGAAGACAGCCTGTACATCTCGGCTTACCTGGGTTCGCTGAAGATCGCCTTTTTCAGCACTCTGATCTGCCTGTTGGTTGGCTATCCGATGGCCTACGCCATCAGCAAGGCGCGCAAGGACCTGCAAACGGTGTTGCTGCTGCTGATCATGATGCCGACCTGGACGGCCATCCTGATCCGCGTCTATGCCTGGATGGGCATCCTGAGCAACAACGGCCTGCTCAATGCCTTCCTGTTGTGGCTGGGGGTGATCGATCAGCCGCTGCACATTCTCAACACCAACATCGCGGTGTACATCGGTGTGGTGTATGCGTACCTGCCGTTCATGATCCTGCCGTTGTTCGCCAACCTGGTCAAACACGACAACAGCTTGCTGGAGGCAGCGTCCGATCTGGGCTCGAGTACCTTCAACAGCTTCTGGAAGATCACCGTGCCGCTGTCCAGGAACGGCATCATCGCCGGCTGCATGCTGGTGTTCATTCCGGTGGTGGGGGAGTTCGTCATCCCCGAGCTGCTGGGCGGCCCCGAGACGCTGATGATCGGTCGCGTGCTGTGGCAGGAATTCTTCAATAACCGTGATTGGCCGGTGGCGTCCGCCTTGGCCGTATTGATGTTGGCGATCCTTATCGTGCCCATTGTGCTGTTCAACCGCAGCCAGGCCAAAGAGCTGGAGGGCAAGGCATGAAACGTTTCGGTTTCTCCAACCTGATCCTGGTGCTGGGCCTGGTGTTCATCTACGTGCCGATGATCATTCTGGTGATCTACTCGTTCAACGCCTCGCGGCTGGTCACGGTGTGGGCGGGCTGGTCGGTGCAGTGGTACGTCGGTCTGCTGGACAACGATCAATTGATGGGTGCCGTGATGCGCTCGCTGGAGATCGCCTGCTACACGGCGGTGGCGGCGGTGGCGCTGGGTACCATGGCGGCGTTCGTGCTCACTCGTATCAGCCGCTTTCGCGGCCGCACGCTGTTTGGCGGTCTGGTGACAGCGCCGCTGGTGATGCCTGAGGTGATTACCGGTCTGTCGCTGTTGCTGCTGTTCGTGGCCATGGCGCAGTTGATCGGCTGGCCCCAGGAGCGCGGCATCGCCACTATCTGGATCGCCCATACCACCTTCTGCGCCTCGTATGTGGCGGTGGTGGTGTCGGCGCGCCTGCGCGAGCTGGATCTGTCGATCGAAGAGGCGGCCATGGACCTGGGAGCGCGGCCGTGGAAGGTGTTCTTCCTGATCACCATCCCGATGATCGCGCCATCGTTGGCGGCGGGCGGGATGATGTCGTTCGCCTTGTCGCTGGATGACCTGGTGCTGGCCAGCTTCGTGTCCGGACCGGGCTCTACCACCTTGCCGATGGAGGTGTTTTCGGCCGTGCGCCTGGGTGTGAAGCCGGAGATCAATGCGGTGGCGAGTCTGATTCTGCTGGCGGTGTCGTTGGCCACGTTTTTGGTTTGGTATTTCGGGCGCCAGGCTGAAGAGCGTCGGCGCAAGGCGATCCAGCAGGCCATCGAGGAGAGTGCGGCCCAGTCGTGGCAGCAGCCGACCTCGCCGCGGCCGGCGGCGTCGGTCTGATGGGGGGAGGTCGTTGCTTTTGCAGCGACCTTGCGGGCCCCATCGCGGGTAGAACCCGCTCCCACAAGGATCGTGTTGTTCACCCCGGACAGTGTGCCCCTAAGATCCCTGTAGGAGCGGGCTCTGCCCGCGAGAGGCCCTGCAGCCAGTGCAATATCCGGCTGCAACGCCGCTTCCCTGTAGGAGCGGGCTCTGCCCGCGAGAGGCCTGCCCTGCCACTGCAATTTTCTGCCTTGGAACCACGCGCCCATGCCACCCACGTTTCACCCCGACACCCTGCGCAACACTCTGCTGCCGCTGGCGGCACGTCAATCGCTGTCCAGTGAAGCCCACGCCTACCGGCACTTCTACCAGCTCGACCTGCCCGCACACAGCTGGCTCGGCCGCTTCGACGCCGCCGGCTTCGAGATCGTCGCGCAGGTATGGATACCGTCGAACCCAGTCGCCACGCTGTTCATGCTGCACGGCTTCTACGATCACATGGGTCTCTACCGACACGCCGTGCAATGGGCCCTGGCCCAAGGCTTTGCGGTGATCGCCTGTGACCTGCCAGGTCATGGCCTGTCCAGCGGCGAGCGCGCCACCATTCACGATTTCGCCGACTATCAAGCCGTACTCGCCGGGCTGTTTGCAGAGGCGCAAAGCCTTGCCCTGCCACAGCCATGGCACCTGCTCGGTCAAAGCACCGGCGGCGCAATCATCGTCGATCACCTGTTGCATGGCGGCGCGCAGTCGCCTGCCCAGGGCCAGGTGATGCTCATGGCACCCCTGGTGCGGCCACGGGCCTGGGGCTGGTCCAAGCTTAGCTATCGGCTGCTCAAGCCCTTCGTCAACGGCATCGCCCGGCGTTTCAGCGAGAACACCAACGACCCGACGTTCATGCCGTTCCTGCAAGCCGATCCCTTGCAACCCCGACGCCTGCCCACGGCCTGGGTCGGCGCGCTGGTGCAGTGGGTTCGGCGGATCGAGGCTGCGCCACGCAGTGGTCGCCCGGTGCTGATCGTGCAGGGGGAAGATGATATGACCGTGGACTGGCGGTACAACCTGCAAGTGCTGCGGCAAAAGTTCGACAGGGTGCAGGTGTTGCAGGTGCCAGCGGCGCGGCATCATCTGGTCAATGAACTGCCGGAAATCAGAGGCCGGTGTTTCGGCTTTTTTGCGCAGCATCTTTGATGGGGACGGCCTTCGCGGCTTTGACGCCGCGCCTACAGGGGCGCGCGATACACCCGTAGGAGCGGCTTCATAGCCGCGAAGAGGCCCGCCCGCGCAACATCACCCCCCAGCCTTACCCACCGCCAACGCTGCCCGCACCGCCGCCAGCGCAGCCTGGTAATACGCCTTGCCCTGCGCCGACTCGGCAAAGCTGACGAACTCTTCCAGCTCCGGATCGGACAGGTCACGGTACACATACAACAGCGTGTTGTTCAGATCGATCCCGATCTGCTGCTGCAGCCGCTCGCGCTGGCCATCCAGCAAGCCGGCGGCCTGTCCACCGCCGAGCAGGCCGGGAATCATCGAACTCAGACTGTCAGCCGCCACGCCGGCGATCGCCAGGCTGACCTCGGCACCTGCCTCACGGGCAGGCAATGCCTGGGCCAGGTGACCGATCAACAGGGCACGGGTGGACTCGACCTGCATCTTGGGCAGGCCCTGGGCATTTTTCGCCAACTGATCACTGCGGGTCGCCAGCAGTTCGGCGGCGACGATCTTGCGGCCAAGGGGCGACTCGAAAAAGCCCAGGGCGGGCTTGGGATTGGCCAGGCTTTGACGCAGGGTCGCTTCGGCGCGCTGATCCATAGCCTGGGCGGCGAAACGCTGATTGCTGTTGCTCACCAGGGCCTGGAACACCGCCGGCGGCAGACTGTTCTGGTAGCGCTGCTGGGCGGCCTTGAGGGCGTCACTGAAGTGCGCGCGCTGTTCCGGCCAGCCGGCGGCCTTGTACAGCTGGTCGTGGCCGTCGGCCCAGGCGGGCGTCACACAGAACATCATCAACAAAACAAGCACGCGGCGCATAGGGACTCCTGTCGGCAGGTCGCCATTGTCCGTGGCAATGGTCGGCTTTGTCGAGATATGGCGCTGCCAATGCACGGCAAATGCATTGATACAGTGCACCTGCTGCAAGGCTCTGTCGGTTTTGCGAGCGTATGGATACTATGCCGGGCATGCACATACCCTCTGATCATCCGCTGCTGTTACGTATCGTCGACGACCTGGCCGAGCAGGGCTGGTCGCACCAGGACGTCTTCGTGCCACAAGGTCTGACCCTTGAACTGGCGGCCGAGTGCCGTCGACGTTATGCCCAGGGTGAGCTGGCGCCGGCGGCCGTCGGGCGCGGGCCGGCCCAGGAGATTCGCGAGGGTATTCGCGGCGACCACATCCAGTGGATCGAGCCGAGCGAAAGCGCCGCCTGCGACGCCTGGCTGGGGATCATGGATAGCCTGCGCGAGGCCCTGAACCGCGGGTTGTTCCTGGGACTGGAAGACTTCGAATGCCATTTTGCGCTGTATCCACCCGGCAGCGTCTATGTGCGCCATCTCGACCGGTTTCGCGATGACGACCGGCGCATGGTCTCGGCCGTTCTCTACTTGAACGACGCCGATTGGACCGCTGGGGATGGTGGGCAGCTACGGATGTATCTGGCCGGCGAGCGCGAGCACGATGTGCAGCCGATCGGCGGTTCGCTGGTGGTGTTTCTGTCGGGCGAAGTGCCCCATGAGGTGATGCCTGCACAGCGCAATCGGCTGTCGCTGACAGGCTGGTTTCGTCGACGCGGCAACGAGCCCTTTTAAAGGGTGGGGCCTGTAGCAGCGGCGTAAGCCGCGTCACCCCCCCCAGTCAAACACCCCCTTCAAGCCCCCCCAATCACCTCGCGATCAGAACAACACGCGGCAACGGATGGTGCCGTTGACTTTCTGCAGCTTCTCTTGCGCCAGGTCCGAGTACTCGGCGTCGACGTCGATCACCACGTAACCCACTTTCTCGTTGGTCTGCAGGAACTGGCCGGAAATGTTGATACCGTTCTCGGCGAAGACCTTGTTGATCTCCATCATCACGCCAGGCACGTTTTCGTGGATGTGCAGCAGGCGGTGCTTGCCCGGGTGCGCCGGCAGGGCCACTTCAGGGAAGTTGACCGACGACACCGAGGTACCGTTGTCGCTGTACTTGACCAGCTTCTCGGCCACTTCCAGGCCGATGTTGGCCTGGGCTTCGGCAGTGGAACCACCGATGTGCGGCGTCAGGATGACATTGTCCAGGCCACGCAGCGGGCTTTCGAAGATGTCTTCGTTGGAGCGCGGCTCCACCGGGAACACGTCGATGGCAGCGCCGATCAGGTGCTTGTCCTTGATTGCATCGGCCAGGGCGTCCAGCTCGACCACGGTGCCGCGAGCGGCGTTGATCAGGATCGCGCCCTTCTTCATGGCACGGATTTCCTTCTCACCGATCATCCACTGGGTCGCAGCGGTTTCCGGCACGTGCAGGGTGACGATATCGCTCATGCCCAGCAGTTCGGTCAGGCTGCCCACCTGGGTAGCGTTGCCCAGCGGCAGCTTGGTGACGGTGTCGTAGAAGAACACCTGCATGCCCAGGCCTTCAGCCAGTACCGAGAGCTGGGTACCGATGGAGCCGTAGCCGATGATGCCCAGCTTCTTGCCGCGGATCTCGAAGGAGTTGGCGGCACTCTTGATCCAGCCACCGCGGTGGCAGGACGCATTTTTCTCGGGGATGCCGCGCAGCAGCAGGATGGCCTCGGCCAGTACCAGTTCAGCCACCGAGCGGGTGTTGGAGTAGGGCGCGTTGAACACCGCAATACCGCGCTCGCGGGCGGCGGCCAGGTCAACCTGGTTGGTACCGATGCAGAAGCAACCGACGGCGACCAGTTTCTTCGCGCAATCGAACAGCTCTTCGGTCAGCTGGGTGCGCGAACGAATACCGATGAAATGGGCATCGGCGATCTTTTCCTTGAGTTCGGCTTCCGGCAGAGACTTGGTGTGGTACTCGATGCTGGTGTAGCCGGCGGCCTTGAGGACGTCCACGGCGGATTGGTGGACGCCTTCGAGAAGAAGGAACTTGATCTTGCTCTTGTCGAGGGAAGTCTTGCTCATCTGCGTAAACCTGTGTCCCGGAGAAAAATGGCAGGAGGTGAAGCGTTCGCGCAATGGCCGTGGGCTCGATTGGCGGGGTGCGTATGCTAGCATAGCCTCCCCGCCATAAGCCCATCCTGGGTCATGAACAGTTCTCAGGGTGACTATGAACAGTTCGAGAGTTGTGTCTATGAACAGCCCTGCCTTGATTGATGAACTCAAGACCCTGGTCGAGCCCGGAAAAGTGCTCACCGACGCCGATTCGCTGAATGCCTACGGCAAGGACTGGACCAAACAGTACGCCCCCGCGCCCACCGCCATCGTCTTTCCCAAGACGATCGAGCAGGTGCAGGCCATCGTGCGCTGGGCCAACACCCGTCAGGTGGCGCTGGTGCCGTCGGGGGGCCGTACCGGTCTGTCGGCAGCGGCGGTGGCCGCCAACGGCGAGGTGGTGGTGTCGTTCGACTACATGAACCAGGTGCTGGAATTCAACGGCGTCGACCGTACCGTGGTCTGCCAGCCGGGCGTGATCACCCAGCAACTGCAGAACCTGGCCCAGGACAACGGCTTGTACTACCCCGTCGACTTTGCCTCCTCCGGCTCCAGCCAGATTGGCGGCAACATCGGCACCAATGCCGGCGGCATCAAGGTTATTCGCTATGGCATGACCCGCAACTGGGTAGCGGGCCTGAAGGTGGTGACCGGCAAGGGCGACCTGCTGGAGCTGAACAAGGATCTGGTCAAGAACGCTACCGGCTACGACCTGCGCCAACTGTTCATCGGCGCCGAGGGCACATTGGGCTTCGTGGTCGAGGCCACCATGCGCCTGGACCGGGCGCCGAAGAACCTCACTGCCATGGTGCTGGGCACCCCCGACTTCGACGCGATCATGCCGGTGCTGCACGCCTTCCAGAGCAAACTGGACCTCACCGCCTTCGAATTTTTCTCGGACAAGTCCCTGGCCAAGGTCCTGGGCCGCGGTGACGTACCCGCGCCCTTCGATACCCCTTGTCCGTTCTATGCGCTGCTGGAATTCGAAGCCACCACCGAGGACATCGCCAACACGGCCCTGGCCACCTTCGAGCACTGTGTGGAGCAGGGCTGGGTGCTGGACGGCGTGATGAGCCAGAGCGAGCAGCAACTGCGCAACCTGTGGAAGCTGCGTGAGTACATCTCGGAAACCATCTCCCACTGGGTGCCGTACAAGAACGATATTTCCGTGACCATTTCCAAGGTCCCGGCGTTTCTGCGCGAAATCGATGCCATCGTCAGCGAGCGTTATCCGGCCTTCGACGTGCTCTGGTACGGCCATATCGGCGATGGCAACCTGCACCTGAACATCCTCAAGCCCGAGGACATGGACAAGGACGAATTCTTCGCCAAGTGCGCCCTGGTGAACACCCAGGTGTTCGAAACCGTGCAGAAATACAACGGCTCGATTTCCGCCGAGCATGGGGTCGGCATGGTCAAGCGCGACTACCTGGAATACAGCCGCTCGCCGGTGGAAATCGAGTACATGAAGGCCATGAAGGCCGTGTTCGACCCCAACGGGGTAATGAACCCGGGCAAGATCTTTTCCGTTTGATTCGTTCATCTGAGCAGAGGTTTGGGCAATGAGCTACCAGCATCAGTACATCGATGGCACGCGCATTCACTTCCCCGTAGGCAAGGTCGTGTGCATTGGCCGCAATTACGCCGAGCACGCCAAGGAACTGGATAACCCCGTGCCGACCGAGCCGTTGTTGTTCATCAAGCCAGGTAGCTGCGTGGTGCCGCTCGAGGGTGGTTTCAAGATCCCGACCGACCGCGGCTCGGTGCATTACGAGGCCGAGATTGCCGTGCTGCTGGGCAAGCCGCTGAGCACCCGGCCCAGTGCCGAAGAGGTGGTGGACGCCATTTCCGGCTTCGCCCCGGCACTGGACCTGACGCTGCGCGACGTGCAGTCCAAGCTCAAGGACAAGGGCCTGCCCTGGGAAATCGCCAAGTCGTTCGACGGCGCGGCGGTCATCGCGCCGTTCGTGTCTGGAGACACCTATCAGGACCTGGCGGACATTCCCGTGCGCCTGACCATCAACGGTGAGCTGCGCCAGGACGGTAACAGCCGCCTGATGCTCAACCCGATCGTGCCGATGATTCAGTACATGGCGGCATGCTTCTCGTTGCAGGCCGGGGATGTGATCCTGACGGGCACGCCAGCCGGGGTTGGCCCGTTGCAGGCCGGCGACGAGGTGGTGCTGGAGTTGCCGGGGGTGAGTCGGTTCGAAGGGCAGGTGTTGTAGAGCGGGTTCGCCAGGCCGGGTCTTGGGGTGAGGGGACCATCACCCCAGATCCCCGCTCACTTTTTTTTGACATCCATTTTGGATAATCCCCGCCTGAACCTCGCCGACAGGGAATATCGAATGATCAGCGCTGCACTCAAACCGCGTCGCCCCCTCCATAAACGCTGGTACTTCTGGACCCTTCTGGTCGCGGTCGTCGCTTATATCGTCGCCGCCGTACTGCATTGGGATGACCGTGGCGAACTGTGGTTGCGTGAAACGCTGCAGGACAAGGCCGAGCGCCAGGCCAGCATCTGGCTTCCGGATTATCACGCGGTCATCGATGCCAAGCGCCTGCCTGGCATGGAAAAGGACGAGGCATCGGACATCACCTACAACCCGGTGACCAGGACGCTGTTCAGCGTGATGGGCAAGAACCCCTTTCTCGTCGAGCTGACCTTGCAAGGCGAGGTCCTGCGAAAAATCCCGCTCGACGGCTGGAGCAACCCCGAGGCCGTGACCGCATTACCTGATGGGCGCCTGGCGATCGTCGATGAGCGCGATCACAACCTGACCATCGTCAGCCTGGCGGCCGATACCCGCACACTGAACATGGCCGATTTCACCCCGTACGACCTCGGGCCTTCGCAGGACCAGAACAAGGCTTTCGAAGCCATCGCCTGGGATGCACGGCACCAGCGCCTGTTGTTGGGCGAAGAGCGACCGCCCGCGCTGTATGCGATCAAGACCGACGGCAACGGACCTCTGGTCAGCGAGAAGCAACGTCTGGACGCCGATGATCTGGACATGCGTAATCTGTCGGCCATTGCCATCGACCCGCGGACCGGCCATCGCCTGTTGCTGTCCGCCGATTCACACCTGCTGATGGAATATGACGAGAACGGCAAGCAGCTCAGCTTCATGGCGCTGCTGATGGGCATGAACGGGCTCAAGGACACCATTCCGCGCGCCGAGGGCGTGACCATGGACGATCAGGGCACGGTGTACATCGTCAGTGAGCCGAATCTGTTCTATGCGTTTCGCAAGCAGTGAAGGGTGGGCGTGACGATGTGGTTCGGCGTCCTGGCTGCGGCCACCCCAGCAGGTGGTAAAAAGTCCCATGGGCAGGGCGGTGGACTTCCTACGTGATTTTCCGTAAAAACTTAAGCGTGGCTTCAGGTTTTAATGGTTTGATGCTGGCACTTTAAATCCTGAGCCGTTTCCGATGCGTCGATTCGTCCGCCCATTGCCCCTCGTGTTGCTCTCCCTGGCCGTCGTTCTGGTGGCCACCCTGGGCACGCTTCACTATTTTCGTCTGCTGGAACGCGCCGCGTTCAATGTCGAGCGTTGGCTGGCCGGGCCAGAGCCTGGCAGCCTCGACCTGGACAGCTATCGGGTGGATATCGAAGCCCGGGTGATCGATGGGCTGGACGACAATATTTCCGCGCTGACCTACGACCCGGACCGCAAGACGCTGTTCAGCGTGACCAACAAACGCTCCGAGCTGATCGAAATGTCCCTGGCCGGGGTCATCCTGCGGCGTATCCCGCTGGTAGGCTTTGGCGATCCGGAGGCGGTCGAGTACATCAGCGCCGGGGTTTACGTGATCACCGACGAAGGCCAGCAGCGCCTGATCAAGATCACGCTGGACGACAGCACCCTGGTGCTGGACGCCCACGACGCCGAACAACTGAGCCTCAACCTGGGCCGGCGCAGCAACAAGGGCTTCGAGGGCCTGGCCTACGATTCCCGCGGCAAGCGTTTGTTCGTGGCTCAGGAACGCAATCCGTTGCTGATCTACGAGGTGCAGGGCTTCCCCCGTGGTTCGAGCGACAAGCCCGTGGATGTGCAGATCATGCGTGATCACAAGCGTGACGAAGGGCTGTTCGTCCGCGATCTCTCGAGCCTGCAGTACGATGAGCGCAGCGGCCATCTGCTGGCGTTGTCGGATGAGTCTCTGCTGGTGGTCGAGCTGGATGTGAAGGGCCGGCCGTTGAGCACCCTGTCGTTGCGCGGCGGCTATCAGGGCCTGTCCAGAAGCGTGCCGCAGCCGGAGGGGATTGCGATGGACGACGACGGCAACCTGTACATGGTCAGTGAGCCGAACCTGTTCTATGTGTTCCGCAAGCAGTAGGCGACCTTAGCGTCACCGATCACTCAGGAACTTGCGCAGGAACTGCCGAGTCCGCTCCTCTTTCGGATGGGCAAACAGTTCCCGCGCCTCGCCCTGCTCGACAATCACCCCCTTGTCGAAAAACACCACCCGGTTGGCCACGTCCCGGGCGAACTGCATTTCGTGGGTGACGATGACCATGGTGCGCTTCTCCTGAGCCAGCCCACGGATCGTCTCCAGCACTTCCCCCACCAACTCCGGATCAAGCGCCGAAGTCGGCTCATCGAACAGGATCACCTCCGGCGCCATGGCCAGCGCGCGAGCAATGGCGACGCGCTGCTGCTGGCCGCCTGAAAGCCGCCGCGGATAAGCGTCCTCCTTACCGGCCAGGCCTACCTTGGCCAACAGTGTGCGCCCCAGGTCGATCGCTTCGGCCTTGGCCATCTTCTTGACCACCACCGGTCCCTCGATCACGTTCTCCAGAGCTGTGCGGTGCGGGAACAGATTGAAATTCTGGAACACGAAACCCACTTGCTGGCGCAGGCTGCGAATCAGCCCCTGCTGCTGCGCGACCCTGGCCCCGTCGATCTCGATGTCGCCTACGCGGATGCGCCCGCTGGTTGGCGTTTCCAGCAGGTTCAGGCAGCGCAGGAACGTGGTTTTGCCCGAACCGCTCGGGCCGATGATCGCCACCACCTCACCGGTGGCGATTTCCAGGTCGATGCCATCGAGCACGGTATTGCCGTTGAACTGCTTGGTCAGCTTATCCACCACGATCATGGTTTCAACTCTCCTGGTCGTGGCGGTTGACCCGCGCTTCGAGACGGTTCTGCAGGTGCGCAAGAATGCTGGCCAGCACCCAGTAGATCAGCGCTGCGGCCAGGTACATGGTGAAGATCTCGAAGGTCCGTGCCGTAATCAGCTGCGCCTGGCGGAACAGCTCCGGCACCTGAATGGTGGCGGCCAGCGCAGTGTCCTTGACCAGCGAAATGAAACTGTTACCCAACGGCGGCAAGGCGGTACGCATGGCCTGCGGCAGAATGGCCCGGCGCAGGGTCTGCGCACGGGTCATGCCGATGCTGGCGGCGGCCTCCCATTGGCCGCGTTCGATCGAAGCGATCGCCGCGCGCAGGATTTCACAGGCGTAGGCGGCCATGTTCAGGGAAAAGCCGATCAGGGCCGCTGGCAGCGGGTCCAGCTGGATGCCCAGCTGCGGCAGCCCGTAGTAGATCACGAAAAGCTGCACCAACAGCGGCGTGCCGCGGAAGAACGACACGTACACCCGGGCTGGCCAGCTCAACAGGCGGCGCTTGGACAACCGCATGAGCGCCAGGCCGAAGCCCAGCAGCAAGCCGAAGAACATTCCGCCCAGGCTGAGGATGATCGTGAAGTAGGCGCCCTTGAGCAGAAAGGGCGCCGAGTCCAGCATCAGTTGCAGACTGCTTTCGATCATTTGGTGACGTCAGCGCTGAACCATTGCTGGGACAACTTGGCCAGGGTGCCATCGGCGCGCAGCTTGTCCAGCGCGTCATTGATGGCCTTGAGCAGCTCCGGCTCACCCTTGCGCAGGGCAACGCCTGCTTCCTGACGGGAAAACGCGTCACCTGCCAGGGCCAGGGTCTTGTTGGTCTTGTCGATCAGGTCGAAGGCGGCCAGGCGGTCCACCAGGATGGCGTCGATGCGGCCGACGCGCAGGTCCTGATACTTGGTGGGGTCGTCATCATAGGTCTTGACCACGGCAGACGGGACATTTTCCTTCAGCCATTGCTCATAGTTGGTGCCTAGGCCCAGGCCCACTTTCTTGCCAGCCAGATCGGAAGGCACCTTTATGGTGTCCGCGTTCTTCGTGGCCACCACGGCCTGGATGCCGGACACGGTGTAAGGCACGGAGAAGTCGTATTTCTTCTTGCGTTCGTCGGAGATGGTCACCTGGTTGACCACGATGTCCAGGCGCTTGGACTCCAGGGCTGCGAGGATGCCGGCCCAGGGCGTAGGTTGCAGCTTGACCGAGACGCCCAGCTCTTTGGCCAGGGCTTCGGACAGTTGGACTTCGAAGCCGGTGAGCTTGCCGTTTTCATCGACGAAGCTGAAGGGCGGGTAGGTACCTTCCAGGCCGATATTGATCACACCGGCGTCCTTGATCTTCTGCAGTTGCTCGCCGGCCATGGCCTGACCGAACAACGAAGTGCCCAGGACCAGCCCGGCAACCAGCAAGTTTTTACGCAATAGGGACAGCGTCATGGCAGATCCTTCATCTGTTGTTTTCAGGGTTGTTGTGGCCAGACGCCTGGGTAGGCGAACAAGGCCGGGGCACCGCCGGTGTGCAGGAAAATCAGTGGACCATCGTCGAAGCGCTGGCGGCCGATCCCATCGAGCAGGCCGGCCATGGCCTTGCCGGTGTACACCGGGTCGAGCAATACGCCTTCCTGGCTGGCCAGCAGCTTGATTGCCGCCAGGGTGCCCGCGTTGGGCTCGCCGTAGCGTGGGGCAAAGAATTCGTCCCAGAGTTCGATTCGAACACTGGCTGGGAGGTCCACGCCCAGCCGCTGGGCAGTACGCTCAAGCAAGTTTTGTACCTTGGGCCGTTGCGCCTCGTCGCTGCGCGAGACGGTTACGCCGATCACTGGTAGCCGGGGCTGTGTTTCGCTCAGGCCCAGTGCCAGACCGGCATGGGTACCGGCACTGCCGGAGGCGAGCACCACGGCGGCGAACGCGATGCCGCTGCGCTGGATCTGCTCGCCCAGTTCCAGTCCGGCCCGCACATAGCCCAAGGCGCCGACCGGGCTCGAGCCGCCGATGGGCACGATATAGGGGCGCCTGCCCTCGTTGCTTAGCCGCGTGGCCAGGGCCTGGAGCTGCTGGTCGGCGTTGTCGAGGTTCTGGACTGTCTCCACCTGGGTATCGAACAGCTCCAGCAGCAGCCGGTTGCCGTTGCCCAGGTAGCTGGGGTCTTCGCTGTCAATCGGGTTTTCCAGCAACGCCACGCAGCGCAGGCCCAATTGGGCGGCGATGGCGGCGGTCTGGCGCACATGGTTGGACTGGATCGCGCCGGCGGTGACCAGGGTGTCGGCACCTTGCGCCTGGGCCTCGGCCACCAGGTATTCGAGTTTGCGCAGCTTGTTGCCACCCAGCGCCAGGGGCGTGAGGTCATCGCGCTTGATGTAGATGTCGCGGCCGGCCCACAGCGACAACCGCTCGAGCTTGTGCAGCGGCGTGGCTGCGCCCAGCAGGTCGAGGCGGGGAAAGGGGGCCAGCTGTCGGGAAATCATCGGTAATCCGTCGTACGGGAAAGAATCAGGACTATAGGCACCGCCACGCCGCCTCACAAGCCCCATCGCTGCGCCCGGAACATATGCTCGTGGCTTATGTTCAGATGCACCAAGGGCCGTACAAAGCGTTCTTTTTGGTCCGTCGAATTTTCCCGTATGGTGGGCGCCAACCGGCGTCCATCGCTGTTTTCCAGAGGGCAGGAGTTAACCGTGAACGACATCCCCCACGCACGCAAGGGCCATTGGCAGCTGCAGTCCATCGTCGGCCAGTTGCACGAAGCCCGCGCCGACTGGCGCCGCCAGAACGGCCGAAGCTGCGGCATGCAGGGCGGCCGCGAGCTGCCCTCGCGCGAGGCCATGAGCGAGGTGCTGGAGCAGCTGTGCGGTGCGCTGTTCCCCATGCGTCTGGGCCCGGTGGACCTGCGCGAGGAGAGCGAAGATTTCTACGTCGGACACACCCTGGATGCCGCGCTCAATGCGCTGCTGACCCAGGCCCGTCTGGAACTGCGCTATGCCGCGCGCCACGGCGACTGCGATTTGCCCGCCGTGGATGCCAAGGCACTGGAGCTGATCCAGGCCTTCGCCACTGCGTTGCCCGAGCTGCGGCGCCTGCTCGACACCGACGTGCTGGCGGCCTATCACGGCGACCCTGCGGCGCGCAGCGTGGACGAAGTGCTGCTGTGCTATCCCGGTGTGCTGGCGGTGATCCACCATCGCCTGGCGCACCATTTGTACCGCGCCGGGCTGCCGCTGCTGGCGCGGATCAGCTCGGAGCTGGCCCATTCGGCGACCGGCATCGATATCCACCCGGGCGCGCAGATCGGCCAAGGCTTCTTCATTGACCACGGCACCGGCGTGGTCATCGGTGAAACGGCAATCATCGGCGAGCGGGTGCGTATCTATCAGCACGTGACATTGGGCGCCAAACGCTTCCCGGCCGACGAGTCCGGGCAGTTGCAGAAAGGCCATCCGCGCCATCCCATCGTTGAAGACGACGTGGTGATCTACGCCGGCGCGACCATCCTGGGACGCATCACCATCGGCAAGGGCTCGACCATCGGTGGCAACGTCTGGCTGACCCGCAGCGTGGCCCCGGGCAGCAACCTGACCCAGGCCAATCTTGTGCATGATGATGGAAGTCAGAAGTAGGGTTTGATGGTGGTTTGTAGGGGGAGGGAGCCCTTGACACCCTCTCCCCCAGGGAGAGGGCCGGGGTGAGGGGACCATCCCCCCCAAACCCACTACCAACCCCCAAAACCCATCCACCCCCAAACCAACCACTCAGCCCATCAATTAGCCATCAATCCCCAATCATGTTTTAATTGAACGCTCGTTCAATTAAAACCATGGTTCGCGATTCGCGTTCAACAGGAGGCCATCCCTTGCTGAAAACGCCCTATTTCTTCCATTGCCGAACGTGCGGAGTACACCCGACATGAGTGTTTCTTCGTCTGCTCCAAGCGGCAACGTCCGCATGAACCCGCCGGTGTTCTATTTCGCGGCAAGCTTCATCCTGATCTTCGGTATCGTCGTCATCTCCTTCCCCGAAGCCGCCGGCCAGTGGCTGCTGTCGGCGCAGGCGTGGGCTGCCAACACGGTCGGCTGGTACTACATGCTGGCCATGACGTTGTACCTGGTGTTCGTGGTGGTCACTGCGGTGTCCGGCTACGGCAAGATCAAACTCGGTGCCGACCACGATGAGCCCGAGTTCAGCTACCTGTCCTGGGCCGGCATGCTGTTCGCTGCGGGCATCAGCATCACGCTGTTCTTTTTCTGCGTATCCGAACCGCTGACCCACATGCTGCAGCCGCCCCAAGGCGAGGCGGGCACCCAGGCGGCGGCACGCCAGGCCATGCAGTTGCTGTTCCTGCACTGGGGCCTGCATGGCTGGGGCGTGTTTGCCTTCGTCGGCATGGCGTTGGCCTACTTCGCCTACCGACACAACCTGCCGCTGGCGCTGCGTTCGGCGCTGTACCCGCTGATCGGCAAGCGCATCAACGGCCCGATCGGCTATGCCGTGGACGGCTTCGGCATCATCGCCACCATCTTCGGTCTGGGCGCCGACATGGGCTTCGGCGTGCTGCACCTGAACTCTGGCCTGGACTACCTGTTCGGCGTTGCCCACACCCAGTGGATCCAGGTGATTCTGATCACCCTGATGATGGGGGCGGCCATTCTCGTGGCGGTGTCCGGCGTCGACAAGGGCGTGCGGGTCATGTCCGACATCAACATGCTGCTGGCCTGCGCCTTGCTGCTGTTCGTGCTGTTCGCCGGCCCCACCCAGCACCTGCTGACCACCCTGATCCAGAACATCGGTGATTACCTGGGCGCGCTGCCCAGCAAAAGCTTCGACGTCTACGCCTATGACAAACCCAGCGACTGGCTGGGCAACTGGACGGTGTTCTACTGGGCCTGGTGGATTGCCTGGTCGCCGTTCGTGGGCCTGTTCATCGCGCGCATTTCCCGTGGACGCACCATTCGTGAATTCGTCTTCGGCGTCCTGTTGATTCCCCTGGGTTTCACCCTGGCGTGGATGTCGATCTTCGGCAACAGCGCCATCGACCAGGTGATCAACCATGGCATGACGGCCATCGGTCAGTCGGCCATCGACGATCCGTCGATGACCCTCTACCTCCTGCTGGAGACCTACCCGTGGGCGCGCACGGTGATCGCGGTCACCGTGTTCATCAGCTTCGTGTTCTTCGTCACCTCGGCCGACTCCGGCACCGTGGTGCTGTCGACCTTGTCGGCGCGTGGCGGCAACCCGGATGAAGACGGGCCAAAATGGCTGCGGGTGTTCTGGGGCGCCATGACCGCTCTGGTCACCAGCGGGCTGCTGTTCGCCGGCAGCATCGACTCGCTGAAGTCCGCAGTGGTGCTGACTTCGCTGCCGTTCTCGATCATCCTGCTGGCCATGATGTGGGGCCTGCACAAGGCGTTTCACATGGAAGGCCAGCGCAAGATCGCTCAGCTGTACTCGCTGGCGCCGGTGGCCAATTCACGCCCCGGCCGCGGCGGGTGGCGGCAGCGCCTGAGCCAGGCAGTGAGCTTCCCGTCGCGAGACGAGGTGTACCGCTTCATGGACACCCACGTACGCCCGGCGATCGCCGAAGTGACTGCATCCTTTGCTGAAAAAGGCCTGGATGCCGTGGCGCAGGAAGACAGCAGCCACGACAACGTCACCTTCGAGATCGGCCATGGCGAAGAGCGGCCCTTCATCTATCAGGTGCAGATGCGCGGCTACTTCACCCCGTCGTTCGCCCGTGGCGGCATGGGCAACCAGGAACTGAAGAACCGCCGCTACTACCGCGCCGAAGTGCACTTGTCCGAAGGCAGCCAGGACTACGATCTGGTGGGCTACAGCAAGGAGCAGATCATCAACGACATCCTCGACCAGTACGAGCGGCATATGCAGTTCCTGCATCTGGTGCGCTAGGGAGCGGTGCGGTGGGGGCGAGCGCCCCCTCGCGGCGTGGTTCAGACGGCAATCGCGGCAGCAGCACTCGGTGATCGAGATCGACCCTTGCGCTGCATGCCGACCGCCACGCCACCGTTGGTTTGAGTCGCACCACCAGGGCGTCGGCCTCGGCCGCCCGTAATGGGCGAACTTTCAGAAATTTCCTACTTTCATTGGGAATCGTCTGGCATCCACGGCCAGCCGCGATAGGTATCGTCCTTGCTCCATGTTGACCGTTGGTCAGCAGCGCATTGCGTACGTCGCCACGCCGCGACGGTCGAGCAAGGAGATCTGCCCGGATGCCTGTCCAGCTGCCTGTTTTCTATAACCACAGCCGCCACACCCTCGAGGTCCGCGATCTCGAGCCTTCCATCGATGTTCTCGCCTTCGACGGTGACGAGGCCCTCAGCCAGCCGTTCAAGTACCGCATCGAGTTCACCAGCCTCGCCCAGGACATCGCTCCCGAACAGGTGCTGGGCCGTGATGCCAGCTTCAGCCTGCATCCTCCGCCGTCGCCGATGCCCGCCTTCGCCTTCAGCGGCATGCCGGCGCTGCCCGCCGTGGCGCTGCGCACGCTGTACGGCGTGATCACCGGCTTTCGGCGCCTGGCCAGCTCCCGTGACGAGGCCGTTTACGAAGTGACGCTCGAGCCGCGCCTGGCCTTGCTGGGCCGGGGCAAGCAGCAGCGCATCCATCTGCATCGCTCGGTGCCCGAGATCGTCGAAGCCGTGCTGCGCAGCCGCCACGGCTGGCGTGGCCAGGACTTCCATTTCGACCTCGTGCGCGAGTACCCGCGCCGCCAGCAGGTGATGCAGTACGACGAAAGCGACCTCGCCTTCGTCGCCCGCCTGCTGGCCGAAGTCGGCATCTGGTACCGCTTCAGCCACGACGACCGCCTGCGCATCGACGTCGTGACCTTCCATGACGATCAACGCCGCTATCAGTTCGGCGTCACCCTGCCGTTGATCCCGCTCAGCGGGCTGGGCAACACCGGTCAGGACCACGTCTGGGACCTGCAGACCCAGCACCAGGTGGTGGAAAAGCACGTCAACATCCGCGCCTACGACCCCCTGCAGGCGCGCCTGCCCTTGCAGGGCGAAGTGGATCAGACCCAGGGCGACACGACGACCTATGGCGAGGCCTACCACTACGCCGAGCCCTATACCGAGCTGGGCGACCGCTACGCCCAGGACGAACATCTGCAAAGCGAGAGCGGTTTCTTCCATGCGCGCCTGCGCCATGAACGCTACCTCAACGCCCGCGTACGCCTGAGCGGGGCCAGCAGCAGCGCCGCCCTGGCCCCCGGCCAGGTCCTGGAAATCGACGGCGCCCCCAAGGCTTTCGCCCCCGGCGCGCTGATCACCCACCTGCGCACCTGCGCCGCCCGCGACCGGAGCCTGACCGTCGGCTTCGAAGGCATGCCGTTCCACGAGCGCATCTGCTTTCGCCCGCCATTGCCGCCCAAGCCCAGGATGGCCGGGAGCATTCCAGCACGCATCACCAGCACGCTGCGCGATACCACCTACGCCAGCCTCGATCCCCAGGGCTATTACACCGTGCGGTTCCTGTTCGACCGCGACACCTGGCCCCAGGGTGGCGAAAGCAAGCTGCTGCGTCTGGCCCGCGCCTACGCTGGCGACACCTATGGCCTGCACTTTCCGCTGCTGCCCGGCACCGAGGTGGCGGTGGCCTTCGAACACGGCGACCCCGACCGCCCCTACATCGCCCACGCCCTGCACGACAGCGAACACCCCGACCCCGTGGCCATCGGCAACGACCACCGCAACGTGCTGCGCACCCCGGCCAACAACAAGCTGCGCCTGGAAGACAGCCGCGGCCAGGAGCACATCAAGCTCAGCACCGAGCACAGCGGCAAGAGCCAGCTGAACCTGGGCCACCTGGTGGATGCCGAACGACAGCGTCGCGGCGAAGGCTTCGAGTTGCGCACCGATGGCCATGGCGCGCTGCGCGCCGGCAGTGGCCTGTTCATCAGCGCCGACACCCAGGCCAAGGCCGCCGGCCCGCAGCTGGAGATGGCGCCGGCCATGAACCGCCTGAAACAGGCCGCCGAGCAGAGCAGATCGATGTCCGCCGATGCCGCGGCCGCCAACGCCGACCCGGCGGCGGTGCACGAGCAGTTCGCCCTGATGCGCGAGGAACTGGACCAGCTACGCGCCTCGGTGGCCCTGCTCAGCGCCCCCCAGGGCATCGCCCTGACCAGCGGCAAGCACCTGCAACTGGCGGCCCAGGACAACCTGTTCGTCAACGCCGGTGGCCAGGCCGACATCAGCGTCATGAAGCGCTTGTTCATGGGCATTGGTCAGGGCCTGAGCGTGTTCGTCAACAAGCTGGGCATCAAGCTGATCGCCAACCAGGGCCCGGTCACCGTGCAGGCGCAGAACGACACTCTGCAACTGCTGGCGCGCAACGGCCTGGAGATCACCAGCAGCGAAGACGAGATCCGCATCACCGCCAAGAAGAAGATCGTCCTCAACGCCGGCGGCAGCTATATCAGCATCGACCGCTGCTGCACCGAGATCGGCACCGAAGGCGACGTCAACATCCGGGCGCCGTACTTCGACTACTTCAAGACCGGCGCGGTGCAGGCACCGCAGATCCCGCCCGTACCGGCCGCCATCGACCCGCCCCGCACCTTTGCCCAGCAGTACCACCTGTTCCACCCGTGCGGGAAGCAGGTCATGCCCCACGTGCCGTACACCATCACCGCGGCCAATGGCGAGCAGTGGAAGGGCTACTCCGACAGCCACGGCTTCACCGAACGGGTGTGGACCGCCCAGCCGGAAAAACTGAGCCTGGTATACGACTACGCCGAGGAAGAGGAGGAAGAAGAGGAATTGCCTGAAGGGATCACCCTGCGGCTGGGGTTGTTCTTCGATGGGACGGGGAATAACGCGGCGAACTCGGCGGCGACGGAGTCGTGTCGGCGGGAGGATGTCGCGGCCTTCGGCGAGCTGGAACTCAAGGAGATGATCGAGCACTGCAAACGCTATGGCTTTGGCGATTTCGGCGAGAACGGATTCTCGGTGACGCCCGGTAGCAGCTATGGGAATGCGCCGAGCAATGTGGTGCGGTTGCATGATTTGTATCCGGATCACGCTACCGATGGGGTACCACCGGGGACCGACATTGGCTATGTACCCGTCTATATGGAAGGTATCGGCACCAGCAGTCATGGCGGCGACAAGACACTCAGCCTTGCGCTCGGGCTAGGAGACAGGGGGGTGGTCGCAAGGGTGGAGCAGGCACCTGGAGCGATCGAGGCGCAGCTGGACTTTTTTCAGCAAACAAATCCGGGAACGGTAGTTCTCCGTGTTGAATTCGACATCTTCGGCTTCAGTCGCGGTGCGGCTGCCGCCAGGCACTGCGCCAACGAGTTGCTCAAACCGGATCTCGGGCTGTTCAAGGGGCTTCTGAGCAGCGGCCGCTTTGGGCTCGTCCCCGATCTGGACCTGAAGCAGGACGTCTGCATCAATCTAATCGGTCTGTTCGACACCGTCGCCGCCATCCTCAACTGGCAACAGGGGGACTTCTCGGCGGCGGACGAGCGCAACCCCGGTGTCAACCTGTACCTGCCCCCAGGGTGCGCCCGCCGGGTGATCCATCTGACGGCGCGCGACGAGTGGCGAGAAAGCTTCGCACTCAACAGCGTGCAACCAGGGTATGGAGACATCAGCCTGCCCGGCGCGCATTCGGACCTGGGTGGCGGCTATGCCCCTCGTGCGGTCGACAGTCTGCTGCTGACCCAGCTGCAGCGTGTCAGCCTGCGTCAGCACCTGGGGTTGGAGTCCGATCCGCGCTGGGTGCGGCTGTGCAAGCAGGCCGAGCTGCTAAAGGCATCCGGCCTGGCGGGGGAGGGAAGCGTCGAAGCCGTCTCGTGGGAAATTTTTCAGCCTCCGCGGGGCAAGTATGAGTCCGACCGCCGTGAATACCACATCGCTATCGTGCTGAAGCGCGTAGTCCGGGGAGAGTACAGCCTGGTCAGTCTGCGGGTGATGCGTGAGCTGGCAGTAAAAGGCGGAGTGCTATTCAAAGACCTTGAGGGAAGTCCCGACCTTGCCCTTCCCGAGGATCTTAAAGAGATATCGGCGCGGATCCTTGATCAGGTGATGTCAGGTAACGAGGTGAACCTCGATCCAGAGCAGGAGCGGCTGTTGCTCGGCAAATACATCCACCAATCAGCGCATTGGGGAACCATTTTCGGCATTCTGGCCAACAAGCCGGCCCGCGAGAACATTCGTAACGTCTACCCGAATACACCGCAAAAGGGGTATCCGGAATGAGCCGCCTGGTGCTTGTTGTCGTGTTGCTGTTCAGCTTGACCGCCTGCGCCTCAGGCCCCGGCTCGCCGAAGCTGCCTTATCGCGCCTGGTATGTGGGATTGGCTGCTCCGCGCCATATGGAGGTGTGGGTGGAGGGCGTCGATGTGCTCGACAAGCGTGGGTATAGCTTTGTTCATGTGGCTGGCGGAGTCGCCGGCTATACCCGAAAGCCTGAAGGGTGGCACAAGGGGGGTGGAAAAATGAAACCTGTCGGAAACGTTGATCTACCCGAGTTCCTCTTCCTTCGCTGGCAATCGCTGGTTGAGCCACAGGCCTACAAGATCACTATCAGGATCCCTCAATGGGTCCGTGATGAGATGCTGCGGCCCGAACGCGTGTTCTGCCAGGGGTCGAAGAAGTGGAAGGATGACTACCGCAATGCGATCACCTTGGGCATGGCGCCTGGCGGCATTGTCAAAGTATGGGTGGGCGGCGCGTGTCTGGGGTTTACCGAAGTCGGTCGGTTCCAAGCCAAAGTTGAACCTATGGGGCCATACAAAGGCAGAGCCAACGGCCAATACATGCGCTTGGAGCCTGAGCACAAAGCCTACATCGACCAGCACGGAATTCCCTATGGCTCTTGGTAAGGGAGTTCCCAAAGCGTGGCGAATGTCGCTGGTGCTCGTCCTTCTGAGCCTGTCCGCCTACGCCTCCGGGCCGGGCGTGCCGAAGCTTCCGTATCCTGCCTGGTATGTCGGGCTGGTCGCGCCACGCCATATGGAAGTGTGGGTGGAGAGCGTAGATGTGCTGGATCAACGCGGGTATGCTTTTTTCCATGTATCTGGTGGGGTGGCCAGTTACACCGGGAAAGCCGAAGGTTGGCATAAAGGCACTGGTAAAACTAAGCCGGTGGGCAATGTCGATCTGCCAGAGAGCATTTTCCTTCGCTGGCAATCGCTTGCAGAACCCCAGACCTACAAAATCCGCATCAGGATTCCCCAATGGGTACGCGATGAGATGGTTCGGCCCCAGCGGGTGTATTGCGTGCCTGCTCAGCAGGATGTGACGCGTTACCCGGATACCATCAATCTGGGGATGGCACCTGGGGGCATTGTCAAAGTGTGGTTCGGCAGTGGCTGTCTGGGCTACAAGGAAATCGGTCGCTTTCAAGCGAATATCGAGCCGCTGGGTCCATACAAAGGCGAAGCCAACGGTCAATACATCCGCCTGGAGTCTGAGCACAAAGCCTACATCGAGAAGCATGGAATTCCCTATGGCTCTTGGTAAGGGATTTCCCAAAGCGTGGCGAATGTCGCTGGTGCTCATCCTAGTAAGCCTGAGCGCCTGCGCCTCAGGCCCCGGCGCCCCCAAGCTGCCTTATCGCGCCTGGTATGTGGGATTGGCTGCTCCGCGCCATATGGAGGTGTGGGTGGAGGGCGTCGATGTGCTCGACAAGCGTGGGTACGGCTTCTTTCACGTGGCTGGGGGTGTGGCGAGTTATACGGGCAAGGTTGAAGGTTGGCATAGCGGAGTAGGCGCTATGAAAACCGTCGGCAACGTTGATCTACCCGAGTTCCTCTTCCTTCGCTGGCAATCGCTGGTTGAGCCACAGGCCTACAAGATCACTATCAAGATCCCGCAGTGGGTACGTGATGAGATGCTCCGGCCCGAACGCGTGTTCTGCCAGGGGTCGAAAAAGTGGAAGGATGACTACCGCAACGCGATCACCTTGGGCATGGCGCCTGGTGGCATTGTCAAAGTATGGGTGGGCGGCGCGTGTCTGGGGTTTACCGAAGTCGGTCGGTTCCAAGCCAAAGTTGAACCTATGGGGCCATACAAAGGCAGAGCCAACGGCCAATACATGCGCTTGGAGCCTGAGCACAAAGCCTACATCGACCAGCATGGAATCCCTTATGGCTCTTGGTAGGCCTCGTCAGGAGGAATGCATGATGTTGGAGTTCCACCTGTAGCCCACACCCCCAGAAACCAAAACGCCCGATGCAATGCATCGGGCATTTTCATGGTCCGGTCGGGCAGAACCGGTATCAGTTCTCTGCCACCGCGTTCTTCGCCAGGATCGCGTTTGCCAGATCCATGTCCGAAGCGTTCAGGTCAGGATTCTCGGCGCGCACTTTCTGGATGGCGGCTTCCAGATACGGGCCGCGGATGCTGCCTTCGCTGGCGACGAAGCTGCCGGCGTCGTCCTGGGCGGCGATGATCAGCTTGTGATCCTTGAAGGTCAGGTAGCTGGAACCGGTGGTCGCACCGGAGGAGAGCACGTTACGCCAGAAGGTATCGGCCATTGCCGAACCAACGGGAAGGGACAGCAAAGCGACGGTAGCAACTGCAAGTTTGAGGCGCATGGTGAATCACTCCAATGTTGTTGGCTCAACGTTGGATAGGCGAAGGGCTGCCGAGTTCCCTGGCCGCGCAGGCTCAGCCTGGGCTGATCCGAGCTGCGGGTAGTGCTGCGCTGGCGCTGCCACCCGTACACCGCGTTGGCAAGCAAAAGCACGCCGAACCGCAGAAATCGCAACATGGCGGACCTCAGCTCCTTTTTCTCACCGCCTGGGGCGGCCCCGGCCAGCCCTAGTTTATGTCAGCACGTGGCGTGACCCGCAGCACCTCGTCCAGGGTGGTGTGGCCGCTGGCAACCTTGTGTGCGCCACTCAGGCGCAGGCTGCGCATGCCTTCCTGAAAGGCTTGGCGTTTGAGCGCGGCCAGGTCGGTGTCGGCCGTGATCAGCTGTTTGAGCGTGTCGCTCAGCACCATGATCTCGTAGACCCCAGCCCGCCCGTGGTAACCGGTGTCGCGACACAGCGCGCAGCCGACCGCGCGACGACCCTCGGTTGGCAGCGGACCTCGCCATGGACTGATCAGCTCATGCCAGGCGTGAGGGTCCAGGGCGCAGGGCGCCTTGCAGTGTTCGCACAAGGTGCGCACCAGGCGCTGGGCCATGACTCCGAGCAGGGTGGCCTTGATCAGATAATGAGCAACGCCCAGCTCCAGTAAGCGGCTGATGGCGCTGGGGGCATCGTTGGTGTGCAAGGTGGAAATCACCAGATGCCCGGTCAAGGCGGCCTGGATGGCCATCTCGGCGGTTTCCAGATCGCGGATCTCACCGATCATGATGATGTCCGGGTCCTGGCGCATCAGCGCCCGCACGCCGCTGGCGAAGTCCAGATCGATGCCGTGCTGCACCTGCATCTGGTTGAACGCGGGCTCCACCATCTCGATGGGGTCCTCGATGGTGCACAGATTGACCTGTGGCGTGGCCAGTCGCTTGAGGGTGGTGTACAGGGTGGTGGTCTTGCCCGAGCCAGTGGGGCCGGTGACCAGCACGATACCGTTGGGCTGGCGGGTCATGTCGTGCCAGCGCTGCAGATCGTCGGTACGCAGGCCCAGTTCGGAGAAATCCTTGAGCAGCACCTGGGGGTCGAAAATCCGCATCACAAGTTTTTCGCCGAAAGCGGTGGGCAGGGTAGACAGGCGCAGTTCTACTTCCTGGCCGGCCGGTAGCCGGGTCTTGATGCGGCCGTCCTGGGGCCGTCGCTTCTCGGCAACGTTCATGCGGCCCAGGCTTTTGATGCGGCTGATGATGGCCAGGGTGACCTGCGCCGGGAAGCGATAGACGCCGTGCAGCAGGCCGTCGATGCGAAAGCGCAGGCTGCCGAGTTCCCGACGCGGCTCGATGTGGATATCGCTGGCGCGTTGCTCGAAGGCGTACTGGAACAGCCAGTCGACGATATTGACGATGTGCTCGTCGTTGGCATCCACGGCCTGGTCGGTGTTGCCCAGCTTGAGCAACTGCTCAAGATTGCCGCGGGCGACGTCCGGGGATTCAAGGGCCTTGGCGCCACTGACCGAGTGGGCCAGGGTGAAGAACTGCTGGGTGAATCGCTGGATATCCGCAGGGCTGGCGATCACGCGAATGATGCGCCGTTTCAGCACCTGGGCGAGGTCCGGCTCCCAGCCCCGTTGATAGGGTTGTGCGCTGGCGATGGTCACCGTGTCGTCGTCCACGGCCACGGCGAGAATGCCGTGGCGTTGGGCGAAGGCTCGGGGCATCAGGTTGACTACCGCGGCGACGTCGATACGCAGCGGATCGATGCGTACGCAGGGTTGCTCCACCAGCCGTGCCAGCCATTGGGTGAGGTCGTCCATGCTCAGGCATTGGCCGGGGCGGGTGAGGTCTTCGAGTCTGCGCCTGGCCAGGGTTTCCAAAGGATGCTGTGCCGCATGCACAGGGGCGGCGTCGGCGCGCAGGGCCTGCGCGGCGGCGCTACTGATCAGGCCCTGGGTGTGCAGCTCGTCGAGCAATTCGGTGAGGGTCAGGGCTCGGTCGTGCCGGTCAGTGATCGGGGCCATGGCGGTGCCTCCTTGGCAGTGCGGGCGGGAGCGTGCGTCCAGCCTAGCGCTTGCGGTGAAGGCGTCCGTGCCTCAACCGTTGCCGCGTTTTACCGGGGCGCTCAGGCGTAGGACTGCAGCACCTCACCCGGATGCTCGGCGTTGACCAGATTCACTTCGAACACGCTGATCAGGTTGCGCATTTTCTCGGCGATCACTTGCGCGCGATGCCAGGTGATATCGCCGACCTCGACTTGAATCTCCAGGCTGTCCGCCAGTTGCCGGGCGTCGACCTTGGCGGGAATCAGATACTGCATGGCAAACAGGTTGAACACCCTGCACAGGATGTCAGCCTCGATCTCGGCACCCAGGGTAAACTGCACGGTGGTGGTCTGGTTACCGGCCGCCCAGACGTCGGCGCGTGGCGAGGTGAGCAGTTCGAGGGTAGGCATGGGCGGCGCTCCGAAGTTGATGTAGGAATCTTCCCACGGCGGCTGCGGTATTTCTTGCCTAAGTTAACCGGTAAATGAGCTATCTTGAATCACGCAATTCTTGATAAAGGCCATTTTGAGGTTACTTATGCACGGTGAGCTGGATGCCTACGATCGACGCATTCTTGCTTTGTTGCAAGAGGATGCAACCCTGTCCAGTGCTCAGGTCGCCGAGCAGGTGGGCCTTTCGCAATCGCCCTGTTGGCGGCGGATTCAGAGACTGAAGGAAGAGGGCGTGATTCGCGCGCAGGTGACGCTGCTGGATCGCAAGAAGATCGGGCTCAATACGCAGATTTTTGCCGAGGTGAAGTTGAATGCCCATGGCCGCTCCAATTTCACCGAGTTCACCGAGGCGATTCGGGGGTTCCCGGAAGTGCTGGAGTGCTATGTGCTGATGGGGGCGGTGGATTTCCTGCTGCGCATCGTCACGCCGGACATCGAGGCGTATGAGCGGTTTTTCTTCGAGAAACTGTCGATGGTGCCGGGGATTCAGGAGGTGAATTCGACGGTGGCATTGTCGGAGATCAAGTCGACGACGAGTTTGCCGGTGGATCGGTGAGTGAGGTGAGGTGAGTTGGGGCGGGGTGGGGTGTGGGCAGTGGTTTTGAGGTGAATGGGCCCCTCACCCCGGCCCTCTCCCTG
>NZ_DFUE01000022.1:83825-88097 GCF_002379585.1 Pseudomonas sp. UBA4194
TCTCCCTGAGGGAGAGGGAGAGGGAGCGAAACGCGGTGTGCCTGTAACTACCGACCTCCAGGCAACCCTACTTGCGCAACAGCAGCTTCCAGGCCCGATTCTGCCCTACCGCAATCGCCTGCTGCATCCGCGCGTCCAGCACTTCATCGGTGATGTCGAGACTGGCCAATGCGTGCAGCTTGTTCAGTTCACCGAACAGGCGGTCCACTTCCGGCACATCCAGCACGTCGCGGGCCAGGTGCAGCCAGCTCTGGATGCGCTCCAGGCGCGGCAGTTGCTCGGCCAGGTCTTCGGGCTGCTGCTGGTAACGCGCCAGTTGCAGCGCCGCGCCTTCCTCGGCGATCAGATGGCCCAGCCAGCTCTGCAGTTGCGCAGCGCCCTGACGGTTGCCGCGGTTGTTGCGTTCCACGGTCCAGCTGCGCGCCAGCAGCCAGCGCGAGGTATTGAGCGAGAACAGGCCCCAGCGGGTGTCGAGCAGCTCTTCGGCGAACTGCTCGGGCGCCGCCTTGCGCACGTCTTCATCGTCCTGGCCCGCCTGTACCAGTGGGCGCCAGTCTTCGAGCAGTGCATCGAGGGCGGCGCGCAGCTCTGAACTGGTGGCGCGCGGCGCGGCCTGGCCGAGGCTGCCGACCAGCCCGCGCAGGTCGATCAGTTGCTGAACCCAGTCCTGCAACAGGCGCCAGTGGCCGTTGAAACGGTATTGCTCGGCCAGGCGTTGGCTGCCGGCCAGCAGATGCCAGGCCAGGGCGGTGAACGCGTCGTCCAGCGACGTTTCCGCGCTCAGTTCGGGCGCCGGCAGGCTCAAGGCGTAACTGCCCGGGTCGCTCAGGCGATAGCCGCGCTCGGCCTTGCTGATGTCACACGGCATCAGCGGCAGTTTCTCGGCCAATTCGGCGGCCAGCTCCAGCAGCGCGGCTGGGTCGCCTTCGCGCAGTTCCAGTTCCAGTTCGCAGATCTCTTCGGACTGCTTGCCGACGATCACCTTGCCCAGGTCCAGGGCGGCTTCGATCACCACCTTGGCCTTGCCGCGGCCCCAGGCGATTTCTGCGCGTTCGCGGATGAAGTCGGTGGTGAACACCGGCTTGATGGTCTTCTTGTCCAGCTGCGCCAGTTGCTCGGGCCAGCACTCGCCGTCGAGCTTTTTCAGATCTAGCTTGGCCTTGGCCAGTGTCCAGTCGTACTCGTTGCGTTCCGACAGCCCGGCCACGCTGGTGCCGCGGGTCTTGAGGGTCTGGATGACTTCATCGCCGTCGCGGCGCAGGCGCAGCGCCACCTTGGCCGCGGCCAGGTCACGCTCGGGGGTATCGAAGTACTGATTGAACAGCTCACGGCGCTCCCAGCCACTTTTGTTGCGTTTTTTCAGCAGCGGGTGTTCGCGCAGGGCAGCCAGGGTGTCGCGGCTGACGCGCAGTTTGATTTCGGTTTCTTTTTGCATGGCGGGGCAATCCAAGCGCTGGCGTACAACGGCGCGCTGATGACTAGATAAGGCCGTGCAGTGTACAGCAGTCGTGCCGCAGTGGTTTATTCCTGGCGCCCGATGGCTCTATGATGGGGCTCGCCCCGGGAGGACCGCCATGCCGTTGCCATCCATGCAAGAACAGTTCGCCGCCCTGATCGCTGCGCCTTCGGTCAGTTGCACTCAGCCCAGCCTGGATCAGACCAACCGCCCGGTGATCGAACTGCTGGCCGCCTGGCTGGGCGATCTGGGCTTTGCCTGTGACGTTCAGGAAATCGAGCTGGGCAAGTTCAACCTCGTGGCCACGTTCGGCAGCGGCCCAGGTGGCCTGGTGCTGGCCGGTCACAGCGACACCGTGCCTTACGATGACGCGCTGTGGAGCACCGACCCGCTCAAGCTCACCGAAGTGGACGGCCGTTGGGTCGGCCTGGGCAGCTGCGACATGAAAGGCTTTTTCGCCTTGATCATCGAAGCGGTGCGTGGCCTGATCGATCAGCCGTTCAAGCAACCGCTGATCATCCTCGCCACCTGCGACGAGGAAAGCTCGATGTCCGGCGCCAAGGCCCTGGCCGAAGCCGGCCGGCCCCTGGGGCGTGCCGCGGTGATCGGGGAGCCCACAGGGCTCAAGCCGATTCGCCTGCACAAGGGCGTGATGATGGAGCGCATCGATATTCTCGGGCGCAGCGGCCACTCTTCCGACCCGAGCCTGGGCCACAGCGCGCTGGAAGCCATGCACGCCGCCATCGGCGAGCTGATGCAATTGCGCCAGCAGTGGCAGCGCGAGTACAACAACGCGCAGTTCAGCGTGCCCCAGCCGACCCTGAACTTCGGCTGCATTCATGGGGGCGACAACCCCAACAGGATCTGCGGCCAATGCTCCCTCGAATTCGACCTGCGGCCATTGCCGGGTATGGACCCCCACGTGCTGCGCGCGGCGATCCGGCAGAAACTCGCACCCCTGGCCGAATTGCATCAGGTGCAGATCGACTACGGGCCGCTGTTCGGCGAAGTGCCGCCCTTCGAACAGCCGGCCGATGCCGAGCTGGTGCGAGTCGCCGAGCGCCTTACCGGGCACACCGCTGCGGCGGTGGGGTTTGGCACCGAGGCGCCGTACTTCCAGCGCCTGGGCTGCGAGACCCTGGTGCTGGGCCCCGGCGATATCGCCTGTGCGCATCAGCCGGGGGAATATCTGGAAATGTCACGTTTGCAGCCTACAGTGCGTCTATTGCGGGAACTGATCGAACATTACTGCCTGAAGTCGGTCATTTCCTAAACCCGCCGGCCCCCGAGCCGTCTGTTCCAACGAGGAGAGCACGCGTGTTGCCAAGCCTGTTACGACGATAACCCTCATACCGCTGTGCGCCGAGTGATGCTTTTCGTCCATCTTATCTACAGGCTTTTGCGTTTATGCCCGACTACGTGAATTGGCTTCGCCACGCTTCCCCTTACATCAATGCCCACCGTGACTGCACCTTCGTGGTCATGCTGCCGGGTGAAGGGGTCGAGCACCCCAACTTCGGCAATATCGTCCACGACCTGGTGTTGCTGCACAGCATGGGCGTGCGCCTGGTGCTGGTGCACGGTTCGCGGCCGCAGATCGAGAGCCGCCTGGCGGCGCGCGGCCTTACCCCGCATTACCACCGCAACCTGCGGGTCACCGACGCTGCCACTCTGGAATGCGTGATCGACGCTGTCGGCCATCTGCGCATTGCCATCGAGGCGCGCCTGTCCATGGACATGGCCTCTTCGCCCATGCAGGGCTCGCGGTTGCGCGTGGCCAGCGGCAACCTGGTGACTGCGCGGCCGATCGGTGTGCTCGAAGGGGTGGACTACCACCATACCGGCGAGGTGCGCCGGGTCGATCGCAAGGGCATCAATCGCCTGCTCGACGAGCGCTCCATCGTGCTGCTGTCGCCGCTGGGCTACTCGCCCACAGGCGAGATCTTCAATATTGCCTGCGAAGACGTCGCCACTCGCGCGGCGGTCGACCTGGCCGCCGACAAGCTGTTGCTGTTCGGTGCCGAGCCCGGGCTGCTGGACGAAAGCGGTCGGCTGGTGCGCGAACTGCGGCCCCAGCAGGTGCCCGCCCATCTGCAACGCCTGGGCAACGACTATCAAGGCGAACTGCTCGATGCCGCAGCTCAAGCCTGCAAAGGCGGTGTAAACCGCAGCCACATCGTCAGCTATGCCGAGGATGGCGCCTTGCTGACCGAGCTGTTCACCCGCAACGGCGGCGGCACGCTGGTGGCCCAGGAACAGTTCGAACAGGTGCGAGAGGCCAATATCGACGACGTCGGCGGCCTGCTCGACCTGATCAGCCCGCTGGAAGAGCAGGGCATTCTGGTACGTCGCTCAAGGGAGGTGCTGGAGCGCGAGATCACCCAGTTCAGCGTGGTCGAGCGCGAAGGGATGATCATCGCCTGCGCGGCGCTGTACCCCATCGCCGATTCCCAGGCGGGTGAGCTCGCCTGTCTGGCGGTGAACCCTGAATATCGGCACGGCGGGCGTGGCGACGAGCTGCTGGAGCGAATCGAGGAAAGGGCACGTGCGCTGGGGCTCAACACCTTGTTCGTGCTGACCACTCGCACCGCTCACTGGTTTCGCGAGCGTGGCTTCGTGCCCAGTGGCGTGGAGCGGCTGCCGTCGGCGCGTGCTTCACTGTACAACTATCAGCGCAATTCGAAGATCTTCGAAAAGGGGCTGTAGCCAGATCGGTCCCCGTAGGAGCGGCATACAGCCGCGAAGGCGTCAGACCCGGCACCACGAATCCTGAAGAAGGCGCCGGTGCTGCTGGACCCTTCGCGGCTGTACGCCGC
>NZ_DFUE01000020.1 GCF_002379585.1 Pseudomonas sp. UBA4194
AGCGAGATTTTCAGGCCATTCCCCTCGTCGCCGTCGCGCACCACTGCGGCATGCCGGAACGGGTCATCGGCGCCGTACGCATCTATCAGGCACAACCACGGCAGTGGTATGGCGGGCGCCTGTGCGTGGAGCAGGCCTACCGGCGCCAGGGCATGATCGGCAAGGCATTGGTCAACGAGGCCGTGGCGCGAGCCGTGGACCTGGGCTGCGAAACCTTCCTGGCCACGGTGCAACAGGCCAACGAAGCCTACTTTCACAACCTGCGCTGGCATACCCTGGAGCACATCGAGCTGCTCGGTCAGCCCCACTGCCTGATGCAGGCTCAACTGTCGCACTACCCCTTCATGCCCCGGCAGGTGGCCTTGCCGCCGCGCAAGGCGGTGGCTCATGGCTGATTCCTTGCAGGCCTTGCTGGTCGAACTGCAGAACACCCCTGCCATGCAGGCCAAACGGACCATCCAGGGCCCGGCACGAACCTTCGCCAGCCCGACGCCGGACCG
This sequence comes from Pseudomonas sp. UBA4194, assembly GCF_002379585.1. Lineage (GTDB taxonomy): Bacteria > Pseudomonadota > Gammaproteobacteria > Pseudomonadales > Pseudomonadaceae > Aquipseudomonas. The sequence goes on from NZ_DFUE01000020.1 coordinate 501, forward strand.
CGATGCCCTGTATGCGCTACCCGGCGATGACACAGCGGCCCTGCGCTGCGGCGATCAGTACCAGCTACTGGCTATCGAAGGCATGCTGCCGGCGTTCGTCGAACAGGCCCCGTGGTTCGCCGGCTGGTCGGCGGTGATGGCCAACGTCAGTGACATCACCGCCATGGGCGGTCGGGCCACTGCTGTGGTGAACGCCTATTGGCACCATGACAGCGACGCGGCCGAGCAGGTCTTGCTGGGCATGCGCGCAGCGTGCGAGGCGTATGGTCTGCTGATGGTCGGCGGGCATACCAGCCAGGCTGCGGGAAATCCGGCGGCATTGGCGGTTGCCATAAGCGGCTGGGCGCGCAGCCTGCTGTCCACCCTGCATGTCGCGCCGGGCCAGACGCTGGCCATGGCTGTCAACCTGGACGGCCAATGGCACGCTGATGCGCCCTATTGGAAAGCGTTCGAAGGCGTCCCCGGCGAGCGCCTGCGCAGCCAACTGGAAGTCATTCCCAGGCTGGCCGAAGCTGGCCTGCTGCGCGCCGCCAAGGACATCAGCAATGCCGGCCTGCTGGGTACCCTGCTGATGCTGCTGGAGCCCACCGGCTGTGGTGCCGACGTGGATCTGGACGCGCTGCCGCGCCCGGCGGACGGCGATCTGTCGCGCTGGCTGCAAGCGTTCCCCAGCTACGGCTTCCTGCTGACCCTGGCAGACGCCGACATGGCCACCGTGCAAGCGGCCTTTGCCATCGAGGGTCTGCACTGCGCCTGCATCGGGCGTATCGACCACAGCGCTCGCGTGCAGGTTCGGCAGGCAGGGCGACACGCGCCCTTCTGGGACCTCGAACAAAACCCCTTCACCGGTTTCACCTACCCCCTCCAGGAGCACTGACATGCCCGCCGTGAACATTCGCCTGCGCTGGCCTGACGGCCAGGAAAGTACCGCGTACTCGCCCTCCACCTCCATTCAGGAGTATTTCGAAGCAGGCCACAGGTACGCCCTGGACGACTTCCTCGAGCGCGCCGAACGCGGCTTGAATGCAGCGTCCGAACGGGTCAAGCAGGTCAAGGGTTTCTATTGCAGCTCCGCCATGGACACCCTCGGCGGCTTGCGCATGCAGGCCCGCGCTTTCGCCCATCGAGACGCCCGGGTCGTGGTGATGGAGATGACGACCCAAGGCAGCGGCCATGTGAACTACGCCCGCTTCGGCGATCTTTGAACCTTCACCACGGGAGACCAGCGCATGACCCATTACAGCGCAATCGTGATCGGTGGCGGCCAGGCCGGACTTTCGGCCAGCTACTACCTGCAGCAGCACGACATCGATCATCTGGTACTGGAAAAACACAGCCTGACGCATACGTGGCGCAACCAACGCTGGGACAGCTTCTGCCTGGTCACCCCCAACTGGCAGTGCGCCCTTCCCGGCTACCCCTACACTGGCGACGACCCAAACGGTTTCATGAAGAAAGAGCAGATCGTTGCCTACCTTGATGGCTTCATCGCCAGCGTCAACGCCCCGGTACGCGAAGGCGTGGCGGTACAGAGACTGAGCCGGCGCAGCGAGGGGGGCTATACCCTGCAAACCAATGTCGGGCCGTTCACCGCCGACCAGGTCATTGTCGCCAGTGGCGGTTATCACACGCCGATCATTCCGCGCCTGGCCGAGCGCCTGCCCGCCCAGATCCATCAGTTGCACTCCGAACAGTACCGCAATGCTCAGAGCCTGCCCGACGGCGCCGTGCTGGTGGTCGGTTCCGGCCAGTCCGGCGCACAGATCGCCGAAGACCTGCATCTGGCCGGGCGCAAGGTGTATCTGGCGGTGGGCGAAGCGCCGCGCTGCGCGCGCTTCTATCGGGGCAAGGACGTGGTCGACTGGCTGGCCGAAATGGGCTACTACGACATCGGTGTGGACAGCCATCCGCTGCGCGAAGGCGTGCGCGACAACACCAATCACTACGTGACCGGCCGTGATGGCGGCCGGGATATCGACCTGCGCCGCTTCGCCCTCGAAGGTATGGAGCTGTTTGGTCGCCTGAACGAGTTGCAGGGCTCTCGGCTGATATTCTCCGCCAACCTGGCGACCAATCTCGATGCCGCCGACGCCGTCTACAACCGCATCAACGCCAGCATCGACAAATACATTGCCGAACAGGCCATCGACGCGCCAGCGGCCGAACCTTATGTACCGCTATGGCAGCCTGCGGCTGAACGCGAGACCCTGGACCTGGCCGGTAGCGAAATCACCAGCGTGGTGTGGTGCATCGGCTTCACCCCGGACTTCAGCTGGGTGGATGTGCCGGTATTCAACGGCCGCAGCTACCCCGGACACGTCCGCGGCGTCACCGCCCAGCCTGGCTTGTATTTTCTCGGCCTGCCCTGGTTGCATACGTGGGGATCGGGGCGGTTTTCCGGGGTTGCCCGTGATGCTCAGCACGTTGTGGCCGAAGTGGCGGCTATGAGCGCGTCACTTATGAGGTGACAGGCTGGGTTGGGGGATGGCTGGGTTGGGGGATGGCTGGTTTGGGGGATGGCTGGTTGGGGGATGGCTGGACGCGGCTTACGCTGCTGCTACCGATCGATGGGGGTGATGTTGGGTATCGAAAAAGGGAATTTCCTGTGGCTGTCGAGGATCAGCACTATAGCGACAGCCTATAACCACTGACAGGACGCCCTTATGAACATCAACCTGACCTTGTGCTGCATGATCGTGGTTTCGTTCGGCATCGCACTGAGCCATGTCTGAATACCGCTGACGCGCCTTCAGAGCTGCTCACCGAGCTGCTCGCGCAGGAACTCGATCAGCACCTGCACCGGCCTTGAGCTCTGCCGATGCTGCGGGTAGACCGCCGACAGCTCCAGAGGCTCGGTCGCGTACTCATCGAGCACGGTGTGCAGATGCCCGGCCGCCACGGCGGCACCGACGATGAACGAGGGCAGATACGTGATCCCCATGCCCGCAATGGCGGCTTCACGGAGCAGCTCGCCGTTGTTGGCTCGGATGCGCCCGGTGACACCAACGCTGATGGGCTTGCCCTTGGCCTGAAAACGCCACTGCACCTGGCGGGCGTGGCCATACGGTAGACAGTCGTGTTCGCCCAGCTGATCGGGATGGGTCGGTACGCCTCGAGCACTGAGGTAGGCCGGACTGGCACAGTACACACGGGGAATGCTGGCGATACGGCGCGCAATCAACGAAGAATCTTCCAGCACGCCGATACGCAGCACGACATCGAAGCCCTCACCCAACAGATCCACCGACCTGTCACTAAGATCGACCTCTACCGTGACCTCGGGATAGCGCTGCAGAAACAGCGGAATCAGGCTCCCCAGGTGCGCTACCGCGAAGGACAACGGCGCACTCAAACGCAGGGTACCCTTGGGCTGCGCGCCCTGACCGGCAATGCCTTGCTCGACTTGCTCGACCTCGGCCAGCAACCGCACCGCAGACTCATAGTAGCTCTGGCCCAACGCGGTGACGTCCAACCGCCGCGTCGACCGGTTGAGAAGCCGGGCACCCAGGCGGCTTTCCAGCTGCATCAAGCGCCGACTGATGTACTGCTTGGAGAGACCCAACTGCTCGGCCGCCGCCGTGAAGCTGCGCGACTCCATCACCTGCACGAACAGGCGCATGTCCTCGAAAGCGTTCATTGTCATTCCCTGGGAGACAGTCGGAGGTTTATAGCGGGTTGTTGCCGCGAAAGCATCCCTCAGGCGCTTCGATTCTCGACATAAGCTAAGAAACAAAGGGTATTTATATAGCCGTTTTTAGATCATTTAGGATGGAGAACCTCGGCATCATGGCCGCCTCTCTGCTGCGAAGGACCTTCCTGAATGACTCTACTCAAGCGTTTTTCTCAACCGCTGCTGGCGGCCGCCGTATTGCTCGCAGCGCTCGCCGGTTCTGCCCAAGCCGCCGACCAGCCAGGCGAAGTACGCCTCGATTACGCCTATTACTCCCCCACCAGCCTGGTTGTGCGGCACTTCGGCTGGCTGGAAAAAGCCTTGCCCGGCACCAAGGTCGATTGGGTATTGAGCCAAGGCAGCAACCGCTCGCTGGAGTACCTCAATGGGGGCAGCATCGACTTCGCCTCGACCGCCGGACTGGCCGCCGTGTTGAGCCGTGCCAATGGCAGTCCGATCAAGACCGTGTACATCGCCAGCCGCCCGGAGTGGACTGCCTTGGCGGTGCGCAAGGATTCTCCCATCAAGACCGTGGCCGATCTCAAGGGCAAGAAGATTGCCGCCACCAAGGGTACCGATCCGTTTCTGTTTACCCTGCGCAGCCTGCAACAGGCTGGTCTGACCAAGGATGATGTCGAGCTGGTGCACCTGCAGCATGCCGACGGCCGTATCGCGCTGGAGAAAGGCGACGTCGACGCCTGGGCCGGACTGGACCCACTGCTGGCCGCCAGCCAACTGCAGGCCGGATCGCAATTGCTGTATCGCAACATCGACTTCAACAGCTATGGCGTGATCAGCGTCACCGAGAAATTCGCCAAGGAGCACGCCGACACCGTGGAGCAGGTCATCAGGGTCTACGAGCAGGCACGCTCCTGGGCGCAGCAACACCCGGATGACCTGGCAGCCCTGCTGGCCAAGGAATCCGGCTTGCCACTGGACGTCGCCAAGCTGCAACTGTCACGCACCGATTTCTCTGACTCACAGCCAGGCCCCAAGCAGATCCAGGCACTGAAAGCCGCCGCGCCGATCCTCACCGCTGAGGGGCTGGTACGCAAAGGTGTCGACGTCAATGCGGTGGTCGACGCGCTCATCGAACCGCGCTTTGGCGCTCAGGTCATCGGGAAGAACTGAGAGCATGTCCGTTCCGGGTAAAACCTTGCCCCGCGCCCAGGCCGCCGTCACTCGGCACCGCTCGGGTGTGTGGCGATCGCGCGCAAAGGGCCTGGTGCTGCCTGCGTTGATCATCCTGCTGCTGGAATTCGTGGTGCGCATCGGCTGGATTCCCGCCTACCAGATGCCGGCGCCCAGCGAGGTTGCCGCCACCCTGTGGGACCTCGGCCGGGGCGCGCTCGGCAAACATGTGTTCGCCAGCCTGCTGCGGGTGCTGACCGGCTTCGTCATTGGCGCGTCACTGGCGCTGCTGTTCGCTGCCTGGGTAGGCCTGAGCCGCGAGGCCGAAGCTTATCTGGAACCCACCTTCGCCGGCCTGCGAGCCATTCCGAGCCTGGCCTGGGTGCCGCTGTTGCTGCTGTGGCTGGGCATCGATGAAACGTCCAAGGTGGTGTTGATCGCCATCGGCGCCTTTTTTCCGGTGTATGTGAACGGCGTGGCAGCGATACGCAACATCGACCGCAAATTGGTGGAAGTGGGCCAGATGTATCGCTTCAACTCACGGCGCTTGACCCTGCGCATCTTGCTGCCCGCTGCCCTGCCCGGCTTGTTCACCGGCCTGCGCAGTGGCCTGAGCATGGCGTGGATGTTTCTGGTGGCCGCCGAGCTGATCGCCGCCACCAAAGGACTGGGGTATCTGCTCAGCGACGGCCGCGAAACCTCGCGGCCCGACATCGTGCTCGCCGCCATTCTGGCCCTGGCGGTGCTGGGCAAAGTCACCGACGGATTGCTGGCCAAAGTGGAAAAACGCTGCGTCAGCTGGCGCGACGCCTACACCGGCCAGAGCTCGGGAGGTCAACCATGAGCAACACGCTGCTGGACATCCACGTCCGCCGCAAGATCTTTGCCGAGACGTTGGTGCTCAAGGACGTGCACCTGCAACTGCACGCCGGCGAAGTGGTCAGCCTGCTTGGCCCCAGCGGCTGCGGCAAAAGCACGCTGTTGCGCATCGCCGCCGGACTGGATCGCGACTACATTGGCGAAGTGAACACCTGCGGCGAGCAGCTGGCGTTCGTATTTCAAGAGCCGCGGTTGATGCCGTGGCTGAGCGTGGAGCGCAACATCGGCTTTCACGACGACAACCGCTATGACAAACCCTGGGCCACCCAACTGATCGAGGAAGTAGGCCTGGATGGCTTCGCCCAGGCCCTGCCCAAAGCGCTATCCGGCGGCATGGCGCAACGCGTGGCAATCGCCCGCGGCCTGTACTCGCGTCCGAGAGTGCTGCTGCTGGACGAGCCGTTCAGCGCGGTGGATGCATTCACGCGAATGAAGCTCCAGGACCTGCTGCTCGACCTCGCCCGGCGTCACCACATCGCCCTGCTGCTGGTCACTCACGACGTCGACGAAGCGCTGTACCTCAGCGACCGGGTACTGGTGATGGGCAACCGCCCCAGCAGCATCACCGAGGATATCGCCATCACCCTCCCCCACCCCCGCGACCGCCGCGATCCCGCCCTGGCGAGCTTCAAGGCCCAAGCGTTGACACAGTTGCAGCTGGCCCATGTGATCTGAACCCTCCCCCCTGTGGGAGCGGGTTCTACCCGCGATAGGCCCAGCAAAAGCACCCATCCCACAGCACACTTCAACATCGTGAAATCCCCCTGTGGGAGCGGGTTCTACCCGCGATGGGGCACCGACAGCAACATCACCCTACCCTGCATTACTGACGCCGGCGTGCTGCTGACCGCCCCACTATTTATATAGGCACTAAGGACGCTGAAGGATCGACATGATGGTGCCCTCATCACTATGGAGCACCATCATGCACGATCTATTGTTCTGCAAATTCCCGGCGACGCCGGACTTTGAAGCGTCCCGCCAAGCGGCGTTGTGCGAGAACCCCGCCAACGCCTTATCCTCACCGACCTCCGGGCGGCAGAAACGCGCATTGGGGCAATTCTCCAAATTCTGGAAACCAGGCCGCACACTGCGCATCGCCTTCATGAACGAACCGTCTGCCGATCATAAAAAGGCGGTCGAGACGATTGCCCGTCAGTGGCTGCGCTATGCCTACCTCAAGTTCGATTTCGTCGACGGCAAACAAGGTGAAATCCGTATTTTTACCGACATCGATTCCAATCATAGCCATGTCGGCACCGACGCACTGCTGGTCGATTCGCACGACGGGACCATGGCACTGGGCGCAAAGCCCGACGATCCGATGTTCGCCCGAACCGTCTTGCATGAGTTTGGCCACGTACTGGGGTTGCTGCATGAGCACCAGCACCCACAAGCAAACATCCCTTGGGACAAGCCCAAGGTCTACGCATACTTCGCAGCAAAAGGCGTCGATCAACAAACAGTGGATCTGAACCTGTTCGAAAAGACGGACAAAGCCATCGCCAAAGGCAATGCCTATGACCCGACATCGATCATGCACTACGCCGTGCTACAGGAGCAGACGATTGGCGACTGGGAAGTCGGATTCAATCAAAAACTGAGCAAGAAAGATCGTGCCTTTGCGCGCCGTATCTATCCTCGGCCCTCCCCGGCGGAGATGTAGGCAAGATTGCCTGGTTTCTCAGTCTTGAAGGACTAGCCCCGCTCAGGTGTAGCGCGTCGCCCACTCGGCCGCCCAGCACTTGGCTGGGCTGGCTCCCTGAGTTACAACGTTGCGTGGTCGCCAAACGCCAAAGTGATTTTTCGGAATCTGGCAGCATGAAAAAACCACGATGGATCAAGTCCATCTTCGAGCTTCATTCTGAAATCCCCAATAAGTTAAAGTGCAACAGTGGCAATCAAGCCTATGGCGCCAAGCACAAACCCAATAACCGCCCCCCGTTGTGGAAGCTCTCGCAGCATGGCGTAGATCACAATCGGCTCCAATATCAGTAGCAGCGTCAGTGATGCGACTGTCACAACCCAAATATTGCCTGTAGCTTGATACCCGAGCCAATAAGCCAAAACCAGGCTTATACCTGCCACACAAATCCAAGCCATCGGTTTGATAAACATCCCTGGGTTTTCCGAAACCTTGGCTGGCAGCTTGGCTGCGTACACTTCGCTATAAATGGTTAAGATCTCACCGAATACCATCAGGAGCAGCGCGAGCAGCATATAGTACTCTTTCTTCACACTGACCCCTTATGCAATATCTGCAGTATATCCTGAACAATCACTTGGCCCACCTCCTCACCTGAAAGCGAGAAATGAGGGCCGTCATGATCAAAGAGAAAAGTATTCTTATAAGATTCTCCCTCAAAGTTTGAGATCATATTCAGCACCGCTTCACATTCGTGCATCCTTCCAGAATGATCACGCCTTAGAAGCTTGATGGCATTTCCGAAGTGGACGGCCTCGTCAGCAATCAGGTTTTTAATCCAATATCGGAAACCTGGATGTCCAAGCCCCTCATAAAAGGTATCTTTCTTATAGGTTTTTACAGAGATGTATTCGTCATAAGCGAACTTCAACAATAATCTAAATTCATCTGACAAGATGTCATGCATGCCAGAAAAGTCCGCTGTACGGGGTTGCAATGCTTGGAGAAGGCTGAGCTCCGACATTCCGAAAACAAGACGACTCAACTCAAAAAAACCATCGGCATGATTTTTCTCATCTGCATACCAGAAATCCAAATACTGGACAAAGTAAGGTGAAAACTCCTGACGCCGCGAGTAGAGCAGATTATAGAGATTGATCGAGTCGTACTCGGAACAAAGGTCAGCCATGAAGAATTCCTTCAAAGAAGAATCAACCCCAACATTGCTCCATCCACTTCGCGCAATATCTTCAATGATAGAACGGGCACTCCAGTTTCTTTTTTTGAGGAAGCTTGTGACCATCATCTACATCACCTCTAATTTCCCGTCGTTCAACAGACGAATTTTTTTATTATCGCAGGAAGAATCGTGGATTTTATTTCTTCTTTGCTTATGGGGAAATCCGGAGCATTGTGATCTAGCACAAATGTCCCCGTATAACTTTCTTTTTCAAAATCCACCCTATAAATCTGATCGAGCATTCCTGACACTTCATGTAGTCTGTGAGGATACAGTTGCTTAGCTTTCTCAACAAAAGCGAAGAAATGCATAACCTCATCCCTTTTGGCTTTCCTTATCCAACTGGATAGTTTCGAACAAGCAAACTCGTCGTAAGTTTTAATACTTCGGTGATACACGTGAGTGGTAACAATCTCGTCATAAGCCAATGCAACCAACAATTTCAAAGGATCTGTTGCTATCGAATCGATGATACTGAAGTCCGGCTTTCTGAGCTCAGCGCTCAAGAGCACCTCATCGAATGAGATATTGCTAAAGGACGCGTAGATGATAGCAAATCCATGAGCATGATCAATTTCATCTCTAAGCCATGGATTTAATACATCGACCAACACTGCAAAGACATCAGCATGTCGTGATTCAAGATACCAATAAAGACGTCTAGCATCGTATTCAGTGATCATCGAATCAAAAAATACTTCTTTCCATGACGCTCTTGATTCTAATGAGAGCTTGCATTCCGGGAATACGAAATTTGACAGCAAATTGGCGGCATCTGGCGTGCCTCGCCTCGGTAGCTTTCCATGAATACTCATCCTTGACGCCCTCAAGTTAGCGTTGCTCAAGCACCCTAAAATTCTCGAACAGAAGTTGGTTCTGCGACTGAGTGGGCGCCCAATTAGTCTCTTGCGAAACGAGAGGCTCCCAGTATGCTTTCGCAAATTCGTATACTGCTTGCCAGTCCAGCTTTTCTGACTCGACGAGGCCTTCCGCCGGATGCGCTTGTGCCCATGCCATCCCAGCAAGAACGCTCGATACGACCTGCAGACTAGTAGCGTTATTGTATTTCGCCATTTTTCTTGCTTTTCCAATTGAAAGGTTAGACCCCAGCCAATAAGAACTGTAGATATCACTTATTAGAAAAACACCTAACTCATCGATACCGGAAACTACGCTACCCATCAGCACCTTTTTGGAAACCACTTCATTTCGGCCCTCTTTTCGAAGTAAACCTATCGACTTTACGGCCTGATCACATGGATGATATGCATAGTATACCGTAGGCCTATAGGCTGGATTTACATGATCCCCGATTGTTAAATATTCTGCGATGGACAAAGATTCGTTATGGGTAAGCAAATACGCTTGAAACTCAAGAGCGTTGGGCGACCAGCTTTTTACTAACACATCACATCCTTGCTCTTTCATCGCCACCGAATACCCATTTTTGGTGCTACCTCGGGGCGGGTTACCTTCATGGCTACCCCAACCCATTTCCGCCGGCTGGAGACACTCGGTAATTAGCCCGTCAACGGACCAGGTGCTCAAAAACTGGCCGACTGGGGATTTTTCAAAGGACACTTGGGTATCCCGCTCAGAGATTTGAATTACGCGCACCCCAAGCGCTTGGGCCAATATTGCCCACTCCTCATGCTTATGGGGTCTGAAGGTGACATCGTTGAGCATTGCCATATCGATCAGCGCTTTTTTCAAAAGCACGGAGATAAAGCCAGGGTTTGCGCCATGGGCAACGATAGCCGTTGCAAACCCTTGACCCATTTGGGCGGCCATTTCCTTCATCCTCTCACGCAAGGCAAAATTACTGGTTAGCGTAGCGCCCTCCTCAGCGTATCCCCAAGGCTCAATACAAGTATCCAGATAAAGCGCGCCATGCGATTGAGCAAGCCTAATGAGATCTACGCTGGAGACTGACACTGCTAGGTTTAGAAGAAAAGTTTGCTCACTCAGATGTGAAGATAGTATTGCCTCAAAATTATCTGCCGTCAGGGCCACTTCAATCACATTCACGCTGTACTCAACCGCCAGCGCTTCTTGACGGGCATCGACTATTTTCTCGAGGATAGTGATATCGCACGTATACTGACGCCTCAGAAGAGGCAGCAGCGCCTGAGCGATACTTCCAAACCCAACAATGACAATGTGCTCAATCAATTTCATTCGAGAAACCTCTTATTTTTTCAATAGACATTAGCACTGCTATAGCTAGCAACACGGCACTAGGTCGAAGAGACCTTAATAACGGATCTGCACGGTTTATGCACGTGGGGACTCGGCGCGATATTTTTAAAGAAAGATAACTACCAGCCAGACACACTCTGCCATTGAGATCTTGTTTGCATGAGATGCGTAGAGTAGGAGGCTGGGCCGACTTCGAAGGCGTTACACTGCATTTCCTTGCTCCTGCTTGTTGGATTTATTCTTTCGCAGAAGCAAGGGTAGTCCGCGCTACCCGCATTTCAAGGAAACTACCAACGCACTATACATAAACAGACACTGCCTACGTCGCCGGGTAATATTTCCTACTTTGAAGCGCTTCCGGCTGTGCTCTTCCATACAAATGAAGTGCCCAACCCATATGCCTGAGACCAAATGCGTGGCGGGCAGTTAATTTTTGGTAAGGGCCACGCATTCGGAGATCTGCGTAGTACGCGTTCACTTGAGCGGTAGCGTCACTACACACCCTCCCTCCGCACTGGCCCGCGCTGCATCCAGTGTCCGCACCGTCAACAACACCTGGTCCAGCGTCACTGGCGGCGGTGTGCCCGCCTCCAATGCTGCCTGCAATTGCAGGTAGTACTGCGGCCAACTGCCCTGTTCCGAGCGCACCTGATCGCGCTGATCTCCCTGCTGCAACCAACCCCAGTTACCCGGTTCCTCGACGCCCCAGCGCTCGCCTTCGCTGCTGGGCGAGCGACCGGCGAGCAAGGCTTCTTCCTGCGCATCCAGGCCATTGACGGTGTAAGTGCCCGCGGACCCGGTCACACGAAACCGGCGCGGCTCCGCCGCTTGCAGCTTGCTGCCGTGCAGGTGGCTGACCACGCCGTTGGCGTGGGTCAGGGCGACGAAGAAGCTGTGGTCCACTTCGGGCGCCTCAGGGCTGTAGGTCAGCTCACCATAGACGCGAAGCGCCGGACCGAACAATTGCAGCGCCTGGTCAACCATGTGGCTACCCAGGTCACGCAGCACCCCACCGCCGCTGGTGTTGCCCAGGGAATGGGGCGAGTAACGCTCGATACGTGATTCAAAATGACGTATGTCACCCAGGGTGCCGTCTTCGATCAGCTTGCGCACGGTGAGGAAATCCGAGTCCCAGCGACGATTCTGGTAAACGGTCAACGGCACGCCGCGCTGCTTCGCGGCTTCGATCAAGGCGCTGGCTTCATCGGCATCCACGGCGAACGGCTTGTCACTGACGACCGCGACGCCCTGTCCGATGGCTTCGCGGATGAGCTGGGAACGGCCTTCCAGCGGCGTTGAAATGACGACCAGGTCTACACCTGCCTCCACCAGTTGGCCAATGCTGTCGAAAGGTCTGACGCCGGGGTGATCCTTGGCCAGCTCTTCACGGCGAGAGGCAGAGCGCGTGACCACGCCGGTGAAGGTCGCGGCGGGCAGGCTTGCCAGCAGGGGGGCGTGGAAGTAGCGGCCGCCTTTGCCATATCCGACCAGTCCGATTCGCATGGTTGAAACTCCTTGGGTAGTGATGGCTTCCAGCCGCTGATGCCCAGCGAGCTGCGCTACAAGTGACAGGCTAGAGCAGTCCTGGGTTCGATTGCGTCTGATCTGCCGTGCGTGCAGGAGGAGCGGTGAATGCTCCCCTCTCAGCCGTCAGCAATCAGCAATCAGCAATCAGCAATCAGCGCTTGAGCTTGCGCTTGTTGCGGTACTGATCGATCACCACGGCCGCCACGATGATCAGCCCCTTGATGATGTCCTGAACATAGGCGTCCACCCCCACGAAGGTAAAGCCGCTGGCCATGACCCCCAGGATCAGCGCGCCGATCACCGTACCGCCGATACGGCCGACGCCACCCACCAGGCTGGTGCCACCGATCACGGCGGCAGCGATGGCGTCCAATTCATAGGACATCCCCATGCCTGCCTGCCCGGTGGCTGCCCGTGCCGAAGCCACCACCCCCGCCAAACCAGCCAGCAGACCGGCCAGGCTGTAGACGATCACCAGGTGGCGCTTCACATTGATCCCGGACGTGCGAGCAGCGGCCATATTGCCGCCAATGGCGTAGGTGTATTTGCCATAGCGGGTATAGCGCAGCGCGATGTGGAAAATCACCGCCACGGTCAGGAAAATGATCACGGGCATGGCCCCGCGGCCAATGGCGGTGTAGGAATCGGTGAGCATGCTGATCGGCTGCCCTTCGGTATAGAACCGCGCCAGCCCTCGCGCCGAAACCATCATGCCCAGCGTGGCAATGAACGGTGGAATACCGGCGACGGCGATGATGCTGCCATTGATCGCCCCTGCCAGCAAACCTACGCCGAGCCCGCAAAGAACCGGAATCCACACGGGAAGGTCGGTCAGCGAGGGAAACACGGCGCGGGCGAAATCGGAGCTTTGCGCCAGGCTTGCCGCTACCATCGCCGAGAGTGCGAGCACCGAGCCCGAAGACAGGTCGATGCCCGTGGTGATGATCACCTGGGTGACGCCGATGGCGATGATCCCGATGATCGAAACCTGCAGAATCATCAGAACCAGACGCTGGCTGTTCATCAAGAAGCTTTGCTCGCGAACTACCCAGCCCAGCACCTCGAACACCAAAGCGATGCCGATCAGCACCAACAGAATACTCAGCTCCGTCGGCAGGCGCCGACGGCCGCGAGCTGGCGTTGCCGCCGGTTTGTTTTGCAGAATCGCACTCATGGTCCAAGCCTCGTTGTTATTGTTCTCAATGCAGGGCCAGTCCGGAAGCGAGCTGCATGACTCGCTCCTGGGTCGCTTCACCCCGGGCAAGGGTGCCCATCAGTTCGCCTTCGTGCATCACCATCACCCGGTCACACAGGCCCAGTACCTCAGGCAGCTCCGAAGAAATCATGATCACGGCCATGCCCTCTTGGGCAAGGAAGGTGATCAGTCGATAGATCTCGGCTTTGGCACCGACGTCGATGCCCCGGGTGGGCTCATCGAGAATCAGCACGCGCGGCTTCGTCATCAACCAGCGCGCCAACAAGGCTTTCTGCTGGTTGCCTCCGGAAAGGGTATCGATGCACTGCTCGAGCGAGGGCGTCTTGACCCGCAGTTTCCTGCACATGTCTTCGCACAGGCCGCGAAGAGCCTTGTGGCGCACGAAGCCGCCGCCGCAGTAGTGAGGCAGCACAGCCATCCCATGTTTTCCAGCACCGAGAGGCAGCCAAACAGTCCCGTCAGCTTGCGGTCTTCGGTCAGCAGCGCAAAGCCCTTCTCTATAGCCATGTGTGGATCGGTCATATACAGCTGCTGTCCGTCCAGGCTCACCGTGCCGCTGCTGGCCGGCGTGATGCCGAACAGGGTTTCGGCCACATTGGTACGCCCCGAGCCCATCAGCCCCGCGACCCCCAGAATCTCTCCGGCATGCAAGTCGAACGACACGTTCTGGAATACGCCATCCAGCGTCAGGTCGCGCACTGCCAGCAGCAGTGGCCCAACCGGCTGTTCACGTTCGGGAAACAGGGTGCTGAGTTCCCGCCCCACCATCATCGAGATCAGCCTGTCACCGTCGAGCGCCCGCGCTTCGTGCAAACCTACGAAGACACCATCGCGGAACACCGCGACCTCATCGGCGATGGCGAAAACCTCCTGCATCTTGTGGGTGATGTAGATGATGCCCTTACCCTGAGCCTTGAGGTCCTGGATGATCGTGAACAACTGCTCCACTTCAGTCTCGGTGATCGCTGATGTGGGCTCATCCATGATCAGAATGTCCGAGTCGTAGGACACGGCCTTGGCGATCTCCACCATCTGCCGCTCGGCGATGCTCAGGTTGACGACCTGCTCATTGGGGTCCAGCGCAATGCCCAGGCGTTCGAGCAGCCGCGCGGTGCAGTGATGCATGGCGCGATGATCCACCAGCTGCAAACCATTGAGGGGCTCGCGACCGATCCAGATGTTTTCGGCAATGGTCATGTGCGGCATCAGGTTGAGTTCCTGATGGATCATGGCAATACCGGCCTGCAAGGCAGCCAGCGGTGTGGCAAAGACTACCGGCTCACCTCGCAGGCAGATCTGGCCGGCATCCGGTTGATAGATCCCGGCGATGATTTTCATCAGGGTCGATTTACCCGCGCCATTTTCCCCCATCAAGGCCAGCACCGATCCGGGGCGTACCCGCAGTTGCACGTCATCGAGGGCGATCACCCCCGGGAAGCCCTTGCTGATGTGGCTCATTTCGAGCAGATAGGGGCGGTCGTCGATCGTGGAAGTACGCATCTGTGGTTCTCCGTCAATAAGCTGAGCAGCCGGGCCCGCTCGCCACCGGCAGGATTCATAGGGAGAAACGCTGGGCAATTACCTGAAGTTCTCGACGTTGTCCGGGGTGATCAACTGAAAGGGAATGACCCGTCTTGGCTCGTAGGGCTGCTTGCTAGCCATCTTCACCGCCACATCCACGGCGCCATCGGCCTGCCCTTTGGCGTCCTGGAAAACCGAAGCGGCAAGTTCGCCCTTGCGGATCGCGTTCAACGCATCGGGCGTCCCGTCCACCCCCGCCACCCACACACTGCCGGGCTTCACGCCGGCCTGTTTGAGTGCCATCACCGCGCCAATGGCCATCTCGTCGTTGTTGGCTATCACCGCGTTGAACTGGCGACCCTGAGTGAGCCAATCGTTGACCAGCGTCATGCCGCGGTCACGCAGCCAGACGCCTGTCTGTTCCTGTACCACCTTGATGCCGGGGTAGTGGCCAAGAATTTCCTTGGCGCCTTTGGTACGGTTGGTGGTGGCGTTATTCGCCAGATCGCCCAGCAGGATGACGATATTGCCCTGCCCCGCCATCTTGTCGGCCAGATACTGCATTTGCAGCCGTCCCGCTTCCAGCTCATCCGACACCACCACTGCAACGCCCTTGGGCAACTGCGCATCCTCCGGCGCCCGATTGACGTAGACCAGGGGAATCCCTGCGCCGGTCACCGCCCGGGTGATCTGCTCCACGGCGGCGGTGTCGACGGCGGCAACGATGATGGCATCGACTTTCTGGCTGATGAACGATTCGACCTGGCTGAGCTGCCTGACCACATCGGCGCGGGCATCCTCGAACTGCAAGGTAACGCCGGCGGGGTCTGCCTTGGCTCTGGCCACCATGGACTCACGCAGGTAGGTCAGCCAGGCATCATCGAACTGAGCCATGGCCACCCCGATCTTGAGATCAGCCATGGCGGGGCCACTGGCAAGGAAGAAAGGCAAAACGAGCGCGGCGAGCAGACGAGAAGGTTTCATATGAAAAGTACCTGCTTTTGATTGTTGGTTTTATTGGATAGGCGGGTCAGCTTTCAGCTATCGACTGTAGAAACACGGTCGCTCGGGCAGCCCTACCGGCACCACCCCACCACTGCGCTGCGCGACGATGCAGGCGTCCGCCGCTACAGCGGCGGCATACCCGTCCCATGCCGAAGGTCCGGTAAGGGTCCCTGCCCGGACGCCGTCGATAAACGCCTGCAGCTCGACGTCGTAGGCCGCCATGAACCGCTCTTTCCAGTCCGTCAGGATGACGCTGGACACCTGGGCCGTACTGCGCAGCTGCACTTGCGGCGGCTCGGGCAGCCGCGCCGTACCGCTTTCGCCAACCACTTCGCACTGGATGTCGTACCCGTACTGGCAATTGACGAAAACCTCGACATCGATGCGCGTGCCGTTGAGCGTTTCGATCAGCACCACCTGTGGGTCGCGCAGATAGGGTTGGGCGTTACTGCTCTGGCGTGGAAATACAACCTGTACCGATTTGTAGTCGTCGGCCAGCAGCCAGCGCAGCACGTCCAACTCGTGAATCAACGTATCGGTAATGGCCATGTCGGTGGTGTAGTGCGCCGGCACCGACGGGTTGCGATGGGCGCAGTGAAGCATCAGCGGGGCGCCGATCCGGCCGCTGTCGATCACCGCCTTGAGCGCCTGGTAGCCTGGGTCGTAGGGGCGCATGAAACCCACCTGCACCAGGCGCTTGCCGTGGGCGATTTCCGCTTCGACGATGCGCCGACAACCGTCTGCGGATACCGCCAGCGGCTTCTCGCAAAACACCGGCTTGCCACTGGCGATGGCCGCCAATACGTAATCTTCGTGGCTCGGTCCCAATGAAGTCACGAGCACCGCCTGAACGTCCGCGGCCTCGATCAACGCCCAGCCGTCGCTATGGATCTGGGCATCGAGCCCTTGGGTGGCGACCACATCGGCGGCCTGCTCCGGGTTGATATCGCTGACCGCAACCACGGTGCAGCCCAGAAGCGCATGGGTACACCGTCGGATATGGTCGCGGCCGATGGCGCCGGTGCCTATGACGCCCAGTCGTAGCGGCGCGGCAGAAGGTGAAGGTATGGACATGGACAGCTCCTGGTGGGTGATGCTGACGAGCAGCGTGCTTCAATATCGGCGGGCCTTGGTCACGTTCAGCGCCACGGCACGTGCGGCGGCCCTGGTTCGCTCGCTGGTGGAAACCTGCGCCACACCCACCCGCCACCACGACAGATAGCCATGGAGCATGGTCTTGGGCAGTACCTTGATATCGATCAACGTCGAGACGGTTTGCCGCCGTACATCGGCCAGCGCCGCACGCAGTTGCTCAACGCTGGTCACGCGGTAGGTCTTGCAGCCGTAGGATGCCGCGTTCATGGCGAAGTCGACCGGCACCAGGCCGCCATCGAGCAGGCCGCTGCCCGGGTCGCGAAAACGCAATTCGGTGCCGAAACTGTCCATCCCATGGCCCATCTGCAAGTTGTTGATGCAACCGAAGGCCATGTTGTCCAGCAACACCACATTGATCTTGCGCCGCTCCTGAACCGCCGTTACCAGCTCCGAATGCAGCATCATGTAGGAGCCGTCGCCTACCAGCGCATACACCTCCCGGGCAGGCTCGGCAAGCTTGACCCCCAGCGCCGCGTTGACCTCGTAGCCCATGCAGGAGTAACCATATTCGACGTGGTAGGTGTTGGCCTCGCGGCATTGCCAACTGCGCTGCAGATCGCCCGGCAGACTCCCCGCGGCGGCAACGATGATGGCGTCACGCGGCAGGCTATCGTTGAGTACCGCCAGCACCTGACTCTGGGTCAGGCACGAGCCGGTCAGTTCGACGAACTCGCGCAGGACTGCTGGATCCGTGTGGTCGTCGATCTCGGGTACGAACTCGGTGCCGCCATATTCAACCTGACCGAGGCGCACCAACTCCGTGGCAAGCTCGGCCTTGGCCTGGGCAATCCGCCCGCCCCAGGCGCTGCGGTAGCCGGCCAGCGCGTGCTGCTCGCCGAGTGCGACCAGGCTTGCCTGGGCGTCCGCTAGCATCTGGACGCCATCGAGCTTCAAGACGTCGGCAGAATTGATGTTCAGATTCAGAAACTGTGCGCGGGGATGCTGGAACAACCACTTCGACGAGGTGGTGAAATCGCTGTAGCGCGTGCCTATGCCAATGATCAGATCAGCTTCCTTGGCCAATTGATTCGCCGCCAGACAGCCGGTTTCGCCTATGCCGCCAACGTTGAGCGGATGATCGCAAGTGATTGCGCTTTTGCCAGCCTGGGTTTCTGCCACGGGGATGCCGAAACGTTCGGCGAACGCCTGCAGTTCGAGGTTGGCGGACGAGTACCTGACCCCACCGCCACAGATGATCAGCGGTGTGCGCTTGCCCAGCAGCAGTCGGCTGGCGTCAGCCAGCATATTTTGCGTGGGCTGCCGGCGGTCGATGCGATGCACCCGTCGGGCCAGAAAACTGTTGGGATAATCGTAGGCCTCCGCCTGCACGTCCTGGGGCAAGGCCAGTGTCACGGCACCGGTTTCGGCAGGGTCGGTCAGTACGCGCATGGCGTGCAGCGCCGCGCTCATGAGTTGCTCGGGACGGTTGATGCGATCCCAGTATTTACTGACCGCAGCAAAGGCGTCGTTGGTGCTGATGCTCAGATCATGGAACTGCTCGATCTGTTGCAACACCGGATCGGGTTGCCTGCTGGCGTAGACGTCGCCGGGCAGCAGCAGCAATGGAATGCGGTTGGCAGTAGCGGTGGCCGCTGCGGTCACCATGTTCGCCGCGCCAGGCCCCACGGATGACGTGCAGGCGTAGATCTTGCGCCGCAGATGTTGTTTGGCGAAACCGATGGCGGCATGGGCCATGCCTTGCTCGTTGCGCCCCTGATGCACCAGCAGTTCGCCGCTGTCCTGTTGCAGCGCCTGTCCCAGCCCCAGCACGTTGCCATGACCGAACACGGTAAACACACCGGCGACGAATTTGCTCTGTACGCCATCCACCTCGACGTACTGGTTGTCCAGAAACTTGACCAGGGCTTGAGCCATGGTCAGGCGGGTAATGGTCATGCGCGGTTCCTCGGCAGGATCGAGTGATGCGTTGAGTCGGCGGCGCCTTCCCGGCGGCTGGTCACCGTCTGAAAGATGATGGCGCTATGCATCGAGTAACCATGCATGCCGCGGGTCGTTATGGAATTGCCAGACGCGCCGGGGCCCGGCCATGACATTCAGGTAATAGGACTCGTAGCCATAGGGCGCGCACACCGGGTGGTAGCCCCTGGGTACCATCACCAGATCGCCGTTTTCCACCGCCATCGCTTCATCGAGGCTGCGGTCGTCGGTGTACACACGCTGGAACACGAATCCCTGGGGCGGATTGATCCGGTGGTAATAGGTTTCCTCCAACAGGCTCTGATGCGGCAGGTCGTCGGTATCGTGCTTGTGCGGCGGATAGCTGGAGGAGTGCCCCGGCGGCGTGCGCACTTCGACCACCAGCAGCGAATGGGCATCTCCGGTGTCCGGCAGGATGTCGCACACATAACGTGTGTTGGCGCCCTTGCCCCGAACACTGCGCCGCATGCTGGCGGGGTCGATCAGCCGCGCTGGCCAGCCTGCGTCACGGCTGCCAGGAGCCGAACACACCGCAATCTGCAGGTTGCTCAGGGCACTGACCCGGACCTGGGTATCGGGCGGTAGATAGACGGCGTAGGGCGACCTGTCTTCGAACACGCAGTCCCGGCGGCCGACATTGCCCCAGCCGATTGCACCTTGCCCTGGCGCATACCTTCCAGATCGAGCCTGCCGGCGAGCACCACCACACACAACTCATGGTCGCCTGCGCTCAGCGCCAGGCTTTCGCCCAGGCTCAACCGATAGGCCGCAAAGCCGACATACTGAAGACACCCTTCGGGCAACTGCACCTGGACCTGGCCCTGTGGACAGCCTTTGATCAACAGGCTCATGCCCGGCTCCTTTCTTCGAGCAACCGTCGCAGCGTCTCGTAACCCTTCTGCGCATAGGCATAGCTCGGGGCCACGGCGGGGTCCTGTTCGGCCTCCACCACCAGCCAACCCTTGTAGTCACGGGCCAGCAACGCGTCGAGCAAGGCGGCGAAGTCGATGTCGCCATCGCCCGGCACCGTGAATGTGCCGTTGACGATGCAGTCGGGGAAGCTCCAGCGTTCATTGCGGGCCATCTGCACCACTGGCGCGCGAACGTCCTTGAAGTGCACGTGGCAGATTCGCTCGACGTGTGTGCGCAGCATCTGCAGAGGATCGCCACCGCCCATGTAGCAGTGTCCTGAGTCAAACAGCAGGCCTACCTCCACCCCCGTCAGGGTCATCAGCCGGTCGATGTCCTCTGGCGATTGCACATAGGCGCCCATGTGCGGGTGGTACGCCAGGCGCACACCTTGAGACAGGGTGAACCGGGCCAGTTCGTCGAGCTTGTGGGCATAGGCCTGCCAGTCCTGCGCGCCGGCGAACCTGGGCCGCTCGGCCAACGCGACGGCCTGTCCCTGGATCGAATCGGCCGTCTCGCCGTATACCAGCACCTTGGCGCCATTGCTGCTCAGTAACTGCACATGGCTGGCAATCGCGTCGATCTCTTCGGCCACTGATCGATGCGCCAGCAAGCCCGAGTACCAACCGGACACCAACGCCAGGTCATGTGCACCCAGTACGTCGCTGACGCCCTGGGCCGTGCGGGGGAACTTGCCGTTGAGCTCGAAACCTTCGTAGCCGATCGCTTTGCCCTCACTCAAGGCCGTTTCCAGCGAGGTTTCACCCCCGAGCGCGGGCAGATCATCATTGCTCCAGGAGATAGGGTTGATGCCGATTCGGATAGCGGACATGACGGTACCTTTATTGTTGTAGGCGTACTCAGGCGTCGCTGAGCCGGCGTCACTGCGCTCGGGCAGTGCACCAGGCGTGGATCAGGGCGTCGAAGGTGCCGCGCACCCGTTCGATCAAGGTGGCGTCGTCGATCTGCCCGGTCAGCCATGCATGAGCGGGTTCCTGAAAAATCGTCCGACCCACGGCAAAGCCTCGACAGCTTCTGCTGCGACGCGCATGGAGAAAACCTTGGGCCAGTACCTCCACGGGCGCATTGAGCCCCAGCAACACCACGCCATGACACCAGGGGTCGCGCTCTTCTATAAGGGCATCGATGTGCTGCCACTCGCCTGCGGTGGGCGCTTCGATCTTCCACCAGGCCGGGTAGATGCCCAGGTTGTACAACCGCTTGAGCGCACGATAGAGAACGTCCGGATGCGCACCGCAGAGGTCACTGGGGGGAATGATCTCCAGCAGCAGTTCGTGGCCGCTGACCAGCGATGCGTCATACACCGCGCGAATCTGCGCCTCCTGTTCGAGCCGCAGCATGGGTTCGTCGTCAGGGTGATAGTGCACCAGGCACTTGATGATCTGCTCCTTGGGCCAGGCGATCAGGCTGGTACCGACGGAGCGACCGTGTTCGAAAGTCAGGGGCCGCGATCCCTGCCGTTCTACCGGGCGCGCCACCCACCATCCACGTCCGGTGGCGGCATCGAGAGCGTCCTGGCCGAAGCGCTGATCGACCAGCACGCCAACGTCAGCCACCACCCCTCGGTCGGCCAGGCCGGCCTGCACGTGCTCCACTGCCTTCACGAACAACTGCTTGAGCTCGCTGATCCGCTGTACATCGACGCCGCCTTGTCGTGCCAGATCGAAGAACTGGCTGCGATGATCGAAGGCGAAGATGAACAACTGACGCCAGTGTCGGCGTGGCACGCTGACTCGATGAAGTCGCTGCACGGTGTCGTCCAGGTCGGGACGTGCGATAGGGACCGGGCGGCTGAACAGATAGTCGAGCTCGGCAGCGGTTGGCATGGCCGGCGCGCAAGCATGACGCGACACTACCAACGCCCCGCAGGCATTGCCCAGTTGGCAGCAGCGCTCATCGCTGGCATCGCGCAACCAGCCGCTGAGGTAGCCGGACAGGAACGCATCACCCGCCCCCAGTACATTGAGTACCTGCACACGAAGACCGGGATGAATGATCGCGTCTCCCAGTCGCGCCGGCACGGCCCCGCTGATGACCGTGCATCCTAGAGCCCCCAGCTTTACCACCAGGGTTGCCGCGCTGAGGCTGCGCACGGTGCGCAACGCGGTGACCAGATCCTCACTGCCTCCGGCAAGCAGAAACTCTTCTTCGGTGCCCACGATCAGGTCGAAGTGCGACAGGATGCCTTGCACGTGCTGGCTGACGCGCTGGTCGGCGACAAACCGAGTGGCACCGTCGGCCTTGCCGGTCAGCCCCCACAGCACCGGACGATAGTCGATATCGAGCACCCGCTGCACGCCGTACCGCTCGGCGTATTCCAGCGCCCGAAGGCTCGCGCCGTGAACACCCTCGGTAGAGAAATGCGTGCCGGTGATCAACAGTGCCTTGCTGGAAGCAATGAGGTGCTCGTGTACATCCTCGGCACACAGCGCCATGTCGGCGCAATTTTCCCGGTAGAACACCAGCGGAAAGGTTTCGCGATCCTCCATGCCCAGCAACACCATGGCGGTGAGGCGCTCGCGGTCGACGGCGACAGCGCTGACATCGCAGCCCTCGCGGGCCAGCGACTCCCTGAGGAAGCGTCCCATGTGGTCATCGCCCACCCGGCTCAGCATGGCGGACTTGAGGCCCAATCGAGCCGTGCCGAAAGCGATGTTGGCCGAGGAGCCGCCCAGCGACTTGGCAAAGCTGCTGACATCCTCCAGGCGGGCGCCTATCTGTTGGGCATAGAGGTCAACGCCCAGCCGCCCCAGGCACACCAAATCGTATTGTCGCCCACTGGCGAAACGACTCCGGCTCATATTGGCTCCTGTTGTTTTTATAAGCCTGCACGGGCCTTCTGAAAGAAAGCGCCATTCGTGCCGTGACTCTAGGACGGCAAAGCCCAATAATCAATTTTATTTCCATGATCTATCATTTCAGAATATTTTTATCGTTCGAGCCATGTCGTTTGCCGCCACCGCACCGTATGTGTCGCGGTTTTTTTCTGACAAGCGCTGTAACATGCCAGCCACCTGATGAAGTCGAGCGCCTGCGCGTGCACGCGCTGCCCCGACCCTGCCATAAGGATTGCCCATGCCCCGCTCCGAGCCGCCGGCGGCCGCCACTTCCCATCCCGAGAACAGCGAACCGGGTGCCTCGACGGCAATTGCTCCGGCGCAAACTGCCGAACAACTGTTGCAGCAGATCACTCGGGACTACGATGACCTGCCTCGCCAACTCAAGCGGATCGCCAGCTACATGACGCAGCAGAGCGAACGCATCATGGTTGATCGGATCAGCGACATTGCGCGCGAGTGTGAAGTGCAGCCTTCAGCCATCGTGCGCTTTTCGCAACGCCTGGGTTTCAGCGGCTTCAGTGAAATGCAGGCGTTGTTTCGCCAGGCCTATACGCAGAAAGCCAGCCCTGTACAGAATTACCAGCAACGCATTCGCCATCTGATCGACAGCAAGTCCAGGAGCACCCGCAGCGTCGATCTGGCCCGCGAGTGCGTCAGTGCGACCTTGTCCGGCATCGAGCGGCTGGAACGGGAGCTTGACGGTGACGCGTTCGAAACGGCTACCGAGCTGGTCGCCAACGCCGAAAACATCTACGTGGTAGGCGTTCGACGATCCTTCGCGGTCGCCGACTATCTGGTGTACAACCTGCAACACACCAACAAGCGCATTCATCTGGTGTCAGGGCTGGGCGGCAGCTATCGCGAGCAGATGCGCAGCGTGCGTGCCGATGACCTGGTGATTGCCATCAGCTTCACGCCCTATGGCAAGGAAACCCAGCACTGCCTGCGCATCGCCCAGTTGCATCAGGCCAAGACGCTGGTCATCACTGATAGCAACCTGTCCCCCCTGGCCAAGCGCGCCGACAGCGTGTTGCTGGTGAACGAGGGCAGCTCGTTCGCATTCCGTTCCCTGAGCGCCACGCTGTGCCTCTGTCAGGCGCTGTTCATTGCCGTCGCGTATCGGTTGGAACTGAAGGTGGACGAGATTCACGAGCAACCGGGCTTCGAAGACTGAAGCCCGGTGCCGTCCGCCCTCACTTCACGGGCATGATCAGTAGTCGACCCACACGCCACCGGCATCCGCCGATTCGACACAGCGCTGCACCCAGCGCACACCTTGCACGCCGGCCTCTATGTCGGGATAGGGCAAGGGCGGGGCCAGACCCCGGTCTGCGGCGTCCATGGCCAGCGCGAAGCGCAGATACATATTCGACCAGGCGTCGAACAGGCCCTCGCAATGCCCCGGCCCCACCCGATCGTCCACCAATGCTTCGGGATGCAGATAGGCCATGCCTCGCTCCAGCACCTGGGCGGGCTTGCCTTGCACCTCGACACTCAGCTGGTTGGGCCGCTCGTCCCACCACTCGAGACTGGCCTGCGAGCCGATCACCCGAATTTTCTGACCGTGCATGCCGCCAGCATTCACAGCACTGGTCCAGAGCATGCCCATGGCCCCGCCGGCATACTCCATGAGCGTGTAGGCGTTATCTTCCAAGGGCGCACGGCTTTTGACGAAGCTTTGGCGGCTGCACAGCAATCGCTTGATTTTCAGCTTTGGCAACATGACCTCGCTGATATGGAGCGGGTGAGTGGCCAGATCGCCCAACACATAGCTGGGCCCGGCGACGTTGGGGTCAACGCGCCACTTCGCCGCTTCGCTTTGGGCTTCCACGGCAGCGCTGTGAAAACCATGAGCGAACTGCATGTGCACCATGCGGATATCACCCAGCTCACCCGCGGCGATCATCGCCCGCGCCTGCTCGATCATCTGATGCCCTGCGTAGCCGTACGCCAGGCCCACCACCCGCCGACGCTCCCTGGCCAGATCACGCAAGTGATGGGCCTGCTGCACGGTGAAGCACAGCGGCTTCTCGCACACCACGTGAAGGCCGGCCTCCAACGCCGCCTTGGTGATCGCGAAATGGGTGCCGTTGGGGGTGGCCACGGTGACCGCCTGAATGCCGTCGGCCCGCCGAGCTTCCTGCTCGAACAAGCTCAGGTAGTCGGGGTAGCAGCGATCCGGGTCGACGCCCAGCTGAGCGCCGAACGTGCGACCGCGCTGAGTGTCGAGGTCGAACGCACCGGCGACCAAGGCGAAGCAGTGGTCCCGGAGTGCGGCCGAGCGGTGACTGTAGCCAATCTGGCTGAGGCTGCCGCCCCCAACCATGGCCCAGCGGATGGGGTGAGCGAGAAGCTTGCTGCCATTGATCATGATGTTGTCCTTGTTAGTGATCAGGGGCGGTAACGATAGCAGCAGCGTGGAGCGGTGGCGTTGGGTCCCCTATCGTACACAGCGCAACACCTCGGCTATACTGCGCGCCCTTTCTGCCCCACAGCATTCCCGGAGTCACCATGTCCGATCGCCCAGCCGTCCCCGACCACGTTTCGCCCGACGAGCTGGGCGCCGATGACGCGGTGAAAATTCCGGCGTTCAGCTTCCCGTTCAAGCCCGCCGCCTTCGCAGCAGCCAAGAAGCAAGGCGCGCAGTACCCGGGTGCTGGCAAGTCCAACCATGACAAGACGCCAGGCCGTGCGCCGAACGGCACCCGTCGGTCCATGGGCAAGCGCTGATTCCGGCCGACGTCGCAATCCGGCCGGGCGGCCGGCGGCAGCCGCTCTAGAAAGCCACTGACAGCAGCACCCACGGCTGGTCATAATGCCCGCACCTTTCCTGTCGGAGCCTTATGCCGTGGCCGTGACGCAAGCCATCCTGCCGATTTTCCTGCTGATCATCGTCGGTTACCTGCTGAGTCGACGCGGGGCGCTGACCGCGGAGAACAACAAGGCTCTGGGCAATCTGGCCTTCAAACTGTTCATGCCCATGGTGCTGTTCACCGGTATGGCCAAGGCGCCGCTGCACGATGGCCTGAACATGACCGTTCTGGTCGCGTATTTCGTTCCGGCGTTGGCGGTGTTCGCGTTGGTCAACCTGGTGATCCATCGCTATGCCGGGCATCCCACGCCATTCGGGCTTACGGCCGCGTTCGGCAACAATGCGCTGATGGGCATTCCCCTGGTGGGTGGCTTGTTCGGTAGCAGCGGGCTGGTGCTGCTGTTCACCGTGCTCGCGGTGCACAGCCTGCTGCTGTTCAGTTTCCAAAGCCTCTATAACAGCCTGGCCGGCAGCGAGCCGTTCAATGCCCGAACCCTCACCGGCAGCCTGGCCAACCCGATGATCATCGGCCTGCTGCTGGGCGTGCTGCTGAACCTGTCCGAACTGAGCCTGCCGGGCTGGGCCGATCACTTCACCACCTGGCTGGCCCAGGCAGCACTGCCCTGCGCATTGATCGTGCTGGGTGCCAACCTGGCCGGTTACCGACTGCGGCCTAGCCCGGAAGCCATCGGTATCGCCCTGGCCAAGCTGATTGCCCTGCCTGCCCTGGTACTGCTGGCCTGCATGACCCTGGGGGTCACTGGCGTCGCCCGCGGCGTGCTCGTGCTGATGGCGGCCAACCCCTGCGGTGTCAACGTGCTGGGCTTTTCGCGAACGCTGGAGGACAGCCAGAAAACCAGTTCGGCGATCTGCCTGTCGACGCTGCTGTCGGCGCTGACCCTGCCTTTGTGGATGTGGATCAACCTGCAACTGGCCTAGGCAGCAGGCATCCTGAGCATGGGGTATGATCCAGCTGTCTTCAGCCGTGCAAGCGTACCCTTCGGATGCCCGCGACACCCCCTACCCTGCAAACTCTCGCCGCCCTGCCCTGCGTGCTGGCCGGCCCCATGCTGCGTCGTCAGGAACCGCAACGCCTGGTGCTTTGGCTGGTAGGCTCGCGCCCGTTGCCGCTGACGCTGCACCTGAGCGGGGAACAGCTGCCAGCCATCGAACTGACGCTGGACGAGCAGCAATGCCAGGTCATCGCCATCGGCCGCGAAGCCTTCGTGCATCTGATCGATGTTCACCTCGACACCGCGTTGCCTCGGGATACCCGTATCGACTATGACCTGCGGATCGACCACCAGCGCGGCATAGCCGACTGGGCCCCGCATCTGCTGTATGGGGACAAGCAGCGGCCGGATTTCGTGATCTGCTCGCGCATCGAACAGATGCTGCACGGTTCTTGCCGCAAGCCGCACCACCGTGCCGAGGAAGGTCTGTTGTGTGCCGACCGTCTGCTGGCCGCAGACGGCAGTGCCGCGCAGCGCCCGGCCCTGTTGATGATGAGCGGCGATCAGGTGTACGCCGACGATGTTGCCGGGCCGATGCTACGGGCCATCCACGCGCTCATCGAGCGCCTGGGCTTGTTTCATGAACACCTGGACGGCGCGGTGGTGGACGACAGCGCGGCGCTCTACGGACACGCGGCGAGCTATTACCATCGCGCCGATCTGCTGCCGGCGCTGCAAAGCAACGACACCCTGCGTGAGCGGTTCTTCGGCGGCAAGAAAAAGCCGATTTTCACCAGCAGTTCTGCCGACAACCATCTGGTTACCTTTGCCGAAGTCATGGCCATGTACCTGCTGGTCTGGTCGCCGACCCCTTGGACGTTGATCAACCCTCAAGCACCGCGATTGAGCGCCGACGAGCAACGGCGCTATGCGGCCGAGCAGTTCCATCTGGACACCTTCGTCGAGAGCCTGAATGGCGTGGCCAGGGTATTCGCACACCTGCCGTGCCTGATGATCTTCGACGATCACGACATCACCGACGACTGGAACCTGTCCGCCAAGTGGGAAGAGACTGCCTATGGCCACCCCTTCTCCAAGCGCATCATCGGCAACGCCCTGCTGGCCTATCTGTTGTGCCAGGGCTGGGGCAACAACCCGGATGCGTTCGGCGCCGTGCTGGAGCCATTCAAGGCACTTACAACGCCAGCGGCGGACCACCTGGACAGCGCCGCGCAGGACACGCTGATCGGCGATCTGCTCAGCTTCCAGCAGTGGCAATACGTCCTGCCGACCGAGCCTGCGCTGGTGGTACTCGACACCCGCACCCGACGCTGGCGCAGTGAATACAACCTGCATCAGCCTTCCGGGCTGCTGGACTGGGAAGCGCTGAGCGAACTTCAGCAAGAGCTCATCGACCACCCCGCCGCGATTGTCGTGTCACCGGCGCCGGTGTTCGGCGTCAAGTTGATCGAGACAGTGCAGAAGGTGTTCAGCTGGTGCGGCTTTCCGCTGTTGGTGGATGCCGAAAACTGGATGGCCCATCGCGGTGCCGCGCAAGTGATCCTCAATATCTTTCGCCACTCGCGTACGCCGGGCAACTACGTGATCCTGTCCGGGGACGTCCACTACTCGTTCGTGTATGAGGCGTTCATTCGCCATCGCCAGGGCGGCCCGCGCATCTGGCAAGTGACCAGCAGCGGTATCAAGAACGAGTTTCCGCGAAGGCTGCTGGACTGGTTCGACCGTCTGAATCGTTGGCTGTACGCGCCACGCTCACCGCTGAACTGGCTGACCAAGCGCCGGCGCATGCGAGTGGTTCCGCACATTCCTGAGCACAGCAAAGTCGGCGAGCGGCTGTGGAATTCTTCTGGGTTGGGCCTGGTAACGTTCGACGCCCAGGGTCGGCCATCACACATCTACCAGCTCAATGCCGACGGCCAAGAAGCTACGCGCTTCGTCGAGCCCGAACAGTCGCCACGATAACAGTGCCGCGATTCAGGGCGCCGCTGTGATGGCTGTGGAGACAAGGTGCGGCTTGGCAGCGGCTTTGCGATCTTCCCTGACGACCAGCTGCGGGCCCTTGGCACAGCGAAATTTCAAGCCTTTGCGCGGCGTCAACGCCGCCAGTTCCTGCACGCATTCTTCCTGGGTCGCATACACGTCCGGCCTGCGCTCCTGCACGCAGCCTTCCATCCCGCTGCAAATCGTCATTACCACGAAGTAGACACTCATCATGCCGACAGCTCCTTGTAATCGGTACGGGGACCCGGCGCGCACAGTCGCACTCGTCGCAAGACGCGGGCAGCACCAGGCACGTTAATCAGGGCACGCTAACTGGGGGTGGAACACTGGATGGGATGAGCGAAACGGTCGCTTTGCCGTGGCAGCAGGAGCGATTCTGCATGGGTGTCCGCACTGTAACAACGGCCCTAGGCCACCATCCGTCGGATTGGCGTCACATGCCGTTTCACTTCTGATAACTGGATGTAAGCCATTGTTTCTTATGTATTTTTAATAATGACGCCAGATTTTCGAACAGTGCGCACGATACAGTCTGAACGACCGCTATTTGACGACCTACGCCAAATATTTGGCTGCTTAACCGGGTGAGAACGGGGCCGAACAGCATCGGCCCCCAGCCCACTCAGAGAATGGGCTTGCCCCCCGTCACTGGATACCTCGATCCCGAGATGTAGCTGCTCTCATCCGAGGCCAGCAGCACGTAGATCGGCGCCACTTCCACAGGCTGACCGGGACGACCGAGCGGGGTCTCCTCGCCAAAGCTTTTGACGTCTTCAGGCGGCATGGTTGCCACGATCAGCGGCGTCCAGATCGGCCCTGGTGCCACACTGTTCACCCGGATACCGCGCTCACCCAACATCTGCGCCAAGCCACCGGTGAAGTTGGCAATGGCACCCTTGGTGGTCGCGTACGGCAGCAGCGTCGGCTTGGGCATGTCCGAATTCACCGAACTGGTGTTGATGATCGAGCTGCCAGCGGCCATGAACGGTAGCGCCGCCTTGCAGATGCGAAAGATCGCGGTGATGTTGATGTCGAACGTCTTGACCCATTCCTCGTCGGAGATTTCCTCCAAAGATTTATGGCTCATCTGAAAGGCGGCGTTGTTGACCAACACATCGATACGGCCAAAACGCTCGGCAGTCTTGCTGACGATGGCTGAGCAATGCTCGCGGTCGGCCAGGTCTCCGGGCAGAAGCAGGCACTGGCGCCCCGCCTCTTCGACCCAGCGTGCGGTTTCCTGAGCATCATCGTGTTCATCGAGGTATGAAATCGCCACATCGGCGCCCTCCCGGGCAAACGCGATGGCGACGGCCCGACCGATGCCACTGTCGCCGCCGGTGATCAAGGCAATCTTGTTGCTCAGCCGACCGGAGCCCTTGTAGCTGGTTTCGCCACAATCGGGGAGTGGCGACATCTTGCTCTGCTGACCGGGCACCGGCTGCTGCTGTGGCTCGAACGGCGGGGTGGGATAATTGGCCATGTCTTCCTCCTGGCGATATGGGCGGGGTTGCCCTGTTGGAAGTCGACTGGTTCAAAGCGGAATAAGTTTGATCTGATTGTTTCCGAGGGATTTGCAGTGGGGGGCCTCTCACCACGCCATGACCGAACAACATCCAGAGGAATCTCTCCGCGCCCCCTCTGTCACACCTATGGACACAGTTACACAACTCACCCGAAAGCCAGAGAGGCATCTATGAGCAACGTTGAACTGGAGAAAGAAGTACTGACCCGCCTGTTGCACGCCCACCCGGCGGGACTGGGCAAGGAAATCCTCGACAACTATCGCGGCGAAAAGGTGGTGGCCGGCATCATCAAGACCCTGCAGGAGAAAGGCCTTGTGCAAGGCCATCCGGTGTCGGTCGAGGACCATGAGCCCACCGTCGAATTCCCCATCAAGCTCAGCAGCGCTGGCGTCGAGGCGGCGAAAAAAGCCGAGGCGTGATCTTCGCCCTGCTCACATCCCGCTCTCTGTAGCCTTGGCGAAGATCAGGTGCAGATAGCGGCTGATGGGGTCGCCGTGAGCGTAGGCATTTTCCAGGCACTCCTGGGCTCGCCCCAGATGAACTCGAAGCCGACGCCGCACTTCAGCCTCGCCGCACAATGCAACGAAGGTTGATTTGCCGTCATCCTTGCCTTGATCCTTAGCGCTGTCGGGGCTGTGGTCCTGCAGGTCGTCGTAGAGCTGAAAGGCTTGCCCCAGCTCCATGGCGAAATTCTGCAGCACCGGGCGCACGAATTCCGGCGCTCCGCTGATTAGATACGCCATGTCCATGATGGCGCTGAACAGCACTCCGGTTTTCAGGTTGTTGGTGGCCGCGATCTCATCCGCCGTGCGCGGATGCAAGCCCTCTCGCAAATCCTGCAGTTGCCCGCAGGCCAGACCATGAACGCCAATCGCGTTGGCCATGATTGCTACCAATTGCGTACGCACCTGGGGCAGAACGCCTTGGATGGTTGCCACGACACCAAACGCGCGGGACAGCAACGACACCGCCGCAAGAATCGCGACGTCTTCGCCAAAGGCCAGGTGGGTCGTCACGTTGCCACGGCGCATCTGCGCATTGTCCATGCACGGCATGTCGTCGAGCACCAGAGAGGCCGCGTGGATCATCTCCACCGCGCAGCCCAGATCGAGCGCTGCCTGCTCGTCCCCACCCAGGCCGTTGGATGCCAGCATCAACAGGATGGGGCGCATGCGTTTGCCCGGCGCCAGTGCGCCATGGCGCATGGCAGTCGCGACCAGGTCCCGTTCATGGCTGGCCGCCGGCAACAAAGCGTCCAGGCGTGATTCCACCGTGGCGCGCATCTGCGTGAGCTGCTGTGTAAAGCCACTGTCGATTATCACGGACGAGTGTACTGTCATTGTTCCCTCTTTTATTTAAGGTCCCGCAGCAGCCGGAGGGTATTGGCGTTCGAGCATTCACAACGACAAATAATTCCAACCCTCGACCGGATCGATGCGGCAAGACCAGGTCCTGAAGGAACCACTGATTACCGCAGTTGCCTGAGCATGTGAATATGTACACACGTTATGCGAATATCCGCACAGGGTACAAGCCTCTACTTTCAGACAGACCGCACCGAGCAGCAAATGATTCCTGGCTAAGGAGCTGGCATGAACCACAGCGAGTTGAGTCAACGCAAGGATGACCATCTGGATATCGTTCTGGACCCGCACAAGGCGGGCACTCGCGCCAACGCTGGGTGGGACGCCTTCACCTTCGAGCATTGTGCACTGCCCGAACTGAAATTGGCCGACATCGACCTGAGCAGCTCGCTGTTGGGTATAGCCCTGCAAGCGCCCCTGCTGATCAGCTCCATGACCGGCGGCGCCTACCGGGCGGTCGCCATCAACCGGCACCTGGCCGAAGCAGCGCAGGCCCTGGGCATCGCCATGGGCGTCGGTTCGCAACGGGTCAGCCTGCAAACAGGCAACGATCAGGGCCTGACTCGCGAGCTGCGGCGCATCGCCCCGGACATACCGCTGCTGGCCAACATCGGCGGCGCGCAACTGCTGGAGGTTCAAGGGCTGGACCTGGCCCGTCGTGCCGTAGACACCATTGAAGCCGACGGTCTGATCATTCATCTCAATCCGCTGCAGGAGGCGGTGCAGGCAGGCGGTGATCGCGACTGGCGCGGCGTGCTGGAGCACATCGCCCAGGCCACGGCGCTGCTGGGGGTGCCGGTGATCGTCAAGGAGGTCGGCGCCGGCCTGTCGGCCAGCGTCGCCTCGGCGCTGGTCGAAGCCGGTGTGCAGGTCATCGATATTGCCGGAGCCGGAGGTACCAGTTGGGCCGCAGTGGAGGGCGAACGCGCCGCCAGCCCTGCCGACCGCGCGGTGGCGATGGCGTTCGCCGGCTGGGGAATTCCCACCGCCCACTGCCTGCAAAGCGTGCGCGCGGCGCTGCCCCAGGTTCGCCTGATTGCGTCTGGCGGGGTACGTGATGGTGTCGATGCGGCCAAAGCCATTCGCCTGGGGGCCGACCTGGTGGGGCAAGCCGCCAGCGTACTGCGTGGTGCTACCTTGTCCACCGACGCTGTGGTCGAACATTTCGAAGTCATCATTCGCCAGTTGCGCATCGCCTGTTTCTGCACCGGCTCAGCCAGCCTTGCCGCCCTGCGCCGCGCCCCGTTGCTGGAAACGAGCCTGGCGCCGGTGGCGGGTCGATGAGTCATTTCGGTGTCGTCGCTCCACCTTATTACAGTCATTTCCAGGCATTGCAGGCCCTAGCCGGGCAATTGCTGGAGCGAGGTCATCGGGTCACCTTCTTTCATCAGGCCGACGCAGCTCGCTGGCTGTCCGACCCTCGCATAGGCTTCTGCCCCGTAGGCCTTGCCACGCACCCTGCCGGCAGCTTGCAG
The DNA here is from genome assembly GCF_002379585.1 of Pseudomonas sp. UBA4194. Classification (GTDB taxonomy): domain Bacteria; phylum Pseudomonadota; class Gammaproteobacteria; order Pseudomonadales; family Pseudomonadaceae; genus Aquipseudomonas. The sequence goes on from NZ_DFUE01000020.1 coordinate 33,546, forward strand.
CGCACGCTGCGCCGGGCGGCTCACCCGACCAGCCCATGGGGGCTGCGCCAGATCATCGTCGAGCTGGGCACCACCACGGCGATGCTCTGCGCCCAGCTGCCCCAGGCGCTGGCGGCCCACGGCGTGGACGCGCTGATCTGCGATCAGATGGAGGCTGCAGGTGGGCTGGTAGGCGAAAGCCTGGGTTTGCCGTTCGTTTCGGTCGCCTGTGCCTTGCCGATCAACCGCGAGCCCGGCCTGCCGTTGCCGGTCATGCCGTTCGCCTACGGGACCGAAGCGCGGCAGCTGCAGATGTACCAGGGCAGCACTCGGGTCTACGACTGGCTGATGGGACCTTTGGGCCAGCAAATCCATAAAGCCTGTCAGACCCTCGGCATTGCGCCACGGGATGCCTTGCATGACTGCCTGTCCCCCCTGGCACAGATCAGCCAGACCGTGACCAGCTTCGATTTCCCTCGCCGTGCCCTGCCCCCGCACTTCCATGCTGTCGGGCCGTTGCGCGTACCTGAGGCCGCCGCCCAGGGAGCGTGGCCCATCGACCCCACGCGGGCTTTTGTGTTTGCCAGCCTGGGCACACTGCAAGGTGAACGCATGGCAATGTTCCAGCGCATCGCCCAGGCTTGCCAGCGTCTCGATACGCAGTTGCTGATTGCCCACTGCGGGCATCTGAACAGTGCGCAGGAGCGACGCCTGGTGGCACGCGGCGCCAGCTGGGTCACTGACTTCGCGCCCCAACAGTGGGCCATCGAGCGAGCCGACGCGGTGGTCACCCACGGTGGCCTGAACACCGTGCTGGACGCCATTGCCCACCGCACGCCGATGCTGGTCATGCCCATTGCCTTCGATCAGCCCGGCGTGGCCGCACGGGTCAGCTACCGCCGCGTCGGCGTGCACCTGTCGCGCCATGCCCGTGCAGGCCGCATTGGCGAATCACTCAAAGGACTGCTCACCATGCCGATGCCCGGCTTCGAACCCATGACCGCCGAGCTGCAACGCTGCGGCGGCGCAGCCACGGCTGCGGCGATCGTCGAGCAAGCCGTGGCCGCACGGCGCCCGGTGATGGCGGGAGCCTGCCTATGAATCATGACCTGATCCTGGCCGGTGGCGGCCTGGCCAACGGCCTGATTGCCTGGCGGCTGCGCCAGCTGCGGCCCGACCTGGACGTCCTGTGCCTGGAACAACAGCCGCAGCTGGGCGGCAACCATACCTGGTCGTTTCACGACGGCGACCTGACAGCTGCGCAGCACCACTGGATCGAGCCGCTGGTGGTCAAACGCTGGCCGAGCTATCAGGTGCATTTTCCACAGCGCTCCCGGGTCCTGCACAGCGGCTATGCAAGCATCACCAGCGAACGCTTTGCCGAGGTCATCGGCCACGACCTGGGCCCCGCACTGCGCACCGGACAGAAAATCACGGAGCTGGGTCCGGAGCACGTACGACTGGCCAGCGGCGAGTACCTCAGCGCTCGCGCGGTCATCGATGGCCGCGGCGCCCAAGTCAGCCCCCACATGCGTCTTGGCCGCCAGGCCTTCCTTGGCCAATTGCTGCGGCTGCAACGTCCCCATGGCCTGTTGGCGCCGATCATCATGGATGCGCGGGTCAATCAGGGGGAAGGCTATCGCTTTGTCTATGTCCTGCCGTTTTCCGCCGATACCGTACTGGTAGAGGACACCCACTATGTCGATCAGGTCAGCCTGAGCACCGAGCAGCTGCGCGAACACATCGCGCAATACGTGCAATGGCAGGGCTGGCAGGTCGCTGAGTGTCTGCGCGAAGAACAAGGCGTGTTGCCCATTACCTTGGCGGGCGACTTCGACGCCTACTGGAACGCCGCCTTCGACCAACCCATGTCCGGGCTGCGCGCCGGCCTGTTCCATTGCACCACAGGCTACTCGCTGCCTTATGCAGTGCGTCTGGCCGAATGGTTCGCCGCCCAACCGCAGCAATCAGCCGCGGCGCTGCATCAGGGCCTTCGCCAACACGCCCAGGAACAGTGGCGCCAGCAGCGCTTCTATCGGCTGCTCAACCGTATGCTCTTCCTCGCCGGGCAGCCAGACAACCGCTGGCAGGTCATGCAGCGCTTCTATGGCCTGTCCGAACCCCTGATCGAGCGCTTCTATGCCGGTACCAGCCATGCTGCCGACAAAGCCCGCATCCTGATGGGCAAACCGCCGGTACCGCTGGGCGAAGCCCTGCGCGCTGCCCTCCAATATTCGCCCCAGCCAGACGAGAACCGCTCATGAGCCACAACAAAACCGCCATCGTGATCGGTGCGGGATTCGGCGGCCTGGCCTTGGCCATCCGCCTGCAGGCAGCGGGCATCCGCACCACCCTGCTGGAAAAGCGTGATCAACCCGGCGGTCGCGCCTACGTGTACCGCGACCAGGGCTTTACCTTCGACGCGGGGCCTACGGTGATCACCGACCCGAGCGCGATCGAAGAACTGTTCACCTTGAGCGGCAAGAAGCTGGCCGACTACGTCGAGATGCTGCCGGTGGCTCCGTTCTATCGACTGTGCTGGGAAGACGGCACGCAGTTCGACTACGCCAACGACCAGGCCAGCCTCGACCGCCAGATCCATGCCTTGAACCCCAACGACGTGGCGGGCTACCAACGCTTTCTGGCGTATTCCAAGGCCGTATTCGAGGAAGGCTACCTGAAGCTGGGCGCCGTGCCGTTCCTGTCGTTTCGCGACATGCTCCAGGCCGGCCCGCAACTGGCGCGGTTGCAAGCCTGGCGCAGCGTCTACTCGATGGTTTCGCGCTTCATCGAGCACGACAAGCTACGCCAGGCGTTCTCTTTTCACTCGCTGCTGGTCGGCGGCAACCCCTTCGCTACCTCATCGATCTACACCCTGATCCATGCCCTGGAGCGCCAGTGGGGGGTGTGGTTTCCCAAGGGGGGGACCGGTGCCTTGGTGCAAGGCATGGTCAAGCTGTTCCAGGATCTGGGCGGCACGTTGGAACTCAACGCCGACATCGCCGCCATCGACGTCGACAACGGCTGCGCCACTGCGGTACGGGCCAAGGACGGCCGCCGCTGGCAGGCCGATTGTGTCGCCTCCAATGCCGACGTGGTGCACACCTACACCGATCTGCTGGGCGCGCATCCTCGCGGACAGCAGGAAGGCAAGCGGCTCAAGAGCAAGCGTTTCAGCAATTCACTGTTCGTGATTCATTTTGGCCTGAAGCGACCGCAGCCGCAGTTGCAACACCACACCGTCTGCTTCGGTCAACGCTATCGCGGCCTGATCGACGAGATTTTCAAAGGCCCCGGTCTGGCAGAGGATTTTTCGCTCTACCTGCACGCACCCTGCGTCACCGACCCCAGCCTGGCACCCCCAGGCTGCTCCAGCCATTACGTGCTGTCGCCAGTTCCCCACCTGGGCAACGCTGAAATCGACTGGGCCGTGGAGGGCCCGCGCTACCGAGACCGCATTTTCGCCTATCTTGAGCAGCACTACATGCCGGGGCTGCGGGAAGATCTGGTGACCAGCCGCATCTTCACGCCCCACGACTTTCGAGATGAGCTCAACGCTCATCTGGGCTCGGCGTTCTCGCTGGAACCGGTGTTGCAGCAAAGCGCCTGGTTTCGGCCGCACAACCGCGACGCGCAGTTGGGCAACGTTTACCTGGTGGGCGCTGGAACCCACCCCGGCGCTGGCGTACCCGGGGTGATCGGCTCCGCCAAGGCCACGGCGCGCCTGATGCTGGAGGATCTGGGAGCATGACCACCGCTACGCCTGAAGACAGTGCGCTGATCGACCACGCCAGCCAGAGCATCGCGGTCGGCTCGAAGAGCTTTGCCGCGGCCTCGAAACTGTTCGACGAGCCTACCCGCCGCAGCGCGGTGATGCTCTACGCCTGGTGTCGACACTGCGACGACGTGATCGACGGCCAGCAGGCCGGCCACGATGCCGTACCGATCAGCCCGGCCGAGGCTCGCGTGCGTTTGGCGCGCCTGCAGGTCCAGACCCGGGCGGTGTATGCCGGCGCTGTGCTGACCGAGCCGGCATTCGCGGCGCTGCGCCAGGTGGTGCGCAAGCACCACATTCCCGAACGCCACGCCCAGGAGCATCTGGACGGTTTTGCAATGGACGTGGTCGAGCGCCATTACGCCAGCGTCGAGGACACCTTGAGCTACTGCTATCACGTAGCGGGGGTGGTCGGCCTGATGATGGCCAGGGTCATGGGGGCGCAGGATGAGCGGACCCTGGACCGCGCTTGCGATTTGGGTCTGGCGTTTCAGCTGAGCAATATTGCCCGGGATATCGTCGAGGATGCCAAGGTCGGGCGCTGTTACCTGCCCGCGCAGTGGCTGGCCGAAATGAACATCGACCCGCAGCACCTGACCGATCCGATCTATCGCCCGGCACTGGCGGTACTGGCCAAACGGTTGGTGGACATGGCTGAACCTTACTACCGCAGCGCCCATGCCGGCCTGCCCGCCCTGCCCTGGCGTTCGGCCTGGGCGGTGGCCACGGCGGCTGCGGTGTACCGGCAGATTGGCGTCCAGGTGGTCGCTGCGGGGCCGCAAGCCTGGGACGGGCGGGTGTCGACCTCCAAGGTGCAAAAGCTTGGCGCGGCCCTGACCGGGCTGTGGCAGGCCGTTACTCGGCGTTGGCGGCGCTGGCCCGATCGGCCGACGGGCTTGTGGCAGCGCCCTCATCGGCCTTGCGCAGCGGCCCCTGATGCAAGTCGCGCAATTGAGCCCGCAGGCGAGCGGTAGAAGGCGCATAAAGGAAACCGAACGACACGCAGCGCTCCTTGCCCTCCACCGCGTGGTGCATCAGATGAGCCTGGTACAACCGTTTCAGATAGCCGCTGCGTGGCACGAGTTTGAGCGGCCAGCGCCGGTGCACCAGACCATCGTGAACGATGAAGTACAGCAGGCCGTAACCGGTCATGCCGGCGCCGATCCATTCCAGGGGATGGGCGCCCTGCGTGCCGGCGGCAATCAGAATGATCGCCAACACGGCGAACACCAACGCATACAGGTCGTTCTTTTCGAACCAGCCGTTGCGGGGCTCGTGGTGCGAGCGATGCCAGCCCCAGCCCCACCCATGCATCAGGTATTTATGGGCCAGGTAGGCCACCCCTTCCATGGCGGCCAGGGTAACGAAGAAGATCAGGGCATTGACGATCACGGCTATTCTCGGATCCATTCATGTAAAGGCATTCATGTAAACGCATTCATGTAAAGGAACGCATGTGCGGCCCTGAGGATAACCCGCGGGCCCAGGCCTGACCATTCCACCCATCTGCTGCGAATCGACCGCATCCTCAGCGCAAGCTCCAGGACACGCCCGCATACACCCCCAGACCATCGCCAGGGGTCGAACGGGCGGCGTCGAGGCCCTGATCGTCGTAGCCGGGGGTAACGGTACTGGCGTAACGCTCATTGGTCAGATTGCGCACATCCAGCCAGGTTTGCCACGATTCGCTGGGCGCGGCGTACCCCAAGGTCGCGCCGAACAGCGTATAGGGCGCGGCATCGTAGGAGTTGGCATAGTCCACCGCCACCTTGGAGGCGTGCTGCACGTTGATACCGGTATAGACGCCACTGGGGTGGCTATAGCGCAGTTCAGCCTGGTAATAGTGCACCGGAATACCCGGCAGCGGATTGGAACCGAAGCGTTGATCGTCCTCATAGTGGAAGTCGCTGAAGGTGTACGCCTGGCGCAGTGCCAGCTTGCCTCGCGCGCCGCCGTCCCACAGTGGGCTGTCCAACGCCAACTCTACCCCCTGGTGAATGGTTGGGCTGGCATTGCTTTCGCCAATGACCTGGGAAGTGGTGGCCGTAGCCGCCTGGGTTTCGACGCTGAGCAGCTCGTGGCGGACCTGGGAGTAGTACCACGCCAGATCCCACTGGCCGAACCAGGCTTGCCCACGCCCGCCCAGTTCCAGGGTGGTCGCGGTCTGGTTCTGAAGCTTCACACCGGCACGTTGCAAGCCTGTCGCGGCACCACTACCCGCCGGAAAATACAGGTTCGAACCCCAGATCATCGACCACGGGTGCGGCGGCTCTACCGAACGGCTGAGGTTACCGAACACCTGAAGATCGGCCCGATAGTCATAGCGCAACCCCAGCCGCGGGGCGTAGTCCCAATCGTGCAGGCTGGTGCGATCGCTGTTGACCGGGTAGGTCACTTCGGTCTGCCGGCGGGTATAGATGGCGGCCAGACCGGTAGTCAGCCACAGATCGGGCATCAGCTCCAATTCGTTGCTCAGATGCAGCACATTGTCCGAGCCCAGATAGCTGTAATCCCGCGTTCGGGTACCCACCGGGTAACCGGCGGTATTGCCCACCGGCGTACGTACATGTTCCGACACACCGCTGTTGGGCAGCGCCGTGGTACTGCGAAAACCCACTGTAGTCTTGCTCTGATGGCCGAACAGCAAGTCGTCACGACTGTAATCCAGAGTGGCGCTGACATCGGTGTAGGCTACCTTCATGCGATTGGTACCCTCGCGCAGGTCCATGGGGTAATCGTGATACACCAGGCCGGCGACCACCTTGGAGCTGTCATCCAGATGCCAGGTGGTCTTGTTGGCAATCCAGGTACTGCCCGGCTGCAGCCGCTTGGAATCGCGAGCAACGTTGACTGCACTGGCAGCACGGGGATCATGGCTGATCTGGTAGCGGGTGAGCCGACCCGGCGTGTCGTTGTCGGTTTCGCGGTAGCGAAAGTAGAAACGCGTTTCCAGTTCGGGGCTGAACCGATAACCGAAATTTGCTGCAACGCCCTGGCTGCTGCCGGCGCTGTGGTCCTGATAGCCGTCGTATCTAGAGTCGGTAAGCGAGACATAGTAGTCGGCATCGCCCAGCACTTGTCCTGAGCTGATCTGGCGCTTGGTATAGCCGTGGCTGCCGGCTTCATAGCGCAGCTGCAAGCGCGGCGCGTCGTAGCCGGTGTGGGTGATGTAATCGATCGCACCGCCCAACGCCAACGACCCACGATCGAATCCGTTGGCGCCGCGCAGCACTTCGACCCGGCTCAACCACAACGGCTCGAGCAATTCGTAAGGCGTACCGCCCGGGCCGGTCAGTGGCAAGCCGTCGAACATCTGGTAGATCCCGGACGCATGGGCACCCGGTCCGCGGTTGATGCCCGAGCCGCGAATGGATATCTTCGCCCCCTCATTGTTCGCGGCCTTGGCGTATATCCCAGCCTGGTACCTGAACAGGTCCTCATTGCCAGAGATACGCCCCGACGCCACTTCCGCCATATCCACCAGGTTGCTGGCGCCCGGGATCGTGTGCAACGCGTCCTGCGCGGCCTGGATCTCGCTGTAGTCTTCCCCGCTGACCTCCACCGACGGCAACTGCATGACCTGCACCTCGGCGGCCTGAGCCGAACCCACCATCACCCCGACGCCGAGCAGCGACCAGGCAAGCCGGCGAGAATGGGAAATCGGCCCAGCGCAACGGGGCACAGGCAAAGTGAGTGGACGCTGTTGCGGCATGTACGGTGATCCTTGAACGCTAAATAGGCACGGACGCGGCTCACCCCACGGCCGGGGGCCGAAAGGTGATGGTGTCGGAGAGGGATGGACGCTCGCCGCGGGCGTGCGAGCACATCAGCAGGCGCAGATTACGTCTGGCTGCAAAGAGTCTTCAGGTAGGTCTGACCTTTGGCCGTCAGGGCCAGGCGCGTCTTGCCTTCAGGCGTTACCCGAGTGATCACGTAACCCACCAGCATCAACGCGCGCAGCGCAAAGCCGTCATCACTGCCGAAGGCCTGCCAGTCGGCAGCCTCTATCAGGGTCAACAAGCGCTTGTAGTTGACTTGGTCTTCAGTCATCAATGGCCAGGCCTCGATTGCATCGGTTGGGGCGCAAATAGCTTACTCATAAATGGCCCCTGGCGTCTCCCTGCGCCAGGGCATCCGAACTCCGTCGGCGGCAGATCGTCGCACCAACCGATAATAATTGGACCTTTTTCTTCGCCATGGGCTCCATCTTGAGTCAACGCTGGAGATCACCATGGCAAACCCCACTCTGTTCATCATCGATTACCGACTTCACGGCGCCGAGAAGTCGTTCATCATCCGTCTACCCCAGCTCAACGCGGCCGATGCATGGCATTGGGCAAGCTGCGATGCCGGTGTGGGGATCATCCCCAAATTCGGTCGCGAGAAGATAAAGAAAGTCGGCAAGGCTGAAGCCGAGCAATATGGCATATCCGAGGTACGCTGGAGAGCCTCCGGACAGCCTGCAACGGCACCTGTAGGCGCTCAGACGCAGTTTTGAGGGGAACATCTGCATGGCGACCTAGTCCCATGCACATGATAAATCGGACCGAAGAACCTATTGCTTTGCCGACCGTTCTCCTGGTGGAGGACGACTGGGTCATCAGGGTATTGATACACGACATCCTTGAAAACGAAGCCTTCCACGTCGTGGCGTTCGAAACAGCCGACGAGGCCTGGACGTACCTGCACCAGCAGGCAGGCAACGTCGATCTGATCTTTTCGGATATTCACATGCCTGGGTCTCTGGACGGCATCGATCTGGCCAACCTGGCGTACCGGCGCTGGCCCCACATACCCATGATCCTGTCTTCCGCCGTGCGCGGGCAGCAGCGACTGGATTCAGGGTGTGTGCCCATCTTCGTGCCCAAGCCCTGGCACTCTCGCGAAATCGGCATGGTGTGTCGCAGGGCGCTGGCCGATCGCAAGGCCCAGCGTAGAGCCGCTGCCCAGGTGTCGGACCCGACCTTCTCTCTCAAAGACTGACCGGCCCGTCGGGCCGGTCGGTGCTCATCGGCTTATTTCGCCAGATCGGCTTTCAAGCGTTGGCCAGCATAGGCTTGTGCCTGCTCAGCCTTTTCAACCACTGCCGCGGTCCCGAAGAACTCGTGGGTCACGCCCGGGTAGACCTTGCGCTCGACACTCACCCCCGCCTTGCGCAGCGCTTGCTCCAACTGCGCGCCATCGTCACGCAATGGATCGATCTCGGCATTGATGACCGTCACAGGTGGCAGCCCTTGCAGATTGGCGTGGACCAGGTCGATCCGCGGGTCCTTGGCATCCGCCGGACTGGAGGTAACCTGCGCAATGAACCACAACATCATTGGTCGGTTGAGCGGCATGGCATCGGCGTACTTGAGGTACGACTCGGTATCGGTGTTGGATTGTGCCACCGGATAAACCGACAGCACGTGCTTGGGCGCCGTCAGGCCAGCCTTGTGCGCAGCGACAGCCGTCGCCACGGCCAGATTGCCCCCCGCGCTTTCCCCCGCCAACGCCAGGCGCTTGGGGTCGCCGTTGAGGGTGGCCGCGTTGCTCGCCAGCCAACGGTAGGCCGCCAGCGCATCATCGTGTGCAGCGGGGAATTTGTTTTCCGGAGCCCGGCGATAATCGACCGAAACCACTACAGCGTTGGCTTGTTTAGCCAGGCCGCGTGCACCGCCGTCGTATACCTTGCGATCGGCAAACACCCAGCCACCGCCATGGAAATACAACACGACCGGAAACGGCCCACTGCCCTCTGGGGTGTAGACAGTTGCCGGCATGGCGCCGCCAGCGCCCGGTACGGTGGTTTCTCGGGACGTTACGCCCGGCACCAGGGCGGTGGGCGTGCTGTCGCGCTTCTGGTCGGCAAGGACGCCCTTGACCGCATCTGCCATGGTGGGCTGCAACCGCGCTTCGGCCGGGGTGATCTTCTCCACGGCCTTGGCATCGAAGCTGGCGAATTTGTTCAGCACCGTTTGCATGTCCGACTCAGTGCGGAACAGGCTTTTCGTACCGCTGACCGCCAGCTCTGACACTGAACGCTTTTCGGGGTCACGAGCACAGCCTTGCAATGCCACCGCGACACCGATGACCGACATTGCGACAAGCCATTTGCGATGGTTCTTTATCATTCTTGTTTCCTCAGCGATTGATTGACGTGGCCGACCTATTGGCGTGCTCACCAAATATCAGTCAGGACCTGCGCATCCATCGTTCAAGGAATGTTCAGCGACGCGGGACGAACGGTAGAGCGACTTCCCGCATGCTCACCGGCGGCACGTCGCTGATCGACTCAGGTGAACTACCAGAGCAGGGCTCCGTCATCTGCATGCAGGCGCTTGAAGACAGATGCCTTTGAGCGCCCCTGTAGGAGCGGCCATACGTCGCGAATCAGCCCACGCAACAACAAAGGCATATAAAGACCATGCGAGCACTTACCTACCACGGCGCCCATGACGTCAAAGTCGACACCGTCCCGGACCCTACCCTGCAGGAATCCGACGACATCATTCTGAGAGTCACCGCGACCGCCATCTGCGGTTCGGACCTGCACCTGTACCGCGGCAAGATCCCTTCCACCGAACATGGCGACATCTTCGGCCATGAGTTCATGGGCATCGTCGAGGAGGTCGGCAGCGACGTGACGGCAGTGAGTCGCGGCGATCGTGTCGTGATTCCGTTCGTGATCGCCTGCGGCAGCTGCTTCTTCTGCAATCATGATCTGTTCGCCGCCTGCGAGACCACCAACACCGGGCGCGGGGCGATCCTCAACAAGAAAGCGATCCCGCCTGGGGCAGCGCTGTTCGGCTTCAGCCATTTGTATGGCGGCATTCCAGGTGGACAGGCGGAGTATGTGCGCGTGCCGAAGGCCAATACCGGGCCTTTCAAAGTGCCTGGCACCCTGGCTGACGAGAAGGTGCTGTTTCTCTCGGACATCCTTCCCACTGCTTACCAGGCAGTGAAGAACACCGAGATCGGCAGCGGCTCCAGCATTGCCATCTATGGTGCAGGTCCGGTCGGCCTGCTGTGCGCCGCCGTGGCACGAATGCTGGGCGCGGAGCGGATCTTCATGGTCGACCACCATCCCTACCGACTGGCTTACGCGCAGCAGACATACGGGGTCATACCGATCAACTTTGACGAAGACGACGATCCCGCCGATACCATCATCCGCCAGACACCCGGCATGCGCGGCGTAGACGGTGTGGTGGATGCGGTAGGCTTCGAAGCCAAAGGCAGCACCACCGAGACCATTCTGGCAACGCTGAAGTTGGAGGGCAGTAGCGGCAAGGCGCTGCGCCAGTGCATCGCCGCAGTACGGCGCGGCGGCGTGGTCAGCGTACCGGGTGTCTACGCCGGTTTCATCCACGGGTTCATGTTCGGCGACGCTTTCGACAAAGGCCTGACCTTCCGCATGGGCCAGACCCACGTTCAGCGCTACTTGCCAGAACTGCTCGAATGCATCGAGGGAGGAAAGATTTCTCCGGAGGCCATCATCACCCACCGGATGTCGCTGGAACAGGCGGCAGAAGGCTACAAGATATTCGACAAGAAGGAGGAGGACTGCCGCAAGGTCATTCTTACACCGGGCAAGGGCCACATCGAGGCACCGGCCACGGACATGATTGGGGGTATTCCGGCGCTGTAAACCCTCGCGCTCAACCCAGAGGCGAAACAGGTGCAGGCGGATAAAGGATGTGTCCCCGGCAGGAATCGAACCTGCATCTGAGCCTTAGGAGGGCCCCGTTCTATCCGTTGAACTACAAGGACATAGAGTGAGCGTACAAACCGCGCGCATTCTGATGGACAGCAAACACCGGACGGGCCACATGGACGTGGGCCGGCGGTGACGGACGGCGTGCATGTTAACGACCATGTAAGCGTTTGTCATGCTGTCAGTGGTTTTTTTGGCTTAGCGCCGTGCCAATTTTCTGTAACCGCGTGGCCGTCTGTCGTCTGACGTTACACAGGCCCTGTACGCCGCTGTTTTAAAGCTATCATGCATTTTGCAACGCGGTTTTTCCAAGCCATTGCATAATGCATGCACTGCTGACCTAAATTCGCAGCTAAACCACTGATTTTAAAGGTTTTTATTGCCATATTCAGGTTGGCACGGCGCCTGCTGTATAGAACCCTATGAACAGCGGTCATACAGACCTCCACCGCGCGGAGACAGCACGATGAATAGCGCCCTCTATGTCTTGAATGCTCTGGCTTTAGTCGCTCTGGTGTCGTTCCAGTTCCAGTCAAAAGCGGAAGATCCCGCGCTCATTCACGTTCACGCCGATCAGATGATGCCCCCGCCCATGGCGCGTGTGGCCAATATGACCAGCATCAACCCAGTCATCGCTGCACAAAGCGCCAGCGAGCCTGTTGCCCAGTACCGCACCGAACGCTATACATTCTAAGAGGCTGCCCATGTCCAGATCCGCCGTGACTTTCCTGCTGTTCGCCCTGTGTAGCTGGATTGGCGTCATGATGATGCCGGTCGCGGATCTGCTCGACACCACACTCAAGTTCGTTGGCGCCATTAGCCTGATCCTGTTCGTGCTGGCTCTTATCAAAGGCCGCAAGATCAAGTTCGACCCTCTGCTGCGCTGATGCGGCGAGGCGCTTACCTCGGTCAACCCGACCTTTTCCTGCCCCGATTCCCGGCAACGGCAGCGCTCAAGCCCCGCATTTCGTCAGCCGCTCAAATGAGTGCTAGCAAATGGCCCGGATGTCACTATGCTCACATTCAGGGTAGCTCGCACGTTGCTGTGCGCAGTGTGCACAAAACGGGTTAGAGCACCTCTCGAAGTCACTGGCAAGCCCGTGTGATTGCGAACGATTTTTACCAACCAGCGCACATTTCTGCTATTGAGTACTGGCTAATCGCAATTATTGGGATCACTATTTGTCACAGAATTGACGTCAATGATATGTCGTATTCAGGCATCATTGCCGCCGCTCTCAGCAAGCCAGGAACAAACTGCTGATTGGCGTGTCCTAACGGACATCCCGCGGCCTACTTCGAGAACCGCTCCCCCTGAACTTATCGGTCAACTATATGCGCCCATTGAAACAGGCTGTTTACTCCAGCCGCACGGCTGACAAATTTGTAGTACGTCTTCCCGACGGGATGCGTGAGCAGATTGCTGAGGTGGCCCGCAACCATCACCGAAGCATGAACTCCGAAATCATCGCACGCCTGGAACAGAGCCTGATCCAGGAAGGTGCCTTGGGTGAAGAGTTGAGCATGAAGATGGACAGTCCTGAACTGTCACTGCATGAGCGCGAGCTGCTCCAGCGTTTCCGCCAGTTGTCGCACCGCCAACAGAATGCGTTGGTCTCGCTGATCGCTCACGACGTAGAGGCTGCCGCCGAAGCTTCATGAACCGTCAGCCACAAAAAAGCCAGCTATCAAGCTGGCTTTTTTGTGGCTGACGGCTATGTACCGCCCTCCCCCTTTGACGATCAGCGCGTGATCACGCGATGGCCTCGCCACGGGTGCCCATCACTCTGTCGACCACTACGGCAACCGCAAGCACGGCCACCGACGGCACAAGCCAGGCCAGCCCTTGCTCACTCAGCGGCAGATGGGCGAACTGCGCAGGCAACCACTCGGCCAAGCCGGCGCCCTTGAGTGCATCCAACAATCCGAACAGCAGTGACACCAGCATGACCGGCGCCAGAATACGGCCCTGGGAATACCAGAACCCTGCACAGAAGCTCAGGGCTACCAACACGATGCAAGGCGGGTAGATAGCGACCAGCACCGGAATCGAGAATGCGATCAGTTTGGTCAGCCCCAGGTTTGATACCAACAGCGAAAACAACGCCAGCAGCACTACCAGTGTCTTGTAGGACAGAGGCAGAACCTTGCTGAAGTATTCGGCGCACGCACAGGTCAAGCCAACGGCAGTCACCAGGCACGCCAGGGATATCAGTACAGCCAGGAAGCCGCTGCCCAATCCACCGAAAGTGTGCTGTACGTATGCATGCAGCACCGCTGCGCCGTTGGACGCCCCCGCAGCGACCGCGTGGCTGCCCGAGCCGAGGCGGAACAGGCTGACGTAGACCAGCGCCAGGCCTACGCCGGCGATGAGGCCAGCGATGATCGCATAGCGTGTGATCAGTCGCGGCGATTCAACGCCCCGCGAGCGAATGGCATTGACGATGACGATGCCGAAGACCAGCGCCCCCAAGGTGTCCATGGTCAGATAACCGTTGATGAAACCCTGAGAGAACGGTGCGGCTACGTATTCTGGAACTGCATCACCGCTCGGGCCAACAGGCAACGCGAAGGCGGCGATACCCAGTACCGCCAATGCGATGATTTTCAGCGGCGCCAGGAATCGGCCCACGGTGTCGAGCAAACGGCCGGGGTACAGCGAAATGAAAAACACCAACAGGAAATACACAGCGCTGTAGATGAACAGTGCCAACGGGCTCTCGCCGGTCAGCGGTGCCAGGCCTACTTCGAAAGAAACCGTCGCCGTGCGAGGGGTTGCGAACAGCGGCCCCACGGCCAGATAGCACACCGCGGCCAGCAAGCCACCGGCGATCTTGCCGATCGGGCTGCTCAGCGCATCCATCGAACCACCCACCTTGGCCAGCGCAACGACTGTCACCACGGGCAAGCCTACAGCGGTGATCAGGAAGCCCAGCGCGGCCATCCATACGTGGGGCCCGGCTTGCAGTCCCACGAAGGGAGGAAAGATGATATTGCCAGCGCCCACGAACAGAGCGAATGTCATGAAACCAAGCGCCAGGATGTCCTGGCCTTTAAGCACTTTCATTGGAAGAGAACCACATCAATAGATCGGAATTGAGAGAGGTTTTCCCCATGGGTGAGGGAAAGACGGTGAGCCGGATGGGGGCGCAACCGTGTCTGCGTGACGCTGGCCTTGTGGGCGCGCTGGCAAAATGGCGGGTAGAGTAGCGAAATTGTGCAAATTTCGCACTGTTGCAGTGCGAAGTGTCCGCTGAGTGCACCTGGGTGTCGCATCGGTGCAATTCTCAGCGGAAACGTTACAGCTTTATCCTGGGAAGCTCTGCGTGGCAGAGCCCGGGATCACAGCGCCATGTCGGCCGCTGGGTTGCTTTCAGCTTTCGGCGCGGCTTGGCCTTCGATCGGGTTGGCAGCGGCGGCTGCCTGATCGATAACCGGTGGTGCCACTGCCAGTTGCAGAATCTTGGCGGTGTAGTTCCACTCTTTCTGCACAGCTTCAGGCGAGTTGTTCAGCGCAGTGCCATAGCTTGGCACGATCTGACGCAGCTTGGCCTGCCACTCCGGGGTTGCGACCTTGTCTTTGAACGCCTTTTCCAGCACGTTGATCATGATCGGAGCAGCAGTCGAGGCACCAGGCGATGCACCCAGCAGACCAGCAATGCTGCTGTCCTTGGACACAACGATTTCGGTACCCAGCTTCAGCACGCCGCCCTTCTCTTCATCACGCTTGATGATCTGCACGCGCTGACCGGCTTGCCACAGGCGCCAGTCTTCTTTCTTGGCGTTGGGGAAGTACTGCTTCAGCGCTTCGTAGCGGTCATCATCAGACAGCATGACCTGGCCTGCGAGGTACTCGATCAGTGGGTACTGTTCGATACCGACCTTGGTCATCGGCCAGACGTTGTGCAGGTTGGTGCTGGTCAGCAGGTCCAGGTACGAGCCGTTCTTCAGGAACTTGGTCGAGAAGGTGGCGAATGGGCCAAACAGAACCACGCGCTTGCCGTCCAGGACACGGGTGTCCAGGTGCGGTACGGACATGGGCGGTGCACCGGTGGATGCGATACCGTAGGCCTTGGCCATGTGCTGCATGGCGACGCTCGGGTTCTCGGTCACCAGGAACGAACCACCTACCGGGAAGCCACCGTATTCCTTGGCTTCAGGAATACCGGAGTCTTGCAGCAGGTGCAGGGCCGCACCGCCTGCGCCGATGAACACGAACTTGGCGTCGGTTTCGGTCTTGGTGCCGTCTTTCAGGTTCTTGTAGGTGACACGCCAGGTGCCGTCGTCGTTACGCGAGATGTCTTGCACTTCGCTGGACAACTGCAGGTCGAAGCCTTTCTGGCCTTTGAGGTGGCCAACGTACTGGCGAGTGATCTCGCCGAAGTTCATGTCGGTACCCAGCGGGCTCCAGGTGACGGCCAGCTTCTGATTGGGGTCGCGGCCCTCCATCATCAGCGGGACCCACTTCTTGATCTGCTCGTGATCTTCGGAGAACTGCATGCCAGCGAACAACGGGCTCGCCTTCAGCGCTTCATAGCGCTTCTTGAGGAACTGGATGTTGTTGTCGCCCCACACGAAGCTCATGTGTGGAGTGGAGTTGATGAACGAGCGTGGGTTCTTCAGAACGCCGGCAGTCACCTGGTGAGCCCAGAACTGGCGGGAGATCTGGAACGCTTCGTTGATCTCGATCGCCTTGGCGATCTGGACCTTGCCGTCCTTGTCTTCCGGGGTGTAGTTCAACTCGGCCAGGGCGGAGTGACCGGTACCGGCGTTGTTCCAGCCGTTGGAGCTTTCTTCGGCAACAGCGTCCAGACGCTCGACCATTTCCATGGACCAGCTCGGCTCCAGCTCGTTGAGCAGGACGCCCAGAGTGGCGCTCATGACACCGCCGCCAACCAGCAGCACATCGACTTTTTTCGCTTCGGCTGCTTGTGCCGACGCCATCCCGATGGACAGAGCCAGACCCAGCAGAGCCGTGTTCGCTTTCTTCAACATTCAGAATTTCCTAGGATAGAACGCCATCCGCCCGTCGTCCCTGTTCTTGAATGTCCCTGGCTCACGGGATGCAGCAAGGCACGCCAGCGTGTCGGACTTTCAGGAGAACGGGCGGGTGGACATACAAGGCCGGTAGCACGAACTCGACCTCACTTTCATGTCTCTCCTGCGGCTGACTTCTTGTTGAATATTGTCTTCAGCTACTTGAGTGACACTGAATCTTCGGGTCGCCCGAGGCGCCCCTACTGCAAGACTCAACTCGCTCGATACAACACACCAGCAGCGTCGTGTTGAACCGGAGAACCGATTCAGCCGACTGCGACAATCTGGCGGGTCGACATAGTACATGAGGGTCGCTATTGCAACCATCCCAAAGTCACATAAAGGCAGGCGCGGGATGCAACAATCGACGAATAACGCTGTCGCGATCAAATCGCGGACAAACAAAAGCCACCCGAAGGTGGCTTTTGCAACTGCAGCGTTCAGGCAAGCTGTGCTTACTTGACTGCCCAGCCAGTCAGCTCGGCCAGGGCCTTGCCGATGTCTGCCAGCGAACGCACGGTTTTCACGCCAGCGTCCTGCAGGGCCGCAAACTTCTCGTCTGCAGTGCCTTTGCCGCCGGAGATGATTGCACCTGCGTGGCCCATGCGCTTGCCCGGAGGAGCAGTCACACCAGCGATGTAGGACACAACCGGCTTGGTCACGTGAGCCTTGATGTAGGCCGCAGCCTCTTCTTCAGCCGAACCGCCGATTTCGCCGATCATGACGATCGCCTCAGTCTTCGGATCTTCCTGGAACAGCTTCAGGATATCGATGAAGTTGGAACCCGGGATCGGGTCACCACCGATGCCGACGCAGGTCGACTGACCGAAACCGGCGTCAGTGGTCTGCTTGACGGCTTCATAGGTCAGGGTGCCGGAACGCGACACGATACCGACTTTGCCTGGCAAGTGAATGTGACCTGGCATGATGCCGATCTTGCATTCGCCTGGAGTGATCACGCCTGGGCAGTTAGGGCCGATCAGGGTAACACCCAGCTCGTCGCACTTGACCTTGGCTTCCAGCATGTCGATGGTCGGGATGCCTTCGGTGATGCAGACGATCAGCTTGATGCCGCCGAACGCTGCTTCAAGGATGGAATCCTTGCAGAAAGGAGCAGGTACGTAGATGACCGAAGCGGTAGCGCCGGTGGTTTCTACAGCTTCTTTCACGGTGTTGAACACAGGCAGGTTCAGGTGAGTGGTACCACCCTTGCCTGGGGTCACGCCGCCAACCATCTTGGTGCCGTAGGCGATGGCTTGTTCGGAGTGGAAAGTACCCTGCGAGCCGGTGAAGCCCTGGCAGATGACCTTGGTGTCTTTATTGATCAGGACGCTCATTACTTGCCCTCCGCAGCTTTGACAACTTGTTGAGCAGCGTCGGTCAGGCTGGTGGCAGCGATGATGTTCAGACCGCTTTCCGCCAGTACTTTAGCGCCCAGTTCAGCGTTGTTACCTTCAAGGCGTACAACCACCGGGATTTTCACGCCGACTTCCTTCACTGCGCCAATGATGCCTTCGGCAATCATGTCGCAACGAACGATGCCGCCGAAGATGTTGACCAGTACGGCCGCGACGTTGGTGTCGGACAGAATGATCTTGAAGGCTTCGGTCACGCGTTCTTTGGTAGCACCGCCGCCTACGTCGAGGAAGTTGGCTGGCTTGCCGCCATGCAGGTTGACGATGTCCATGGTACCCATGGCCAGGCCAGCACCGTTGACCATGCAACCGATGTTGCCTTCCAGCGCTACGTAGTTCAGTTCGAACTTGGCAGCGTGTGCTTCACGTGGGTCATCTTGCGATGGGTCGTGGAAGCCCTTCAGCTTTGGCTGACGGTACATGGCGTTGGCGTCGATGTTGATCTTGGCGTCCAGGCAGTGCAGGTCGCCGTCGGCCTTGATCACCAGCGGGTTGACTTCCAGCAGGGCCAGGTCGTGGTCCTGGAACAGCTTTGCCAGACCCACGAAGATCTTGGCGAACTGAGCAACCTGCTTGCCTTCCAGACCCAGCTGGAAAGCCAGCTCGCGGCCTTGGAACGGCTGTGCGCCGACCAACGGATCGATGGTGGACTTGAGGATCTTCTCGGGAGTGTCGTGAGCGATCTTCTCGATGTCCACGCCACCTTCGGTGGAGGCCATGAACACGATGCGACGGCTGGAGCGGTCCACTACGGCGCCCAGATACAGCTCTTTGGCGATATCGGTGCAGGACTCGACCAGGATCTTGGTGACAGGCTGACCGTTGGCGTCAGTCTGGTAAGTCACCAGACGCTTGCCCAGCCATTGCTGAGCGAAAGCCTTGGCGTCTTCCTTGCTGCGAACCAGCTTTACACCACCAGCTTTACCGCGGCCACCGGCGTGGACCTGGGCCTTGACGACCCACTCGCTGCCACCGATCTTGTCGCACGCTTCTGCGGCTTCTTCGGGGGTGTCTACCGCGTAACCTTTGGATACTGGCAGGCCGTATTCAGCGAACAGCTGCTTACCCTGATACTCGTGAAGATTCATGCTTATTACCGTCTTCGTTAGGTACTGCGCTTTTCGGCGCTGCGCTTCAAGGTTGAAGTGCCGCGCCACCTGTGACTGCTACTCGCCGGTTGACCGGCGAGGTGAGTCCGACGGACGTTCCGCGGTGAGCCTTGCACGCAAGACTCACGACGGGCAGGCCGCCGTGGTTTCTTATTGTTTAACGCTTCTTGCGGTTGGCGATGTGAATGGCGCCGCCATTCACGGCCAATGCCGCTTCGTGCAGGGCTTCCGACAGCGTCGGGTGCGAGAAGACCATCATGCCCAGGTCTTCGGCACTGGTACCGAATTCCATGGCGATAGCGCCCTGCTGAACCAGTTCTGCGGCGCTAGGGCCGATTACGTGCACACCCAGTACACGGTCGGTCTTGGCGTCGGCGATGACCTTGACGAAACCGCCGGTATCGTTGGCAGCCATGGCGCGGCCGCTGGCAGCGAACGGGAAGGTACCGACGTTGACTTCAACGCCTTCGGCCTTCAGCGACTGCTCGGTCTTGCCGACCCATGCGATTTCCGGGTGAGTGTAGATGACCGACGGGATCAGGTCGTAGTTCATCACGGCCTTGTGGCCCTTGATGCGCTCGACCACCATGATGCCCTCTTCCGAAGCCTTGTGGGCCAGCATCATGCCGCGCACCACATCACCGATGGCGTAGACGCCCGGAACGCTGGTGGCACAGTAGTCGTCGACGAAGATGAAGCCGCGCTCGTCGATGTCCACGCCGCTGTCCGAAGCCAGCAGGTCGGTGGTCACAGGGCGACGGCCCACGGCAACGATCAGCTTGTCGAAGGTGATCGACTGCTCGCCGTTGGCGTCGGTGTACTTGACCACGACTTCGTCACCCTGCACTTCGGAACCGGTGACGCGAGCGCCCAGCTTGATGTCCAGGCCCTGCTTGGTCAGGGTTTTCAGCGCTTCCTTGGACACAGCGGTGTCCGCTGCCATCAGGAAGGTGTCGAGGGCTTCGAGTACGGTGACTTCCGCGCCCAGGCGCGACCATACCGAACCCAGTTCCAGGCCGATCACACCGGCGCCGATGACGCCGAGACGCTTGGGCACTTGCTGGAATTCCAGCGCGCCGGTGGAGTCGACGATGACTTTCTGGTCGACCGGAGCCGGCGGAATGTCGATCGGGCGCGAGCCGGAAGCCAGGATCACGTTGTCGGCTTCGACGATTTCAACGCCGTTCGGACCGGTGACTTCGACTTTCTTGCCAGCCAGCAGCTTGCCATGGCCTTGCAGTACGGTCACGCCGTTGGCCTTGAACAGGGTCGAAACGCCGGAGGTCAGGTTCTTGACGATGTTGGCCTTGCGGCCGACCATCGCTGGAACGTCCATGGTCACGCCGGCATGGTTGATACCGTGGATGGCAAAACCGTCCTGCGCTTCGTGGAATTTCCAGGAGCTGTCGAGCAGCGCCTTGGAGGGAATGCAACCGACGTTCAGGCAGGTACCGCCCAGGGCCAACTTGCCCTCGCCGTCCTGGTACTTCTCGATGCAGGCAGTCTTGAGGCCCAGTTGTGCGGCCTTGATGGCAGCGACGTAGCCACCAGGGCCCGCGCCAATCACTACCACGTCGAATTTCTGAGTCATAAAACGATTCCTTTTAGCGGCATGCTTGAAGCCGCAGGCGGCAGATACAGGATCAAGCTGCGTGGGCTCGATGTCTGTGCTCTGGCGCCTGCGGCTGCCTTATCAGATGTCCAGCAGCAGACGCGCCGGATCTTCCAGCAGGTTCTTGATGGTCACCAGGAAAGTCACGGCTTCTTTGCCGTCGATCAAGCGGTGGTCGTAGGACAGTGCCAGGTACATCATCGGCCGGATGACCACCTGACCATTGACCGCCATCGGGCGCTGCAGAATGTTGTGCATGCCCAGGATGGCCGCTTGCGGCGGGTTGACGATCGGCGTCGACATCATCGAACCGAAGGTACCACCGTTGGTGATCGTGAAGGTACCCCCGGTCATTTCGTCCATGGACAGTTTACCGTCACGAGCCTTCTTGCCGAAGGTGGCGATGCCGCCCTCGATTTCAGCCAGGCTCATGGATTCGGCGTTGCGCAGGACTGGAACCACCAGGCCGCGATCGCTGGAAACCGCGACACCGACGTCGGCGTAGCCGTGGTAGACGATGTCCGAACCGTCGATCGAAGCGTTGACTGCCGGGAAGCGCTTCAGCGCTTCGGTGGCAGCCTTGACGAAGAACGACATGAAGCCCAGGCGGACGCCGTTGTGCGACTTCTCGAACAGGTCCTTGTACTTGGAGCGCAAGGCCATGACTTCGGTCATGTCGACTTCGTTGAACGTGGTCAGCATGGCCATGTTCGACTGGGCTTCGACCAGACGCTCGGCAACCTTGGCACGCAGGCGGGTCATCGGTACGCGCTTCTCGGTACGGTCGCCCGGTGCGGTGACTACAGGTGCGGCAGCAGCAGGTGCGGCAGGCTTGGCAGCAGGCGCCGATTTCTTGGCCTCGATGGCGGCAACCACGTCTTCCTTGGTCACGCGACCGTCTTTGCCGGTGCCCTTGACGCTGTTCAGATTGATGCCGTTTTCTTCGGCCAGCTTGCGTGCAGCCGGAGCGCCGATGGCGTCTTCGTCCGAGGCGGCCGGTGCAGCGGCAGGTGCGGCGGCCGGAGCCTCTGCGGGGGCAGCGGCAGCAGCGGCAGGTGCAGCGGCGCCGGCGCCGCCTGCTTCGATGGAGCCCAGCACTTCGTCGGACAGAACGGTGTCGCCTTCGTTCTTGACGATCGCACCCAGCACGCCATCAGCGGTGGCCAGTACTTCCAGAACCACTTTGTCGGTCTCGATGTCGACGATCAGGTCGTCGCGCTTGACCGCGTCGCCTGGCTGTTTGTGCCAGGTGGCAACGGTGCCGTCGGCGACCGATTCCGGGAAGGTAGGGGCTTTGATCTCGATAGCCATTATCAGTAATTCCTTAAATTCGGTTTCAAGTGCGCGTTGGCATTAAACGGTGAAGGCATCTTGCAGCAGTTTTGCTTGCTGCTCGGCGTGCATCGAAGCGTAACCGCAAGCGGGTGCAGCGGATGCGTCACGGCCGGCATACTCGAGGACCAGAGTCTTCTTGTGATTGCCCATGCTGCGGCGCAAGTGGTGCTGGCTGCTGTACCAGGCGCCCTGGTTCATGGGCTCTTCCTGACACCAGGCCACATGTTCCAGATTGGTGTAGGGCGCGATCGCTTCCATCAGGTCATCTTCAGGGAACGGGTACAGCTGCTCGATACGCACGATGGCAATATCTTCGCGGCCTTCGGCGCGGCGCTTTTCCAGCAGGTCGTAATAGACCTTGCCGCTGCACAGCACCAGACGCGTCACCTTGGCGGCATCGAGAGTGTCGATTTCCGGAATGACGGTCTGGAACGAACCTTCGGCCAGATCTTCCAGAGTCGAGACGGCCAGCTTGTGGCGCAGCAGCGACTTGGGCGTGAGCACGATCAACGGCTTGCGCAACGGACGGATCACCTGACGACGCAACAGATGGTAGATCTGCGCTGGGGTCGTTGGCACGCACACCTGAATGTTGTGCTCGGCGCACAGTTGCAGGTAGCGCTCCAGACGTGCCGAAGAGTGCTCTGGCCCCTGCCCTTCATAACCGTGTGGCAGCAGCATGGTCAGACCGCACAGACGGCCCCACTTGTGCTCGCCGCTGGTGATGAACTGGTCGACCACAACCTGAGCGCCGTTGGCGAAGTCGCCGAACTGGGCTTCCCAGATCACCAGCGCGTTGGGCGAGGTGGTGGAATAGCCGTATTCGAATGCCAACACGGCCTCTTCCGACAGGAACGAGTCGTACAGGTCAAAGCGTGGCTGGCCGTTGTACAGGTTCTGCAGCGGGATATAAGTCGCGGCGTCCTTCTGGTTGTGCAACACCGCGTGACGGTGCGAGAAGGTGCCTCGGCCGATGTCCTGGCCGGTCATGCGGATTGGATGACCTTCGAACGCCAGCGTCGCGTACGCCATGGTTTCGGCGTAGCCCCAGTTGATCGGCAAGCCACCGGCCTGCATCTTCTGGCGGTCCTCGTAGATCTTCGAGACCTGACGCTGAACCACGAAGCCTTCCGGAATTTCCAGCAGCTTGGCGGACAGTTCCTGCAAGGTCTTGAGATCGAAGCGCGTGTCGTGACGAGCGGTCCAGGCATGGCCCAGATACGGACGCCAGTCGACGAACAATTCCTTGTTCGGCTCCTTGACCAGGCTTTTCACCACGTGCAGGCCGTTGTCCAGAGCGTTGCGGTATTCGTCGATCTGCGACTGCACGCTGCCTTCGTCCAGTGCACCGGCCTTGATCAGGCTTTCGGCGTACAGCTCGCGGGTGGTGCGTTGCTTGGCGATCTGCTGGTACATCAACGGCTGGGTGCCACTTGGCTCGTCGGCCTCGTTGTGGCCACGGCGGCGGTAGCAGACCAGGTCGATGACGATGTCACGCTTGAACTGCATGCGATAGTCGATGGCCAGCTGGGTGACGAACACCACGGCCTCCGGATCATCACCGTTGACGTGCAGGATCGGCGCCTGAATCATCTTCGCCACGTCGGTCGCGTACTCGGTGGAGCGCGCGTCGTACGGGTTGCTGATGGTGAAACCCACCTGGTTGTTGATGACGATGTGCACCGTGCCGCCGGTCTTGAAACCGCGGGTCTGGGACATCTGGAAGGTTTCCATGACCACGCCCTGACCTGCGAATGCAGCGTCACCGTGGATGGAGATCGGCAGCACCTTGTCGCCGGCCGCGTCGTTGCGGCGATCCTGACGGGCACGAACCGAACCTTCGACCACCGGAGAAACGATCTCCAGGTGGGATGGGTTGAACGCCATGGCCAGGTGAACTTCGCCACCGGTGGTCATCACGTTGGACGAGAAGCCCTGGTGATACTTCACGTCGCCGGAGCCCAGCTCGACCTTCTTCTTGCCTTCGAACTCGTCGAACAATTCGCGCGGGTTCTTGCCGAAGGTGTTGACCAGCACGTTCAAACGGCCACGGTGGGCCATGCCGATGACGATTTCCTTGGTACCGTACGAGCCGGACCGCTGGATCATCTCGTCGAGCATCGGAATCAGGCTCTCGCCACCTTCCAGACCGAAGCGCTTGGTGCCTGGGTATTTGGTGCCCAGATACTTCTCCAGGCCTTCGGCAGCGGTGACGCGCTCGAGCACATGGCTGCGGCTTTCCGCGGAGAACGACGGACGGCCACGCACGCTTTCCAGCCGCTGCTGGAACCAGCTGCGCTGCTCGGAATCGGTGATGTGGGTGAACTCGGAGCCGATGGTGCGGCAATATGTCTGCTGCAAAGCCTCGAGGATTTCACGTAGGCTCGCCTCCTCCTTGCCGATGAACAGGTCGCCGGCACGGAAGGTCGTATCCAGATCGGCATTGGTCATGCCGTAATGGTTGATTGACAGGTCTGCCGGAGCAGGCCGTTGCCACAGCCCCAACGGGTCCAGTTGGGCTGCCTGGTGGCCGCGCATCCGGTAGGCCTGAATCAATCGCAGCACTTCCACTTGCTTCTTCTCGTGCTCGCTGCTCACGCTCCCGGCGGAAACCGGTTGAGCGCGGCGCTGGTTTTTAGCCAGCAGGACGAAATGATCGCGAATGGTGGAGTGCGCAACGTCGGTAGCAGTGCTGCCTTCGGCAGGCAACTTCTGAAAGTAGGTGCGCCATTCTTCTGGCACAGCGTTAGGGTCGTGCAGGTAAAGCTCGTAGAGCTCTTCCACATAGGCAGCGTTACCACCGGATAGGTGGGCGCTGTTCCACATGCGCTGCATCACGCTTTCTTGCATGCTTGGTCACCCTCGGTTAGGGGACGCCACCTGCGCAGACACCTTGGGCGGGTTTGACGCGGTCCATGTGCAGCGACCTATCAAGCCACCTGGGTAGTACGCTGGTAGTCCGGGTACCAGCCCGGAGCCCCTGCTGGTCTTATTTCTTCAAAAGTAAAAGCGAAGCCTTACAGAGCTACGCTCAATTTCATTGCACGGCGGGGTGTCATGACCCCGCCGCGCAACGGCTTGCGGTGCAACAGTTGAATCAGACGCCGCTGGAGAGCAGCATGTTCCGCACATGACCAATGGCCTTGGTCGGGTTCAAGCCTTTGGGGCAGACGTTCACGCAGTTCATGATGCCGCGGCAGCGGAATACGCTGAACGGATCGTCCATCGAAGCCAGGCGCTCGTTGGTTTTGGTGTCGCGACTGTCGGCCAGGAAACGGTAGGCCTGAAGCAGTGCGGCCGGGCCCAGGAACTTGTCCGGGTTCCACCAGAACGAAGGGCACGATGTGGAGCAGCAAGCGCACAGGATGCACTCGTACAGACCGTCCAGCTTCTCGCGCTCTTCCGGGCTCTGCAGACGTTCGATGGCCGGAGCCGGCGTGTCGTTCTGCAGGAAGGGCTTAACCTTCTCGTACTGCTTGTAGAAGATGCTCATATCGACGACCAGGTCACGGATAACCGGCAGACCTGGCAGCGGACGCACTACCAACTTGTTACCTTTTACGACAGCGGACAGCGGCGTGATACAGGCCAGACCGTTCTTGCCGTTGATGTTCATGCCATCGGAGCCACAAACGCCTTCACGGCACGAACGACGGTAGGAGAAGCCTTCGTCCTGCTCTTTGATCAGAGCCAGCACGTCCAGCACCATCACATCCTTGCCACCGGTGTCGACCTGGAATTCCTGCATGGACGGCGCAGCGTCCTGATCCGGGTTGTATCGATAAACACTGACTTGCAACATGGCGGCCACCCTTAGTAAGTCCGGACTTTCGGTTCGAAGGTCGGAACGGTTTTCGGCGAGAAGTTCACGGCGCGCTTGGCAACACGTTTTTCACCCGGGAAGTACAGGGTGTGGCACAGCCAGTTTTCGTCGTCGCGGTCTTCGAAGTCTTCACGGGCATGTGCGCCGCGGGACTCTTTGCGATGCTCGGCGGCAATCGCGGTGGCTTCCGCCACTTCCAGCAGGTTCTGCAATTCCAGCGCTTCGATCCGGGCAGTGTTGAACGCCTGGCTCTTGTCGTTGATCTTGACGTTGGCGATGCGCTCGCGCAGGCCAGCCAGCTGGGCAATACCTTTTTGCATGTATTCGCCGGTACGGAACACACCGAAGTAGTTCTGCATGCAGCTTTGCAGCTCTTTGCGCAAGCTGGCGACGTCTTCACCGGAGGTGCGGGCGTTCAAGCCATCGAGGCGAGCCAAAGCCACTTCGACATCGGTGTCGCTGGCGCGGCGGTAGTCGATACCCTCGCTCAGCGCCTGCTCCAGGTGCAGGCCGGCGGCGCGACCGAATACCACCAGGTCGAGCAGCGAGTTGCCGCCCAGGCGGTTGGCACCGTGCACCGATACGCAAGCCACTTCACCCACTGCGAACAGGCCCGGGATGATGGTGTCGTTGCCGTTGGCGTCCTGAGTGATCGCCTGACCATGAATGTTGGTAGCGACACCACCCATCATGTAATGACAAGTCGGGACAACAGGAATCGGCGCGACGGCTGGATCGACGTGAGCGAAAGTCTTGGACAGCTCCATGATGCCTGGCAGGCGGCTGTGCAGCACTTCCTCGCCGAGGTGATCGAGCTTGAGCATCACGTGATCGCCATCCGGACCACAACCGTTGCCAGCAATGATTTCCTTGACCATGGAACGTGCGACAACGTCACGACCGGCAAGGTCCTTGGCGTTTGGCGCATAGCGCTCCATGAAACGCTCGCCGTGCTTGTTGATCAGGTAACCACCCTCACCACGGCACCCTTCGGTGACCAGTACACCTGCCCCGGCAATACCGGTTGGGTGGAACTGCCACATCTCGATGTCCTGAACCGGCACGCCGGCACGCAGGGCCATGCCCACGCCATCACCGGTGTTGATCAGGGCGTTGGTGGTGGACGAGTAGATACGGCCAGCACCACCAGTCGCCAGTACGGTGGCGTTGGCACGAATGTAGGAAGTCTCGCCGGTTTCGATGCAGATGGCGATGACACCCACAATGGCGCCGTCCTGGTTCTTCACCAAATCCACTGCATAGTATTCGTTGAGGAATACAGTTCCGGCTTTCAGGTTGGCCTGGTACAAAGTGTGCAGCAAGGCGTGGCCGGTACGGTCGGCGGCTGCGCAAGTGCGCGCGGCCTGGCCACCTTTACCGAAGTCCTTGGACTGGCCACCGAACGGACGCTGATAGATGCGGCCTTGTTCGGTACGGGAGAACGGCAGGCCCATGTGCTCGAGCTCGAACACTGCTTCCGGACCTACGGAACACATGTATTCGATAGCGTCCTGGTCACCGATGTAGTCGGAACCCTTGACGGTATCGTACATGTGCCAGCGCCAGTCATCGTTCGGATCTGCCGAAGCGATGGCGCAAGTGATACCGCCCTGTGCCGACACAGTGTGTGAACGGGTCGGAAACACTTTGGTGACAACAGCGGTCTTGTGACCACCCTGGGCCAGTTGCAGCGCTGCGCGCATGCCGGCACCGCCGCCGCCAATGATGATGGCGTCGAAGGAAAGCGTACTAATGTTAGCCATGAATCAGATACCCCAAAGAATCTGCACGCCCCAGACGAAGTACGCGAACATCGCGACGCCGCATACGGCTTGGAACAGGAAGCGAATTGCCGTTGCCGACTTGCCGAACGACATCGGCGTCAGGTAGTCGGTGGCGATTGTCCACATGCCGACCCACGCGTGAGCGCCCAGCGCCACGAGAGCCAGAAGGCTGAAGATACGCATCCAGTTGCTGGAAAACAGCGAGTGCCATTGGGTGTATTCGATGCCTGGATTGGCAACGATGTAGCCGATCAGAAAGATGAAATAAGCCGCGAGAACGACCGCAGACACGCGCTGTGCCATCCAGTCATAGAGGCCCGAACGCGAAAGGTTCGTAACGTTGGTTACCATACCCAAACTCCTGCGAGAACGATCAGCACCACCGAAATGATGAGAACGATTTTCGAGCCCAGTTTGCCGCCTTCCAGCGTCTCACCGATGCCCATGTCCATGATCAGATGGCGCACACCGGCCACCAGGTGATACAGCAAGGCGGACAGCAGGGCCCAGATCACAAACTTGGCCAGCGGGCTGGTCAAATACGCCTTCACCTCGCCGAAGCCTTCCTCGGAGCCCAGGGATTTGCCCAATGCGTAAAGCATGAGAGCGATGCCCAGGAACAGGATGACACCGGATATACGATGGAGAATGGACGTGTAAGCAGTGACAGGGAGTTTGATGGTCCTTAGGTCTAGGTTTACAGGTCGTTGGCTATTCACGGCTTTTTTCACACTGAAGAGCCCCTAGCAAGCAGGGCAAGTTGTCGGGAAGTGTACTGGTCAGGTACCCACTCCCCAGGGAGTGACGACCCCGTCGAAATGGCTCGGAAAAGCCCCCGGCGGTCGGCTGCCGAGTATAGACAGTTAGGATACTAATGACAACGCACCCTCCTCCCCCTAACGGCGGATTGCATATCCGCGACAAAAGGGTTAAATGAGCATGAATTTCGCTAAAAATGCCTGCTCAGAGCCCTCTGCGGCACGACTTTAAGCAAATTGACATTCGAATTTATCTCACTATAGTGGTGCGGGCCCTGCGTGGGGGGTCTGTCTGATGATTTCAAGCATTAATAGGAGGCCACATGGCTGACAAAAAAGCGCAGTTGATCATCGAGGGCGCAGCCCCCGTCGAGCTGCCCATTTTAACCGGCACCGTTGGTCCCGATGTAATCGACGTCAGGAGCCTGACTTCCACGGGCCGCTTCACCTTCGACCCCGGCTTCATGTCGACCGCTTCCTGCGAGTCGAAAATCACCTATATCGACGGCGATAACGGCATTCTGCTGCATCGGGGCTACCCGATCGAGCAACTGGCCGAGCAATCCGACTACCTGGAAACCTGCTACCTGCTGCTCAACGGCGAATTGCCTACCGCCGAGCAGAAGGCCAAGTTCGTCAGCACCGTCAAGAATCACACCATGGTCCACGAGCAGTTGAAGACATTCTTCAACGGCTTCCGCCGCGACGCCCACCCGATGGCCGTGATGTGCGGCGTAGTCGGCGCCCTGTCGGCGTTCTACCATGACTCCCTGGACATCAAGAACCCGCAACACCGTGAAATCTCTGCGGTGCGCCTGGTCGCCAAGATGCCTACACTGGCCGCGATGGTCTACAAGTACTCCATGGGCCAGCCCATGATGTACCCGCGCAACGACCTGTCGTATGCAGAGAACTTCCTGCACATGATGTTCAACACGCCGTGCGAGATCAAACCGATCAGCCCGGTACTGGCCAAGGCCATGGATCGGATCTTCATTCTGCACGCCGACCACGAACAGAACGCCTCGACCTCCACCGTGCGCCTGGCGGGCTCTTCGGGTGCCAACCCGTTCGCCTGTATCGCCGCCGGCATTGCCGCACTGTGGGGCCCCGCTCACGGCGGCGCGAACGAGGCCGTGCTGACCATGCTCGATGAAATCGGCGATGTCTCGAACATCGACACGTTCATCGCCAAGGCCAAGGACAAGGACGATCCGTTCAAGCTGATGGGCTTCGGTCACCGCGTGTACAAGAACCGCGACCCTCGCGCCACGGTCATGAAGCAGACCTGTGACGAAGTACTCAAGGAACTGGGCATCAAGAACGATCCGCAGCTCGAACTGGCCATGCGCCTGGAAGAGATCGCCCTGACCGACCCGTACTTCATCGAACGCTCCCTGTACCCGAACGTCGACTTCTATTCGGGGATCATCCTCAAGGCGATCGGCATTCCGACCAGTATGTTCACCGTGATCTTCGCCTTGGCACGAACCGTAGGCTGGATCTCGCACTGGAAGGAAATGCTTTCCAGCCCCTACAAGATTGGCCGTCCACGCCAGCTGTATACCGGCGAGAAGAGTCGCGACGTCACGCCACTGGACGATCGCAAGTAAGCATCGCTCCGACAAAAAAAGGCTGCCCCATGGCAGCCTTTCTTTTGCGTGACAGTTTTTCAGCTAGCCAGATGAGCCACTTACTGTACCTGTCACTCCTCCGCTTTCTTGCGCAGCGCTCGTAGCGTCTCGAAAGGCGCATCCACGACAAACTTGTTGGCCAGCCACGACGGCACACTGCCACCGGGCTCCGTGTGCACCTGATACGTCACCTCGGTCACGTTGGGCCCCTTGGGCACGAGCTTCCAATACCCCTCCACCTGAGAGACGCGCACAAAGCCCTTTTCTTCGGGAATGAAGCCAGGCTCGCCCTTGAGCTCCCGGGTCACACTGCCGTCAACGCCCTCCACGTTGGTCACATGCAATACCGAATCTCGCGGCGTCACTGGCCAAGGCGTGTTGAACTGCGTGTAGGTCCAGCCCTGGCTGCCTTCATGCTTCAGCAGCTTCTGGGATTTGCACTCGTGAATCCACGCACAGGCCCCGACCACATCTTCCTGCAAGGCGCGCAGCTTGGCGACACTGGCTTTTATGGTGGTTTCCCCACGGTAGGCTTTGTACTTCGAGCCTGGGACCTCGCTGAGGGAAACCTTGACCCCGTCTTCGTTTTTGGCAACCTGCCACTGCTCGGCCTGGGCAAACCCCACCATCAGTGCACTGAGCCCTCCTATCATTGCCAGTCGGCGGATCGATCTCATCGCTAGGTTCCTTTTTATTGTTGAAGATCAAGCATGCTTCACGCGGTCATCTGCTCCCACCACCCCAGGATACGGACGGCTTCTTCGTTGCTGTCGCCGCATACCTCACGGTCCGGCTGGAACGCGCCACACACCGCCGGCCGCTCCGGCAAGCCGAACAGTGAGCAGAGGTTCTGCACGGAAAGATGCAGGCAGCGTTGCCCAGCCGGCTTGCCATGAGGCATACCGGGGAGCGCGGAACTGATCGAAGGGGCGATACAACAGGCGCCACAGCCTTCACGGCACTTCATGACGACACAACCTCGCGAGCGCAATACATAGGTGAAGTAGAGATAGTAGGGATGAAACGGACGTTTGAAAACGTTTACTCAGGCCGAACCGATGACGATACAGCCATTCTCCGGTAGAGCGGAGCCCTAGCGCTATTGCTTGAACTGAAAATCCAGCGCTGCGCCTTCGACTTCTCGCCCATCGGAACGACGCTGTAGCTGCATCTCGTTATTGAGCAGACGACCGTTGAGCTGGAAGTCCTCACTGCCCTTGTCACTGAAAAACGCTGGCAGGATAGGCTTCTGTTGGGCCTCGGGATTCAGCTGCGAGGGCTCCACAGCCGCATTTACCGGCTGAGTCGGCGGCTTCAGGCTCTTGACCATGTCTTTTGGCAGCGTCAGGTCCAGCTTCGCCGCAGGCACGGGCGTCGCGATAACCTCGGACTCTTTGCGGTTGCGACTCTTGGCGGCGGGCTTCTTGGCGGCTGCCGTCTTGCGCACAGCCGGCTTCTTAGGCGCGGCCTTCTTCGCAGCAACAGGCGCTTTTTTTGGCTCCGTGGTGGCTTCTGCCAGCATCAGGCCATGAGTCGTCGACATCTCGTTTACGGACGCTTGAGCCAGTGGCACTACGAATCCGAGATTCAAGCAGAAGACCAGCAATCCGATACAGCGCATGGTTTTCATAGGCAGACAAGGCAACAGGAAAGCCTCTATGCTCTCTGTTCGTGAGCATGCTGACAAGCCCCATCGCCGTCCTCTCAATGGAAAACACCGACCTCGTCGCACAGTTGGCGCGCCAGCATCCCCAATGTGGCCAATGCACGCTCGGCCTCACGATTCCAGGGCACCCCGCAATTGAGCCGGATACAGTGGTTGAATTGCTCCGTGTTACTGAAAATCAAGCCTGGAGCAATACTGATCCCTTGCTCGAGGGCGCGCACGTGCAGCTCTTGAGTATTGACCCGACCGGGCAGACTCACCCACAGAATGAACCCCCCGGTAGGCCGCGTGATCTGGGTGCCCGCAGGAAAATACTGCTGTACGGCAAGCTGAAACGCACTGAGGTTCTTGCGGTACTCCTGACGAATGAAACGCAAGTGCCGATCGTAACCGCCATTTTCCAGGTACCCGGCGATCCCCATCTGCGTGACGCTACAGGCTGAGTGAGTACTGAAGGTCTGCAACCGCTGAATCTGCGCCTGGTATTTGCCCGCGATCATCCAACCGATCCGCACCCCTGGGGACAACGTCTTGGAGAAGCTCGAACAGTAGATCACATGGCCAAGACGGTCATAGGCCTTCAAGGCCTTGCTCTTGCCCTGCTCGAACATCAGCTCGCCGTAGATATCGTCTTCGATGATCTGAATGTCAAAATCAGAAGCCAGGCGCAGCAATTGCTTCATGCGCTCCTCGGGCATCGTGCCACCCAGGGGGTTGCTCAACCGCGGGGTCAGCACCAGCGCCTTGATCGACCATTGATTGGCGGCCAACTGCAAGGCTTCAAGGCTGATCCCGGTGGACGGATCGCTCGGAATCTCGATCACTTTGAGCCCCAACAGATCGGCCAACTGCAGCAGCCCATAGTAAGTGGGAGATTCCGCGGCAATCAAATCACCTGGACGGGTGAGTGTTCTCAAGCTCATCTGCAGAGCATCGACACAACCGTGGGTAATCACGACCTCCGACGGATCGACCATCACCCCAGCATCGCGCATGCGAATGGCCACCTGCCTGCGCAGGGGTTCGAAGCCTGGACTGAACATGTAACTGAAGGCCCGCGGGCTCTGAAACCGGGTGACCTTGGCCAACTGCTGGTGCAACGCACGTACAGGCAGATAGTCGACATGAGGAACCGCGGCGCCGAGTGGAAAGACGCCTTCGCGCCGCGACTCATCCAGAACCTGCTGAATGATACTGCTGCGGGTCACCAGACCCGGACGCTCAACGCGGGCGATGTCCGGCGTCGCCGCGGTCAGCGCCGGCGTCTGGTGAACATAGTAGCCAGACTGCGGGCGCGCCCGGATCAAGCCCTGGTCCTCGAGATTGGCGTACGCCTGAAGCACTGTCGCGTGACTGACGTTGAGCTGAGAGCTCATCTTGCGCACGGACGGTACCCGCTCCCCCGGCTGGTAGACACCACGCTTGATGTCATCCGCGAGTTGCTGAGCGATGCGCTGGTACAGCAGGAGATTGGTCATGGCGAGTTCTTCGACAGGTCTGACTACCACTACAGTTACGAACTGTACGGGGACAGTTCGCAGAATAGCAGAATTCACACCTGTACACGCTCAATCCACTACTGCGCTTCACGCTGCCCTGTCAGCACGCCGGCACGGTCGGAGAAGACGATCTCGACCCGGCGGTTCTGCGCCCTGCCCCGCTCCGATGCATTGGCTTCCACTGGGTACTGGTCCCCGTAACCTTGAACCTGGACACGCCTCTCTTCCACGCCGAGATCGACCAGCGTGTCGGCCACTGACTGCGCTCGCTCCCTGGAGAGCTTGAGATTAAAGGCTCGGTCCCCCGTATTGTCGGTATAGCCTTCGATACGCACCACTCGCTTCGGATTGAGTTGCAGGAACTGGACGAGCTTGAGGATCGTACGGTTGGCCTGGGGCTTGAGCTGCGCCTCACCCGTGTCGAACAGCACGTCGCCCAGCGTCATCACCAGGCCGCGATCGGTATCGACACTGGTCAGCGCCAGAATCTGTTCCTCCAGCCACTTACCCTGCTGCTGCACGCTTTCCAGCTTGGAGTCCCGCAGCGCCAGCTGCAGGCGTTGCAAGTCCAACTGCAGCTTGGTAAGGCGCTGCTGGTTGAGCATCTGATGGCCATGCTCCTGCGCAATCTCGCTGTAACGCTGGCTCAGATAGGCGTAGTGCTGCGGGTCGCTGCCCGTTCCCCAATAGCCGGCCAGCCGCTCGGCCCGAGCCAGCGACTCACCGGCGCGAACCACGTCCTTGGGCGCGCTGCGCAGCACATTGGAGTCATCGCGAACGGCAGCGTAGCTTGCGTTGGCGTGCAGCAACGCCTCATCGTTAGCCTTCTGGTTGGCACACCCTGCCACCAGCAGGACACTGAATAAAAGACCGCCAGAACGTCTCATCAATCCACCGTTCATGGGGCTTCCCCCAGTTGCTTGCGTACCCTGGCGATTCGCGCTTCCAGCGCCTTGATCTGATCATCGCCTTTGGCGCTCAGCACCTTGGCTTCGGCGAGTCGTGCATCGAGCTCGGCCTGTTCTGCATTCAATCGAGCGCTCTTGAATGCCTGGTCCGCCAAGTCGGCCCGCGCCTGAGCCAATTTGTCCACGGCCATCTTCATGGGCTCGAGGTCTTCAGTGGCGCCCACTGCCCGCGCCTGCTCCACGGTCTGATCGGCCAGACGCATCTGCTCGGTGGGGACGGGATCGTTGGCGCAACCCGCCAGCGCCAGCAGCAGCGACCCGAAGGTCATTACTTGGATTTTCACGAATACTTCCTACTGTTTGGGCACAACGGGCGACAGCACCTGCTGCGCTTTCCATCGCTCGACATTGCGCGATAACACCTCGGGCGGTACGCCAGAGGCGGCCAATTCTGTCATCTTCCTGGCCAGCTGTCCGCGCAGCCATGCGTCGTTGCAGGCAGAATCGTGAGACAACGCCAGATACAGTCCGGGCCGATCCACGGGCAACTCGCTCGCCTGCAGGTCCTTGCTCATGCCCAGCGTCTGCGCAGTTGCAGCGCCCGAATAGCGGCCAGCAATGGCGTACTCGACCTGTCCGAGCATGAGTTTTTGAAAGGCCTGAGCGAGGTTTTCGGTGCTCACCAGCGCCAAGCGCTCCTGGGCCAGTGCTGCGAAGGCCTGAGTGGGCCTGGCCTTGGCCGACATAGCGCCGCTGTGGCCATGCAGGTCTGCAAGGCTGCGGTACTGCAGCGGCGCAGCGTGACGGGTCCAGACCAGGTAATCGTTCTGCACCAGCGCCGGATGCACGTAGTCCAGACTATCGAGCTCGCTGAGGGTCAAGGGCGCATCCACCAGCATGTCCATCCGGCCACTGCGTACTTCCTCAAGCGCCTGGGAACGCTTGCCGCCATAAAGGATCTCGACCTTGATGCCCAGCTCGGTGGCGACCTGGGTGAACAGATCGGCGCTGGCACCGATCAGGTGCTTGGGATCCTGCGTGTCACGCCAGAGATAGGGAGGCGCGTCAGGACTGCCGCTGACAACGAGCCGCTCGCACTTCCCTGCCGCGTGGGTCATCGCAGGCACCGCCAGCGCTGCGAGCCACAGGATCAGTGCACATCTGCCGCTTCTTGCCATGTCGATTCCTTTTACCATGTGCCGAACGTACGAAAGCCCGAGCGCCGCACGCCATTCCGGAGGATGGCGGGCAGCGAACGGGCTTCCGGCGACTGCGGCAAGCGCCGCGTCACTGTGCCGCTGCTCGGGGCAGCAGCAGGGTCAGACCAGCTTCTCGAGTTCAGGCACCGCTTCGAACAGATCGGCAACCAGCCCGTAGTCGGCCACCTGGAAGATCGGCGCTTCTTCGTCCTTGTTGATCGCAACGATCACCTTGGAGTCTTTCATGCCGGCCAGATGCTGGATGGCCCCAGAGATGCCCACGGCGATATACAGCTGTGGCGCGACGATCTTGCCCGTCTGGCCGACCTGCATGTCGTTGGGTACGAAACCGGCATCGACTGCGGCGCGGGATGCGCCCACAGCGGCACCGAGCTTGTCGGCCAGGGTGTACAGATGCTTGAAGTTGTCGCCGTTCTGCATGCCGCGACCACCGGATACGACGATCTTGGCAGCGGTCAGCTCGGGACGATCGGACTTGGCCAGCTCTTCGCCGACGAAGCTCGACTTGCCAGCATCGTGGGCGGCGGCCACGGCCTCGACGGCAGCCGAGCCACCTTCTGCGGCCACGGCATCGAAGCCAGTAGCGCGCACGGTGATGACCTTGACCGATGCAGTCGATTGCACGGTAGCGATGGCGTTACCCGCGTAGATAGGACGCTTGAAGGTATCGGCGGACTCGACCGAAATGATTTCGGAGATCTGGTCTACATCCAGCTGCGCAGCAACGCGCGGCATGATGTTCTTGCCGTTTGCGGTGGCGGCAGACAACACATGGCTATAGCCAGAGGCCAACTCGACCACCAGGGGCGCCACGTTTTCCGGCAACTGATGCGCGTAGGCGGCGTTATCCGCCACCAGCACCTTGCTCACGCCAGCAATTTTCGCTGCAGCTTCAACCACGCTGGCGACCTTGTCACCGACAACCAGCACATGGATGTCGCCACCGATCTTCTGTGCGGCAGCGACAGTGTTCAACGTAGAAGGGGCCACGGCGGTGTTGACCTGACCTTCGGTTACATAATCAGCGATAACCAGGATAGTCATTAGATTACCTTCGCCTCGTTCTTCAGTTTTTCGACCAGTTCGGCCACCGACTTGACCTTGATGCCCGCACTGCGCACAGCCGGTGCTTCGACTTTCAGGGTCTTGTTGGTCGAGCTCACCGACACACCCAATGCCTCAGGGGTGAAGGATTCCAGCGGCTTCTTCTTGGCCTTCATGATGTTGGGCAGGGAAGCGTAGCGCGGCTCGTTCAAGCGCAGGTCAGTGGTGACGATGGCCGGCAGCGCCAACCCCACGGTCTGCAAGCCGTCGTCGACTTCGCGGGTCACATTGACCTTGTCCCCAGCCACTTCGACCTTGGAAGCGAAGGTGCCCTGCGCATAGCCGCTCAGCGCCGCCAGCATCTGGCCGGTCTGATTGTTGTCGCTATCGATGGCCTGCTTGCCAAGGATGACCAGTTGCGGCTGCTCCTTGTCCACCACTGCCTTGAGCAGCTTGGCAACCGCCAGGGCATTGAGCTCTTCGGCATGCTCGACCAGGATCGCGCGATCGGCGCCCAGCGCCAGGGCGGTACGCAGTTGCTCCTGGGCAGCGCTAGGACCGATGGTGACCACGACGATCTCGCTGGCCACACCTTTTTCCTTGAGGCGTACTGCTTCTTCCACAGCGATTTCGCAGAAGGGGTTCATCGACATCTTGACGTTGGCAAGATCGACGCCGGAGTTATCCGCTTTCACGCGAACCTTGACGTTATAGTCGACCACTCGTTTGACAGCTACAAGAACCTTCATGGATTCCTCGTTACTCTCCGGTGAAAAGAATGTCGCCCAGGCGGACCGGACGATGACGTGGGCACAAGGGCACCTTTGAAACGATTGCGGCCAGCACAAATTCAGGCAAAAACCCGATTTTTCAACGGCCTGGCCGGCAAACCGGGGCAGCCAGCGGCGGTCGTGACGTGTAAACTTCACTACAAGACAGCCGGGGCACACCAGCGCAGCGTTTGCCTAGCCTAATTCTGTGATGCTTTTGCATCTCGCATGGCCTACGCCAAATACGAAACCGACCGTATCTTGACCGCTGCGACCCTGAGGGTCAATACGCGGAACTGGCCAGTCACGCCCCTCACCGCTTTGATTTTACTGGGCTGGGGCAAATTCAAACAAACGTTTGTATTGGATCGCTCGAGTGGTGTAGATATAATGCTCGACCAATCCATTTGGCTTTGTAGTGTGCCGTGCATTGCACTACAGCCAGCCGGGAGCATACAGCCCGGCCAGTCACACCTAATTAGAAAAGCCTGATGAGCCTTGACTAGGAGAGAACCCGTGGAACGCGAATACATGGAATTCGACGTTGTCGTCGTCGGCGCCGGCCCAGCCGGGCTGTCCGCCGCCTGCCGCCTGAAGCAGAAGGCCGCTGAAGCCGGACAGGAAATCAGCGTCTGCGTGGTGGAAAAGGGTTCCGAGGTCGGCGCCCACATTCTCTCCGGCGCCGTCTTCGAGCCGCGTGCGCTGAACGAACTGTTTCCCGACTGGAAAGAGCTCGGCGCGCCGCTGAACACGCCAGTCAAGCGCGACGACATCTTCGTATTGAAGAACGCCGAAAGCGGCACCCGCGTTCCCAACGCCTTCGTCCCCAAGACCATGCACAACGAAGGCAACTACATCATCTCTCTGGGCAACCTCTGCCGCTGGCTGGCTCAGCAGGCCGAGAATCTGGGTGTGGAAATCTATCCCGGCTTCGCCGCCCAGGAAGCGTTAATCGATGAACAGGGCGTGGTACGCGGCATCATCACCGGCGACCTGGGTGTCGATCGCGAAGGCAACCCCAAGGAAGGCCTGTACACCCCAGGCATGGAACTGCGTGCCAAATACACCTTGTTCGCGGAAGGTTGCCGCGGCCACATCGGCAAGCAACTGATCGAACGCTACAAGCTGGACAGCGAAGCCGACGCCCAACACTATGGCATCGGCCTCAAGGAGATCTGGGAAGTCGACCCGGCCAAGCATGAACAAGGCCTGGTGGTGCACACCGCCGGCTGGCCGATGGATATCATGGGTACCGAGAACACGGGGGGTTCGTTCCTCTATCACCTGGAAAACAACCAGGTGGTGGTTGGCCTGATCATCGACCTGTCCTACGCCAACCCGTTCCTGTCGCCCTTCGACGAATTCCAGCGCCTCAAGCATCACCCGGTGTTCAAGCAGTATCTGGAAGGTGGCAAGCGCATCAGCTACGGTGCCCGCGCCATCTGCAAAGGCGGCCTGAACTCGCTGCCCAAGATGGTATTCGCCGGCGGCGCCCTGATCGGCTGCGACCTGGGCACCCTGAACTTCGCCAAGATCAAAGGCAGCCATACCGCGATGAAATCGGGCATGCTGGCTGCCGATGCGGTAGCGGAATCGCTGCTCAAGGGTTCGGAAGGCGGCGACGTGCTCAACGCCTATGTCGACGGATTCAAAGCCAGCTGGCTCCACGAAGAGCTGTTCGCCAGCCGTAATTTCGGCGCCGCCATCCACAAATGGGGGGCGGTGCTGGGCGGCGCGTTCAACTTCGTCGATCAGAACCTGTTCAACGGCAAGATCCCGTTCACCCTGCACGACAACAAGCCCGACTATGCCTGCATGAAGCTGGCGGCCGACAGCAAGCGCATCGATTATCCCAAGCCCGACGGCAAGCTCAGCTTCGACAAGCTCAGTTCGGTGTTCCTCTCCAGCACCAACCATGAAGAGGAACAACCCTGCCACCTGAAGCTCAAGGACCCGACCATTCCGATCGCTCGAAACCTGCCTCTGTATGACGAACCGGCGCAGCGCTACTGCCCTGCCGGCGTGTATGAGGTGATCACCCAGGAAGACGGTGCAAAGCGCTTCCAGATCAATGCGCAGAACTGTGTGCATTGCAAGACGTGCGACATCAAGGACCCTTCGCAGAACATCACCTGGGTGGCTCCCGAAGGCGCCGGCGGTCCGACCTACCCCAACATGTGATTGCTCGGCGCGGTCGGTGTCTACCGGCCGCGCCGCCAGCGACCCCGCATACCCCGCATTGATCCTGCGCCAACACCCCTGTCTATATCGCCCCAGACGCCTTGCCCGGCAACCTTCCCTCGCATTAGATTGGTCAACGCTCAAGCCGCCACCAAGAACAAGCAGAAGGGATACCCATGGCGCTCATCGACCCATCCTCTCAGATACGACCCGGCGAAGAGCTCGACGCCAGCGCGCTGGATGCCTACCTGAAGGCCAACCTCCCCGACCTTGAAGGCGCCCCCCGCGTCAGCCAGTTCCCAGGTGGCGCTTCGAACCTTACCTATCTGCTGAGCTATCCTGCGCGCGACCTGGTGATCCGCCGCCCACCGTTCGGGCACAAGGCGCGAACCGCGCATGACATGGGTCGTGAATATCGAATCCTCAGCCAGTTGGGCAGCCGCTTCCCCTATTGCCCAACGGCCTTGCTGTATTGCACCAACGAAGCGGTGATGGGTGCACCTTTCTACGTGATGGAACGTATCGAAGGCATCATCCTGCGCGCCGACATGCCCGCTGAGCTTGGCATGACACCTGCCACGACCGAGGCGCTGTGCAAGCGTTTCGTCGATACCCTGGTCGAGTTGCATCAAGTGGACTATGACGCCTGCGGTCTGGGAGACCTGGGCAAGCCGGCCGGTTACGTGCAACGACAAATCAGTGGCTGGTGCGAGCGCTACGACAAAGCCATGACTGCCGACGCGCCCCACTGGCATGAGACCAAACAGTGGCTACACGACAAAATGCCGGCCGACCACCCTCGCTCCGCCCTGGTGCACAACGACTTCCGCTTCGACAACGTCATTCTTGACCCTGAAAACCCCGCGCGAATCATCGGCGTACTGGACTGGGAGCTGACTACCCTCGGCGATCCGTTGATGGATCTGGGTAACTCGCTGGCGTATTGGATCGAAGCGGGCGATCCGGCCGCCCTGCAATCGATGCGCCGCCAACCCAGCCACGCCCCCGGCATGCTTACCCGCCAGCAGATCGTGGATTACTACGCCGAACGGGCGAACATCAGCATCGACAATTTCGATTTCTACTACACCTACGGCCTGTTTCGCCTCGCCGGCATCGTTCAGCAAATCTACTACCGCTACTTCCACGGCCAGACTCAAGACAAGCGATTCGCCTCGTTCATCCAGATGAATACGTTGCTGGAACACATGAGCCGGCAGGTCATCCAGCGTTCCGCCCTTTGAAGCGTCTCCAGGAGAGCCCATGTCCAAGACCCAATTGTTCGACCTCGA
Organism: Pseudomonas sp. UBA4194; assembly: GCF_002379585.1. Lineage (GTDB taxonomy): Bacteria > Pseudomonadota > Gammaproteobacteria > Pseudomonadales > Pseudomonadaceae > Aquipseudomonas. The sequence goes on from NZ_DFUE01000020.1 coordinate 74,083, forward strand.
TGGCAAGATCGCCTTGGTCTCCGGTGCCAGCCGCGGCATAGGCGAAGCCATCGCCCGACTGCTGGCCCAGCAAGGTGCACACGTTATCGTTGCCAGCCGCAAACTCGAAGGCTGTGCCCAGGTTGCCGATGCCATCGTCGCCGAAGGCGGGAAGGCTACCGCCATGGCATGCCATATAGGCGAAATGGAACAGATTACCCGGCTGTTCTCGCGGATCCGCGAAGAGTTCGGCCGGCTGGACATTCTGGTGAACAACGCTGCGACTAATCCCCAGTTCGCCAACGTGCTGGATACAGATCTGGGCGCTTTTCAAAAAACCGTGGACGTGAACATCCGCGGCTATTTCTTCATGTCGGTGGAAGCCGGCAAGTTGATGCGTGATAACAACGGCGGCAGCATCATCAACGTTGCGTCCATCAACGGTGTATCCCCGGGCCTGTTCCAGGGGATCTACTCGATCACCAAGGCTGCCGTCATCAACATGACCAAGGTGTTTGCCAAGGAATGCGCGGGGTTCGGTATTCGCTGCAATGCGTTGTTGCCAGGGCTGACCGACACCCGGTTCGCGTCGGCGCTGGTCAAGAACGAAGCCATCCTCAAGACGGCGTTGGCTCATATCCCGCTCAGACGGGTTGCCGATCCTGCGGAGATGGCCGGCGCGGTGCTCTATCTGGCCAGCGATGCGTCAAGCTACACGACAGGCACAGCCCTGAACGTGGACGGCGGCTTCCTGTCTTGAGCCCTACACCGGGTGGCCTTAGACCTTAGGGTCACCCGGCGCTTTCACCGGCGCCGCATACTGCGGCTTCAGATGGCCGTTCTGGTCCAACAGCCAGGCATCCATGATCTCGCGCACGACAGGGCCGGCAACCCGACCGCCCGCCTCGCCATTTTCTATCATGACCGCCACCACGATCTTGGGGTGATCGGCCGGCGCGAAGCCGACGAACAAGGCGTTGTCACGATTGCGCTCGAGCGTCTTCAAGCGGTTGTAGCGCTCGCCCTGCTTGATCGCCACTACCTGTGCGGTACCTGACTTGCCTGCTATCCGATACTGCGCGCCAGCGGCGGCCTGACGGGCAATGCCACGCGGATCATGCATCACCATCTGCATGCCATGGTTCACTTGATCCCACTCGCGGTTATCACGCAGGACGATATTGGGCATGGGGTTGTCGTCGGTCGGTGCCACCCCGCCGACGGTCTCGGCCAGGTGCGGACGCCGCCAGACACCCTTGCTGGCGATCAAGGTAGTGGCCTGAGCCAATTGCAGTGGCGTTACCTGCATGTAACCCTGGCCGATACCCAGAATCAGCGTTTCCCCGGGGAACCAGGCTTGACGACGGGTAGCCCGCTTCCATTGTTGCGACGGCATCAACCCTGCGGCTTCCTCGAACATATCCAGAGACACCTTCTGGCCGAGGCCGAACTGGGTCATGTAGTCGTGCAACCGATCCACGCCCAGCTTGTGCGCGAGGTCATAGAAGTACGTGTCGTTGGAGCGCATGATCGCGGCATCCATGTCCACCCAGCCATCACCCGTGCGATTCCAGTTTCGGTACTTGTGATCGTAGTTGGGCAGTTCATAGTAGCCAGGATCGAACACGCGGGACTGAGGCGTCACTGCTCCAGTGTCCAGACCCGCAATGGCGACCTCAGGTTTGATCGTCGAGCCAGGCGCATACAGGCCGCGCAGTACGCGGTTGAACAGCGGTCGATCGATGGAGTCGCGCAGCGCCGCATACTCCTTGACGCTGATGCCAGTGACGAACAGGTTCGGATCGAAGCTGGGCTTACTGACCATGGCTAGCACATCACCGGTTTCCGGGTCGATGCACACCACCGCACCGCGGCGATCACCCAACGCCTTCTCAGCCGCCTCCTGCAGGTTGGCGTCCAGGCTGAGCACGATGTTCTTGCCGGGCACCGGGTCATGATGATTCAACACCCGCATGACTCTGCCTTGAGCATTCGTCTCGACTTCTTCGTAGCCTACGTGGCCATGCAACTGCGACTCATAGAACCGCTCGATCCCGGTCTTGCCCACGGACTGCGTACCACGGTACTCGACCTGATCCAGGGTCTTGGACTCTTTTTCGTTGATGCGACCGACATAACCCACCGAGTGAGCGAAGTGCTCCTTGCGCGGATACTCACGCACGAACTGCGCCTCCACATCGACACCGGGAAGCAGGAACTGATTGACCGCGATCCGGGCGATCTGGTCTTCGCTGAGTTCGTACATCAAGGTCACCGGCTCGAACGGATGACGCACCCGCTTGAGGTCCTTGTCGAACTGTTTGCGCGCTTCGTCGCTGAGGCCGAGCACCGAGACGATTTCGTCCAGCACATGAGAAGTGTCGCCCGTGCGCTCGCGGGTGAGGGTCAGATTGAAGCTGGGGCGGTTGTCGGCCAATACCACGCCATTGCGGTCATAGATGACGCCGCGCTCCGGTGCGATGGGCAGCACATGGACACGATTGTTTTCCGACACCGTGGAGTTGTAGGCGAACTCGACCACCTGCAGGAAGTACAGGCGCCCCACCAGAGCGAAGCTCAGGGCCAGCACGAACAGCGCACACGCGATCAGCCGTCGGTTGACCAGGCCTTGCTCTTTGCCGTGGTCTTTGAGGGGAATGGGCTGGGGCATGGGGGCCGCTCTGAAAAAGGGCCGATGTTAACCAAGCCGGCCCGCCCCCTCAAGTAACAACTGAGGCGCAGCGACCAAGGGCGGCGGCGATACCCGCCTCCACCGCCCTGAGTGCCCCGTTCAGAGGCGGTCTTGCGGCAGACGCACCTGACGTTTGGTGCTGACAAAAATGCCCCAACTGGACATGAACAGCGCAGCGATCAACGGCCCGATCACGAAGCCATTCAGGCCGAATACCGCCAGGCCGCCCAAGGTCGAAACCAGAATCAGGTAGTCCGGCATCTTGGTGTCCTTGCCCACCAGGATGGGGCGTAGCACGTTATCGACCATACCGATCACCAGAATGCCGAACAGGGTCAGCGTCACACCCTGCCAGATATACCCGCTCAACAAAAAGTACGCGGCCACTGGTGCCCAGACGATGCCTGCACCGACGGCGGGGAGCAACGACAGGAACGCCATCAACACGGCCCACAGCAGCGCGCTCGGGATGTCTAGAAACCAGAAGATCACCCCACCCAAAGCACCCTGGGTCACCGCTACCAACAGATTGCCTTTGACGGTGGCGCGCACCACGCGGTTGAATTTCAGTTGCAAGCGGCGCTTCTGCTGCTCGGCCAGGGGTACAGCCGTTCTGACCTTACGCGCCAATTCAGGGCCGTCTCGCAGGAAGAAGAACAACAGGTAGAGCATGATCCCGAAACTGACCACGAAATCCAGTGTGCCTTGGCCGAAGCTGAATGCCTGAGTCGCGAAATACTGGCTGCCTTGCATGGCCCCCTTGGCGACTTTGTCGCGCAACCCTTCCAGATCGCCCATGCCCATGCGGTCAAGCAGATGCTGGCCTGAGGCGGGCAGCAATTCCTTGAACTGAGCGATATAGCCCGCCACATCCAATTGGCCGCTTTCAATGTTCTTGTAGAGTACTGCGCCTTCCTGAACCAGCAGGGCGCTGATGACGATGACGGGCAAGATAGCGATGATCAGGGTAATGCCCAATGTCACCAGGGAACTAAGGTTCCGTCGACGATTGAACTTGATCATGATGCTGCGCTGCAAAGGCGCAAACACGATGCCCAGAATCACAGCCCAGAAGACTGCGCCGTAGTACGGCAGCAGAATCCAGATGAACGCAATGGTGACGAGGATCAACAGTAACAGCAGCGATTTGTTTTGCAGGTTGGTTTCGTTCATGTCCGATCCATGTCAGTAAGCCACAGGGCAGTAAGTCTACCCAGTGGGTTAGTCCTCTTAAGCTCGCACGAGTTTTATGCCAACAGCGATAAACCCGGATCAGCCCCGCTTATCGAGCTCGACCGTCACGCGCAGGCCACCCAGCGGACTGTCCGAGAGACTCATCCGGCCAGACCAGCTTTCGACGATGTCGCGCACGATACCCAAGCCCAAGCCATGGCCATCAACCTGCTCGTCCAGCCTCGATCCACGATCCAGTACCCCCTGACGCGAAGCTTCCGGGATGCCGGGGCCATCGTCGTCGACCCAGAGGCTGAAGCCTGATTCGTTCTCGATTATGCTCAGCCGTACCTGCGCATCCGCCCATTTGCAGGCGTTGTCCATCAGGTTGCCCAACAACTCCAGAACATCTTCCCGATCCCAAGGTAGACGCAGGCCGGTCGGAACATCGCAGGTCAACGTGAGATGACTGCCGTGAATCATCTCCAGGGTCGCCAGCAGGCCGGACAGCTCGGCGTCGCAATCGAACTGCACGCCGGGCAACGCATCCCCGGCCAGACGTGCGCGATTGAGCTCACGGCTCAGGCGCTGCTGGATCTGTTCCAACTGCTCATGCAACAACCGGCTAACCTCGGGCTGTCCCTTCAGGCGCTCACTGGCAGCCAGGCTCATCAGCACCGCCATGGGCGTCTTCAGTGCATGGCCCAGGTTACCTAGCGCATTGCGCGATCGCTTCAGGCTGTCTTCGGTGTGGAGCAGCAGATGGTTGATCTGAGAGACCAGAGGCTCCAGCTCCAACGGCACCTCGCTGTCGAGCTGCGAGCGCTGTCCTTGCTGTAATTGCGCGACCTGCTCGCGCGTCTTTTCCAAAGGTTTGAGCGAACGCTTGACCGTGATGCGTTGCAGCACCAGCACGATGATGAGGGCGGCCAGGCCAAGCCCCAAGCCGATCTGGCGGACGCGCTGGAAGCTGGTGCGCACCGGTGTGTAATCCTGAGCCACGGTGATGGACAATGGCTGGCCCAACCGACGATAGTCAGCCCGCAGGACCAGCAGCAGCTGACCTTCGGGCCCCAGCTTCAGTCCCGAGAACAGACCGGCATTTTCCGGCTTGGGCAGCTCTCTGTCCCACAGAGAGCGGGATCGCCAGTGACCATCGGTGAAATCGATACGAAAGTAGTGCCCGGAAAAAGGCCGTTCGTAAGCCGGTGATATTCGATGATCGTCCAGCTGCAGTCCCTGGGTGCCTCTTTCGAGCGCGACGAGGATGTTCTCGCTTTCGTTGCGCAAGCCTGCTTCGAGGTAGCGCTGCAAACCCATCTCGAATAACCACAGACTGAGCTGGGCCAATACGAGCCCTACGACGACCAGGACGCTGATCAGTCCAACACTCAGCCGCGCCTGTATGGACTTCACGATTCCACGCCAGCGAAGCGATAGCCCTGTCCGCGACGTGTTTCGATGACTGTACGTCCCAACTTGCGCCGCAGGTGGTTCACGTGAACCTCCAGGACATTGGAATCGCGCTCCGTCTCACCGTCATAAAGGTGCTCTGCCAGATGACTTTTGGACAGAATCTGATCGGGATGCAACATGAAGTAGCGCAGTAGCCGAAACTCCGCTGCAGTTAGCTGGACCTCCGCCCCCGCCTGTACAACACATTGCCGCCCTTCATCCAGGAACAAGCCGGCGGATTCCAACTTCGGTTGATTCGACAACCCGCGTACCCGACGTACAAGCCCCTGGACTCTGAGTTGCAGTTCCTCCGGATGGAACGGCTTGGTGAGGTAATCATCAGCGCCTGCTTTCAACCCCTCGATGCGTTCCGCCCAAGACCCTCTGGCAGTGAGGATCAATACCGGAGTGGTGAGGTTCGCTTCTCGCCATCTGGTGAGTACGTCGAGCCCCGGAAGTCCAGGGAGGCCCAGATCCAGAATGATCATGTCATAGGGTTCGGACTGGCCCTGGTAGACGGCGTCACGGCCATCGGCGAGCCAGTCCACGGCATAACCTTGGCGAGTGAGACTGGAAACCAGCTCATCAGCCAAAGGAACGTTATCCTCAACAACCAACAACCGCATCAGTCGTCTTCCTCGTCTTTAAGCAAGTCTCCGCTGGCGGCATCCAGCTTGATTTCTCTCACAACACCCGCAGTGGTCAGCAACTCGACTTCATAGACGAACTTGTCATGCTTTTCCTCGAGCTCGGCTTCAAGTAACCGAGCACCGGGATAGCGCGCCAGCGCTTGATTCAACAATTGCTCCAACGGCAGGATAACGCCCTGCTGGCGCAGTCGCAGGGCTTCGTCCTGGTCCAGATCTCTGGCCATGGCCAGAGAGCAGAAAGCCAACAGACTCAGGGTAAACGCCCGGGCCATGCGCGACGGACTCATCAGGTATCCTGATGGTCTTTGAGCACCTGACCAGTAGTGGCGTCCAGTTCGACATCCCACTCCACGCCTTTGCTGTCGCGAAGCTCGACTTGATAGATATATTTGCCGTACTCCTGCTCTAGTTCGGTTTCATGGATGGTGCCGCCCGGGTGTTTAACCAACGCCGCAGCATTGAGTTTCTCGAAAGACTGGATGGTACCAGCATCTCGAAGCTTGAGCGCCTCATCCGGACCTAGATCCTTTGCCTGAACAGCAGTAGCGGCAAAGCCAAGGGTGGAAGCTACAATCAGGGCAGTCAGCATTTTCATTCGTTTCACCGTAGAGTTATGTATGGGTTACGAGTCCTACAATACGGTGGGCGACTTAATTCAAGCTGAATGAAGAGAGGGTTGGAGAAGGCAAGACACTCCTCTCATCAGGCGCTGTGCAAACCCGCCGCCTCAAGCTGTCGCAGCCTTACCGCGCCCCCCGGCTTGCTGATAAACTGTCGTCTTGCCCTATCTTCAAGTTGGAAAACACGTGGAAATATTCAAGGAATTCACATTCGAGTCCGCTCACCTGCTACCCAACGTACCGGCCGGGCATAAATGCGGTCGCTTGCATGGCCACTCCTTCAAGGTGGCGGTCTACTTGAAAGGCGAAGTGGACCCTCATACAGGTTGGATCCGCGACTTTTCTGAGATAAAAGCTATTTTCAAGCCGCTTTACGAGCGACTGGATCACAACTACCTGAACGACATCTCCGGTCTCGAAAACCCGACCAGCGAGAACCTGGCCAAATGGATCTGGACCCAACTCAAGCCCCTGCTCCCGGAGCTCTCCAAGATTCGCATTCACGAAACCTGCACCAGTGGATGCGAATACACCGGAGACTGACCTCTTCCCTTATCTTGCAAAGACGCGGCTTACGCCGCTGCTACAGGTTGTAGCAGCGGCGTAAGCCGCGTTTTTTTCAACCTTTCAAAAAAATCGCCCGCAAAAACAAAACCCCCAACTGCATTCGCAGAGGGGGGTATCGGAATTTAATCTTGACGATGACCTACTCGCACATGGGGAAGGCCCACAA
>NZ_DFUE01000018.1:0-739 GCF_002379585.1 Pseudomonas sp. UBA4194
CGCCATAGGTGCTGGTCGACAGAGTCAACTCGCGCTCGGCCGTCAGTGCTTCCAACTGGTCACCCAGCAGGCTGTAGACGCTGTCGTCGAAACGCATGGTGCTCACCGGCGCTACGATCTGACCATCCTGTACCCAGAAAGTGGCAAAGCGTGTCAGCCCGGTCATGCGTGCCGCCGGCATGTCCGAGTAGTTCAAGTACCACAGGTTGCTGATGTACAGCCCGGTGCCCAGGCGCTGCAGGATATCGGCCTGCTCCAGGCGGCCGGCGGCCATCTCCAGCGCACTGGGGGCCTCACCCCAACCTGCGCCGTTACCCTGCAAGCCATATTCGGCGGCGCTGCGCGAATCCACCAGGCGCTCACCGGCTGCGCCGGCGTCGACCAGGGTCAGATCCATGCGCGGGTAGCCCTCCTCGGAAAAGGCCGGGCTGAGCGACCCGCTGACCTGTTCCTTGAGGCTGACCATCGGGTTCAGCGCTGCTTCACCGGCATACAGCCGCTGCAGCGGGCTGTTCTTGCTGGCGATGGACTGCGCGGAAAACCCGCCCCAGCTGAGCATGCCGACGATTTCGTCCAGCGCGGCCGGCGCCAGGTAGGCACGGTACTCTCCCGGCGCCAGCACCTTGAGCGGTCGGCCGAGGTATTCCAGCTGTTCGCGGGCCTGGGCCAGGCGGGCGGCAAACGCTTCGGCCTGCCAGTGCTGGCCGGCATAGTTGGCCTTCACCGCTTCGCCATTGGC
>NZ_DFUE01000018.1:775-1242 GCF_002379585.1 Pseudomonas sp. UBA4194
TGAAACAGGCTGAAGTCGAAGTTGAAGCTGTTGGCCTGATGCCAACCCGACGCCCCATGGCTGCTGGCAAAGCCGCGGCAGATCGTGCCGGCGGCGTAGATGCCGACCAGATCCAGGGCTGTAGCAGCCGTGCCGATCTGTTCGACCACGGTGGCGGCGTCGGGCAGCGGCGCGTCCTGGACGTTTTCGCTGTGCCAGGGCGCGTCGTTGATTTGCAGGTAAGGGTCCGGTGGCAGCAGCGCCAGGGTGTCGCGCAGTTGTTGCAGGGCTTGCTCCAGGCGTTGGCGGTCCACCTCCGGATCCTGGGCCAGGGTCAGCTGCAACTCGGCCTGGCGCTCATCGCGGATCAATTTGAAGAACACCTTGGCCTGCTCCACCTGGCCGGCCTGGCGTACCTTGCCGTGGTTGAAGCGAATGAAGTCCGAGGTTTCGCCGTTGTAGCCGAAGGTGAATTGTTCCGGCGCCGA
>NZ_DFUE01000018.1:1273-2867 GCF_002379585.1 Pseudomonas sp. UBA4194
ACCGCATCGCGCAGCCATTGCACCAGGGTGTGGAAATGCTCGGCGTGGCGGCTCATGCGTCACCTCCAAAAACGTCGATCTGGCTGAACACGCAACTGGGCGAGGCGTGGCCCACGCGGATCACCTGGTTGGGTTCGCCCTTGCCGCAATTGGGCGTACCCAACACCTGGAACGTGCTGGCGTCGCCTACCGCACAGAGGTTTTTCCAGAAGCCCGAGGAGATGCCTCGGTAGTTGGGGTTCTTGACCACGCCCTTGAGCTCGCCGTCTTCAATCAACTGACCCCATTCGCAGCCGAACTGGAACTTGTTGCGGGCATCGTCGATGGACCAGGAACGGTTGGTGGACATCAGGATGCCGCACTCGATGCCGGCGATCAGTTGCGCCTGGCTCTGGTTGCCCGGTTCGATGTTGAGGTTGGCCATGCGGTCGATCGGTGCACGGTTCCAGCTGGCGGCGCGGCTGTTGGCCACCCCGTCCATGCCCGCGCGAAACTGCGACAGGGCGCCCCCTAGCGGGCGCACCAGCAGGCCGTCGCGAATCAAGAACTGTTTGCTCGCTGCGGTGCCGTCGTCGTCGTGGGAATAACTGGCCAGCTCTTCCGGGATGTCCGGGTCGAAGGTCACGTTGAGCAGGCGCGAGCCGTATTGCAGGTGACCGAAATCCTCGGCCTTGACGAAGCTGGTGCCCGCGTAATTGCGCTCGTCGCCCAGGATGCGGTCCAGCTCCAGCGGATGGCCGATGGATTCGTGGATCTGCAGCATCATCTGGTCGGGGGTCAACAGCAGGTCGCGCTTGCCCTGTGGCGCGTTGGGCGCCAGCAACAGTTGCAGGGCCTGGTCGGCCACCTGGGCGCCGGCGCCGACGATACCGCAGCGGCTGATCACGTCGGCGCCGCCTTGCTGGCCGAAGTTCTCGCGGCCCAGGCTGCGCGTCTGGCTGTCGCTGTCATCGAAGGCGGTGACGCTCAGCCCCGGGAACACGAAGCGCTGCGCCTGACGAATCTGCGCGCCGGCGCTGTTGAGGTAGATCTGCTCGACGTGGGTCACGCCCAGGCCGGCGTACCAGCTGACGAAACGAGGGTCGGCCGGCACGCTGGCGGATTCGTCGGCGAGCAGTTGATAGCAGTCGGCGAGGCTGGGGAAGGCTTGCTGGACGTCGGGCGACAGGTAGTCGAAGCGAGCGCTGGCGACGGGTTGCTCGCGCAGGTCGAGCAGGGCATGGCTGGCGATGCCGCGGGCATGGCTTTCGGCGCGCTCCAGGGCTTGCTGCAAACCAGCCTGGGACAGGTCGCCAGTGGCCGCGTAGGCTTCGACACCGTAGACGCGCACGGTGATCATCACGCCTTCGTCGGTGCTCAGGCTGGGCGGTTCGGCAACGTTCTTGCGCACGGCCAGGTGCTGGCTGGACTGGCGCACATGGCGCAGGGAAAAGAATTCGGCGCGGCTGCGCAGGGCAGCGAAACGCTGCTGCAGCAGCGGGGTGGAATCGAACATCGGGGAGCCTCCGAGCGGGGATGTCGCAGGCGCACAGCTTAGGTTTGTCGGTTGATGTGGGGCAAGGCGTCGAGGTCGGTGGTGACAGGTCCCCTCACC
>NZ_DFUE01000018.1:3018-84346 GCF_002379585.1 Pseudomonas sp. UBA4194
TGGGGTGAGGGGACCAGGCGCCGCGGTTCCTCGATCAGCCCACCTGAGCGCCCACCTCACGCATCGGCTTGCCGCGCACCGGCGCATCGCCGGCCACGTAATAGGCTGCGGTGGAACGCGCTTCAGGCTTGCGACCACGAATTCGATCGGCAATCTTCTCGGCGATCATGATGGTCGGGGCATTCAGGTTACCCGTGGTAATGATCGGCATGATCGACGCATCCACGACACGCAGTCCCTGCATGCCATGCACGCGGCCCTGGCCATCGACCACCGCCATGTCATCGGTGCCCATCTTGCACGAGCACGAAGGGTGATAGGCAGTCTCGGCATGCTCACGGATGAACTGGTCCAGCTGCTCGTCGGTCTGCACCTCGGCACCCGGGCTGATTTCGCGGCCGCGGTATTGGTCCAGTGCCGGCTGTTGCATGATCTCGCGAGTCAGGCGAATGCCGTCGCGGAACTCCTGCCAATCCTGCTCGCTGGCCATGTAGTTGAACAGGATGCTCGGATAGTCCCGCGGGTTCTTCGAGGTCACGTTGACCCGGCCACGGCTCGGTGAGCGCATGGAGCCCACGTGGGCCTGGAAGCCGTGTTCCTGCACACCCTTGGTGCCGTTGTAATTGATTGCCACCGGCAGGAAGTGATACTGGATGTTCGGCCACTCGAATTCAGGCCGCGAACGAATGAAGCCGCCGGCCTCGAACTGGTTGCTCGCGCCGATGCCGGTGCCCAGGAACATCCATTCGGCGCCGATCTGCGGCTGGTTCCACCATTTCAGCGACGGGTACAACGACACCGGTTGGGTGCAGCTGTATTGCAGGTACATTTCCAGGTGGTCCTGCAGGTTCTGCCCTACGCCGGGCAGTTCGTGCACCACGTCGATGCCCAGGGGCTCGAGCACATCGACCGGGCCGACACCGGAGCGCTGCAGGATCTGCGGCGAGGCAATGGCGCCGGCGCACAACAGTACTTCCTTGCGGGCACGGGCCTGGATGCGGGTGTCGTTGTCGCCGACCATGTAGCTCACGCCCACCGCGCGCTTGCCTTCGAACAGGATCTTGTCGGTCAGGGCATGGGTAACGATGGTCAGGGTATCGCGCTTCTTGGCTTCATCCAGGTAGCCGCGGGCAGTGCTGGCGCGACGGCCTTTGGGCGTCACGGTGCGGTCCATGGGGCCGAAGCCTTCCTGCTGGTAACCGTTGAGGTCGTCGGTGCGCGGGTAGCCCGCTTGTACACCGGCTTCGACCATCGCGGCAAACAACGGGTTGTTGCCGGCCTTGGGCGTGGTGACGCTGACCGGGCCGTTGCCGCCGTGGTAGTCGTTGGGGCCGATGTCACGGGTTTCGGCTTTCTTGAAGTACGGCAGGCAGTCCAGGTAGCTCCAGTCTTCCAGGCCCGGCAACTTGGCCCAGCCGTCGTAGTCCATGGCGTTGCCACGGATGTAGCACATGCCGTTGATCAGCGACGAGCCACCCAGGCCCTTGCCACGACCACATTCCATGCGGCGGTTGTCCATGTGCGGCTCGGGCTCTGTTTCGTAGGCCCAGTTGTAGCGGCGACCTTGCAGCGGGAAGGCGAGGGCAGCCGGCATCTGGGTGCGGAAGTCCAGGCGATAGTCCGGGCCGCCGGCTTCGAGCAGCAGGACGGTGACGCCCTTGTCTTCGGTCAGGCGCGTGGCCAGGGTGTTACCGGCCGAGCCGGCGCCGATGATGATGTAGTCGAATTCCTGGGACATGGAGGTTCCCTCTTTGAAAAGTGGCAAGGTGGAGCAGGTGCGCAGGCCCCTTTGTGAGCCGGGCCTTGTGTGAGCAGGGCCTTGTGTGGGAGCGGGCTCTGCCCGCGATGGGCGCGCCGCGGTGTTGCCTGGGGCCCCATCGCGGGTAGAACCCGCTCCCACAGGGGGCTGCAGTGTCTGGGCAATCTGTGGCTGCTCAGCTTCCACAGGGGGCTGCGGTGTCTGAGTGCTCTGTGGCTGCTGCTCCCACAGGGGGCGGCTTAGAACACCGAGGCGTAATCGCCCAGCTCTACCTGTACCGATTTGATCCGGGTGTATTGCGCCAGCGAGCTGATGCCGTTTTCGCGGCCCACGCCGGACTGCTTGTAGCCACCGACCGGCATCTTCGCGTCGGACTCGCCCCAGGCGTTGATCCAGCAGATACCCGCTTCCAGCTGATGAATCACTCGATGTGCACGGTTGAGGTCGCGAGTCACCACGCCGGCAGCCAGACCCATGTCGGTGTCGTTGGCACGGCGGATCACTTCGTCTTCGCTGTCGTAGCCGAGAATGCTCATCACCGGCCCGAAGATCTCTTCGCGCACGATGGTCATGTCGTCGGTGCAATCGCTGAACACCGTCGGCGCGACGAACGCACCCTGGCCCAGCTCACCCGAGTTCAAACGCTCGCCGCCACACAGCAGGCGGGCGCCTTCGGCCTTGCCCTTGGCGATGTAGCCCAGCACGCTCTCCATATGAGCGAAGCTGACCAGTGGGCCGAAGTTGGTGTTCTCGTCCTGCGGGTCGCCGATGCGCACGCGCTGCACCCGTTCCAGAATCTTGGCTTCGAACTTTGCCTTCAAGGCGTTGGGCACGAAGACTCGAGTGCCGTTGGTGCACACCTGGCCGGAGCTGTAGAAGTTGGCCATCATCGCAATGTCGGCGGCCTTGTCCAGGTCGGCATCGTCGAAGATGATCAGCGGCGACTTGCCGCCCAGCTCCATGGTCACTTCCTTGAGCGAGGAGCTCGAAGCGCTGGCCATGACCTTCTTGCCGGTGCTGACACCCCCGGTGAAGGAGACCTTCTCGATGCGCGGATGCTCGGTCAGCCAGGCACCGACTTCGCTGCCGCTGCCGGTCAGGACGTTGAACACACCGTCAGGCAGGCCGGCTTCGGTGTAGATCTCGGCGAGCTTGAGGGTGGTCAGCGAGGTGACTTCGCTGGGCTTGAAGATCATGGCATTGCCGGCGGCCAGGGCCGGGGCGGATTTCCACAGGGCGATCTGGATCGGATAGTTCCAGGCGCCGATACCCACGGTCACACCCAGCGGCTCGCGGCGGGTGTAGACGAACGAGGTGTCGCGCAGCGGGATCTGCTCGCCTTCGATGGCGGGCACCAGGCCGGCGTAGTATTCGAGCACGTCGGCACCGGTGACGATGTCGACGTAGCGGGTTTCGGAGTAGGCCTTGCCGGTGTCCAGGGTTTCCAGCTGGGCCAGTTCATCGTTGCGCTCGCGCAGGATGTCGACAGCCTTGCGCAGCACTCGCGAGCGCTCCATGGCGGTCATGGCGGCCCAGATTTTCTGGCCTTTCTCGGCGCTGGCGACGGCTTTTTCCACGTCTTCGAAGGTGGCGCGCTGAACCTGCGCCAGCACTTCACCGTTGGCCGGGTTGACGGCCTCGAAGGTGCCAGTGCCGGAGGCGTCGACGTAGCCGCCGTCGATGTAGAGTTTTTGCGTTTCGAAACGGGCCATAAAGTCCTCGCTGGTGCAGTTAAGGTGGCAGCAGGCGAGGCGTGAGCCGTCAGTCCTGCTGTTTTGCCAATTGCATGTCCATGTACTCGCAGGCGATGCGTTGTGCCTGTTCGGTATCGAAGGCGTCGCCGGACAAGGCGCCGCGCAGCCACAAGCCATCGATCAGGGCCGCCAGGCCGCGCGCGGCGTTGCGCGCTTGTTCCACCGGCATTTCACGGCGGAACTGGCAGCACAGGTTGGAATACAGGCGGTGATCGTTGATCCGCTGCAACCTGTGCAAGGACGGCTGGTGCATGCTGGTGGCCCAGAAGGCCAACCAGGTTTTCATGGCCGGGCCGTTGACCTGGCTGGCGTCGAAGTTGCCTTCGATGATCACCTGCAGGTGCGCCCTGGCACTGCTGTCGTCCAACGCCTGCCGGCGTGCGGCGACGTTTTCGATCAGCACGTTCATCAGGTAACGCATGGTCGCCGCGATCAGGCCGTTCTTGTCCTGGAAATAGTGGCTGATGATGCCGTTGGACACCCCGGCCAACCGGGCAATCAAAGCAATGCTGGCGTCGCTCATGCCAACCTGATCGACAGCTTGAAGCGTGGCTTCGATCAACTGCTGGCGGCGGATGGGTTGCATACCGACCTTGGGCATTGCGCAAATCTCCTTGGGCCTTCAGTACGGTCGATGAGCTGCCGACTGAAGCCAGTCTAGTTTATTTTGATTGAACGATCAATCAAGAAAAGAGGAAGGGATGGATTTGCGGGGTTTTTAAGGGATTGGGGTGGGGATGGCAAGCGGGGTTTTGGATGGGAAGGGGTTGGGGATCTGGGGTGAGGGGACCATCCACCCCAGATCCCCAAGCAATCACCCCAGATTCTTGCCCAGCAACGCGTGATACAACTCGGTATCCCCCAGAATGCCCACCACCTGCTTGTCACTGTCCTGCAGCACCAGCTTGTTGCCGGTCTGATAGCGAATCTGCAGCGCATCGCGCATGCCGATATCCGCGTGCACCAGGGTCGGCTTGCGCCCCAGGCCCTCCACGGCCTGCCCCGGCGCCCAATCCTGCAGGTCCAGCACCGCCTCGCCCTGGCGGGCGCTGGTCAATGAATTGCCCGTGCCCAGGTTGAGCCAGGAATCGACACCAGGGTCCAGACACACCGAGCCATTGACGCGTTTGCACTTGTCCAGGGTGCGCATCAGGCTGCGTCCGCACAACACGTTGAGGGGGTTGGTGTGGGCGACGAAGGTGCGCACATATTCGTCGGCAGGGTTGAGCACGATTTCTTCCGGCACGCTGTACTGGATGATCCGGCCGTCCTTCATGATGGCGATACGGGTGCCCAGCTTGAGCGCCTCGTCGAGGTCGTGGCTGACGAACACGATGGTCTTGCTCAGCTTGCGTTGCAGCTCCAGCAACTCGTCCTGCAGGCCCTGGCGAATCAAGGGGTCGAGCGCCGAGAACGGTTCATCCATCAGCAGGATATCGGCATCCATCGCCAATGCGCGGGCCAGGCCGACGCGCTGCTGCATGCCGCCGGACAGCTCGTCGGGCTTCTTGTTGCGCCACTGGGTGAGGCCCACCAGCTCGAGTTTCTCGTCCACCAGCTTGCGCCGTTCCTTTTCCGGACGGCCCTGCATCTCCAGGCCGAAGCTGATGTTCTCGCGCACCGTCAGCCAGGGCATCAGGGCGAACTTCTGGAACACCATGGCGATACGCTTGGTGCGCATCATCTTGAGCTCGGCGGGGGTGCACGAAGCGATGTCGATCTGCTTGCCTTCATGCTCGACGAACAGCTTGCCGCGGCTTACGGTATTGAGGCCGTTGATGCAACGCAGCAGGCTCGACTTGCCCGAGCCGGACAGGCCCATCAGCACACAGATCTCGCCCTTGTTGATATCCAGGCTGGCCTTCTCCACGCCGACGATCTGCCCGGTCTTCTTCAGGATCTCGTTGCGGGTCATGCCCTGATCCAGCAGCTTGAGGGCTTCGCGTGGATCCTTGGAAAAGATCACGTCGACGTTTTCGAACTTGATAATGCTCATGCATCACCCCCTATCTTGACGTCCGGTTGCTTGCAGATCCGGTCGAGCATGATCGCCAGCAGCACGATTGCCAGGCCGGCTTCGAAGCCCAGGGCGATGTCTGCGGTGTTCAGGGCGTTGACCACCGGTTTGCCCAGGCCGTCGGCGCCTACCAGGGCGGCAATTACCACCATCGACAGCGACAGCATGATGCACTGGGTGATGCCCGCGGCAATGCTCGGCATGGCATGGGGCAACTCGATGCGCGACAGCAACTGGCGGCGCGAGCAGCCGAAGGCCTTGCCGGCATCGAGCAGTTCATGAGGGACGTCGCGAATGCCCAGGTAGGTCAGGCGGATTGGCGCGGCGATGGCGAACACCACCGTGGAGATAAGCCCGGGCACCACGCCCAGCCCGAACAGGGTCAGGGTAGGGATCAGGTAGACGAAGGTGGGCACCGTCTGCATCAGGTCGAGCACCGGCCGCATCATGGTGTAGAACATCGGCTTGTGCGCGGCAATGATGCCCAGTGGCACGCCGATGATCACGCACACCAGCGTGGCGAACAGCACCTGGGCCAGGGTCTCCATGGTTTCCTGCCAGTACCCCAGGTTGAGGATCAACAGAAAGGACAGGGCGACGAAAGCGGTGAGGCCCCATTTGCGCTGGATGAAATGCGCCAGCGCGGCGATCAGGCCGGTGAGCACGTAGGGGTTGAACCAGGTCAGGCCCGCAGTGAAACCATGGATGATCGTTTCGAGGGTCGAGGCGATGGCGTCGAAGGTCGACGCGCCGTGTTGCGTCAGCCAGTCGACGAACGCTGCGATGTACTCGCCAAGGGGAATTTTGTGATCTGTCAGCATGGTAGTGAGTGTCCGCATGCGAGGGAACAAATGCCGGCTGGAGAGGGCGGCCGGAGCCGACCTCCCTGCCTGCGTTATTGCGCGAGCTTGGCTTTGGCGGCCTCCAGGCCGGGTTTGCCGTCGATGGTGGTCACGCCCGCGAGCCAGGTGTCGAGCACCTGTGGGTTGTTCTTCAGCCAGGCCTTGGCGGCCACATCAGGCTTCATCTTGTCGTCCAGGACGTTGCCCATCAGCGTGCTTTCCATGGCCAGGCTGAATTGCAGATTCTTGAGCAACTGGCCAACGTTGCTGCATTGCTCGGTGTAGCCCTTGCGCGTGTTGGTGTAGATGGTCGCCTGGCCAAAGTTGGGGCCGAAGAAATCGTCGCCACCGGTGAGGTACTTGAGCTTGAAGCGGGTGTTCATGGGGTGCGGTTCCCAGCCCAGGAACACCACGTCGGTGTTGCGGCGCTGGGCGCGATCGACCTGGGACAACATGCCGGCCTCGCTGGACTCGACCACCTTGAAACCGGCGTCTTTCAAGCCGAAGGCGTTCTTGTCGATCATGCTCTGGATCAGGCGGTTGCCGTCGTTGCCCGGCTCGATGCCGTAGATTTTGCCGTCCAGTTCCTTCTTGAACTTGACGATATCGGCGAAACTTTGCAGACCCTTGTTGTAGAGCGCCTCCGGCACGGCCAGGGTGTACTTGGCGTTTTCCAGGTTGGCGCGCACGGTTTCCACGGTGCCGGCATCGCGGTAAGGCTTGATGTCGTTCTCCATGGTGGGCATCCAGTTGCCGAGGAACACGTCCATGTTCTTGCCATCGGCCAGGGACTTGTAGGTCACCGGCACGGAAATCATGGTGGTCTTGGTCTTGTAGCCCAGAGACTGGAGAACGACGCTGGTGACAGCGGTGGTGACGGTGATGTCGGTCCAGCCGACGTCGGAGAAATTCACGGTGGCGCATTGCGCCGGTTCCGCCGCTTGAGCCAGCACCGGCAGGCTCAGCAGGGCGGCCAGCAACAACGATGGTGAACCTTTCATGGTGTGCTCCTAGTTTTTCTCTGGCGCGGGCCCCCAGGGACCTTCACGCTTATGTGATTGCTTGATCGAGTACGTTCAAACAGACAGGCGGGGTCGGTCGAGGTTTGCTCGGGCCAGGTGCCTTGCAATCGAGTCCTGACGGATCATGTACCAGTGAAAATCAGACGCCTACAGGGGGGGTCGTATCCAGTACAGGCAGAGTCGTATCCAGTGCCGACGACGTCGCTTACAGATTTCTCGACCCTGCCAAACCCTCTTTGCAGCCCGCTTGCGTGCCTGAAACGTCACGGTTTGCTGCACGGCGCAGTTAAGCATGATTGCGTCGCGCACAGACGTGACGCCTGCGGAAAAAGCTTGATGTGGAGATCGTGTGGATCAGCGTAGCAGCAAGCCAGGCTGTGGCGGTTGGTGTTGGTGGTGGGACTTGGGATTTGTGGTGAATGGTCCCCTCACCCCAGCCCTCTCCCTGGGGGAGAGGGAGCCGATCACCGCTATCCGCAGCACCGCGATCTGCTTTTGGCTCCCTCTCCCTCAGGGAGAGGGCTGGGGTGAGGGGACCATTCACCGCAAATCCCAAACCGCGCACTTTTAGCCCATGCCCGCCCCCTCCCTGCATCGTTATCGAGCATAAGTATGTCCAGGTGTTACCTCGCACCCGGCCACCCCCGTGCTTGTGGTGACACACCCCGCTGCACGCCCTTGCCACGCTGCTACCGAACTGCTCACACCGCCTCATGGCGTGGCTCTTGCAACACAACTACCCCACCGAAAGCCTGCGCTAGTTAGCCCTCAGCGACGTCGTTTTCAGGATTTATTGAATGGCCATTCAAATTTAGGCATGAGCTTTGCGTGGTTATTGCAAAGCCCTTTCTGCAAGGGCAATAACAAGAGCCTGCGCCTGAGGCCACCATCCGCTTTGCGTGAGGAGATACCGCGATGACGTCGTTCAACACCGGGGCTCAACCCCAGACCCGCACCCCGCAATCCATCGGCTTTCTGCTGTTGGACAACTTCACCCTCATCTCCCTGGCGTCGGCGGTCGAGCCTCTGCGCATGGCCAATCAGTTGTCGGGCCGCGAACTGTATCGCTGGACCACGCTGACCGCCGACGGTGGCCAGGTGTGGGCAAGCGACGGTCTGCAGATCACGCCGGACGCCGCCATGCACAAGGCGCCGGCCATCGACACGGTCATCGTCTGCGGCGGTGTCGGTATCCAGCGCACCGTTACCCGCGAACACGTCACCTGGTTGCAGGCCCAGGCGCGCCAGTCCAAGCGCCTGGGTGCGGTGTGTACCGGCAGCTGGGCCCTGGCGTGTGCCGGCCTGCTCGACGGCTTCGAATGCAGTGTGCACTGGGAATGCCTGGCCTCGATGCAGGAAGCCTTCCCGCGGGTGTCGATGAGTACCCGCCTGTTCACCCTGGACCGCAACCGCTTCACCAGCTCCGGCGGCACCGCGCCCCTGGACATGATGCTGCACCTGATCAGTCGCGATCATGGCCGCGAGCTGTCCGCGGCCATCTCGGAAATGTTCGTCTACGAACGCATCCGCAACGAGCAGGACCATCAGCGCGTGCCGCTCAAGCACATGCTGGGCACCAACCAGCCCAAGCTGCAGGAAATCGTCGCGTTGATGGAGGCCAATCTGGAAGAGCCGATCGACCTCGACGAACTGGCCGTGTATGTGGCGGTGTCCCGTCGCCAGTTGGAGCGGCTGTTTCAGAAGTACCTGCACTGCTCGCCGTCGCGCTATTACCTGAAGCTGCGCCTGATCCGCGCGCGCCAGCTGTTGAAGCAGACGCCGATGTCGATCATCGAAGTGGCCTCGGTGTGCGGCTTCGTTTCCACCCCGCACTTTTCCAAGTGCTACCGGGAATACTTCGGCATTCCGCCGCGGGACGAGCGAGTAGGGTCGAACACGGCCCAGCAGGTGGCGATGATGCCGATTCCGCAAGCCATGGTCCTGGCCGGTCCGTTGTCCTCCCTAAGCCAGGCCCGCAACGAATCCACCTTCGCCAGCGTCCGAATCTAGAGTCCAGCATGCACCCGAACGTAACCCGCGTCCTACATGCACACGACCCCGTACCCGCGGCCTAAGCCGCGCCCTGCATGCACGCGAACCCGTACCCGCGGCCTAAGCCGCGCCCTGCATGCACGCGAACCCGTACCCACGGCCTAAGCCGCGCCCTGCATGCACGCAAACCTGTAGCAGCGGCGTAAGCCGCGTCCTGACCGTGCACATGAATCCGGGACTGCGGCGTCCGCGGACGCGGCTTACGCCGCTGCTACAGGTGTTTGGCCAGGGCGGGGAGTAGGGTCTGGTCGATGGCTTGGCGAACCGCTGGCAGGATGGTCGCGCGGCCCATCAGCATCTGTTCCACCATCTTGCGCAAGGCTTGCGCGCGACCGCTGTCGAGCCCACGTACCGCACACTCGCAAGCCTGTTCGGCGCTGGCACCGGGAGGCATTTCGAAGCCCAGGGCACGCAGTTGGCCCAACAGGTCATCCTGATCAATCAAGTCCGCATGCATCATGACGCTGGTCCTTTTTCAATGGCGGGATCGTGTCTGGATTCTGGTAGCGCTGTGACGCCACGGCAAGGGGCGGCGGTCGGCATGGCTGGATCGCGCATGAACAGGTCGTTTTCTGACTATGGGCCAGTGTGGCAACTGGCAGACCGGCCAGCAGCACCGGGTCGTTCACCCCGTACCATAGGCCGCTGACAAAGCGTTCAGCCGCGATTGCACATAGCTCTGCGGATTTCGTTGCCTGCGCCATGGATCGGCGTCCCGGGTGGCATTGGGGTATGTCACCGCTGCAACGGCGGATTCATACCCTTGTCGCCTCCTTTCAATGGACGGCAATGGACATGCTCGATTTTCTCTCGTTCCACGGTGTGGGCCCGGCCCCGGTGCTGGGCCCGCTGGCGCTGGGGCCGCGGCTGAACTTCATCACCGGCGACAATGGCCTGGGCAAAAGCTTCGTGCTGGACGCCGCCTGGTGGGTGCTTACCGGCACGCCCGCCGCCGACAGGCGCATCACGCCGCAAGCCGACGTGGCAGCGCCCAGCATCGACTACCGCTTGGGTGGCACCGACCGCAGCCCGGGACAATGGGTCTGGGAATATGGCCGCTGGCACCACGTCGGCGCCGTCGACACACGCCCGGCGCTGGTGGTCTATGCCCATGCAGACGGTGGCTTTGGGGTATGGGACTCACTGCGCAATACCGGCTCGCCTGAAGCCTTTCATTTCTCCCAGACCGAGCTCTGGCAGGGCACCGCTTCGACCGAACACGGACGCCTGTGCAACGGCCTGATCCATGACTGGGTGCGTTGGCAGCGCACCCCCCGCAGCGCCGCATTTGCAGCCCTCAAACAGCTACTCAAGGCGTTGTCGCCCTCGGCTGAGGAAATGTTGCTGCCAGGCAAACCCTGTTACCTGGGCATGCTGGATGACACCGAGTACCCGACGCTGCGTCGCCCTCAGGGCGTCGTGCCGCTACCGCATACCTCGAGCGCTATCCGTCGGGTCATGGCGCTGGCCTACACCGTGCTCTGGGCCTGGCGCGGACACCAGCGCGCCTGCCGTCAGGCGGGTGTGGGGCCTGCCGCCGAGCTGGTGTTTCTGGTCGATGAGGTGGAGTGCCATCTGCACGCCAAATGGCAACGGCGGATCATACCGGCGCTGCTATCGGTCATCGAAGGCCTGACCCGCCGCCGGCTGGCGGTGCAGATGATCGTCGCCACCCATTCGCCGTTGGTGCTGGCCTCGATGGAAGCGCAATTCGATGAAGACCGCGATGCCCTGTTCACCCTGGGCCTGCAGGAAGGCCAGGTGCAGCTTGTCCAGCAACCCTGGGCGCGCCAGGGCGATGTGGTCAACTGGCTGGTGTCCGAGAGCTTCGGCTTGCGCCAGGCCCGTTCGCTGGAGGCCGAAGCCGCTATCGATGCCGCCGAAGCGTGGATGAGGGGGCAGCGCACGCGCCTTCCGGCAGGGCTCGAGACCGAAGCGCAGATCCAGGCACGGCTGCTGCAAACCTTGCCTGCGGGTGACCATTTCTGGCCGTGTTGGGTGGTTGCCAAGGGCGGGGTGGTGCCATGATCGAGTTCATCCAACCGCTGGCCGAGCCCGAGGCGTTCGACGAGCGTTGCCGCCGACGGGGCAACGCCTGGTTGCTCGACAATCCCCAGCCGGGACGGCCACGGGACTACTGGTCGCCCTTTCGCCCGCTGCTGGCCGAAGGCTTTTGCAATCGCTGTGCGTTCGGCGCCATGTACATTCCCAGTGGCACGGTGGAGCATTTCATCAGCTGTGACGAAGACCGCAGCATGGCCTATGAGTGGAACAACTATCGCTACGTCGACGCCTGGATGAACAGCGCCAAAGGCAGCAAGAAAGCCCAGGACTTCCTCGACCCGTTCGAGGTTCGGGACGGCTGGTTCGAGGTGTTGCTGCCGTCCTTGCAACTGGTGATGACGGACAAGGTCCCGGAGGCCTTCAGGGCGCGTGCCGAATATACGTTGCAGCATCTGCCGCTGCGCGATGACGAGCGGGTGATGCGAGTGCGGCGCCAGTGGTTGCGCTTGTACCAGGACGGCAAGATCGGGCTGGAGGGGCTCCGGGAGATGGCGCCGTTGATCGCGGCGGCGGTGGAGCGTAGGGAGAATGCCGAGGCAGGGGGTTGAGAGGGCGCTGAAGGCTACCCTCACCCCCGATCTCGACCCTGCTCACCCCAGGCCAATCCGTCGCCCCGCGTACTCTGCCACCGGCAACCGCTGCTGCTGGTCAAACAACCCTGCCAGCACAGCCGCCGTTGCCGCGCCGAATATCGCGGACTTCGGCCCTTGCAGGTCGACATGCAGCAACATCTGCTCACTGGCCGCCAGCACCTCGTCGGCGCCGTGCCGATGCAGCGTGTGATACACCTGCACCCGCTTGCGGTCATGGGCCAGTACGCGGGTGCGTACCTGCACTTCGCTGCCGCGTTTCACTTCGTGCACGAAGTTGAGGTGGCACTCCAGGGTGAACAGCGAATGATTGTCGCGCTGCGGATCGACCCCGATGCGTTCCATGAACGCATCCGTGGCGTAGCTGAAGATCAGCAGATAGAACGCGTCCCGCAGGTGGCCGTTGTAGTCCACCCATTCCTCGAGCACGGCAGTCTGATACGTGATCATTCGCTGAAGCTCATGCCGTGCCTGGCCTTTGTCACCCGCACCGCGTCCAGCACAGCCAGCAGGCAGTCGTCGCGATAGCGTTCCAGGGCGCCGATACTGTGTTCGCCCCGTTGCGCGGTGGTGCCGTCGACCACCTCGTCGATCAGTTTGTCGGTCAGTTCGGGCGCCGGGAGGTACGTCCAGGGCAGTTGCAGCGCAGGCCCGAACTGGTTCATGAAGTGACGCATGCCAGCGTCGCCGCCGGCCAGGGTATACGTCAGGAAGGTGCCCATGAACGACCAGCGCAGGCCGGCGCCGAAGCGGATGGCGTCGTCGATCTCGCCGGTGGTGGCCACGCCGTCATTGACCAGGTGCAGGGCCTCGCGCCACAGCGCTTCCAGCAGGCGATCGGCAATGAAGCCGGGGACTTCCTTGCGCACATGCAAGGGTCGCATGCCCAGGCGTTCATAGACCTGGATCGCGGCCTGGATGGCCTCGGCTGAGGTGTGGCGGCCGCCGACGACTTCCACCAGCGGCAGCAGGTACACCGGGTTGAAGGGGTGCCCCACTACGCAGCGCTCGGGGTGGGTGGCGCTTTCGTAGAACTCGCTGGGCAACAGCCCTGAGGTGCTGGAGGCGATCAACGCGTCGGGCCTGGCCGCAGCGCTGATTCTGGCGTGCAGATCGAGCTTCAATTCCAGACGCTCGGGCGCACTTTCCTGAATGAAGTCGGCGTCGCGTACGCACGCCTCGACGGTGCTCACGAAGCGCAGGCGCTCCTGCGCGGCATTGGCGGCCAGGCCTTGCTTGACCAGGGCCGGCCAGGCATTGGCGACGCGCTGCCGCAAGGCTGCTTCGGCGCCGGGGGCAGGGTCCCAGGCGACTACGTCCAGCCCATGGGCGAGCGCGCGTGCCACCCAGCCACTGCCGATGACACCGCTGCCCAGGGCAGCGAAGGTATTGATGTGGGTGATGAAAGTCATGGGGGTTCCTGTCTTCAGAATGGAGGTGTCGGTGCCGGCCTCATCGCGGGCAGAGCCCGCTCCCACAGGGGGTCTGTGTGGGCCGGAGTTAGCTGTTGCGCCCTGTGGTGGGTTGGGTGTCGGTGCCGGCCTCATCGCGGGCAGCGCCCGCTCCCACAGGGGGGAGGGGCGCACACGGGTCCGTGTGGGAGCGGGTTCTACCCGCGATGAGGCCGGTACAGTCGCCGGAGAATTACCGCCGGGCCAGGTTCATCTTCACCCGCCCCTCGGCCGGGCTGAGCACCCGTGCGCCCAGGCGCGTCAGGATCTCGGTGACCCGCTCGACCAACTGCCCATTGGTGGCCAGCACACCTTTCTCCAGCCAGATATTGTCTTCCAGCCCCACCCGCACATTGCCGCCCAGCAGCACCGCCTGCGCGGCCATGGGCATCTGCATGCGGCCAATCCCGAAACCCGCCCACACGGCATCGGTCGGCAGATTGTCGACCATGGCCTTCATGGTGGTGGTATCGGCCGGGGCGCCCCAGGGAATGCCCAGGCACAGCTGAAACAACGGATCGTGCAGCAAGCCTTCCTTGATCATCTGCTTGGCGAACCACAGGTGGCCGGTGTCGAAGATTTCCAGTTCGGCTTTCACCCCCAGTTCGGTGATGCGCTTGGCACCAGCGCGCAGCTGCTGCGGGGTGGACACGTAGATGCTGTTGCCGTCGCCGAAATTCAGGGTGCCGCAGTCCAGGGTGCAGATGTCCGGCAGCAGTTCTTCCACGTGGGCCAGGCGGGTCAGAGGCCCGACCAGATCGGTGCCGGCGCCGAATTCCATCGGGCATTCGTCACGGCCGATCTCCAGATCCCCGCCCATGCCGGCGGTGAGGTTGACGATGATGTCCACATCCGCTTCGCGAATACGCTCCATCACTTCCCGATACAGCGCCACGTCGCGGCTGAATTTGCCGGTCTGCGGATCGCGTACGTGGCAGTGGACCACGGTGGCGCCGGCCTTGGCGGCTTCGATGGCGGCCGCTGCGATCTGCTGCGGGGTGATCGGGACGTGGGGGCTCTTGCTGGTGGTGTCGCCAGCACCGGTTAAAGCGCAGGTGATGATGACGTCGTGATTCATTGAGGTGGGTCCTTTGGGTTGGTTGAATGTGTGCTCGGGAAGAAATTGGCGGTGACGGGTCCCCACACCCCAGCCCTCCCGGATCGGCGTATCGCCCTAGGGGAGAGGGGGTAAAAAGCAGATCGCCGATCGTCGTGATATCGCGGTGCGGACCCTTGACCACCGATCTAGGGATTGGCACTCAAGCGCACATTTCCCTCAGCCGGCTTGCCATCGAACGTCGTCACCCCCTGCAACCAGCGTTGCTGGTCCTGCGGGTGATCCTTCAACCACTGGCGGGCCGATTGCTGAGCATCCTTGTGATCCAGCAGGGGCTGCATCATCCGGCTCTCGTCCTCGGCGGTGAAGGTCAGGTTGGTCAGCAGCTTGTCGACGTTCGGGCAGCGGCTGGCGTAGTCGGGGGCGGTCACGGTCCACACCGTCGCCATGCCTTCGTTCGGCCCCAGGGCATCTTCGCTGCCGGTGAGGTAGGTCATCTTCTGGTTGACGTTCATCGGATGCGGGGCCCAGCCGAAGAACACGATGGCTTCACTGCGGTTGACTGCTCGGGTCACCGCCGAGAGCATTCCGGCCTCGCTGGATTCCACCAGTTGGAAGTCGCCCAGGCCGAACCGGTTCTTGGCGATCATGTCCTTGATCTGGGTATTGGCGCCCGAACCGGGTTCGATGCCGTAGATCTTGCCGCCCAGCTCTTTCTTGAAACGGGCGATATCGGCGAAGCTCTTCAGCCCCTTGTCGGCCAGGTAGGTGGGTACGGCCAGTGTGGCGCGGGCGTCCTTGAGGCTTGGCTCGGCCAGCACCCGCACCTGTTTCTGCTCGACGAAGGGGGTGATGGTCTGGGTCATCAACGGGTTCCAGTAGCCCAGGAACAGGTCCAGGCGCTGATCGCGAATGCCGGCGAAGATGATCTGCTGTGAAGCGCTGGTGGACTTGACCTGATAGCCCAAGCCTTCGAGCAATACCTGGGTCATGGCGCTGGTGGCGATCACATCAGTCCAGTTGACCACGCCCAGGCGCACGTTCTTGCAACTGGCGGGCTCGGCGGCGTTGACCGTTTGGGTCAGCAGGGTACCGGTGAGCATCAGCAGACAGCAGCTGATCAGTCTATTCATGATGGCTCCTCGTGCGGCAGTTCGAATTGTTATGGGGGGCGGCGTCTTTGCACCGTGTGAACACGTTACGCAGACCGCGCGGGGAAAAATCGCACTGCAGCGACCGACACTTGCACAGTGGCGACGTGGTGGGTATTAGTGAACACCCCCGTAGGAGCGGCGTCATAGCCGCGAACGCCCCACCGCGGTATCCCTGACACACCGCGGCGCCCATTTCGCGGTTTGTACAGGGGAGATTCATACGGTCTGTAGGAGCGGCGTCATAGCCGCGAACGCCCCACCGCGGTATCCCTGACACACCGCGGCGCTTCATTCGCGGCTTTTACGCCGCTCCTACGGGGCTGTGGGGGCGGGTTCTACCCGCGATGGCGTCGGCATTTTCAACGCAGAAATCACAGAGCTCTCGATGCCCCGACATTTCCATTTTCTGCTCCTTCCCGGCTTCTCCGCCCTGGGCTTCATCTCGGCGGTGGAACCCTTGCGCGTGGCCAACCGCTTTCGCGGCGAGCTGTACCGCTGGCAGGTCGCGAGCCTGGACGGCGGGCCGGTTGTGGCCAGCAACGGCATGTCAGTGAACGCCGACACGGCGCTCGGACAGGTGACCAAAGGCGCAACGGTCGTGGTGGTGGCAGGGTTCGAGCCCCTTGCCGCCTATACGCCGGCGCTGCGCGAATGGTTGCGGCGCCTGGACAGGGAGGGGGTGACCCTGGGCGGTATCGACACCGGCAGTTTCATCCTGGCTCAGGCCGGCCTGCTGGAGCGCCACCGGGTGGCACTGCACTGGGAGGCGCTGGAGGCTTTTCGCGAGTTTTACCCGACGCTGGAGGCCAGCCAGGAACTGTTCGAAACCGATGGCGCGCGGATCACCTGTGCCGGCGGCACGGCGTGCATCGACCTGATGCTCGACCTGATCGCCCAGGCCCATGGCAGCGAGCTGGCGATCCAGGTGTCGGAGCAATTCGTGGTCAGCCGCATTCGTCCGCGCAAAGATCACCAGCGCCTGCAGATCGCCTCGCGGTACGGCATCAGCAACAAGAAGCTGGTGCAGGTAATAGGCGAAATGGAGCAGCACACCGAACCGCCATTGAGCACACTGGCACTGGCGGAGCTGGCCAAGGTGACCCGGCGCCAGTTGGAACGGCTGTTTCGTCTCCACCTGAACGACACGCCGAGCAACTTCTACCTGCGTCTGCGCCTGGAGAAAGCCCGGCAACTGTTGCGTCAGACCCAGATGAGTGTGCTGGAAGTCAGCATTGCCTGTGGCTTCGATTCACCGTCGTATTTCACCCGCAGCTACCGCGCGCGGTTTGCCTGTTGCCCGCGGGAGGATCGGCGTGGGCGGGATGCGGGGTAGGGGCTTGGGGCAGGCGGTGACTGAAAGGACGCCTTCGCGGCTGCACGCCGCTCCTACGGGGGGGGCGATGGTGTTGTGCAGCCGCGAAGGCGTCTTCAGCCGCACTGCATATGTACCGTAGTGAACTCACCGCGCGCCGTTACCCTGCATGCTCAATTGATCGATAAAGGAATCATCGACATGCGCAAGCACGCCACCGCAGCACTCATGCTGACCACCCTGGCCGGCCCGGTATCCGCCGCCTGGTACGACTGCCGGGTCATCGACCATCAGGCCGAAGATCTGCGCGGCAACACCTTGGTGGACTTCCCCGTGGAGGCAGACAGCCTCGGTGAGGCCGAAGAAAAAACCCGCGCGTTCGTGGCGCTGGATCTGGGCAACCCGACGGATGTCGGGTTGGATTGTCGGATGAATGAGGAGGAATGAGGGACCTGTGCCAGCCTTGCGGGCCTCATCGCGGGTAGAACCCGCTCCCACAGGGGATCTGCGTGGTACCGGTGTACCCTGTGGGAGCGGGTTCTACCCGCGATGGGGCCGGCACTGACACCGCACCGTCACCGGCCCTTGAGCAACACCGCACACCCGGCCTTGTAGGCCTCGTGCTGATACTTGTTCAAGGTGCCGGGCAGCTCGCCGCCCAGCTTCTTGGCCTGGGCGCTGATGGTCTGCGGCGAAACCAGCACCACCTCGCAGCCTTCCAGCAACTGCAGCACCCCTTCGATCTTGAAAGTCGTGGGCCCGCCGGCGAACTCGCCTTTCTTGCCGCGTTTCTTGATGGCCAGCAGCGTCAGGCCCTGCTCGGCCACGAACGCCGCCACCTGCGCGCTGAACGCCTTCACGTTGGCGCCGACGTCATCATCGTCCAGGGCGATCTTCTTCAGTGTTACCGGCACATGGGCAAGACCACTGGCCCCCTGTTCCACCACCGCGAAGATCGCTTCGCTGCCCTTGATCTCGACGCCACCGATTCTCGCGCTCACTCCAGACCCACCGATTGCAGAAACTCGGACCGCTCGTCGCTCTTCTGCGCGCGGCAGTCATTCTGCGCGGTGTCGTAGACCTTGGTGCCCTTGGCAGCATTGACCGTGTACACGTCGCAGTCGGCATCCCGCGACTTGGCCCACAGGTCCTGCGCGATCTTGAGTTTGTCGGTGAACGCCTTGAGCTCCGGCGAGCCCTTGGGGAACTGCGAATTGATCCGGTCGAGCAAGTCCTTGTAGGACTCGTTCATCTCGGTTTCCGACGTGCTGCGGTTGTAGGCCGAACAGTCGTAGCCTTGCTGGTCGGTTTCGACATTGTCGCAAGGGGTGGGACCATCGGACTCCTCGGCGTGGACGCCAAGGGACAGCAGGGCAAGCAGGAGCAGCATCGATCTCATTATGGATTTCCCTAACCCGGTGCGCAGGATAATTGCCGGTGATTCTGTCTCAGGGGCGGAGGAATGAATAGAGGGCGCGACTTGCCGGGCCGATATTTCATCCTCGAACCACGCCATCACGGGTGGAACCCGCTTCCTCAGGGGCCGGGCAGGCTGACGGGCGAGAAGGGAATGTCGTGCATTGACGCTTTCGGCAATTCCCTTGTCGTTTTTGCATCCGGTCCGGCTGGCGCGCAGGCATATGCTGGCCCCATGAAGCGCCGGCAAACGACTCGGCGCCCCAAATTGCCTATAGGGGACAGCCTGATGAGCCCAGCCGAACTGCACGCCGACAGCATCGTTATCGACGGGCTGATCATTGCCAAGTGGAATCGTGAGCTGTTCGAAGACATGCGCAAGGGCGGCCTGACCATGGCCAACTGTACCGTATCGGTGTGGGAGGGCTTCCAGGCCACCATCGACAGCATCTGCAAGAGCCAGAAGCTGATGCGCGAAAACAGCGACCTGGTGATGCCCGTGCGCACCACCGCCGACATCCGCAAGGCCAAGGAGCTGGGCAAGACCGGCATCCTCTTCGGTTTCCAGAACGCCCATGCCTACGAAGACCAGATCGGCTACGTGGAGGTGTTCAAGCAGCTGGGCGTGGGCATCGTGCAGATGTGCTACAACACCCAGAACCTGGTCGGCACCGGTTGCTACGAGCGTGACGGTGGCCTGTCGGGCTTCGGTCGCGAGATCGTTGCCGAGATGAACCGCGTGGGCGTGATGTGCGACCTGTCCCACGTCGGCTCGAAAACCAGCGAAGAAGTCATCCTCGAATCGAAAAAACCGGTGTGCTACTCCCACTGCCTGCCCTCGGGCCTCAAGGAGCACCCACGCAACAAATCCGATGCGGAACTGAAGTTCATCGCCGACCACGGCGGCTTCGTCGGCGTGACCATGTTCGCACCGTTCCTGGCCAAGGGTATCGATTCCACCATCGACGACTACGCCGAAGCCATCGAATACACCATGAACATCGTCGGCGAAGACTCCATCGGTATCGGCACCGACTTCACCCAGGGCCACGGCCAGGACTTCTTTGAATACCTGACCCACGACAAGGGCTACGCCCGTCGCCTGACCAACTTCGGCAAGATCATCAACCCGCTGGGCATCCGTACCGTGGGCGAGTTCCCGAACCTTACCGAAACCCTGCTCAAACGCGGCCACAGCGAGCGCGTCGTGCGCAAGATCATGGGCGAGAACTGGGTGAATGTCCTGAAAGACGTCTGGGGCGAATGAGTACCTCTGGAGCCTACTGCGCCCGCCGATAGCTGCGTCAGGTCCTCGCTCAACGCTTGCCGTACCGGGGTACGACGCGCATTTCGCTGCGGTCCTTCCTTGCTCTCGACGTGCTCGCTACGGCTCCAAAGGCACTCATGCTGCTGTTTATTTAAAAGCAAAGCGGTTCGCCTTTGCTTCAACGAATTGTGAATTTCCGGAGTTTAGATCCCATGGCCAAGATCGCCCCGCAACTGCCCATCGAAGTCGACAGCGAAACCGGCGTCTGGACCTCCGACGCCCTGCCCATGCTGTACGTACCGCGGCACTTTTTCGTCAACAACCACATGGGCATCGAGGAAGTGCTGGGCGCCGACGCCTACGCCGAGATTCTCTACAAGGCCGGCTACAAGTCAGCCTGGCACTGGTGCGAAAAAGAAGCCGAGTGCCATGGCCTGGAAGGCGTCGCGGTTTTCGAACACTACATGAAGCGCCTGTCGCAGCGTGGCTGGGGTCTGTTCAAGATCCAGGACATCGATCTGGATAAAGGCACCTGCAGCGTCAAGCTCGAGCACTCCGCCTTCGTCTATGTGTATGGCAAGGTCGGACGCAAGGTCGATTACATGTTCACCGGCTGGTTCGCCGGCGCCATGGACCAGATTCTCGCCGCCCGCGGCAGTGCCATCCGTACCGTCGCCGAGCAAGTGTACGGCGGCTCCGAAGAAGGCCACGAAGATGGTCTCTTCACTGTAAAACCGTTGTAAGTCGAGGAATAAACCGTCATGGCTTTCGAAGCGATGTTCCAGCCGATCCAGATCGGCAAGCTGACGATCCGCAACCGCGTGCTCAGCACCGCGCATGCCGAGGTCTACGCCACCGACGGCGGCATGACCACCGATCGTTACGTGAAGTACTACGAAGAGAAAGCCCGCGGCGGAATAGGCCTGGCTATCTGCGGCGGTTCCTCCAGCGTGGCCATCGACAGCCCTCAGGGCTGGTGGAAGTCGGTCAACCTGGCCACCGACAAGATCATTCCGCATTTCCAGAACCTGGCCGATGCCATGCACAAGCATGGCGCCAAGATCATGATCCAGATTACCCACATGGGCCGGCGCTCGCGCTGGGATGGCGAGCATTGGCCCACCCTGATGTCGCCGTCGGGCATCCGCGAACCGGTGCACCGTGCCACCTGCAAGACCATCGAGCCGGAAGAGATCTGGCGGGTGATCGGCAACTACGCCAGTGCCGCCGCACGCGCCAAGGCCGGCGGCCTGGACGGCGTCGAATTGTCGGCGGTGCACCAGCACATGATCGACCAGTTCTGGAGCCCGCGGGTCAACAAGCGCACCGACGAATGGGGTGGCAGCTTCGAAAACCGCATGCGGTTCGGGATCGAGGTGATCAAGGCCGTACGCAAGGAAGTCGGCGACGACTTCTGCGTGGGCCTGCGGATCTGTGGCGATGAATTCCACCCTGACGGCCTGAGCCACGAGGACATGAAGGAAATCGCCAAGTATTACAGCGACACCGGCATGCTCGATTTCCTTGGCGTGGTGGGCTCCGGCTGCGACACCCACAACACCCTGGCCAACGTCATTCCCAACATGAGCTATCCGCCGGAGCCGTTCCTGCACCTGGCGGCGGGCATCAAGGAAGTGGTGAAGATTCCGGTCCTGCACGCGCAGAACATCAAGGACCCGAACCAGGCCACGCGCATTCTGGAAGGCGGCTACGTCGACATGGTCGGCATGACCCGCGCGCACATCGCCGATCCGCACCTGATCGCCAAGATCAAGATGGGCCAGGTCGACCAGATCAAACAGTGCGTGGGCGCCAACTACTGCATCGACCGCCAGTACCAGGGCCTGGACGTGCTGTGCATCCAGAACGCCGCCACCTCCCGTGAATACATGGGGGTGCCGCACATCATCGAGAAGTCCACCGGCGTGAAACGCAAGGTGGTGATCGTCGGCGCTGGCCCAGCCGGCATGGAAGCGGCGCGGGTATCGGCCGAGCGCGGCCACGATGTGACCTTGTTCGAGAAAAAGGAATTCATCGGCGGCCAGATCACCACGGCCTCCAAAGCGCCGCAGCGCGACCAGATCGCGGGTATTACCCGCTGGTTCCAGCTGGAACTGGCGCGCCTGAAAGTCGACCTGCGCCTGGGCACGGCAGCCGATGCCGACACCATCATGGACCTGCGTCCGGACATCGTCGTGCTGGCGGTGGGCGGTCATCCGTTCCTGGAACAGAATGAACACTGGGGCGCGGAAGAAGGCCTGGTGGTCAGCAGTTGGGACGTGCTCGACGGCAAGGTCGCGCCGGGCAAGAACGTGCTGGTGTACGACACCATCTGCGAGTTTACCGGCATGTCGGTGGCCGACTTCCTGGCCGACAAGGGCAGCCAGGTAGAGATCGTGACCGATGACATCAAGCCGGGTGTGGCGATCGGCGGAACGTCGTTCCCCACCTACTACCGCAGCATGTACCCCAAGGAAGTGATCATGACCGGCGACCTGATGCTGGAAAAGGTCTACCGCGAGGGCGACAAGCTGGTGGCGGTGCTGGAGAACGAATACACCGGGGCCAAGGAAGAACGGGTGGTCGATCAGGTGGTGGTGGAGAACGGCGTGCGTCCCGACGAGAAGATCTACTACGCGCTCAAGCCGGGCTCGCGTAACAAGGGCCAGATGGACATCGACGCCTTGTTCGCGATCCAGCCGCAGCCGTCGTTGAGTACCTCCGGTGATGGGTATCTGCTGTTCCGCATCGGCGACTGTGTGGCCCAGCGCAATACCCATGCGGCGATCTATGACGCGCTGCGCTTGTGCAAGGATTTCTGACGCCGTTCCAGGCTTGACCTCGATCCTGTGGGCGCGGGCAGAGCCCGCTACCACAGGATCTGCGTCGGCCTCCCGTCATTCTGGATCTCAGGGTCCGCAGGGGCTTCACCATGCTCGATACGCTTCTTCCCATCCTGCTGTTCGCGGCCCTCGGCCTGGCTGTATTGGGCGCCGTGCGGCGCATCAACATGTGGCGTCGTGGCCGGCCTGCTCAGGTCGACCTGCTGGGCGGGCTGCTGGCCATGCCCAAGCGCTACATGGTCGACCTGCACCATGTGGTGGCCCGCGACAGATACATCGCCAACACCCACGTGGCCACCGCCGGCGGTGCGGTACTGGCCGCGGTGCTGGCGATCCTGGTGCACGGTTTCGGCCTGCACAACCGCATTCTCGGCTACGCACTGTTGTTCGCCTGCGCCCTGATGTTCGCCGGGGCCTGCTTTGTCTACGCCCGTCGGCGCACGCCACCGGCGCGCCTGTCCAAGGGCCCTTGGATGCGCCTGCCGAAAAGCCTGTTGATGTTCTCGGCCAGCTTCTTCATCGCCACGCTGCCGGTGGCGGGCATCCTGCCGCCTGACTTTGGCGGTTGGGTGCTGGCGCTGATCCTGGGCATCGGTGTGGCCTGGGGCGTGTCCGAACTGTTCTTCGGCATGACCTGGGGCGGTCCGATGAAACACGCCTTCGCCGGTGCCCTGCACCTGGCCTGGCATCGCCGCGCAGAGCGTTTCGGCGGTGGTCGCTCCACGGGTCTCAAACCCCTGAACCTGGACGACCCGCAGGCCCCGCTGGGCGTGGAAAAACCCAAGGACTTCACCTGGAACCAATTGCTGGGCTTCGACGCCTGCGTGCAGTGCGGCAAGTGCGAGGCCGCCTGCCCGGCGTTCGCCGCCGGCCAGCCGCTGAATCCGAAAAAACTGATTCAGGACATGGTGGTAGGCCTGGCCGGCGGCACCGACGCCACATTCGCCGGCAGTCCGTACCCCGGCAAAGCCATCGGCGAGCACGGCGGCAACCCGCACCAACCCATCGTCAACGGCCTGGTGGATGCCGATACCCTGTGGTCGTGCACCACCTGCCGCGCCTGCGTGGAAGAGTGTCCGATGATGATCGAGCACGTCGACGCCATCGTCGACATGCGTCGTCACCTGACCCTGGAGAAGGGCGCTACGCCGAACAAGGGCGCCGAAGTCCTGGACAACCTGATCGCCACCGACAACCCCGGCGGCTTCAACCCAGGTGGGCGCATGAACTGGGCGGCAGACCTGAACCTGGACCTGTTCAGCGACAAGAAGCACGCCGAGGTGCTGTTCTGGGTCGGCGATGGCGCGTTCGACATGCGCAACCAGCGCACCCTGCGCGCCTTCGTCAAAGTGCTGAAAGCGGCCAGGGTCGACTTCGCGGTATTGGGCCTGGAGGAGCGCGACAGCGGCGACGTCGCGCGGCGCTTGGGTGACGAGGCGACCTTCCAGCTGCTGGCCAACCGCAACATCCGCACCTTGGGCAAGTACAGCTTCAAGCGCATCGTCACCTGTGATCCGCACAGTTTCCATGTGCTGAAGAATGAATACGGCGCCTTGGGCGGCCACTACGAGGTTCTGCACCACAGCACCTTCATGGCCGAACTGGTCAACGCCGGCCAACTCGCTCTGGGCCAGCACAAGGGCGGCAGCGTCACCTATCACGACCCGTGCTATCTGGGCCGCTACAACGGTGAGTACCAGGCCCCGCGCGATGTCCTCAAGGCGTTGGGCATCGAGGTCAAGGAAATGCAGCGTTCGGGCTTTCGTTCCCGGTGCTGCGGCGGCGGTGGCGGTGCACCGATCACCGACATTCCTGGCAAGCAGCGCATTCCCGACATGCGCATGGACGACATCCGCGAAACCCAGGCGCAGTTGGTGGCCGTGGGCTGCCCGCAATGCACGGCCATGCTCGAAGGCGTGGTCGAACCGCGGCCCTTGATCAAGGACATCGCCGAACTGGTGGCCGACGCGCTGGTGGAAGAGCCGGCCGCGCCGGTCAAGCCGACCCCGGCCAAACGTGAAATCGCTGCGGAGGTGAACTGATGAGCGACATTATTCGCCGCGACCCGCGGGCCGAGTGGATCGCCCGCAACCGTCTGCATCCGCTGCACAGTGCCCTGCAGCCCCAGGCCAGTGCCTGGATGGGCCCCAACGGAGTCATGCGCAAGAACCCCCATGGGATCGGCTTCCTTGGCCCGAACGGGATCAAGCGCATCGACCGCAGCGGTGCCCAGCAGGGGGGAGCGAGCAAGCGCTCGGTGGCCGTGCAGGTGCAACTGCCGTTGCATCAGGTGGCGGCGCCGGCGTTCTACATTGCCGTGGTACCGGACATGGTCGGCGGCCGCCTGAGCAGTCACGATCGCGATCTGCTTGGCCTGGCCCATCGCCTGGCGGCAAACGGCGGTGCCGTGCTGGCGATTGTGTTCGGCGAGCACAAGGAAAGCGCCTTCGACACCGCCGGTGTGGATCGCCTGCTGGTGCTGCAGGGCAACGAATTCGAAGGTTATGCACCTGAGCAACGGGTCCAGGGCCTGCGCGCTGTGGATAACCAGTTCAGCCCCCGGCATTGGCTGCTGCCTGACAGCCGCACCGGTGGTGGGGAGCTGGGCCGTCGCTTTGCCGCCAGCCTGGGTGAGCGGCCGGCGACCCGGGTGTGGCAGGTCAAGGACAACCAGTGCATCGGCCGTGCCGGTGCCGGCCAGCAGGACATAGCCCGCCTCCTGCCGCGCCTGATTCTGGCCGCCGCCGAGTGCGCCGAGCCTGTGGATGAAACTCGCCACGAGGTACTCCCCGTGGAGTTGTCCACAGGCGTGGTGCGCAGCCTGACCCGCATCGAAGACCTGGGCGCAGTGGCGGTGGACCCGTCGGCCATCCCCATGGCCGAGGCCGAGTTCATTTTCTCCGGCGGCAATGGCGTACAGGACTGGGACCTGTTCCATCGCACCGCTGCCGCACTGGGCGCCACCGAAGGCGCCTCGCGGGTGGCAGTGGACGACGGCTTCATGGGCCGTGATCGCCAGGTGGGCGCCAGTGGTACCTGGGTCACGGCGCGGGTCTATGTGGCGGTGGGTATCTCCGGCGCCATTCAGCACCTGCAGGGCATAGGCGCGTGTGACAAGGTCATCGCGATCAATCTGGACCCTGGCTGCGACATGATCAAACGCGCCGACCTTGCCGTTGTCGGTGACAGCAATGCGCTGATGCAGGCCCTGATCGAAGCCGTCGACGCCTACCGCAACCACGCCAAGCGTGATGCCGCCTGATGAGAGAGACACGCCCATGAACACCAAGGTCATCAGTCTGGTTTCCATCGGTGCCCACCCCACCTCGGGCCGACCTCGCCGCGCCGAGCAGGACGCTCGCGCCGTGGAGCTTGGCCTGCAACTGGCTGGGGATAACTTGCAGGTCGCCCATGCGGGTGACATTGCCGAACCCGCCTTGCGTGCCTATCTGGGCATGGGGCTTGCCCAGTTGCATGTGCTGGAACTGCCCGAGGGGGGTGACGCGCTGCCGGCGCTGGGCGACTACCTGCAAGGGCAGGGTGCCCAGTTGGTGTTGACCGGTAGCCAGGCGGAAACCGGCGAAGGCTCGGGGATGTTGCCGTTCCTGTTGGCCGAGCGCCTGGGCTGGCCGATGATCGTCGGCCTGGCTGAGGTGGAGTCCATCGGCGACGGGGTCGCCCATGTATTGCAAGCCTTGCCGCGCGGTCAGCGGCGGCGCCTGAAGGTGCGCCTGCCGTTGCTCGCCACGGTGGATAACGCCGCGCCAAAACCGCGCCAGAGTGCGTACGGCCCCGCCCAGCGTGGCACGTTGGCGGCCGATGAGGTGGAAGTGGTGATCGATGAGTTATCCACAGCCGGTGACTGGCAACCTGCCAAACCCCGGCCCAAGCGGCTCAAGGTGATCAAGGCCAAAAGCGGCGCCGACCGCATGAAGGCCGCCACCGCCAAGGCCAGCGGCGGTGGCGGGCAGGTGCTCAAGGGCCTGAGCGCAGAGGAGGGCGCCCAGGCGATCCTTAAAACACTGCTCGAAGAAAACGTCCTCCGTTAAAGCCCGGAGGTGTAGCAGCGGCGTAAGCCGCGTCCGCCCCCCCCGATCTTCCCGACAACTCTGCGGCGTCCGATGACGCGGCTTACGCCGCTGCTACAGGTGCGGGGTGACGCGGGTCAGGAGGTGTTGGGTGAAGGCGGGTTCCAGGATACGGTTGCCGTGAGCGCTCAGGTGATCGCTGTCACTGAACAGGGGTTTGCCTTGATCGTCGTAAGCCGAGCACAGGCTGCCGGGGCAGAGGATGGGCAACGGGTCCCAGACCTGCAACGCCGGAAACTGTGCGCTCAGCCTGGCCAGCACGTTCATCTGCGGTGCGCGCAGCGCCTCCAGCCATTCGCGGCTGACATCGAAACCCGGTGCACACACCGGGTTCATGCGATTGAACCCATCCGAACAGCGATTGGGCGGCGCTTTGAACAACGGCTTCGGCGCGTCGATCAGCACCGTCAGCCCCGCCCGGGTCAGGCGTTGCAACAGCGCCTCGGCTGACTCATAGGCGGCCTCGCTGCGCTCAGGCGTCTGTTGCGCGAGGATCGCGGCCAACACCTGATCATCCCCCTGGCGCCAGCCCCGGCCCTTGAGCTCGGGCATGCGCAGCGACGCCAGGAACACGATGTCCCCCGCCTGCGCCCGTTCAAGCAAATCCCCCAGTGCGGCCTGCCGGCTGGCGGCGCAGCGCGGCGGATCGGCGTCCATCAGGCTGATCACCGGACAGCCACCGCGCTCGTATTCCACCACCTCGACACCCAGGCGCAGGGCAACGATATTGAGCAGCGTGCGGTAGGCCGCCGTGTGTGAATCGCCCATCACGAACAGCCGACGTCCTTGCATGGCCGAGTCCTCGATGACCTCCAGCGGCTCCTGTGGATAATGTTTGTAGGCCTGCCAGGTATAGCTGTCGCTGACCTGGCTCAGGGATAGACGCTCGGTGTTGGCGGTTATCCACACGCCCGCGCCTGCCGCCAAACCCACCCCCGCCACGGCTCCGGCAAGCGTCAGGCCGGGGCGCCTGTGCAACGCGCTCCTACCTCTGCGTGCAGGTGTTTCGATCCAATGGTAGGAGGCCGCCGCCAGCGCCAGCAGCACCGGCGGGTAGGCCCAGGGCACCCACGACTGCTCCATGCCCACCGTCCAGCGTACAAACACCGCCAGGGGCCAGTGCCACAGGTACAGCGAGTAAGACAGCCTGCCCAGGTAAGTCACCGGCGCGGCGCGCAACAGACGCCGCAGACCCCAGCGCGACCCCCCAGGCTCGGCGACCACCGCACTGATCAACAGCAGGGTGCCCAGGACCGTGAGCATCGCCCACGGAAACGGGAAATGCGTTTGCTCGGCAAACGCCAGACCCGCCGCCAGCAGCAGCGCACCGGTCACCAGCAGCGGCCGGGCCAGCGAGCGACAGCGCGCCACGAAGCCCGTCACACTCATCAGCTGAAACAGCAGCGCCCCCGCCGCCAATTCCCAGAACCGAGCCGGCAGCAGGTAGAACGCCGCCAAGGGATCGCGGGTCGTCTGCACTGCGCACAGCACCAGCGACAACAGGGCTGCTACAGGCAACAACATCCACGCCAGCAGGCCCTGCTGCCGGCGGCGCAGCCAGACAAAGAACAGCAAGGGAAATATCAGGTAAAACTGCTCCTCCACCCCCAGGGACCAGGTGTGCAGGTAGGGATTGAATTCGGCACCGGGCGAGAAGTAGGTATCCAGGTTCCACGCCAGCACGACATTGCTCAGGCCGAACACGGCAGCCAGGCCAGTGTTGTCGTTCTGATCGCTGAGCCACACTGGCGGCACCAGCAGCGCCGACAGCACGAAACTCACCACCAGCACCGTCAGCAGCGCCGGCAGGATGCGCAGCACTCGACGACGATAGAAGTCCAGCAGGTAGGCGCCCAGAGGCAGGCCATCGCGCTGGGCCAGGGCACGGCTGATGACGAAGCCGGAGATCACGAAGAACATGTCCACACCGGTAAACCCCCCGGGCAGAAAGCCGAGGAATTCGATGTGGAAGATCACCACCGCAAACACCGCGATGGCCCGCAGGCCGTCGATGCCGGGGACGTAGGAGGTTGACATGGGAAGCGCCTTTTTATTGTTAGGCGGCGACCATAGAGCAACCCTTTCGAGAGTGGAATCCAACTGGGGTTTCCAGATATGTCATCACTGCAACAGTGTTCGCAGGGATTGGCGATGCATGGTTTGGATTGTGTGGGGGATGTGATGGCCCTTCGCGGGCAGAGCCCGCTCCCACAGGGGTTGTGCGTTGCCTATGTGGCGGCGTTGGCCCCTTCGCGGGCAGAGCCCGCTCCCACAGGGGGGTGTGCGTTGCCTATGTGGTGGTGTTGGGCCCTTCGCGGGC
This sequence comes from Pseudomonas sp. UBA4194, assembly GCF_002379585.1. Taxonomy (GTDB): domain Bacteria; phylum Pseudomonadota; class Gammaproteobacteria; order Pseudomonadales; family Pseudomonadaceae; genus Aquipseudomonas. Next base: position 32,027 of record NZ_DFUE01000018.1, read on the forward strand.
AGAGCCCGCTCCCACATGGGGTTGTGCGTTGCCTATGTGGTGGTGTTGGGCCCCTCGCGGGCAGAGCCCGCTCCCACAGGTGAGACTGAGTTGACCTGTGGGAGCGGGCTCTGCCCGCGAAGGGGCCGGTATGCCTGGCCAAACGTCCAAGCCGTGTGCAGGCAGTCAGGACGCCTTCGCGGGCGCGCTTCTACAAGGTCAAATGCCGAGCATCTGGGCATTGTGGCGTTGTTTGAACGCGGAGGCCGTGGCAGCGGCGTTCTCCAGTCTTCCGATGGCTTTGTCCCTTTTGGCCCACAGCTGACCCAGTGTCATTTGCCGCGTACTGGTGATGCTTGGGCAGAAGTCCAGAATGTCACTGGCCTGGGTAGCGCCATACATCGTAGCGATCTGGTCAGTGCGGCGACGCAGTTCGGCAATGGTCTGCAGAGCACCGTTCTCCAGTACCTCGATCTTGGCCGGATCCTTGTCCTTCTGTGTCTTGTACAGTTCATACCCGCCCTTGAGCACATCGACGCCGATCTTGACGGCTACGCCCGCCGAACCAGCGGCTTTGGAGCCTGCGGTCTTGGCCACTTCAATACCGAGGTTCAGCGCGCCCTTGGGCGTGTCTGGAACAAAGCCGGTCAGCTTGCCGTAAGCCTTGCCCAACACGCCGTTCTTGCGGATCTTCGCGTCGTGGACGACGGACGACATATTGAGGCTACCGGTTTGCAGGTGCAGCGTGGCGGTGTTACCCGCTTTTTCCATGCCTTTTTCTGAGCCGACACTGGCCAACTTGCCCACCACGAAACCAGCCCCCCCGCCGATCACGGAACCCGGCGGGCCCGCTACAGCCAAGCCGATACCGGCGCCTATTGCGGTCGATACGACTGTTGAAGACAGGTTGGATACCACGATGGTCGTGAGTCGCAAACCCACCGCCTTGGCCAGTTCCAAGTTGCTTTCCATGTTCGCGATGCCCTGGACGACCCCGTTGCTGCGGCTTTTGACCACATCGAACATAGCCATCAACACTTCCATCCGGCTTTGCCTGCCACGGGTGAACCAGTCCTTGCAGTGGCCTTTGAAGCTTTCCTGGGCCTTGGCCAAATCTGCGGGCGACAAACGGTCCCACGACCCCCGAGCCTCCATGTACTCAGGCGTCGGCCCGGCAGCGATCATGGCTTCGAGGGTGTCGTATTTGGTCTTGCTGCGGCCATCTCCGTCGACCAGGGTTATGGGGTTGTTACCCACCATGGCGTACAGGTTCAAACCGTCGATGTCGCCACCAGGGTCTGGATTGAGCCAGCGTGCCAGCCAAGGGGCGTAGTAGCGCAATCCGTAGTAGTACAGCCCGCTGGCGTCGCGCTCCTTGCCTGAATAGCGGATGGTCTTGTATTGAGCCTCCAGCGCATTGCGCCCGGCCCAGCAGGCCGTACCGCCAAAGGGATAGTATTCTTCCCGGCTGATCAGTTGCGCCTGCTGGTCCAGCTCCAGGGTGCAGGAGCCGAGGTGATTGTCCAGGCTGTAGCGCAACTGGTCATTGCTCAGCGCTTCGGGTTTTCCTTGCTCCCAGTGCAGCAGGCGCACGCCGCTGCGCCCCGCCCGGGCGATGACCACGTGGAGCCGTTCCCCGCTGCGGCTGTCGGTACGAATCTCCAGGCCTGGCAGATAACGCACATCGCTCACTCGGGTGCCGTTACGCACCTGCGCGCTGGAATGCTTGCGCACCCGCCCGCCCGCCGCGTCGTAGATATAGCGCTCATAATCGTCATCGCCGTCAGGGCGGCTGACCGGGGTGATCTGCTGCAACTGATTCTGGTTGTCCCAGCCAAGCGCCTGCCCAGGTTGCAACTGGCGCAGGTTGCCGTTGCTGTCAAAGGCGGCCGCCAGTTGCGTTTCGTCCGGTAGCACGCCGTCGCGTTCAGGCAGCGCGCGGTTGCTCAGCCGGGCAACCGCCATGCGTTGGGTGCGATTGCGCTGGCCGTTCACGTGGCGCAGTTCCAGCAGGTTGCCGGACGCATCGTAGTGCATGCTCTGGGTATAGTTGAGCAACAGGCCAGGATCGTCCGGCAGTAGCATCAACTCGGGAAGCGCTGGGCCTTGACCCGCACTGGCGGCTTCGCGTCCGCTGGCCGTGATCAACTGGTAGAGCGAATCGTAACTGTAGTGGTTAACCGCTTCGGTACGCTGATTGGCAAAGTGGCGAACAGGTTGTGAGCGGTCGCCGACGCTGAGGATGTTGCCGGCCGGATCATATTCGTAATGCAGGTCCTGCAGCAGTGTCCCACCCGCCCGTTGCGAGGTTGCCCGTCGCAGACGCTGGCTCGACGGGTCATATTCAACGCGGCTGACCACGCCATTGCCTGCAGTCTGAGAGATGACACGTCCCGTCGCGTCGTAATCGATCTCTACCAACAAAGGGATGTTCACGCCGTCTGCGGTGACCAGGTCACTGGCATTCTGCAAGCCGCTGATGTCATGGCCGAACTGCTGGACGTTGCCCGCCGCGTCCTGGTGGCTGAGCAACAGCGCAGTCGCATCGTGGAGGCTATGGCTGGTGTAGCCCGCACCGGCCTCGAGCAGGGCGTCTCGGGCACTGAGGGCTTCAGGCCAGTCCGCGGCCGTGTCGCCGGCCAGGAAGCGGCGACTGTGGCGGATGGCTTCACCGGTAATGCTGAAGCCTTGAGCGAACAGACTGCCCGCATCGTCGTCGTGGCGAATCACTGAGCCACACAGGTTCAGCTCCGCTTGCTCGGGGTCGACAGCGGCATAGGTGATGCGCTGAGTCGTACGCGAGGGGCCTTGCGCGTCGTGCTTGATCACCGAGGTCATTCGACCCAGGGCGTCATATTCGTGGGTCGTACACGTCTGCCGGCTATCCCAGCTCGCTCGCGCCAGCCCGCTGGCGTCTTGCAACATCACCTTCCATCCCGAGTCGACGTTGTGCTGCTGCAACGGCACCCCGGACAGGCTGAAAACGGTGCGCTGGTTGGGCGTGTCGCTGGTGCCGGCCTCGAAGTGGGCGAGTTGGCGGGGGTCCCATTGGGCGGTGGGGCGGCCGAGGGCGTCATGCCACTGCGCGTGGCCGCGGCGTTCGGCGGGGGTGTCGGCAGTACGGCGGTGGTAGGCGAGGGTGCGCACGCCGAGGCCACGTGGATCGCAAACGACAATGCCGGGCGTGCGGCTGTGGACTTTCAGGTGTTCGGGAATGCTTCGCTGAGTCGACATACAGTTACCTTGGATCGGACGGATTTTCCTTGTTTTATGTCCTATCGGGCAGGTGGCGACCATCGGCGCAGGCAGTAGGTTTCGCAGGTACAGACAGCGGTTCCGGGGTGAGCGCGCCGGGTTTCGCACCGGCGCATGAGCGGCTGAGGGGGATGAAAGGTTGAAGCCGGGCAGCGCCCGGCGAATCATTCGTGCACGGCAACGCCCTTGAGGTACGCCGCAGGCTCTGCGCCGAGGTTGCTGAGCATGCGCTCGCTGTACCAGTCGATGAAGTTGACCACGCCGAACTCGTAGGTCTTGGAGTAGGGCCCCGGCTGGTAAGCGGTGGAGTTGATGCCGCGCTGATTCTCTTCGGCCAGGCGACGGTCCTGGTCGTTGGTCGCGTCCCACACCTGGCGCATGCGCTCCACGTCGTAGTCCACGCCCTCGACCGCGTCCTTGTGCACCAGCCACTTGGTGGTGACCAGGGTTTCCTGGGCGCTGATCGGCCACACGGTGAACACGATGATGTGATCACCCATGCAGTGGTTCCACGAGTGGGGCAGGTGCAGGATGCGCATCGAGCCCAGGTCCGGGTTCTTGATGCGGCCCATGAGTTTCTTGCAGCCCACCTGGCCGTCCAGGGTCATGGACAGCGTGCCCTTGAGCAGCGGCATGCGCACGATGCGGTTGCGCAGGCCATGGCTGGCGTGGGCGTAGGGAATCTTTTCCGCTTCCCAGGCGGCGGCCGACGCGGCCACGTGGTCCTTGAACGCCTGGTCGGCACGCGGGTCGGTGACGTCGTCCCACTCCAGCAGGGTTTTCAACAGCTCCGGGTGGGAGCCGCCGCAGTGGTAGCACTCGCGATTGTTCTCCAGCACCAGTTTCCAGTTGGCCTTTTCCAACAGGTTGGTCTGCACCGCGACCTTGGTGTTTTCCATGTCGTACGGTTCCATGTAATGGTTCAGCGTACTGAGGAAATTGTCGATCGCGGGTGGGTTCTCGGCCAGGCTGATGAAGATGTAGCCGCCGGAGGTTTTCACGTGCACGGGCTTGAGGCCGTACTGCTTCATGTCGAAGTCGGCACCCATCTCGGTGCCGGCGAACAGCAGGCGGCCATCCAGTTCGTAGGTCCACTGGTGGTAATGGCAGACCAGCTTGGCCACCTTGCCCTTTTCCTTGGTGCACAGGCGCGAGCCGCGGTGCCGGCAGACGTTGTGAAAGGCATGCACCACGCCGTCGACGCCGCGTACCACGATGATCGGATTCTTGCCCACTTCCAGCGTCAGGAAGTTGCCCTTGGCCGGGATTTCGCAGGTCATGCCGGCGATCAGCCATTCCTTCTGGAAGATCTCCTGCATGTCGATCTGGAACAGCCGCTCGTCGCTGTAGAACGGCTGTGGCAGCGAGAACGTGCGCTCGCGCTCCTGCAACATGTGCGCGGTCGCCTTGCGTGCGGGCTCCAGTGGATCGCCCAGGCTCAAGGTAGTGGTGGCATCCATCGTTTGTATCCTCATGACCAGGCTAGGTGGCCGCGAAAAGTGGCAGGTACGGTTGGCAACGCAAGGCTTCTGAAAGCAGCTTCATTTGCGGTGGAGTGTGCGACTCGGCGCGCCGGGAACCTTATCCATGGGCGACATGGCCAAATCCATTCCCGACGCTGGAGCCTAGGTAGCATGGGGCTGGTCGCCATAAGCATGTGAATGTCGCGAATGGGAAAGTCGTCGCTTTATGGCACACGCAGAATCGCTCCCATGCACAGCCGACCGTCGGCCCCTGGAGATGAGCATGTCCAATAACTTCCTGATGCCCGTAAACACCCAGACCTGGGCCAATGGACGCCACGTCGTTCGGTGCGTCAAGGTGATCCAGGAAACCTGGGACGTGCGCACCTTCTGCTTCATGGCCGACCAGCCGATCCTGTTCTTCTTCAAGCCAGGCCAGTTCGTCACCCTGGAGCTGGAGATCGAAGGCGAGCCGGTGATGCGCTCCTACACCATCTCCAGTTCGCCGTCGGTGCCCTACAGCTTTTCCATCACCATCAAGCGAGTGCCGGGCGGACGCGTCTCCAACTGGCTGCACGACACCCTGCACGAAGGTCAGGAGCTAGCGGTGCACGGGCCGGTGGGGTTGTTCAACGCCATCGACTTCCCGGCGCCGAAGATTCTCTACCTCAGCGGTGGTGTCGGCATCACGCCGGTGATGTCCATGGCCCGCTGGTTCTACGACACCAACGCCAATGTCGACATGGTGTTCGTGCACAGCGCCCGTTCTCCCAAGGACATCATCTACCACCGCGAGCTGGAACACATGGCGTCGCGGGTGGATAACTTCAGCCTGCATATCATCTGTGAGAAGCATGGCCTGGGCGAGCCTTGGGCGGGTTACCGTGGCTACCTCAATCACAAGCTGCTGGAGCTGATCGCGTCGGACTTCATGGAGCGGGAAATCTACTGCTGCGGCCCCACGCCGTACATGAATGCGGTCAAGCGCCTGCTTGAAGTCGCCGGTTTCGACATGTCCCGCTACCACGAAGAGTCCTTCGGAGCGACCCCGCCAGAGGCCCGCGCCGATGCCGTGGAACAAGCCGAACAGGCGGCCGATGCCCCGGAAGTGGATGTCTCGGAATTGCACCAGGTGGAATTCACCGCCACCGGCAAGAGCATTCGCGTGGCGCCGGGGGAAACGGTGCATGCGGCCGCGTCCAAGCTCGGCCTGATGATCCCCAAGGCCTGCGGCATGGGCATCTGTGGGACATGCAAGGTGTTGAAGCTGGGGGGCGAGGTGGAGATGGAGCACAACGGCGGCATCACCGAGGATGATGAGGCCGAGGGGTACATTCTGTCGTGCTGCAGTGTGCCGAAGGGGGATGTGCGGATTGAGTTTTGAGGGGGGGTGGGAGTTGGTGAGGATCGGTGGTGAATGGTCCCCTCACCCCGGCCCTCTCCCTGAGGGAGAGGGAGCTAGAAGCGGATCGCGGTGGGTCGGCTGGCGGTGATTGGCTCCCTCTCCCTCAGGGAGAGGGCTGGGGTGAGGGGACCATCCACCCCCGCCCCATCCATCAAACCCGAAACCGCGCCACCATCGCATTCAAATCCACCGCCAGCCGCGCCAGCTCCCCGCTGGCCGCGGTTGTCTGCGCCGACCCTGCCGCCGTCTGCACCGACAGATCGCGGATGTTCACCAGGTTGCGGTCCACTTCCCGCGCCACCTGCGCCTGCTCCTCCGCCGCACTGGCGATCACCAGATTGCGCTCGTTGATCTGCACGATGGCGCCGTTGATGGTGTCCAGCGCCAGGCCCGCGCCCTTGGCAATGTTCAAGGTCGACTCGGCGCGCTCGGTGCTGTTGCGCATCGAATCCACGGCTTGCTCGGTACCGCCCTGAATGCTGCCGATCATGCGTTCGATTTCACTGGTCGACTGCTGAGTGCGATGGGCCAGCGCCCGCACTTCATCGGCCACCACGGCAAACCCACGCCCGGCTTCACCGGCACGGGCCGCTTCGATGGCGGCGTTGAGGGCCAGCAGGTTGGTCTGGTCGGCCAGGCCGCGAATCACATCCAGCACCTTGCCAATATCCCGAGACTCGGCGGCCAGGTTGCCGATCAGATCGGCGGTGCTCTGTACGTCGCCGCTCATGCGCTCGATGGCGCTCACGGTTTCCATCACCAGGTCGCGGCCGTCGCTGGCCGAGCTGGTGGCCTCCCTGGAGGCTTCGGAGGTGCTCACTGCGTTGCGCGCCACTTCTTCTACCGCACTGGTCATCTGGTTGACCGCGGTGGCAGCCTGTTCGATTTCGTTGTTCTGCTGAGTCAGGCCACGGGCGCCTTCGTCGGTCACGCTGTTCAGTTCTTCGGCGGCGGAGGCCAATTGCGTCGCCGAGCCGGAAATCCGTTGCAGGGTGTCGCGCAGCTTGCCCTGCATCTTGTCCATGGCCATGAGCAGGCGCGCGGCTTCGTCGCTGCCTTGCACCTGAATCGGTCGGGTCAGGTTGCCTTCAGCGATTTCTTCGGCGGCAGCCAGGGCCTGGTCGATAGGCTTGACGATGCTGCGGGTCAACAGCCAGGCGAACAGGAAGGTCAGCACGGTGGCGAACACCAGCATCGACACCACCAGCACGAAGGCCGAGCTGTACTGACCCGCGGCTTGCTCGTTGGTGACGGTGGTTTGCGCGGTGTTGATCTTGACCAGCTTGTCCAGGGCGGCATTGACCTGCTCTGAATTGTCCTGCATCTGGGTGTTGATCAAGGCGCGGAACTCGAGCACCTGGTTGGCCGCCGACAGCGTGCGCATGCGCGACTCGAGCTGGCGATACTGGACGATCAGGTTCTTGTAGTCATCGAACGCGGCTTGCTCTTCGCTGCTGTCGATCAGCTTTTCATAGCGAGCTTTGGCATCGTCCATCTGCTGGTTGCGCTGGTCGAACAGCTGCAGGGTCTTCTGCTGGACATCCGGTTCCCGGTTGAGCAGCAGGCGATAGGACAGGACCCGCAGGCGCAGGGTCATCTGAGTCATTTCGTCCAGAGCGATGATGCTGGGGATGCTGCTCTGTTCGATGGCCTCGCCGGCGTGGCGGATCTTGCCCATCTGGGTCAGGGAAAACACCCCGAGCACGATCATCAGGATGCCGATCAGGGCGAAGCCAAGCAGGGCGCGCGGCGCGATATTCATGTTGCGTAGTGACATGGAGGTCTACCAGGAATGAAACGCAGTCCGTGCGCTATTGAGGAGGCTGCATGGTTATCGGTCATTGCCGGCAAGTCTTGAGTGACAGATCGCCGCAGGGGCGAGCGATAGCGCCAAAGGTGTAGACCGATGAACGGGGCGAACCGAAAAAGCATTCCGGGGTCCATGAGGCTCCTATTTACTGGCCGGGGCGCATTTTTTTCTTTATCGTGCGCGCCCCTGCAAAAAGCTTTGGAAAATCAAAATGTTGGAAGCATCCCTGAGTCAATTGGAAAGCCTGGTGAATGACCTGGTACAGCAGACCAAGCAACTGGCCGAGACCAATGCCCGCCTGTCCGCTGAACTGGCCCAGGCCAAGGATGACAACGACACGCTGCAATTGAACCTGCTGGAGCAGGAAGAGCAGCGCGGCGCCACGGCAGCCCGTATTCAGGCCCTGGTCGAGCGCGCTACGTCGGCTGCGGTATGAGTGTCGAAGAAAGGATCGAGGTGTTCTCGATCCTTGGCAACGAATACTCGGTCAAGGCCCCGCCCGGCGAGCAACAGGCGCTGCTGCAGGCGTTCGGCATGCTCGAGCGCACCCTGGCCGAGACCAAGCGCAAGTATCCGACCCTGGTCGGCGATCGGTTGCTGGTGCTTACCGCCTTGAACCTGTGCCAGAACCAGCTAACCACCCAAACCCGCATCGACGCCCTCGTAGCAGCAGCGTCAGCCGCGTCCGAAACCGCGCGTTAACCCCCCCCCATACGCCGGGGCCTGGGACGCGGCTTACGCCGCTGCTACATTTCGGTGTGTCATGGCCGGCGGGCGGCGTCCCGGGCCAACACAACACCGTGTATACAATCTGGCATGCTGATTGCTGTGGATCTTGCTCTTATTTGGGGGTTCACCATGCAGTTCTGGCGACGCAGTATCCAATGGCAATTGATCTTGAGCATGGGCACGGCCCTGCTGGTCAGCATTCTTCTGGTGGTAGGCATCTATACGGTGGTGGTCAACCGCCTGACCCAGACCTATCTGCTGGAAACGGCGATGCCGGCCAGCATCGAAGCAATGCGCAACGACATCGAACGAATCCTGGCCAAGCCGCTGACCGCCGCTCAGGACATAGCCGGTAACACTCTGGTGCAGGAATGGCTGGCCGAGGGCGAAAACGGTGCCCAGACGTCACGGTTCGTGACGTATCTGGAAGGCGTACGTAGCAGCCAGAAAGCCTTCACCGCCATCATCGCGTCCGCCGGCACCAACAACTACTACACCGAAAAGGGCCTGGACCGGGTGCTCAGCCGTGGCAGCGCCAAGGACAGCTGGTTCTACAGCTTTCTGGACAGCGGCGACCCGCGCACCCTGAACATCGACAACGACACCACCACTGGCGCCCTGACCCTGTTCATCGACCTGCGCATGGAACGGGCCGGCAAACTGCTGGGCATCGCCGGGCTGGGCTTGAGCATGAACGAGCTCTCGGAGCTCATTCACAACTACAGCTTCGGCGAGGCCGGCAAGGTCTACCTGGTGCGCAATGATGGCCTGATCCAGGTGCACCCGGACGCTGCGGTCAGCGGCAAGCGCCAACTGGCCGAGCAGATCGGTGCCAGCTCGGCGCAGGCGCTGTTGGGGCACACGCAACTGACCAGCAGCGAGTTCCAGCGCGATGGCGAAGGCTACCTGGCGTTGAGCTTGCCGCTGCGCGACATGAACTGGAGCCTGGTGGCCGAAGTGCCCGAGGCGCAGATCTACGCTCAGGCGCGCCAGGCCATGTGGCTGACCAGCCTGATCGGCATCGCGGTGGCGTTGGTGTGCCTGCTGTTGGTGGTGTTGCTGGCGCGAGGGTTGGTCAAGCCGATCCGTCAGGTAACGGATGCGCTGGTGGCCATCGGCAGCGGGGGTGGCGACCTGACTCATAGGCTCAACGACTCGCGCGCCGATGAGCTGGGGGACCTGGCCCGCGGCTTCAACCGCTTTCTGGGCAGCCAGCGCGACATGATCGCCGATGTACTGACCACCAGCGAGCGCCTGCGCACTTCGGTGGGCCAAGTGGCTCGGGTGGTGGACAACACGGCCGAACGGGCCGGGAAGCAGCAGGAAATGACCGACATGGTCGCGACCGCCGTGCATGAGATGGGCCTTACGGTGCAGGAAATTGCCCGCAACGCCAGCAACGCGGCCCAGGCTTCGCAACACGCGCGGGACGAGTCGCTGGCGGCGCGGGAAGTGGTCAGCCAGTCGATCGTCCACATCGAGAGCATGTCGGACGAGATTGGCAACGCGGCGCAGGCCGTTGGCGAGCTTGCGACTCAGGTCGGTTCCATCGACCAGGTGCTGGCGGTGATTCGTGGCGTCTCCGAGCAGACCAACCTGCTGGCGTTGAATGCCGCGATCGAAGCCGCCCGCGCCGGAGAGATGGGCCGAGGTTTTGCCGTGGTGGCGGATGAGGTTCGTACCTTGGCGCGACGTACGCAGGCGTCGACCGACGAGATTCAGAAGATGATTCTGGGCCTCAAGCAGGGCGCCGAGAACGCCGTGTCATCGATGCACAGCGGGCAGGCGGCAACCGGTACCGGGGTCAAATCGAGCCAGCGCACCGGCGCGTCGCTCACGGCGATCACCGGGCAGGTAGAGCAGATCAGCGACATGAACCATCAGGTGGCCACGGCGACCGAAGAGCAATCGGCGGTGACCGAGGAAATCAACCGCAACGTGCAGGGCATCTCGGACCTGGCCAGGGCCACTGCCGGCGAAGTGCGCGACTGCCGCGACGACTGCCAGGCACTGCGCGGCCTGGCCGATGATCTGGCGCGGCAGATGGGGGGGTTCAAGTTGTAAAGCGAGGATGTCAGGCCCGGCCCCATCGCGGGTAGAACCCGCTCCCACAGGGGGCCGCGTGGCACCGCAAAGCGGAGTGGGACAGGCCCGACCCCATCGCGGGTAGAACCCGCTCCCACAGGGGGCTGGGGATTTGGGTGCACCGCCGATCACCTGTGGGAGCGGGCTCTGCCCGCGAGGCGGCCGTCCAGGCACCTAAAATCCCCAGACCGCCACCAGACCACCGCCCAACCCCACCGGTAGCTTGTTGCCCTGCGGTCTGCGAAAATGCTGGCACTTTTCTGCCGGATGTTGACATGACTGCCCTGAAGAACGACCGCTTCCTTCGTGCCCTGCTCAAGCAACCCGTGGACGTCACCCCCGTGTGGATGATGCGCCAGGCCGGTCGCTACCTGCCCGAGTACCGCGCCAGCCGGGCCAAGGCCGGCGACTTCATGAGCCTGTGCAAGAACCCGTCGTTCGCCTGCGAAGTCACCATGCAACCCCTGGAACGCTACCCGCTGGACGCCGCCATCCTGTTCTCGGACATCCTGACCATCCCCGACGCCATGGGCCAAGGCCTGTACTTCGAAACCGGCGAAGGCCCGCGTTTCAAGAAGGTCGTCAGCACCCTGGCCGACATCGAAGCCCTGCCGATCCCCGACGCCCAGAAAGACCTGGGCTATGTCATGGACGCGGTCAGCACCATCCGCCGCGAACTCAACGGCCGGGTGCCGTTGATCGGCTTCTCCGGCAGCCCCTGGACACTGGCCACCTACATGGTCGAAGGCGGCTCCTCCAAGGACTTCCGCAAGACCAAAGCCATGCTCTACGACCAACCCCAGGCCATGCACCTGCTGCTGGACAAACTGGCGCAGTCGGTCACCACCTACCTCAATGGTCAGATCCTCGCCGGTGCCCAGGCCGTGCAGATCTTCGACACCTGGGGCGGCAACCTGTCGGCGGCGGCCTATCAGGAATTCTCCCTGGCCTACATGCGCAAGATCGTCAGCGGCCTGATCCGCGAGCACGAAGGCCGCAAGGTACCGGTCATCCTGTTCACCAAGAACGGAGGGCTATGGCTGGAAAGCATCGCCGACGCCGGCGCTGATGCATTGGGCCTGGACTGGACCTGCGACATCGGCGAAGCCCGCCGCCGCGTCGGCAACAAGGTGGCTCTACAGGGCAACATGGACCCCACCGTGTTGTACGCCAAACCCGAGGCCATCCGTGCCGAAGTGGCACGCATCCTGGCCAGCTACGGGCAAGGCTCGGGGCATGTGTTCAACCTGGGCCACGGCATCACCCCCGAGGTCGATCCAGAACACGCCGGCGCGTTCATCCGGGCTGTGCACGAGTTTTCCGCGCAGTACCATTGATGGTCGAAACATCCGCTTTTAGCCCCCTCTCCCTCAGGGAGAGGGCTGGGGTGAGGGGGCCATCCCCCACCCATCCCACCCCTTACGCCGCCCCCACCAGCGCCGATGATCTGGCGCGGCAGATAGGGGCGCAAGTTGTGCATCGAGGATGTCAGCCCCGGCCTCATCGCGGGTAGAACCCGCTCCCACAGGGGGCTGGGGATTTGGGGGGCAGCGCCGATCACCTGTGGGAGCGGGCTCTGCCCGCGAGGCGGCCGTGCAGACAGCAAAAAATCCCCAGACCGCCACCAGACCACCGCCCACCCCCACCGTAGAAGCGGCACTGTCATTCACCGCATTGTTTGAAGTCATACAGCATCCGCAGATCCTTCTCCGTCACCTTGCCGTCTTTTGTGTCCTGGTCCTCAATGTTGCTTTCCAGCGTGCCGGACGCGTGAAATCCAACTTCGGTGCTAGGGAAGGAGGCTTCGAACTGCGCCTCGACATGCGTCCGGTCGGCGTTGTATTTGAACTCGACCCAGCCTGCCGTCGCTCGATAACGTCTTATCCAGCCGTTCCCTGCATTCTTTACATACGAGACCGAAGGGTAGTTTTCTTCCGGGTCCGGGAGGTTCAGTTCATAGCGGCCAGCGGGTAGGCTCTCTTTACCCAGGTACACATTAAGGTCGTCGTGTCGCCCTTCCCCGCGTCCCATCCTCATTGAAACACCTATATACCAAGCCGGAGTGTATAGGCCATGTCTCCGGTGGCCCTGAATGTACTCCGGCACATAGGGATATCCGTCGACAACACCTTTGAAGTTATTTGCATAGAGTTGATTGTTCATTGTGAACTCCTGTTGTGTGAAACCACCCGGTTGGGCAGGTTTTGTCAGCATCGTTCTTCGACTATACGAAGAATGATTGTTATGAGCGAAGATTCAGGCCTTCTGGAGTGTGTGCAACCTGAGAATGACGGTACGTGAGTTAACGGCTGTATGAACGTTTGCGTTCATGATGATCGTGCCTGAACAAAACTTATTACTGCCGGTCTTGCTCCGCATGAGCGGTTTTAAATGGCGGATGAATGCCGCAGCGGGGGCGCCGCAAATGCCAGATATTTCTCATTCGAGATCAAATGATCGGTCATCCTTTCGCCCTTCGGGCACTGCAACGGCCAGTTTACCGGCGGTCGAGATGTCAATCTCCGAAAACGTTGCCTCAAACTCCGCGATAAGCCAATCGTTCTGAGCGGCGTACCTGAAGTTGTTATCAAAGTAAGTGGGAAATCCCTGCAGCAGGCAGGCACTTATGAGGTTAGTCGCTTCGGCAAAGTATCTGTAATTATTTTTGAATAACAGGAGGTGGGTTTATATCCTGTTGCTGAAGACGATGCTCGTAACAAAAATTAGTTGAATATTTACGTACGCTAGTCGGTGGTGCGAATAATTTTTTTCAGATCTAATCCTATAAAAGATGTCTGTTGCATGGCTGAATATGCAACTTGCTGAGAGCCGCCCTGCGAGCCATCGGGCCGCTCGGGAATGTGCAGCAGATCGAGCCAGGCAAGGGGGGCAGACACCACAGATTGCCCATCCTACGCCACCCCCACCGGCCGCAACTTCGCCAGCTTCGCCGCCACCAGCAAGGCCACGCTCAACAACCCGGCAATAAACCACCCGACACCTGCCCATTCCCCGTAATGCCAGGCCATTCCCCCCAGTGTCCCGGCCACGCTGGAGCCTGCGTAATAGCTGAACAGATACAGCGACGACGCCTGTCCCTTGGCCTTCAGCGCACGCCGCCCGATCCAGCTGCTGGCCACCGAATGCGCGCCGAAAAAACCGAAGGTGAACATCAGCATGCCAGCCAGGATCACCGGCACCGCGCTGAACAGGGTGACCAGCAGACCCATGAACATCAGCACGATGCTCATCCAGAACACCTTGCGCCGGCCATGCCTGTCCGCCAGCGAACCGATCTGCGCCGAGCTGTAGATACCCGCCAGGTACACCAGCGACAGCAACCCCACCAGCGCCTGGCTCATGTGGTACGGCTCGGCCAGCAGGCGATAGCCGATGTAGTTGAACAGGGTGACGAAGCTGCCCATCAGCAGAAACGCCTCGAGGAACAGCCAGGGCAGCCCGGCGTCCTTGAAATGCATGGTGAAGCCTTCGATCAATCCGCGTGGGTTCATCTTGCGCGGGCGAAAGTTGCGTGACTCAGGCAGGATGCGCACGAACACCGCAGCAGCGATCACCGCCAGGCCGCCTACCACCAACATCGCCGTATGCCAGCTGACGAAGTCGATCAGCACGCCGGTGATCAGCCGCCCGCTCATGCCGCCAATGGCGTTGCCACCGATGTATAGACCCATCGCCAGGCCGATGTGTTGAGGGTGTATCTCTTCGCTCAGGTAAGTCATGGCAACTGCTGCCAACCCGCTGAGACTGAGCCCGGTGAGGGCGCGCAGCACCAGGACGCCTTCCCAACTGGGCATCAGCGCGCTGCCGATAGTGCACAGAGCGGCACAGAACAAGGCAGCCACCATCACCGGCTTGCGCCCGACGCTGTCGGAAATGGGCCCGGTGATCAGCAAACCGACCGCCAGCATGCCGGTGGCCACCGAAAGAATCAGGCTGCTCTGGGCGGCATTGATAGCGAATTCCTGAGACAGGATCGGCATCATCGGCTGCACGCAGTAGAGCAGTGCAAAGGTCGCGAATCCGCCGCTGAACAGCGCCAGTACCGTGCGCATGAACAGCGGAGTACCCTTTTCGATGTACAGCTCGCCCAATTCGGCGATGGCTTCGTTCAATGGCGCGATGTCCTGAGCCTGGGGCGCGACAGCAGTTTTCACGGGGACCTCGGTGGGGTGGTCGATGGCGGGTGTGAAAAAAACTATATAGCTGGCTATTGATTCTTTCCAATATATTGTTCGACCTGTTTGATAGGTTCTGCGACTCATTGGAGGTTGCATGGAATTGCGTCACCTGCGTTACTTCATCGCCGTTGCCGAGGAACTGCATTTCGGCCGCGCGGCGGAGCTGTTGGGTATTTCCCAGCCACCGTTGAGCCAGCAGATCCAGACGCTGGAGCAGGAGCTGGGCGCGCGGCTGTTCGAGCGTACCAATCGTCGGGTCGAGCTCAGTGAAGCCGGCCGCTTGTTTCTCGGCGAGGCGCGGCAGGTGTTGGCGCAGGTCGACAAGGCGGCCGATGTGGCCCGGCGAGCACAGTTGGGCGAACTGGGTGAGATGAAGATCGGGTTCACTTCTTCGGCGCCTTTCAATTCGGGTATTCCCAAGGCCATCTACGCCTTTCGCCAGGCCTTTGCGGCAGTGCACCTGAACCTGCGCGAGATGAGCAGTACCGAAGTGGCCGAGTCTTTGGTGGATGAGTCCATCGAAGTGGGCATCATGCGGCCCCTGGCGCTGCCGGATTCGCTGAGCTACATCGAGCTGTTCAGCGAACCGCTGGTGGCCGTCCTCGATGCCAAGCATCCGCTCGCGGCCAGGGACGGCGGGATCCTGTTGCAGGAGCTGGCCGAGCAACCGTTCGTGTTCTTTCCACGCAGCTATGGCAGTGGCCTGTACGCGCAGTTGCTGAACCTGGCCCGTCAGGCAGGGTTCAGCCCGCACATCGCCCAGGAGGCCGGTGAGGCCATGACCATCATCGGGTTGGTGGCAGCGGGGTTGGGGGTGTCGGTGCTGCCAGCGTCCTACAAGGCAATGCGCATGGATGGGGTGGTGTACAAGGCATTGCTCGATGAGGAGGCGGTTACGGCGGTGTGGGTGGTTCAGCGCAAAGGGCCGGTGTCGGCGATGGCTCAGGGGTTTGTGCGGTTGTTGGAGAGGGAGGCGAGGCGGTGAGTGAGGTCGGGGACCATCCACCGCCCAATCCCAATCAGTTCACCTTCGCCAGGTCCCCCTTGAGCGCAACCCCGGCAATCACCGCCCCGGCATGACATTCATAGGTGCTGGCATCCTTGCGCTCGTTCTTCTTGTAATAGCTGGCAATGTTCACCACAGCATTGGCGTTCGCTTTGCGCGCCGCGTCCTGCAAGGTCAGCAGGGCTGACTGCAAAGCCCATTCGCAGGCCACTTCGTCGGTCTTGTTGAAGGCGTTGGTCTTCTTGTTGGTCACAGCGTCAGCGTTGACCACACTCACTTTCCCTTTGGGCTGCACGCCCGCCAGGTAGAACTTGACGCTGCCGTCGAGCTTGCCGGCCTGGGTCATTTCATCGACCACTTTCTGAAATGGCAGGTACAGGGCGGTGTCGCGCGCCTGGCTGACGGCGGGGAGGGTGGCCAGGATGAAGGCGGTGGCTAGTGCTTGGCGTTTCATGGGGTCTCTACCTTGAGGAGTGGGTGTTGGGTTCGACGCGGCTTACGCCGTGGCTACGCGGCGGAATATCAAAGAGGTGTTGACGCCGCCGAAGGCGAAATTGTTGTTCATCACGAATTCGTTGTTCATGGCGCGGAACTCGCCGCGGATGTAATCGAGCTCACCACAGCGGGCATCCACCTGGTCCAGGTTCAAGGTGTGCACATACCGATCGCGGTTCATCATCTCGATGCTGAACCAGGATTCCAGAGCGCCGCACGCGCCCAGGGTATGGCCCAGGAAGCTCTTCTGCGAACTGATCGGCATGTGCGCCCCGAACAGGCTGCTGGTGGCCAGGGTTTCGGCGATGTCGCCCTGTTCGGTCGCGGTGCCGTGGCCGTTCACATAGCCGATGGCCTCAGCGGGCAGCCCGGCGTCCTGCAATGCCAACTCCATCGCGCGGCGCATGGTTGCCTGCTCGGGGCGAGTGGTGTGCTGGCCGTCGGCGTTGCTGCCAAAGCCGACGATTTCGGCATGAATGCGTGCACCTCGGGCCAACGCGTGTTCCAGTTCCTCGAGCACCAGCATGCCGCCGCCTTCACCAATCACCAGACCATCTCGGCCGCCGTCGTAGGGACGTGGGCTGGTGTGCGGCGCATCGTTCTTCAGGCTGGTGGCGTAGAGGGCATCGAACACCATCGCTTCGGTAGGACACAACTCTTCCGCGCCCCCGGCGAGCATCAGCGGCAGGCGGCCGAACTTGATTGCCTCGTAGGCATAGCCAATACCCTGGCTGCCACTGGTGCAGGCACTGGAGGTAGGAATCAACCGGCCGGTCAGGCCGAAGAATATGCTGATGTTGGCCGCCGTGGTGTGGGGCATCATGCGCACATAGGAGTTGGCGTTGAGCCCTTCGGCCACCGAGTTGAGCAGCATGTTGCCGAACGCCTTGATCTCGTCGGTGCTGCCGGTGGAGGAACCACAGGCCACGCCCATGCGTCCGTCCTTGATCGACTCGTCGCCCAGCAGGCCGGCATCGGCCAGGGCCTGCTCCGCCGCGCCCACGGCCAGGCGAGAAACCCGGCCCATGCTGCGCAGTTGCTTGCGGGTCCAGTGGCTCGGCACCTTGAAGTCATCGATGGGCCCGGCCAGGCGCGTGTTGAGTTCCTCGAAGCGGTCCCATTCGTTCATGCGCCGAATGCCGCTGCGGTTGGCAGCGAAGTGCCCGGCGATGCTGGCCCAGTCGTTGCCCAGCGAGGTGATACCGGCCATGCCGGTGACCACGACCCGTTTCATCAGCACAGCCCTCCATTGACGGCCAGCACCTGGCGAGTGATGTACGAAGCCTCTGCCGACATCAGGAAATTCACCGCGCTGGCGACCTCTTCAGGCGTGCCCATGCGCTGGGCAGGGATCATTTTCAACAGTTCTTCCACCGGTACGTTCTCGTCCAGCATGGCGGTGTCGATCAGTCCCGGGGCGACGCAATTGACGGTGATCTTGCGCTTGGCCAGTTCGATGGCCAAGGCCTTGGCAGCGCCGATGACGCCGGCCTTCGAAGCGCTGTAGTTGACCTGTCCGCGGTTGCCGATCAGCCCCGAGACCGACGTGATGCAAACGATGCGTCCAGCCGCACGGCGGCGAATCATGGGCATGGTCAAAGGGTGCAGAACATTGTAGAAGCCGTCCAGGTTGGTGCGCATCACCAGGTCCCAGTCCTCTTCGCTTAGGGCCGGAAACGCACCGTCGCGGGTCAGCCCGGCATTGCACACCACGCCGTAATAGGCCCCGTAGGTTTCCACATCCTCCAGCAGGATGCGCGCGCAGGCGGCGCGGTCGGCCACGTCGAATTGCAACACCCGGGCTTGTCGACCCAGGGCCTGGACCTGGGCCTGTACCGCATCGGCTTCGGCACGGCCGCTGCGGCAATGCAGCACCAGGTCGAAGCCAGCGCTGGCCAGGCGTAGGGCGATGGCGCGGCCGATGCCACGGCTGGAGCCGGTGACCAGAATGGTCTCAGTCATGGAGGGAGTCCTGTAGGGGGGCCTCGGCCAGGTACTGCTCGGCCTGAGGTGGGCGATAAACATTGAGGCGCGCTTGCACGCTGATGCCTGGGCCGGTCAATTCACATTCAAACACGCCCATGCCGCTGTCGTCTTCCAGCGAGCGGCGGGCATGGATATCCAACGAGCAGCCCAAGGGAAACCGTTCGACGTTGCAGTGGTACTTGCGGGTACCCAACAGGAAGCCCATTTCCACCTCCTGGCCTTGTTCACGGGCGCGACATCCGGCATAGGCGGCCACGCTCTGCGCCATCAGCTCAACCCCGACCCAGGCCGGCAGACTGCCGTCGGGGTCGTTGAACAGCCCGTCCGGCTGCACGGTGACACGGGTGTGGATGCTTTCCTGGTCGAAGGCCACGACGTGATCGATCAGGATCATGTCGCCGGCATGGGGCAACAGTTCGGCGATCGGCCAGTCGATCATGTCGGCGCTCCCAGAATCAGGCTGACATTGTTGCCGCCGAAGGCGAATGAATTGCTCATCAGGTTGCGTGGCCCTTGCAAGGTCTGTCCGGGCTGGACGAAAGCCAGCTGGGGCAGTTGTGGATCGATGATGGCGTCCCAGACATGGGGCGGCAGGACAGCGCCGGGTTGCAGGCTCAGCCAGCAGAACGCGGCTTCCAGTGCTCCCGCGGCGCCCAGGGTATGCCCGCTCAGCGGTTTGGTCGATGAACAGGGCACCCCGGCCGGGAATAGTTCAGCCACCGCCAGGCTTTCCATGGCGTCGTTGTGTGCGGTGGCGGTGCCGTGAAGGTTCAGATAGCCGATCTGCTCGGGCGCCAGCCCGGCTTGCGCCAACGCCTTGCGCATGGCTTGCAGAGCACCGCGGCCGCTGGGTTCGGGGGCCGAGATATGGTGGGCGTCGGAGCTGGCGCCTGCGCCCAGCAAAGCGACACTGGCCGGTTCGCGGGTCATCAGGAACAGCGCCGCTGCCTCACCGATATTGATGCCGTTGCGGTTGCGCGAGAACGGATTGCAGCGTTGCGCGGACACCGCCTCAAGCGCCGAGAAACCGTTCAGGGTGAGCCGACACAAGCTGTCGACGCCGCCACACAACACCGCATCGCAAAGGCCCATGGCGAGAAAACGACGAGCCGTCATCAGCGCCCGGGCGCTGGAGGTACAGGCTGTGGAGATCACGTGGGCCGGGCCGCTGATGCCGTACAGGTCGGCAAGAAACGCCGCCGGAGCCCCGAGCTCTTGTTGCCTGTAGTCGTAGTCGCCGGGGAACTGCCGGTCTTGCAGGTAGCGGGCGATGCCGCGACTGGCTTCGTCGATACCCGACGTGCTGGTGCCCAGCACGATGGCAATGCGCGAGGCGCCAAAGCGAGCGATGGCCTGCTGGATCTGGGCATCGATCTGCAAGGTTGCCTGCAACAGCAATCGATTGTTGCGGCTGGCCTGGCTGCTCAACGCGACGGGAATGGCCGGTAGCTCGCCGCGCACCGCCGCCACCGGGAGCACGC
Source organism: Pseudomonas sp. UBA4194 (assembly GCF_002379585.1). GTDB lineage: Bacteria > Pseudomonadota > Gammaproteobacteria > Pseudomonadales > Pseudomonadaceae > Aquipseudomonas. Next base: position 51,920 of record NZ_DFUE01000018.1, read on the forward strand.
GCTCGGGCACCCAGCCGGCTTGCGGGCGCATGCCCGAGCAGTCGCCGGCAAACAGCGCCCGACTCACACTGGCGGTGTCCATGCCCAGGGCGCAGTTAAGGCCCAGTGCATTGAGGTAGGCAGTCATGGCGTGGCCTCGTGGGGCAGCGGGCTGATGCGGTAGGTCAGGTCGTGTTGGAGATACAGGGTGAATTCGGGATCCGCGCTGTCAATGCGGGCTGCACCTGCACCAGTAGGAGCGGCTAGCAGCCGCGCAGGCGCCGGTGGATACACCACCGACCAGCGATCTCCCAATCGTCGGCCGCCCTTCGTGGCCGTGGCATCGGCATAATCGGCCATCAATTGCTTTGCTGGCGTCAACGCAAACAGCACTGCAGCGAAAAGCTCCCGGGCTTCGGGATTGGGCGGCAGCAAGCCATCGGCTTGCCACTGCTGGCCAAGCAGGCGCTGGCGTGCCTGAGGTATGCCCAGAAAATCCAGCAGCGACCAGCGCAGCCCGTCATCCTCGCGCTGGATCACCAGCATCCAGTCCTGACTCTGCCCGGCCTGCAGGCGCTGAACGTGCAATTGCAGCGGCAACCGCAAGCTCGGTGCGCCAGCAGGCAGGGGTGCATGACTCGCGCAGCCGGCCAGCAGCATCAGGCAACCCACTATCCACGCGCGCATCATGGCGTCACTGCCTGGAGCGGCTTGCGCGCCACGACGTTGACCAGGGTTTCTTCACGTTGGCCAAACGGCTTCGGCGTGCGCAGCTTGAGCCGCTCCAGCAAACCGAAGTCCCTGGACCGACTCCACCACAGGTAAGGGTAGGAAACATTGCCCGTGTCGAACTCGAAACCCTGATCGCGCAGCATCTGCAGGTACCCGCTCGCGCTTTTCTGCACATGCATCGGATGGCGGAACAGCCAGCGAATCACCCAGGTGTCGATGTAGGCTTCGGTGGACTCGGCAAACAGCAGATAACCACCGGGCTTGAGCACTCGGTAAAACTCGGAGAGGGCCTTTTCCTGTTCCACCAGATGGTGGAAGGTCTGGTGACAGAACAGCAGGTCGACGCTGGCGTCGGCATAAGGCAGGTGGGCACAGTCACCCCCCTGCACGCGAATATCGCCGCCCAGGCGACGGGCCTCGGCGTTGCTCAGTTCCACGCTCAGCGGGTCGGCGTCATTGCCCAGCAACTGTGCAGGCGCGAACACCCGGCGCAGGTACTGGAAGGATTTGCCCTGGCCACACCCAGTGTCCAGCAGCACGGCGTTGCCTGGCGGTGGCTCGCTGAACAAACCGCGCAGGTCATCGATTGCCACCCTCAGCACATGGTGCTGCCAGGTATGGCTGCGCAGGAACCAGAAGCCGAAACGGGTTTCTTCGACATAGCTGTCGCTCAGGAACGGTCTCATGGTGCGGTGCTCGCGCACAGTTCGGCCAAGGTTCGCAGGCGCCGCTTGGGCTCGGCCACGAACGGGTTGCGCGTGTCCCAGGCGTACCCCGCCAGTATCGCGCTGATCATGCGGCGGATCTCGGGGGAGCTGTCGGGGTAGTAGATAACGTCCTGGAAACTGCCGTCGTACCAGCCCTCGACATAGGCGCGGAAAGTCTCGACCCCTGCCTTGAGCGGCTCGGCGAACTCCCGTTGCCAGTCCACCTGCCGGCCCTTGAGCTGGCGGTCGAGAAGCCCGGCGGCCATGCTCGCCGAGCGCATGGCGATGGTCACGCCGGAGGAGAATACCGGGTCCAGAAACTCTGCCGCATTGCCCAGCAGGGCGAAGCCTGGGCCGTGCAGGGTTCTGACGTTGGCCGCATAGCCGCCGATGGTCCGCGCCGGGGTGTCCCAGACCGCATCGCGCAGTACGCCCTGAAGGCTGGGCGTCTGCGCCACGAAGGCCTTGAGGCAGGCGTCCAGATCGTCATCCAGACCTTCGAAATGCTCCTTGGCAGCCACTACGCCCAGCGAACAGCGGCCGTCGCTGAAGGGGATGGTCCAGAACCAGATGTCGCGATGCTCGGGGTGGGTGGTGATGAGAATCTTCTCGCGATCGAAGTCGGCGCTATCGATGCGGTCTTCGATATGGGTGAACACGGCCTGGCGTACGGGGAAATCAGAGGGCGTTTCAAGGTCCAACAGGCGCGACAGTATCCGACCGTAGCCACTGGCATCGAGCACGAACGTTGCTTGCAGCAGGTACGTGCTGCCATCCAGACGGCGTACTTGCAGGCGCGTTTGCGTGGCGTCGAAGCCGGTGATTTCTTCTTCGTAGCGAATCTCTACCCCTTGCGCCTCGGCCTGGTCGGCGAGCAGTTGGTCGAAGCGGGCGCGTTGCACCTGGAACGTGGTGGGGATGCCTGCGGTGAACGTGTCCCTGAAGTCGAACGCACTGCGCCGCTCACCCCAAGCGAAGGCCGCGCCATTCTTCAGCTGAAACCCTGCGGCCTGCACGGCCTCGAGCATGCCGGCCTGCTCGACGAAGTCCAGGCAATGGCACAGCAGACTCTCGCCGATGGAAAAACGTGGAAAGCGCTGACGCTCGATCACCACCACGTCATGGCCTTGGCGCTTGAGCAGCGTGGCGGCGATGGCACCGGCAGGGCCGGCACCGATCACCACCACCTGGCGGGTTTGCAGTTCAACGTTTGACATAAGGCCTCCTGGCCGGGGTAGCGGGAAAGAAAGTACGCGTGTGGTCCTTCATGGCGACGCCTGTTCGCGTTGCAGCCCACCGGCCCAAGGCGCGAGCAGGAAGCTGAAGGCCAGCCCAAGGCTCACCGACAAACCGAAGTTACTGACCGCAGGGGTGCTTGACACGGCCAACAGGCCGAACGACAGCCAGGTTGTGGCCGCTGCGAGCAAGGTGCCCAACAGGCTCACTGCGGCGCCACCGATACGCTCGCGCATGAGGATGACGTAGTCGACACTGATGGCGGTCACCAGCAGCAGGCCAAACAGGCTGAACAGGGTCAGCGGTTGGCCCAGCCAGCCCAGGCTGGCCAAGCTGCACAGCGCCGCCAGCAGCGGCAGGGCAACCATGCGCAGCGCGCCGCCCGTACCGAAGGGACGCAGCAGCAACAGCACGATCAGCACGCACGAGGCGAGCTTCAATTCGGCGGCGCTGAGTTGGGTGGCAGCAAACACCTGATTCAGATCGCCGAGGCGGTCCACCAGCTGGACACCGGGCAAGTCCTGGGCGACCACCCGCAGCAGGTCGGCGTTGTTCAGCCCTTGCAGACTGACCATGGACGCCACGCCGTGGCCGCTTGGCCCTAGCCAGAGTGCGCGCCAGGGTTCGCTGAGCGGGCCGAGCAAGGCGTGGTCGATGGTTTGCACTGGCAGTTGCTGCAATTGGGCCAGTTCCGCCCGCAGCGCGGCCTCGGGAACGCCCAGCGCCACCAGCGGTTGCCAGTGTTGCGGCAGCTGGCCCAGGGCCTCGCGCACCCTGGCCTGGGCCTCAGGTGTGCTCACCAGTTGGCTGAGGGCCATGTAGCCGTGCAGCTTATCCATGTCCACCAGGGCGGACAGACGTTTGGCAAGCGCCTGATCGCGCTCCAGCAGTTGTTGTTCGTCGGTCCCCTGCACCAGAAAGAACTGACTGGTGGGCTGGTAGCCGGTGATCCGGGCGATGGCCTGGGCTTGCTCGAGCAGGGCCGGCGGTGTGCCGACCCACTGGCGGATGTCGTTCTTGACCTGCAGGTGCCACAGGCCGCCGGCGCAGAACACTGCCAGGAGCAGCAACAGCGCCGGGCCGGGCACGCGTCGCAGCAGGCGGGTGCGCAGATTCAGCAAGGCCTGGGCGACATTTAGCGGCCATTGCGCGGGGCGCACATCGACGCCCTTGAGCAGTGCCGGCAACAGGCACACCGCACACAGGTAAGCGCCTACCAACCCGGCGGCGGAGAATACGGCGATCTGGGTCAGTGCCGGGAAGGGCGTGAAAGCCAGGGCCAGATAGCCGATGCAACTGGTGGCCAGGCTCAGGCTCAGGCCCGGCAGCGTCAGGCGCAGCGCCGGCCAGCTGTGCCAGGGCTTGAGGCTCCAGCTCTTGGACAGGTAATGCAGCGGGTAGTCCACGGCCACGCCGATCAGGCTTGCGCCCAGCACCAGGGTCATTACGTGCATCTTGCCGAACAAGGCCACGCAGGCGACTGCGCCGAACAGCATGCCCACCAGCACCGGAACGAATGCCAGCAGCACCCGCCAGTGACGAAATGCCATCAACAGCAGCAGTAGAATGCCGGCCGTGGCACCGCCGCCCACCCAGGTGATTTCCCGGGAGGCCTCGCGCTGGCCATTGGCGGCATACAGCAGGCCACTGGCGGCCAGCAGTTGCACATGGCCTTGCCGAGCGTGCTCACGGGCAGCGTCGAGCAGGTCTGCCACCTTGAGCGGCAGGTGCATGTCAAACGCATCACCTGAGGTGCGAGCGCGCAGCAGCACCCAGTGGCGACCTTCGGCATTGGCCAGCAGGGCGCCAGTGGTCAGGTCCATCTCCACGGCGCCGTGCTTTGGCTGGCTGCCTTGGATGCGCCCGGTCAGGCCCAGCCAATCGTCTTGACTGGGCACCAGGCTGAAACCGGCGAAGGGGTCGAACAGGCTTTGCAGCCGTTGCTGGATGAACGCTTCGGGGTGCTCGGCCAGCAGCTGACGGTCGGCTGGCGCCAGCATGGCCAGACGGCCTTGCAACAACTGCGTGCGCAACGCCGGCAGGTCGGCCTGCAGGTTCCACTGTACCTTCTCGAACAAGCCGCTGGCCTGCCACTGCTCGCCCAGTGCTTTGGCCATGGCCACCGCGGCGTCGCGCTCCTCGCTGCCCACCAACACCAGCAGCTCCCGGTTCAGGGGTTCCTGCATGCGCTGTTCGGCACGCTGTTGCAGCGGGTCCTGAACGGCGCCGGGCACCAGTTCCATGAGGTTGGCCGACAACGGCGGCCCCGCTCGCCATTGGCAGCCAGCCAAGGCCACCACCACCAGCAGCAGGGCCAGGAACAGACGCGGTAGCAGGCGTTCACTCGGCAAGGTCGGCGCGCTCCGCATCGCTCAGGCTGGTAGCGCTGGTACTGGCAGGCATACGCAGCACGGTGCTGTCGCCCTGGGTTTCGGCCAGCTCGATGCGCTGTACATAGTCACCACCGCTGATGTCGATACGGGTGAACACCTGTTTGAGCAGCAGCGAGCGCGGGGTCAGTTGCAACGTCCAGGCACCGGCATCGCCTTTGAAGTCAAGCTCGAAGTCACGAGCCAGCTCGCTGCTGTCGCCTTGCAGCACGGCGAAGAACAGGTGGTTCTGTTGAGCGCCGGCGCTCTTGCCCGGCAGCATCTGCCAACCGGTGGCGTCGCGGCGGGCAATGCCGCGCGCGCTGATGTGGTAGTCCTGTTGCAACGGGGTTTTGAGCAGCCACAAGAGGCCGTAGTCCTTGGCCAGCACGAAGCTGCCCTGGCTGACCAGCGGTTGCGGCAGGGCGCGCAGGTGTTTTTCCTGAATGAACGGACCGCGGATCACAGCAGGTTTGCTCAGTTGGGTGCTCAGGTCTTTGAGGTCGAAGGCTTGGGCCGCAGGGGCGAGCAGGGTGGCGGTGGCCAGGAAAATTTGCAGAATGTGACCGAGCTTCATTGCGGGCAGAGCCCGCTCCCACACCGATCGGCGGAGCATGCAGTGCCCGTGCAGGCGCCACAGAATCGCTGGAACGCCCCTCATCCCAACACCCCCCCCACCGCATCCACAAACACCTTGGGCGAGGCCAGTTGCATCTCGCGGCTGGCGATCTCCACCGCCACCTGCACTGAACTGCCCCGGGTCATGCGCTCACCGGTCACTGCATCGCTGATCAGGTAATGGATCTTCAACCGATTCTCCCACTCCACCAGGCTCGCACGCACTCTGAGCTTCTGGCCGAACACCGCGCCACGCACGTAGCGCAACTGCAAGTCGATCACAGGCCACGCATAGCCGGATTCAAGCATCTGCGTGTAGTTGTGGCCGATGTGATCCAGCAGCGCGCAGCGCGCGACTTCCAGATACTTGACGTAGTGCCCGTGCCAGACCACGTTCATGCTGTCGACGTCAAAAAACGGCACCTGCATTTCGGTGTCCACATGCAACACCCCAAGGCTACGCATCGAACAGGCTCCAGTGCTGCTCGCCGATGCGCTTGAGGCACAGGCGCAAGTCATGTTCCAGAGCGCGGTCCTCGATGACGGGCTTGAAGTCCATCAGCAACTGCTCGTGCATGCTTGCCAGGGCCGGCGGCAGGGGGCGAGCGTCCTTGGCCTGGCCACGCATCCATACGCCCTGGTTGGCCGCCAGCAGGGTGGCGGCGGCGACCTGCTCGGTCAGCTCAAGGCTGCGCAGGGCATCGCGCGCGGCGATGGTGCCCATGCTGACTTTGTCCTGGTTGTGGCACTCGGTGGAGCGTGAGAACACGCTGGCCGGCAGGGTGTTTTTCAACGCCTCGGCGGTCCACGCGCTGGCGCCGATCTGCACGGCCTTGAAGCCGTGGTTGAGCATGGCACGCTCGACAGGCGCGCCGGACAGGTTGCTTGGCAAGCCATGGTTGTAGCGCACATCCACCAGCAGGGCCAGCTGCCGGTCGAGCAGGTCGGCAACGTTGCCCACCAGGTTCTTCAGGCTGTCCATGGCAAACGCGATATGCCCACCGTAGAAGTGCCCGCCGTGCAGCACGCGTTCGGCGTCGGCGTCGATGATCGGGTTGTCGTTGGCGCTGTTCAGTTCGGTTTCGATGAACCCCCGCAGCCAGCCCAGGCTGTCGGCCAGCACGCCCAGCACGTGAGGGGCACAGCGCAGTGAGTAGCGATCCTGCAGCCGATGCAGCGGCGCGGTCGGAGCGTCGATGGCCAGGTCCCGACGCAGCCAGGCGGCCACCTGCATTTGCCCAGGGTGCGGCTTGGCGGCGAACAGGCGCTCGTCGAAGTGCTCCGGGTTGCCTTGCAGGGCCACAACGTTCAGGGCCGTGATACGGGTTGCCAGCTTGAGCAGATAATCGGCACGGGCGAAGGCCAGGCAGGCCAGGCCGGTCATCACGGCAGTGCCATTCATCAGCGCCAAGGCCTCCTTTGGCCGCAGCACCAGTGGCGTCCAGCCCAACTCCCGATGCACGTCGACGGCTTGGCGGCGCTGGCCGCGAAACATCACTTCACGCTCGCCGGACAGGGTCGCTGCGACATAGGAAAGAGGGGTCAGGTCGCCGCTGGCGCCCACCGAACCTTCTTCCGGGATCAGTGGCAGCACGTCGTGTTCGAGGAAGCCATGCAGGCGCTCGAGCAGCTCGATGCGCACCCCCGATACGCCGTGACACAGCGACTGCAAGCGTGCCGCCAGCACGGCCCGGGTTGCCGGGGCATCCAGCAGTTTGCCCAGGCCGCAGCCGTGAAACGTATAGAGGTGGCGCGGCAGCGCCTCGACATGCTCCAGCGGCACTGCCACCACGCAGGAGTCGCCATAGCCGGTAGTCACGCCATAGATCACGCCTTCCTTGTCCAGCAACGAGTCGAGAAACCGTGCGCCCTTGGCGATGCGCTCGCGGTACGGGCCGTCACTCTGCAGCTGGCTCGACGCCTGGTGTTTGGCGACCGCCACAATGGCTTCGATGGGCAGTGCGGCCTGGCCGAACACGATCGGATCACGGGTCATGGGTTGTTCCAGAAAGGGTAGAAATTGAACCACTGGTGCGGTGCCTGCAGGCAGTGGTGGGCCAGGCGATCGGCATAGCGGCGCACCCACTCGGCGATCACCGCGTCGCGTTCGCCACGCTTCCACAGCACGTGGTCGGCGAAAGGCTCGAGGATCACCTGGTAGCGACCGTCGCGCTTGAGACAGAAAATCAGGTTCAGCGGGCATTTGAGCAGACCGGCCAGCAACCAGGGGCCTTGGGGGAAGGCCGCCGGCGCGCCGAGAAAATCGACCCTCACGTGTCGCCCGCCGTGCAGTGGCACGCGATCGCCGGCAATCGCCAGCCACTCGCCGCGATCCAGGCGTTCGCTCAGTTGCAGCATCACCGCCGGGTCCAGCTCGCTGACCTGAATCAGGCGCAGGTTGGTGGCACCGGCCTCGCCGAGCAAGCGGTTGAAACGCTCGGCGTGGCGGGTATGCACCAGCACGTTCATGGTGACCTTCTCGCCCAGCTCGGCCAACGCGCGGCACACTTCCAGGTTGCCCAGGTGCGCGCCTACCAGCATTTGCCCACGTGCTCCACGCAGTTGCCCGCGCAGGCCAGCGGGGTCGACGACCTCGATCTGTTCCAGGCGCAACTTGCCGTTCCATACATCGAGCTTGTCCAGCAGCGCATCAGCGAAGGCCATGAATTGTGCGAACACCGAGCGCTGTGTAGGCGTCAGGTCCGGCCGGGCGCTGAACCTGGCCAGGCGCTGCTGGTATTCGCGGGCGGCGTGACGCGCGCGGCGACCGAACACGAAGAAGTAGAAAACGATGCCGTGCAGGATCGGGCTGAGCACGCGACGGCCCAGCACCTTGACGCCCCAGGCTGTGAGCTTCATCAGCCAGAAACTCCCGCGTTCCCGATGCCCGGCCCAGTGCTTGCGGTTGAGCTCGCTCATGCCCGTGCCCTGCGCCACAGAATCACCGGCAAGCGCAGCAGCATGCCGAAGAACAGCTTGGTGTGCATTTTGGAAATCAGCGCGTTGTCGTGGAACAGGCGGAAATGCGAAAGGCCGTCGGTCGGGTAGTGCACCTTGGTCGCAAGCCAGTGCATGGGCTGATTGCGCCAGGCCAAACGCACCAGTATTTCCGGATCGAAGTCCATGCGCCGACCCAGCTTGACGCTGTCGATCAGGCTCAGGGTCACCGGCAGGGGGTACACGCGAAATCCGCACATCGAATCGGGAATGCGCAGCGACAGGCTGTTGATCCATACCCACACGTGGGTCAGGTAGCGGGCGTACAGGCGACCCTTTGGCACACTGGCGTCGTACTGCGGATAGCCGCAGATCAGCGCCTCGGGTTGCTGCCGGGAGGCTTGCACGAACAGCTTCACATCCTGCAGGTCGTGCTGGCCGTCGGCGTCCACCTGCAGCGCATGGCTGAAACCCAGACGGCTGGCCTCGCGCAGGCCGGCCATCACCGCACCGCCTTTGCCCTGATTGCGGTCCAGGCGCACACGCCAGACCTCAGGTTGCCGGGCAAGCTGTTCGAGTACCGTAGCGCAGGCCGGGCTACTGGCGTCATCCACCAGCACGCAAGGCAGGCCAGCCTTGAGCAGCTCGGCGACCACCGCGGGTACTGCGGCTTCATGGTTGTACACCGGGATGACCGCGCAAGGCTTATGCATCAGCGGCCTCCAGCACGATTCGGCCGCTGGAGCAGGGAGCTTCGCCGCTGCGGAAGGCGAAGTACAGTTTACTGCGCTCGGCATCGAACCTGAGGCTCAATTGCAAGGTATCGCCGGGGCGGACCAATTGCTGGAATTTGAGCACTTCCATGCCGGCGAACCGCGGCGGCAGCTCGAGGGTCTGACGGGCCAGTTGCAACGCCCACTGTACCTGCACCACACCGGGCAGTACCGGCGCCTTGGGAAAATGACCACTGAAATGCGCCAGATCATGGGGCACGTGCAGGTGCAGCAAGTGCTCGTCACCGTTCTGCCGTTGGTCGAGCACCTGCGGTGTCTTGCTTCGCTGTGCCAGCAGCAGGGCGTCGACCTGGGCCTGGGGCAGCTTGCCCTGGGTGTTGAGCGGCAGTTGGCCGAGCAGTCGCCAGCGGCGCGGCAGGGCCAGCGCTTCGCAGTGCTGGGCCAGGTGCTGGCGCAAGCTCTGGGTCAGCGCCCGTCGGCCGTGGCCGCGCAGCGCCTGCAGCCCTTGGGCGCTGAGTACCACCAAGGCGCCCAGGCTGGCCCGGTTTTCCTGGACCACGCCCAGACGCGCTTCGTTGACCCAGGCATGCTCGGCCAGCGCCTGTTCCAGCATCGGCAGTGAGATGCGTTTTTCTTCCAGCTTGACGATGCGGTCTACACGACCCAGCAACTGGAAGCGGCCGTCTTCGGCGAACTCAACCGCGTCCGCGCCTTGTTCCACGTGCCCGGCGGGCAGGTAAGGCGAGGCGATGCGCAGGGCGCCGTGTCCGTCCTGGCTCAGCTTGACGTCGGCGAAGGGTTGCCACAGCGCATCGGTCTGGCGCCAGGCGATGCCGCCGGTTTCCGAGCTGCCAAGGATTTCCGTGGGGCGCTGGCCCAGCCGATGCTCCAGGCTGCGGGCCGCTTCGGCGGGCAGGGCGCCCCCGGAAGAGAACACCTTCTTCACCGCGCTCAACGCTGGCCAGTCGAGGTTCTCACCCATGCGCTTGAGCAGCGCAGGGCTGGTCACCCAGGCAAATTCGGCGTGCTCGCGGCTGGCGCGCTGCAGGTCTTCGGGGAACGGCAGTTGACGGCGCAGGAACGGACGGCCCGCGCACAGCGGCCACAACACGCGGAACAACAGGCCATAGATATGCTGGGTGGCCACGCTGCCGATCAGGCAGGCGCCGCCCAGCTCCGCGGACCAAAGGTGTTGCAGCGCCTGAACCTCGTTGGCCAGCTGGCGCAGCTGTTTGTCGATGCGTTTGGGCTCACCGCTGGAGCCGGAGGTGCACAAGCTGAGCTGGCAGCGGTCCAGGTCCAGTGCGGCAGCGAGCAAAGGCTCGCCATACAATGCCTCTATATCCTCGGTCAGCCAGTGATCGACCATGCCCGCCCAGCGCTGACGGGTCTGCACTTGCAGATCGGCGGGCAGCAATACGCTGACGCCGGCGCGCCAGGCGCCGAGCAGGGCGATGGCCAGTTGCCCGGCATCTTCCAGATAAACGGCCAGGTGCTTGATTCCGCGCTGGCGCAGACCACCGGCCAGGCGCAGAGCGTGCTCGCACAGGTGCGCGTGGTCCATCGCCGGAGCGTAGGTGACCGCCCGGCCAGGCCGGGTTTCGAGCAACAGGTGCTCAAGATTCATCCATGTCATGCGCGGCCTCTTACGCGTTGTCGAACCAGCCATTCAGCAGCGAACAGCAGGCCCATCAGTCCATAGGCGATCAAGCCGTTGTACAGCGTCCACCACGCCAAGGGTGCCCACAGGGTCAATGCAGTGGCCAGCAAACCGTTGCCCAGGAAGAACAGGCTCCAGGCCTGGGTCACCTTGCGGGTGTAGGGGATGGCCACATCGGGCAGATCCGGCTCGGTCAGTCGGGCCAGCCGCTCGGCCACCGGCATGCCGTACAGCAGGCTGGAGCCGAACAGTGCCAGCATGAAGGTGCTGATCAGTACCGGATACCAGCGCAGCAGATGCGGGTTGTCGAGCAGCGCCAGCAGGGTACAGAACATCATGGCCGCCAACGCCATCCACAGGCTGCCAGGTTTGCGCTCACCGGTCAGCGCTCGGGCCAGCCACAGGCTGCCCAGCAACAGGCCGAACTGCCAGGGTGCAAAGTGCTCGAGCCCCCAGTACACCGCGAAGGGGTACAGCAGGCCGGCGAACAACAGCACCAGGCCGATCAGCCGGCTCATGCGGCCTGATTGACCAAGCGATGCACCGCCTCGACCACGTCGCCCACGGTGCGCACCGACCTGAACTCTTCGGCGGCAATCTTCTTGCCGGTCTGGCGCTTGATGTGGTCGATCAGGTCGACGGCGTCGATGCTGTCGATTTCCAGATCCTGATACAGATTGGACTCCAGGCTGATCTGCGCCGGGTCCAGTTCGAACAGCTCGACCAGGGCTGCGCGCAGGGTATTGAAGATATCGTCGCGGGTTTGCATGGTTCGGTCTCAGGCTGCCTGTCTGGACGTGACGAACGCCGCGAGGCTGGCCACGTTGTTGAAATGGTTGCGCGTGTCCTTGGCGTCGGCGTCGATCTTGATGCCGTAGCGCTTCTGGATGGCCAGGCCCAGTTCCAGGGCGTCTACCGAATCCAGGCCAAGGCCTTCGCCGAACAGAGTCTGCTGGTCGCCGATGTCCTGGGCGCTGATGTCTTCAAGGCCCAGGGCATCGATGATCAGTTGCTTGATCTGCAAGTGCAGCTCAGTGTTGGGGTTGCTCATCCAGGGCGAGCTCCTTGTTGAAGTAGTGATGCAGATGATCGTTGAGCTTGCGCGAAGCTTGGGGAGCGTGCCCTTGCGCCGCGAACGCCTGTGGGTCTATATCGGCGCCCACGCGAAAACTGAAGTGCGGACGTCGCGCCGCGATGCGGTACCAGGGCTCGGCCTTGGTCAGGGTGCTGGGCGTGACAGTGATGATCACGGGGGTTAGCACCCGCGCGCCACGCAAGGCAATGGCCGCGCCGCCGCGATGAAAGGCGGGGGCTTGCCCGGGCGGGGTGCGGGTGCCTTCGGGAAACAGGATCAGGCTCTGGCCGTCTTGCAATGCTGCGGCGGCATTGTCGAGCATGTCCAGGCTGCCGTCATTGCTGACGTAACCGGTGGCGCGCACCGCGCCGTGGGTGAAGGGGTTCTGCCACAGGGTCTGTTTGACCACGCAGTTGGCACCACGCACCAGGCCGATCAGGAACACCACGTCGATCAAGGAAGGGTGGTTGGCGATGATCATCTGCCCCGGGCGTCCGAGCTTGTGCGCGCCTTGTACCTCGTAGGTCAGCACGCCCGCACGGGCCATGAAACGGATGAACAACCAGAACAGTCGGCTGACCACCACGCGGGCCCGTCTGCCACGCACGGCGGGGTCACCCGGCAGGCAGGCCAGCAGCGGAAAGACCAGCAGGCGCAGGCACAGCCCGCCCAGGCCGAAGAGCGCGAAACTGCACGCGGTTGCCAGCAGGCGCCAGTAGTAGGCGTTGCGGCGCTTGGGCTTGTTCAATGGCTGCGTTGCCAGGTCCATGCGCGACTCTTCCAGAAGTGTTGGCAGGTGGACCGTTGCGCGAGCAGGGTACGCAGCAGATCAAGGGCATGGGGCCAGCCTTGTTCGGCCGATGCTTCGATTCGCGGGGGTTCGGCTCGCTGGGCAAGGGTCAGCGACCACTCGGTACCCGGCGTCAGCAGCAAGCCCACGGCATAGGGGAAGGGCACGTCGTCGACCCAAGGGGCATAGGCGGCCGGTGGCAAGTCTTCGGCCACCACCAGCAGTACGGCCGGCGCGCCCTCGTCCAGCAGCGCGGCGGCCTCCATGACGCCGTGCTCCAGGCCGTCGCCTGCAGCTGCCAGAGCAGTCATCTCGCTGGTGGAGCCGCGCATGATCGACCACAGGCCGATCACTGCGTTGTGTACCGACAGGCTGAACTGCGTGGGCGACAGCGGCTGCTCGGCGGCCAGGTCGCTGAGGATGTCGAAGGTGCGCGGGGTTTCGCCGTGGCGGGAGACGAACACGAAGGGCAGGTCGCTCGAACCTTCGGCCAGTGGCCAGCCGACATGAAAGGCCATGCGCGCCATGCGACTCAGGCGTCGGCGCTGCATGGCCGGCAGAAAAGACACGTCAGGCGCGGCGTCAATGTCAGGTGACGGGGGCTGCGGCGTCGTCAGGGTGCTCCAGCGTTGCCAGTCGTGCGCCGACGACAGCCCAGGCGCCCAGGCTCGCCATTGTGCGATATTGAATGTCATTACAGTGCTCGTTCCCGCCCTGTGTGCAGGGCTTCCATTCCATGGTGTCGATTGGGGATAGCGTCGACTCTGGCATGGTGCAGTGTCTGAGGGCGCGCATTATCCCGGTGGGGCGTGGTGGGTGCAAACAATGCTTGCAGGTTTGCCCTGCGAACGCGCTGATTCTGCGCATGAATGCCGCAAGCCAGGCGCCCGCACCAGCGCTGCTGATGAAGGAGCAAGATTGCATGGCGCGGAATGTATCGAAAACCCTACTCAGAGGCGAGGGTATGTATCTGAAGGTCTTGTAGGAAAAAGATGTGCGGTTTTGGAGAATCCACTGGCCTTGGCATGAATGACTTGAAATCGATAGCCCCGTGCGCTAGCTAAATTCACACAGCGGCCACTACACTCGAGGTTTTACCGCTCACGGAGGGCTTTACATGCGGCGCGTGGTGTTCAATCAGAAAGGCGGGGTGGGCAAGTCCAGCATCGCCTGCAACCTGGCGGCCGTCAGTGCGAACGAAGGCTTTCGCACGCTGTTGATCGACCTCGATGCCCAAGCCAACTCCACCCAGTACCTCACCGGGCTGACCGGGGATGACATTCCCATGGGGATCGCCGATTTCTTCAAGCAGACGTTGTCGTCCGGGCCGTTTTCCAAGAAGGGCAAGGTCGACATCTACGAGACCCCCTACGACAACCTGCATGTGGTGACGGCAACCGCCGAGTTGGCCGATTTGCAGCCCAAGCTGGAGGCCAAACACAAGATCAACAAACTGCGCAAGTTGCTCGACGAACTCAGTGAGGACTACGAGCGTATCTATATCGATACCCCGCCAGCGCTTAACTTCTACGCCGTTTCAGCATTGATCGCGGCCGATCGGGTGTTGATTCCCTTCGACTGCGACAGCTTTTCCCGGCACGCGCTGTATGGGCTGATGGCCGAGATCGAGGAATTGAAGGAAGACCACAACGAAGCACTGGAAGTGGAAGGCATCGTGGTCAATCAGTTCCAGCCCCGCGCCAGCCTGCCTCAGCAGATGCTCGATGAATTGATTGCCGAAGGCTTGCCGGTGCTACCGGTGTATCTGGGCAGCTCGGTGAAAATGCGCGAGTCCCACGAACGCAACATGCCGTTGATTCACCTGGATCCGAGGCACAAGCTGACGTTGCAGTTCGTGGAGTTGCATGGTTTGCTGGAGCAGCGCTAGGGCGGGGGCAGGAGGTTCAGGGATCGCCCTGGGCCAATACCGCGATCCGCTTTGGCGCCTGCTTCAGGGCGATCCCCGCAACAGCGAGCACCGTTTCAAGACGCGACTTTTTCCAGTTCATGCTCAAGGCTACGCTGCACGAATTGATTGATGCTGACACCAAGCGCAGCAGCGGCTTCACTGATCTGGGCATGCAGGCTTTCAGGTAGCCTTAGCTGAAACTTTCCCGAGTAGTTCTTGATAGGGTCAATGCCTTCTTCGGCACAAACCTCGAGGAAGACTTTCAGGGATTGCGCACCTTCGACCCGTAACGCGTTGACGCTATCGGCATAGAAGTCTGCCCCACAGTTGAGGTTTATGAATTCGCCTCTGAACAACCCCGCCTGCGAGTCGTACTGAATGACCGCTTTGTGGCCGTCGATGATCATGATGTTGTTCATGGTGTGACCCCATTTTTCAGTGAGCAACGATAATGCCCCAAGAGCCTGGCGCGGGTCAGTCAGCTGGATCGGCGCTGGATGTAGGTCGTTTCCGGATATGGGTCGGGCCTGCTGTGGCGTTGAGGCCAATATCGCTCGGAGTAGCCCTTGGCGGAGATCTGGCGGGCCCTTCGCGGGCGGGCCCGCCCCTCAAGACGAACAACTGATCTCCAGGTGCTTGCCCCATTCCGGCGGCCGTTGCGCATAGGTTTCCATGCCCGGCTGTTCGGTAAAGGGAGTACTCAGCACCTGGTGCAGTCGCCGCACCTCGTCATAATCCCCGGCTTCGGCGGCATCGATGGCGTTCTGTGCCAGATAGTTGCGCAGGATATACAGCGGGTTCACCGTGTTCATGCGCTCGGTCCGGCCCTGTACCACGTCGCGGTTCATACGGGCCTGATAGTCCGCCGCCCAGGCGTCGAAGCCGAGCATGTCGACGAAGTCGTCACGCAGCACCGCGAGCGAGCCTTCTTCGCCCAGCCGGCGGAAGAACAGGGTGTAATCCACACCACTGTTCTGCATCAGCGCCAGCAACCGCTCCACCAGCACCTTGTCGCCGTCTTCGGCCAGGGTGAAGCCCAGCCGCCGGCGCATCAGGTCCAGGTAGGCCGCCTCGTACAGCGGCAAGAACAACCCCAGCGCTTCACGCAACGCCTCCACACCGATGAACGGCGTCAACGCCTGGGCCAGTGCGCTCAGGTTCCAGTGGGCAATCGGCACCTGATTGCTGAAGCTGTAACGCCCCTCATGGTCGGAGTGGTTGCAGATGAAATTCGCATCGAAATCATCCAGAAACGCAAACGGTCCGAAGTCGAAGGTGATGCCCAGAATCGACATGTTGTCGGTGTTCATCACGCCATGACAGAAGCCATAGGCCTGCCACTTGGCGATCAGCTCGGCATTGCGCTCGACGATCTCGCGGAACATGTCCAGGTAAGGCTCGGGCTGCGTCAGGCAGCCGGGAAAATGCTGGGCCAGCACATGCTCGCCGAGCTGCTTCTGCAGTTCGGGCTGTCGGGTGTAATAGAAATATTCGAAATGGCCGAAGCGGATATGACTCGGCGCCAGGCGCAGCACCATGGCCGCGCGTTCCTGCTTCTCGCGCCACACCGGGGTGTCCGACGCCACCACGCTGAGCGCCCGGCTGCTGGGAATACCCAGGGCATGCAAGGCTTCGGAGGCCAGGAACTCGCGGATCGAGGAGCGCAATACCGCGCGGCCATCGCCCATGCGCGAGTAGGGCGTCTGCCCGGCACCCTTGAGGTGCAGGTCCCAGTGCTGGCCGGCGTCGTTGTACACCTCGCCCAGCAGCAGCCCGCGGCCGTCGCCCAACTGGGGATTGTAATGGCCGAACTGATGACCCGAATAGATCATCGCCCGTGGCTGGGCCTCGCTCCACAGCTTGTGGCCGCTGAACAGCTCGGCGAACACGGCGGTGTCGGCGCAGCTGGGGTCCAGATCCAGCAAGGCCATGGCCGCTTCACTGGCCACCACCAGCCTGGGGTTGTCGATGGGCGCTGGCAGCACCTCGGTGGAGAACGCATCGCCCAAGCGGGCGAAGCGGTTGTCGAAGGTCAGTTCGTCGAGGCCTTTCAAGGCGTTCTCCTGGTGGCTCACTCAGTCAAGTTTCGAGGGCGGTGGGTTGGGCGCTTCCACCGCCTGGGTCACGGCGGGTGGCTCGGCGCCTGCAACCGGTGCCGCCGGTGTGGCGGGTTGCAGGGTGCCAACGCTTTCACCGTCTTCGGCAGGGACCAGCTTGTACTCCTTGCCCTGCGTATTCTTCAGGTAGATCTCCATCTGCCGGAACGAAATGTTGATGTTCTGGCGTTTGAATTCCTTGTTGATGAAGCGGTTGATCTCGTCCAGCACCGGGTTGCGGTCGCCCAGGTCACGCACGTGCATGCGCAGCTCGTGGTCCAGGGTACTTTCGCCGAAGTTGAGGAAGTACACGATCGGCTCCGGCTCCTTGAGTACCCGCGGGTTCTCCCGGGCAGCCTGCAACAGCAGGCTGCGCACCAGGTCTAGGTCCGAACCGTAGTCTACGCCCAGTTTCAGGGTGACCCGGGTAATGGTGTCGGTCAGCGACCAGTTGATCAACTGTCCGGTGATGAAGGTCTTGTTGGGGACGATGATGTCCTTGCGGTCGAAGTCGGTGATGGTGGTGGCGCGAATGCGGATCTTGCTCACCGTGCCCGACAGGTTGCCGATGGTGATGGTGTCACCGATACGCACCGGACGTTCGAACAGAATCATGATGCCGGAAATGAAGTTGGCGAAAATCTCCTGCATGCCGAAGCCCAGGCCCACCGACAGCGCCGCCACCAGCCATTGCAGCTTGTCCCAGCTCACCCCCAGCGTCGACAGGGTGGTGACGAAACCCAGCCCGGCGATGATGTACGAAAGCAGGGTGGTGGTGGCGTAGGCACTGCCCTGAGCCAGGTTTAGCTTGGACAGCACCAGCACTTCCAGCAAGCCGGGCAGGTTGCCTGCCAGCACGAAGGTGATGGCAATGATCACCAGGGCACCGATGAAGTCGCCGAGGCTGATCGGTACCATGCTCATGGCCGCGCCCGTGCCGCTGGTGTACTCGTAAAGGGTGATGTTGTCCAGGTAGGCGAACACGCTGATCAGGTCCGTCCAGACCCAATACAGCGCGCCGATGAAGCCGCACAGCAGGGCTAGGCGTACCAGGCGCAGGGACTGCTGGTTGACCTGCTCGATGTCCAGGGTCGGCTCTTCCACGGGAATTTCGCCGTCGCCATTTTCCTTGGCTGCCTGGCGCTTGGCCAGCGCGCGGCTGTAGGCCAGACGTCGGGCCGCCACGCTCAGGCCACGAACGAAGGCGGCTTCGATCACCAGCCACAACATCATCAGGTACAGCGTGTCGATCAGCCGATCGGTGAGCTTCAAAGCGGTGTAGTAGTAGCCGAAGCACACCGCCACGAACAGGGCGATGGGCAAGGCCGTGAACAGGACGCCCACGGTCTTGCGGAACAGGGATGCGTTCTGGTGCGTCGGGCTGCTGATCAGCAAGCGGCCCAGCAACCACGCCATCAGTGCGTAGCAGGTCAGCACCACGGCAATGCCCAGCACGTCCTCGGCCAGTGACGAGGGCTGCAACTCGGCCACCGCCACCACCGACACCAAGGCCAGCACCACGAAGCCCAGGCGGCGGATCCAGCCTTGCAGGAACGCTACCTGGGCGCGCTCCCAACGGAAATGCAGCTCGGCCACGCCGCCTGGCGCCAGAATCCGGTAGGCGGTATAGAACACCAGCCAGGCCTGGGCGATCTGTAGTACCGCAGCGCCGAGACCGGCGTTCTGTCCGCGGGCATCGATCAGCAGCGCGTAGCCACACAGTGCCAGGCCCAGCGCCACCGGCATCGCCAGCAGAATGTTGATGAAGATCGCCGCCGGCGTGTGCCACTGCCGGTCACGCTTGAAGTGACCAATGTCCTGGTGCACCGCATTGAGTTTTTCGTACAGGTAGCTGCGCTTCCACAGCAGCAGGCCAATCACCAGCAACAGCGGCAGGAACAGCAACGGCCGTTGCACCAGGCCATCGGCCAGTTCACTGACACTGGAGGCCCAGGGCAGGGTGGTCACCTGGTTTTCCAGGCGCCGTGGCACGGCCTTGAACCACTCGTCGTCCAGCGGTTTGTTACTGGGAATCCAGAACATCTGCTCGTCGAGGGTCGAGCGCAGGCTTTGCGCTGTGTCCAACAGTTGTTTCTGGTTGAGCTGCAGCGTGATCGATTCGTTGAGCAGCGCGCTGAGTTCACGGTTCAAACGCTCCAGCAGGTCGCTGCGGGTAACGGCCAGATCCAGCAAGGTCTTGCGCAACTGCGGGGTGTTCTGGTCCGCCACCTGGTTGGCCAGCAGGTTATCCACATACGCGGCCGGGCTGCTGATCAACTCGCGCTGCTGATTGACCTCGAACTGGTACAGGCGGATATCGGCGATCTGGTCGGCCAGATCCTTGTCGACCTTCAGGTGCGGCAGCGCCTGCTTCTGCTTGTAGAGAATCTTGGACAGCAACAGGCTGCCCTTGAGCACGCTGATCTGCTCGTCCAGGGCCTGATCGCTCTGGGTGACGTTGTCCAACTGCTGCTTGGTCTTGAGGTTCTGCTGAGTCACTTCGTTGAGGCGGTCGGTACTGCGCAGCAGGTAGTCCGAGAGCTTGACGTTGTTGGCGCTCTCGGTGGCCAGCAGGCTGCTGCCCCCGGACTTCTGCGCCTCCAGCGATTGCTGGGTCACGGTTTCCTGGGACTGAGCCAGGCGTTTCTGGTTGATCAGGCTTTGCAGGTCCTGCACTTCCTGGCTCAGGCGGCCGGTTTTTTCCAGCATCAGGTCGTGCTGGGCATTGCCCAGGTCTTGCAGGGTGCTGTTGCCGGCCAGCTCCTGACGGCGCAGATTGACCAGCGCATTGATGGCGCCCAGTTCGGCGTTGAGCTGGGTGCGCATGTCGGCGGTCAAGGCCTTGCCGCCGTCCTTGCCCAGCTTGAGCGTGCTGTTGATCTGCTGGACGCGGTTCTGGCTGGCGCTGATTTCGGTCTGGGCTCGCTCGGGCCGCGTCTGCGCGGTGATGATCAAGCTATTGGCGTCGGACAAGGCCTTTTGCAGGTCGCCCTGCTCAGCCGTGCGCTCGCTGAAGATCTGCTCCAGCTGCGGCACGCTCAGGGTCGCGTAACGTTGCTCCACCGGGATGACCCGCGTGCCCTTGAGTCGGGTCAGCTCGTGCTGGGCATCGGCGGTCTGCTTGGGCGCATCGGCCAGCTGTTTCTTCAGGTCGGCCAGCTTGCGCTCGTTGTCCTGTTGGTTGCCCAACCAGGTGAGCGTTTGCTCCAGGACCTGTTGCAGGGCTTTCTGATCGGCTTCTGGCAGTTTGCGGTCGGCGATCTTGTCGAGGCTTTGCTGCACCGCGTCACGGTTGACCGGGTCGGCCGCCTGAACGCCGGCGACCACGAGACACAGCCCCAGAAGGGCTGCGGATAGGAAATTGCGCATAGGTTAAAAGTCGTACAGCTCGAAAGAGAATGGCAGTTTAGAGGAACAACCCAGGGCCTGGGCGACTTCCTTCGGGGAATTTGACGCCCACTTTCATGATCCGGTTCCCGTCCATCACTGCCACTGTCCAGAGTGTGCCGTGCCATTCCACGTGGTCGCCCACGATCGGTGCGCCGCCCACGCGCTGGGTGATGAAGCGGCTGAGGGGCATCTGTGGGTCCAGGCCATCGAGCTGCAAACCGTACAGTGCCGACACCGCGCCCAGTTCTGCGTCGCCTTCGAGCACGAAATCGCCGAAAAAGCGCAGATCCAGCCCGCGCTGCGGCGCCTGGCTGAACAGCTTGCCCAGGGCCGGCAGGTTGTGTTCATGGCCGATCACACACAGCAGATCGCCCACTTCCAACACCGTACTACCCGACGGATGGAGCAGTTGCTGGCCACGAAACAGCGCGGCGATACGCGTCCCCTCGGGCATTTTCAGCTCGCGCAGGGCGGCGCCGATGCACCATTTCTCTGCGCCCAGGCGGTACACGAACAGCTCCCACTCGCTGGTCACATGCACTTCCAGGGCAGAGCGGGAAATCGGCGCCGGGTCCGGCGGTACCGTGACCTTGAGCAGCTTGGCCACCCACGGCAGGCTGGTCCCCTGCACCAGCAGCGACACCAGCACGATGAAGAAGGCCAGGTTGAAGAACAGCTGCGCATCGGGCAGCCCCGCCATCAGCGGGAACACCGCCAGAATGATCGGCACCGCGCCACGCAGGCCGACCCAGGAAATGAAGGCCTTTTCGCGGCCATGGAAGGCCTTGAACGGCAGCAGGCCAACCATCACCGACAGCGGACGCGCCACCAGAATCATCCACAGCGCCAAGGCCAGGGCGGGCAGGGCGATGGGCAGCAGGTCGTGGGGCGTGACCAGCAGGCCCAGCACCAGGAACATGCCGATCTGCGCCAGCCAGGCCATGCCATCGAGCATGTGCAGAATGCCGTGGCGGCTGCGAATGGGCTTGTTGCCCATCACCAGGCCGCACAGGTACACGGCCAGAAAGCCGCTGCCGTGCAGTGCGTTGGTCAGCGCGAACACCAGCAGGCCGCCGGCTACCACCAGAATGGGGTACAAGCCAGCGGCCAGGTTGATGCGGTTGACCAGTTGCAGCATCACCCAGCCGCCACCCAGGCCAATCACCCCGCCAATACCGAATTCGCGCAGCAGGTGGCCGAGCAGGCCCCAGTGCAGGCCGGTCTGGTTGCTGGCGATCATGTCGATCAGGGTCACGGTGAGGAACACCGCCATGGGGTCGTTGCTGCCGGATTCGATTTCCAGGGTTGCCGTAACCCGTTCGTTCAGACCCTTGCCGCCGAGCAGCGAGAACACCGCCGCGGCATCGGTGGAGCCGACGATGGCACCGATCAGCAGGCCCTGGATCATGCTCAGGTCGAACAGCCAGGCGGCCACCGCGCCGGTCAGGGCGGTGGTGATCAGCACCCCTACCGTGGCCAGCGACAAGGCCGGCCACAAGGCCACGCGGAAACTCGACACCCGGGTGCGCAGGCCACCGTCGAGCAGAATCACCGCCAGCGCCAGGTTACCCACCAGGTAGGCCGTGGGGTAGTTGTTGAAGATGATGCCGCCGCCATCTACCCCGGCGGCCATGCCCACCGCCAGGATGATGACCAGAATGGGGATGCCCAGGCGTGAAGACAGCGAGCTGACCAGAATGCTTGCACCCACCAGCAACGCGCCGATCAAGAACAGGCTGTTGATGAAGGTGGCAGTCAAGGGCAGTACTCCAGGCAGAAAAGGCAGGTGCTTCATGCAGGCTGCATGCCAAGGGATAATAACCTCAACAAATGGTTATGTGTCAAAGCCTTGCCGGATCGACCGCAAAGCTTCAGGTGCTCACGCAGGAATCCATCGTGGTCGGACTCGAGACCTGCAAAGCAGCGGCCCTTCACAACAACCGTCGCAAATCGGCGTATCGGCCTGAGTGCAATTTGCGCCCCGCAGGTAGCGCTTATGTAACGCCTGCGTCGATTATTCGCCATGCACTGTAGCCGCCCCAAACAGACGAGGCGGTCGATGAAAACCCCACTGCACACCAAACTGACGACCCTGCTGGATGCCTACGTGGGCCATGAACACCTGCGCACGCCGCTGCTCAACCGACTGCAGGTGCTGGGCGAAGCCGTTTCCCGCACTGCCCAGAGCCTGCAGGCTCTGGCGCGGGATGCGCCGGTTCTGGACGCCGACAAGGGGCTGGGGGCTGGCCAGCTGCCCACGGCCTCGGCGCAATACTGGAGCGACCTGGCGCCGGGCACCGAGATGTCCCGCCTGGAGCATGCCCGGGCACTGCGCGCCGAAGACCTTGGCCATCGTGCTCACGTGCTGGCCGCTCTGGGCGAAATCACGCCGGCCGGCCAGAAGTTGCTGGCCGAAGCGCTGGCCCCTGCCGACGACCGACCGGCGCCCAGCGCCTACGCCATCGCCCTGACCACCACGGACAGCACCCGCCTGACTTTGCCTGGCGTGGAGCTGATCCAGTCTCCCGCCAGCGACCGTTGTCTGCTGGTGTGGCCCGGCGTGGGTCAGCAACTGTTCGAGTTCGACAGTCGCCGCGAAGCAGGTCTGGGCCTGATCGAATACCTGCTGGGTGAGCAGGGCGCCGAGTTCTGGGCCTGTTTCGAGCCTGACGTGCCCGCGCACTGGCACAACCCGCCGTTCGCGGGGTTGGGCGTCAAGGCCGGCTTTGGCCTGTGCAAGGACGCCGTGCTGCTTAACGGCGTGAAATCCAGCATCGCCAGCGAGTTGCATGTGCAGATCAACCGTTCATCGCCACCGGCAGACTGGGCCGAGCAGCGCGTGCAGCGCTTCTGGCAGCCACTGCCCGAGGTGATCGAGAGCGTGTTGGCGAGCGCTATCAAAGCCGATGGCGCCCGCCAGGCCAGCCTGCTGACCTTCGGCAGCATCGGCCCGGATATCGCCACCGCCCTGGTCGAGCAGACCATCACCGCCTGCGAAACCGGCATCCAACGCTACATCGGTGACGAGCTTGGCAGCCAGGAGCACAAGCGTTACCGGCAGGTACACGCGGCCTGGCAGGCGGCCCAAGCCAAGGCCCGCGAGCAGGTCGGCGGACTCAGCGCCCACGCACGCTTTCCCCATGAACGGTGGGCGCGAGTGGATGAAGCCGGCCTGACCCCTCGCCAGCACCTGGCCTTGGCCTTGACCAATGCCCTTCGTCACGACGCCCAGTTGCAAGTGTACGAAGGCACCCTGAACAGCGCTGATCTGGCCTTGATCAGCGAAGTGCTGGCCCAGCCTGCGGCGGCGCAACGTCAGGCCAGTGGCACCGTGGTGGCGGAGATCGCGGTGGGGCCGGGCAGTTTCTCGTACCGTTTGCCGGGCGCCTATGTCATCGCCCCAGCAACGGCCTGGAGCAAAAGTACCGAGGACGTGCGCTGCCTGCTCTACGTGGCCGGCGAAGAGGGCGGCCTGCGACGCTTCGACAACCTGACCCAGTTGCTCGGTTGCGTCACCGCCAGCCTCAAGGATCCGGCCTTTACGCCGCTGTGGGCCCGCTACAAACCCAGTGCGCAAACCGCGATCAAGCGTTTCCTCAACCAGTCGCCCCTGCCGCTGGTGACGCGCCCGGTCGCTCTGGACTGGATGGACAGCTACCTGGGCACGGAAATCGACAGCCACGAGGACCTGCTCGCCGCCGCCACCGACCGCCAACGGCGTGAGCAGGTGCTCGATGAACTGACCCGGGCCTTGGCGGCGCCGGCTCACGAGGTGCGTGACGTCGCGGTCAACCGCATTGCCGAGCAGCGCCGCCTGCAATCGACCTTGCAGGCATTACCGGCCTGGCTGGCGACGGCCGACGAGAGTGTGCGCACGGCGTACGCCAAGTTGCTCGACCGTTACAACCCGCTCGCCACGGCACAGGAGCATTTCCTGCAACGGCAGACGCCACTTATCCGCGATTTCGCCCGATCAAGGCTCAAGTCTCGGCTGAAGGCCGAACTCGACAAGGTGGTGGACCCCGAGCAGGTGCTGGTCAAGCTGCCTGAATCGGTCGCGCTCAAAGCCGTGGCCAATGTCCCCTCTGAGGTGGTGGTGCCCAGCGCCACTTTGGAAACCATGACCCTGGTCGAACTGGCCCTGCTCAATATCGACCGCCAGGTCACCCTGCGCCTGCGCTACGCCACACTGGTGGCGCGTGACAGTGGTGTGCCCTTGAGCATTCAAGGCCTGACCATCGCTCGTCTGCGTCGGCTGATCATCGAGTTGGACGTGGCCGGGCAATACCGGCGCCATGTGCAAGGCTTGTTCAGCCTACCCAGTGACCTCACCGGGGGCGCTTCGGTACGCGCACAACTGTTGACCGCGCCGTATGCCGCCGCCCTGCGCCTGCAAGCCTATGGCGACTACCAGCGCGGCTTGCTGGACAAGTCAGGTTGGCAATGGCTGGAGAAGGCGCTGTGCGCGCGAACCGCCGAGCAGTTGGCCGAACCCTCGCTGGACATGCGCCTGAGCACCGCCGTGCTGAGCCTGGGTGAGGGTGATGAAAAACTGGCCAGCGGCTTGCTGCTGCTCACCCGCACCGGCAACGGGGAGTGCTGGCTGTACTTGCCGAAGGTGCCCGAAGGTGCGTCGTTTGTGCATGGCGTGTCCGCCGACGCTGCCAGGCAAGCCTTGCTGCGGCGCCTGCGCTCGACCTCGATGCGCACCTGGCTGGCCGGTCTGGCGGGCGTCGGGCATGCCACCGCGAGTCGCGAACGGTATCTGGAGCAGGCTTGTCAGCGTGATTTCACAGGTTTCATGCGATTTGCACCGCTGTCCTTTGCCCATTGGCCGGTGGCGGCGGCGCTGCTGCACAACCGTCAACAGCAACTGCTCAACGACGCGCAACTGATCGCCCGCACCCGGGCCGACATCCGTCAGGCCTTCGCCCAACAGCTGCGTGACGGTGGCAGGCAGTTGGCCATGTCGGGTCTGTATTACCTGCCGGGCATCGGCACGCTGTTGCAGCTGTATGACGGCTGGACGGATGCCCACGATGCGATCAATGCCTTTGCTGGCGGCGATACGGCCGGGGGCCTGCGGCGTATGGCTTCGGCGGAGCTCAATTTCGGTTTTGCGCTGATGTCCTTCGTGCCGGGCATGGCCGCGGCCCGGCTTACCCGACGTGCCCTGCAGCCGCGCCAGGCCAGGCAGCCGACGGCGTTGCCGGTGGGCCACAAGCTCGTGCGTGTCGATGGCTTCGCCGGGCACGGGGTGGATATCGATCTGGTCGGCGCCACGCCTCAAACGGGTATGGATGCCGGTACCTGGATGCGCAACGGCAAGCTGTACCTGTGGCAGGACGGCAAAGCCTACGAGGTGTTTCGCCGTGGCGGCGAGCTGACCCTGCGGCTGCGCCGCACGTCTGCCAACAGCCATGAGCATCCGGTGCGCCGCGGCCCGGACGGGCGGTTCCGCACACACCTGGATACCGGGTTACGTGCCGGTGGGCGTTCCCGCGCGGGCAGCGCCAGCAGTGCCAGCGGTGCCGATGAATCGCCGATGGCGCCGTACCTGATTGCCAGCGAAGACCGCGCCATCATGGCTGATCTGCTGCCACGGGCGGGCAAGTACACCTTGGACGAGTGGGGGGGCACCTTGGGCCCGGTACGGCCCGGCGACCAGGCCAGGGGACGCTTTTTCGTCAAGCGCCAGCAGCTGTTGCAGGATGCCGATGAGCACCTGCGCACCGTGGTGGTCGAGCCGCGTGTCGACATGCCGTTGCTGAGTGAGGATGCCACCCACGGCCAACTGATCGCGGCGATCTACCAGAAGAGCAACGGCCTGGTGATCGGCGAGGCCCATGCGTCGTCGAGTTCCAAGCGTTTTCTGATCGATAACTTCGCCACGCTCAAAGCCGAGGGGGTCAAGACCTTGTACTTCGAGCACCTGCACATGGATTTTCTGGCCAGCGAGCTCAAGGTGCTCAATGACACGGGCGTGCTGACCCCGGCGTTGCGTCAGCATCTGCGTATGCTCGACCGTGGCCACAGGGTCGATACCGGCCAGCCGTTCACCTTTGAAAATGTGATCGTGGCTGCCAACGAGCATGGGCTGCAGGTGGTGAGTCTGGACTGTGCCGCCAGTTGGTACTCCAAGGGTGTCGCGGACCGAGGCGTCGGCGCTCGGCAGCGTATGTTCAGCTACCTGGCCAGCCAGGTGATCCAGGCGCATCAGAGCGCCAGCGGGGAGCACAAGTGGGTGGCGCTGGTGGGTAACAGCCATTCCAACCGACACGCTGGCACCCTGGGCCTGGCCGAACTGAACAAGGCCATTGGCGTGCGCATGGCTGAACCCCAGGGCGGCATCCCACCCCGGTGGCGGCCCGACCCAGGCCTGGACACGTCGTTCAACAGAGGGCGGGTGCAGGCTGATTTTCTGCTCGAAGTCCAGGTACCGCCGGCCGGACAATCCCAAGCGTCGCCGCTACCGTCGCTGTCCGCTGCAGATCAGGCGCTCGCCGCGCAAGCTCGCGCGCTACTCGACGCGCCCATTGCGGCATTGCGCCCGGCCACGCCGCGACTGATCCACCCCGGCAGCTTCTACCTGGAAAAGGTCGGCGATCAGCGCGTTGTGGTGCACCTTAGCCGTGACGGTAATACCTATCGCACCCCTGTCGACAAGCGACTGGGCGGGTACTCGGTATCGAGGCCGTCATGGGACAAGGTGCACGGGCGCCGCTTCTGGACGTTGCGAGGGTTGCTGGAGGCCATGGCGGAGCAGAACCTTACCCATGTGACGGTGTAGGCAGGGCGGAAGCGGGTAAGGGAGCGTTCGCTACCCCTTACCTAGATACGGGCACCCAATCCCATCGGGCGCAACCGCGTTGGCAAGCAAGTTGCACCTTTCTCATCGTCTGGCATAACACCGCCAAAGTGCTCCCTATGGGAGCATCTTGCATTTTTTGCGTGGAATCGCGCACCGCCGTTGTGCAGATTCAACCCACTTCGAACACTCCCAGACCGGCCGTCGACTATTTGTGAAACAAACGGGTTGCACCTGGTTGCACCCATGACAGAGCACGGCTACTCTTGCCGCCGGCTTTATTGCCACGCTTCCGTGGCCCTGATGAGGACAAGACATGGCTACCACCACCCTGGGCGTCAAGCTCGACGACCCGACCCGCGAACGCCTCAAGGCCGCCGCGCAGTCCATCGACCGGACGCCGCACTGGTTGATCAAGCAGGCCATCTTCAATTACCTGGAGAAGCTGGAGGGTGGTGCAACCCTGACCGAGCTCAGTGCCGCGGGCGCCCACGGCAGCGACGATGTGGGTGACGTACAGCCCGACCACGCTCATCAGTGCTTCCTGGAGTTTGCCGAGAGCATTCTGCCGCAATCGGTGCTGCGCGCGGCCATCACCGGGGCCTATCGCCGACCCGAGCCTGAAGTGGTGCCGATGCTGCTGGAGCAGGCGCGCCTGCCGGCCGACATGGCTGAGGCCACCAACAAGCTTGCCGCACGCATCGCCGAAAAGCTGCGCAACCAGAAGAGCGCCGGCGGCCGTGCCGGCATCGTACAGGGCCTGTTGCAGGAATTCTCCCTCAGCTCCCAGGAAGGCGTGGCGCTGATGTGCCTGGCCGAAGCGCTGTTGCGCATCCCGGACAAAGGCACCCGTGACGCCCTGATCCGTGACAAGATCAGCAACGGCAACTGGCAGCCGCACCTGGGCAACAGCCCTTCGTTGTTCGTCAACGCCGCCACCTGGGGTCTGCTGCTGACCGGCAAGCTGGTCTCCACCCATAACGAATCGGGCCTGTCGTCGTCGCTCAGCCGCATCATCGGCAAGAGCGGCGAGCCAATGATCCGCAAGGGCGTGGACATGGCCATGCGCTTGATGGGCGAACAGTTCGTCACCGGCGAAACCATCGGTGAAGCGCTGGCCAATGCCAGCAAGTTCGAGAGCAAGGGTTTTCGCTACTCCTACGACATGCTCGGCGAGGCGGCCCTCACCGAGCACGATGCGCAGAAATACCTGGCGTCCTACGAGCAGGCCATTCATTCGATCGGCAAGGCCTCCCACGGTCGCGGGATCTATGAGGGGCCAGGCATCTCGATCAAGCTGTCGGCCTTGCACCCGCGCTACAGCCGCGCCCAGTACGAGCGCGTGATGGAGGAGCTTTACCCGCGCCTGCTGTCCCTGACCCTGCTGGCCAAGCAGTACGACATTGGCCTGAACATCGACGCCGAGGAAGCCGACCGCCTGGAGCTGTCCCTGGACCTGCTCGAACGCCTGTGCTTCGAGCCCCAGCTGACGGGTTGGAACGGCATCGGCTTCGTCATCCAGGCCTACCAGAAGCGCTGCCCGTATGTGATCGACTACGTCATCGATCTGGCCCGCCGCAGCCGTCATCGCCTGATGATTCGTCTGGTCAAGGGCGCCTACTGGGACAGCGAGATCAAGCGCGCCCAGGTCGAAGGCCTGGAGGGTTACCCGGTGTACACCCGCAAGGTCTATACCGACGTCTCCTACGTGGCCTGCGCGCGCAAGCTGTTGTCGGTGCCCGAAGTCATCTACCCGCAGTTCGCGACCCACAACGCCCACACCCTGGCAGCCATCTACCACATCGCCGGGCAGAACTATTACCCTGGCCAGTACGAGTTCCAGTGCCTGCATGGCATGGGCGAGCCGCTTTACGAGCAGGTGGTGGGCAAGGTGGCCGATGGCAAGCTGAACCGTCCGTGCCGTGTCTACGCGCCGGTGGGGACCCATGAAACCCTGCTGGCCTATCTGGTGCGCCGCCTGCTGGAAAACGGCGCGAACACCTCGTTCGTCAACCGTATCGCCGACCAGTCCATCTCCATTCAGGAACTGGTAGCGGACCCGGTGTCCACCATCGAGCGCATGGCCACCCAGGAAGGCCAGTTCGGCCTGCCGCATCCGCGCATTGCGTTGCCCCGCGATCTGTATGGCAGCGACCGCGCCAACTCGGCGGGTATCGACCTGGCCAACGAGCACCGCCTGGCGTCGCTGTCCTCGGCACTGCTGGCCACTGCGCACAACGACTGGAAGGCGTTGCCGATGCTCGGCTGCGACCCCAGCAACGAGCCGGCACAGCCGGTGCTCAACCCCTCGGACCTGCGTGACGTGGTGGGCCATGTGCAAGAAGCCACGGTTGCAGACGTCGACAACGCCATTCAATGCGCGTTGATCAACGGTCCGATCTGGCAGGCCACCCCGCCTGCCGAACGCGCCGCCGTGCTGGAGCGCGCCGCCGACCTGATGGAAGCCGAGATCCAGCCGTTGATGGGTCTGCTCGCCCGGGAAGCCGGCAAGACCTTTGCCAACGCCATCGCCGAAGTGCGCGAAGCCGTGGATTTCCTGCGCTACTACGCGGTGCAGGCACGCAACGATTTCAGCAACGACGCCCACCGCCCGTTGGGCCCGGTGGTGTGTATCAGCCCGTGGAATTTCCCCCTGGCGATTTTCAGCGGTCAGGTGGCCGCCGCCTTGGCCGCGGGTAACCCGGTGCTGGCCAAGCCGGCCGAACAAACCCCGTTGGTGGCGGCTCAGGCAGTGCGCCTGCTGCTCGAAGCCGGTATTCCAGAGGGCGTGCTGCAACTGCTGCCGGGCCGCGGTGAAACCGTGGGTGCGCGGCTGGTAGGCGACGAGCGGGTCAAGGGCGTGATGTTCACCGGTTCCACCGAGGTGGCGCGCCTGCTGCAGCGCAATATTGCCGGGCGCCTGGATGCCCAGGGTCGGCCGATCCCGCTGATCGCCGAAACCGGCGGCCAGAACGCCATGATCGTCGACTCCTCGGCCCTGACCGAGCAGGTGGTGATCGACGTGGTGTCCTCGGCCTTCGACTCCGCTGGCCAGCGGTGCTCGGCGCTGCGGGTGTTGTGCCTGCAGGAAGATTCCGCCGACCGCGTGATCGAAATGCTCAAGGGGGCTATGGCCGAAGCGCGGCTGGGTAACCCCGAGCGCCTGAGCGTGGACATCGGCCCGGTGATCGACGCCGAAGCCAAGGCCGGCATCGAGAAGCATATCCAGGGCATGCGCGACAAAGGTCGCGAGGTGTACCAGATGGCCATCGCCGACAGTGCCGAGATCAAGCGTGGCACCTTCGTGATGCCGACGCTGATCGAGCTGGAAAGCTTCGACGAGCTGCAAAAGGAAATCTTTGGCCCGGTGCTGCACGTGGTGCGCTACAAGCGCCGCGACTTGGACGCCTTGATCGCGCAGATCAATGCTTCTGGCTACGGTCTGACCCTGGGCGTGCATACCCGCATCGACGAGACCATCGCCAAGGTGATCGACAACGTCAATGCCGGCAACGTCTACGTGAACCGCAACATCGTTGGCGCCGTGGTGGGCGTGCAGCCCTTCGGCGGCGAAGGCCTGTCGGGTACTGGTCCGAAAGCCGGTGGCCCGTTGTACCTGTACCGTCTGCTGTCGACGCGCCCCAACGATGCCATTGCCCAGTCGTTCCTGCGCAGCGATGCCGGTGTCGCCCCCGATGTGCGTCTGCGTGATGCCATGAGCAAGCCGTTGCAAGCGTTGCAGGCATGGGCGTCGAGCAATCAGCAGGTCGAGTTGGCGCAACTGTGCGGCGAGTTTGCCGCCCAGTCGCAAAGCGGTGTGACGCGTCTGCTCGATGGCCCCACCGGTGAGCGCAACAGCTACACCATTCTGCCCCGTGAGCATGTGCTGTGCCTGGCCGAGGTGGAGGCCGACCTGCTGGCGCAATTGGCGGCGGTGATGGCCGTGGGCTCCAGCGCAGTGCTGCCGGAGAACGAACTGGGCAAGGCGGTACGCGCACGGTTGCCGAAGGAGGTGCAGGCGCGGGTCAAGCTGGTGACCGAGTGGAACAAGGACGAGGTGGCGTTCGACGCGGTGCTGCACCACGGCGATTCCGACCAACTCCGGGCCGTGTGCGAGCAGGTGGCCAAGCGCGGCGGCGCCATCGTCGGCGTGCACGGGTTGTCCCAGGGTGAAACCGGGATCGCCCTGGAGCGTCTGGTGATCGAACGGGCATTGAGCGTGAACACCGCGGCGGCCGGGGGTAATGCGAGCTTGATGTCCATAGGCTGACCCGTCACCACCTGTGCCGACCCCTTCGCGGCTTCACGCCAAGGCTCTGTAGGAGCGGCGTCCAGCCGCGAAGAGGCCCGCCCAGGCGCTACACATCCAGACCTGTCGCCGCATGTGCCGACGCCTTCGCGGCTTCACGCCGCTCCTACAAAAGGCCCCGCCCTCTGTAGGCGTCCGCCCGGTCACCGCAGCACCCCGCCAAATGCTAAACTCCCGCCCCTCTGCAGGAGTCCTCATGAACTATCGTCACGCGTTCCACGCCGGCAACCACGCCGACGTGTTCAAACACATCGTCCTCACTCGGCTGGTTGCGCTGATGTCGCGCAAGGAGCAGCCGTTCGCCTACCTCGACACCCATGCCGGCCTGGGCCTGTATGACCTGCACGGCGACCAGGCCACGCGCACCGGCGAGTGGCTGGAAGGTATCGCGCGATTGTGGCAAGCCACCGACCGCCCGGCCCTGACCGACGATTACGTCAAGGTCATCAACCGCCTCAACGCCGACGGCGAGCTGCGCTATTACCCAGGCTCTCCCGAGTTGGCCCGCCGCCTGATGCGCCAGCAGGACCGCGTGCTGCTCAACGAGAAGCACCCCGAAGACGGCCAGCTGCTCAAAGAGAACATGAAGAAGGACCCGCGGGTTGCCGTGCACCTGGGCGAAGGCTGGCATGTCCCCCGCGCCCTGCTGCCGGTGCAGGAGAAGCGCGCGGTGATGTTGATCGACCCACCGTTCGAACAGCTCGACGAACTCAAGCGTTGCGCCACGGCCATGAAGGAAACCATTGGCCGCATGCGCCAGACGGTGGCGACCATCTGGTACCCGATCAAGGATGACGAGCGCGCGCTCAAGCGTTTCTATCAGGAATTGACCAGCACGGGCGCGCCCAAACTGCTGCGCGTGGAGCTGCTGGTGCACCCGCTGAACAAACCGCAGAGCCTGAACGGCTCGGGCCTGGCGATTGCCAATCCGCCGTGGGGCTTGGAAGAAGAGTTGCGCACCTTGTTGCCCTGGCTGGCCAATCTTCTGGGGCAGAGCCAAGGCAGCTGGAAGATGGATTGGCTGATCGCAGAGTAGAGCAGGCACGGACACCCCCCTTGTAGGCGCGGCGTACAGCCG
>NZ_DFUE01000018.1:84445-88575 GCF_002379585.1 Pseudomonas sp. UBA4194
GCGCGCACGGGTTGACCGGGCCACGGGGGCAGGGGGGCGCGGGTTGATCAGGCCACGGGGGCAGGGGGGGCGCGTTGGTCGATCAGGCCACAGGACCGGGGGAGGGCGAGTTGATCAGGCCACAGGGCCGCGGGGGTAGCGTTTCAGGCGCTGGATGAGGTCGGCGCCGGGGATGGGGCGGTCGAACAGGTAGCCCTGGCCCACGTCGCAGTGTTGGCGGCGCAGGAACGCCAGCTGCGCCGGTGTCTCGATGCCTTCGGCCACCACCTTGAGCTTGAGGTTGTGTGCCATGGCAATCACCGCCGACGTGATCTCCATGTCATCCTGGTTGTCCGGAATTTCATGAATGAAGCTGCGATCGATCTTGATGATGTCGATCGGGAATTTCTTCAGGTAGCTCAGCGACGAATAACCGGTGCCGAAATCGTCCATGGCCAGGGTCAGGCCCAGCTTCTTCAGTTGGTCCAACTGCTGGCGGGTGTCTTCGGTGGCCTCGAGCAGCAAGCCTTCCGTGAGTTCCAGCTCCAGCAGCGGCGCCTCCAGATCCTCTTCCTGCAAAATGGTCGCGATGGAAGACACCAGGTCCGGGTCGGAAAACTGCTTGGGCGACAGGTTGATGGCCACTTGCAGGCGGCCCAGCCCCGCAGCGGTCAGCGCCTTGCTCATGCGGCAGGCCTGGCGCGCGATCCATTTGCCGATGGGGATGATCAGGCCGGTTTCCTCGGCCACGCTGATGAACTGGTCCGGGCGAATCATGCCCTTCTCCGGATGGTTCCAGCGCAACAACGCCTCCATCCCCAACAAGCGCCCGGTCTTGAGGCACAGCTTGGGCTGGTAGAACACCTCCAGCTCGTTCTGGGTCAAGGCGCGGCGCAGGTTGTTCTCCACGAACAGCTTGTAACTGGCCTCGGCGTTCAACGCCTCGGTGAACACCTGCACCTGATGCTTGCCGTTGGCCTTGGCCTTGTGCAGAGCGAGGCCGGCGTTCTTCATCAGCGTCTGCGGATCGCCCCCATGCACCGGCGCGCAGGCCAGGCCCACGGAGCCGGTGACGTTGATCAACTGATTGTCGACGAACATCGGTTTGTCGAGGGTCTTGAGCACCTGGTTGGCGATCAGCTGGCCGGCTTCCAGGTCAGTGTCATCGAGCAACACGGCAAATTCGTTACTGGCGAAGCGTGCCAGGGTGCCGCTGGGGTTCAGGCTGTTGCGCAGGCGACGCGCCAGGCTGACCAGCAACTTGTCGCCGGTCTGATGGCCGAGGCTGTCGTTGATCCGCTTGAAGTTGTCGATGTCCACCAGCAGCAGGCTGATCGGCGTGTCGCTGTCACGGGCGAAGCGCTCGTCCAGGTTGCGAATGAACGCCGGGCGGTTGCCCAGGCTGGTGAGGTTGTCGGTGTACGCCAGGCGCTCGATGCGCTGCTGCGCCAGCTTGCTCTGGGTGATGTCTTCGTAGATGCCGATGTAGTGGGTCAGCTCGCGGTCGTCGCCGAACACCTTGGAAATCGACAGCTGCCCCCAGTAGGGTTCCAGGTTCTTGCGCCGGCTCTTGAATTCGCCTTGCCAGCTGTTGCTGTTGGCCAGGCTGGACGGCGCATCGAAGAGCATCTCGCTGAGGTTTTCCAGTGCCGGCAGTTCGGACAACTGCCGGCCATGGACCTCGTCGGTGCTGTATTGGGTGATGGCGGTGAAACTGGGGTTCACGTACTCCACCACGCCGTCGCAATTGACCAGCAGAAAGGCGTTGGCGCTCTGTTCCACGGCGCGTTGGAACAGGTTCAGCGCGCTGGTGGCGGCGCGCCGGTTGTAGTTGTTGATGACCTGGGCGAACTGGTCGGCCAATTCCCCGGCAAAAGCGATTTCATCGGACTGCCACAGCCGCGGCGAGCTGCTCTGTTCCAGGCACAGCACGCCCACCACCTGGCCGTCGACGCGAATACTGGCATCGAGCATGGCATGGATATCGCGGGCGCTGAGTACCCCAGCCATCTCCCGAGTGCGCGGGTCGTTGGCGATACTGGTGGCATCGATGGCACGGCTGGCATGCAGGGCGGCCAGGTAATCGGGGTACTGGCTGACGTCGATGGCTTCGGCGCGGTGATGGGTGCCGTTGCTGCGATAGTAGGCCGTGACCGGCTCCAGTCGCTGGCCTTCCAGGTTCCACAGGCTGGCGCAGTCGATGCCGTAGATCTCGCAGGCATTGCGGGTGATCAGTTCGGCGGCTTCGAGCAATGGATTGTTGGTGGTGTAGCGCTGGCGCGCCAGGCTCAGGATCAAGGCCTGCTGGGCGCTGACCCGCTCAAGGTGCTGCAACTGTTCCTGCTGGGCCAATTGGTTGAGCTCCAAGGCCATTTGCAGACGGCTGTTCTGGCTTTCCAGGTCGGCGGCGGCGAAAGCGGCATCGCTTTCGAATGCCTCGTCGACCACCAGCAGATAACCGCGCAACAGCTGACGATTGTGCTGACGAAACAGCTCGCCCAACTCCATCAGGCGCAGGGGGCCGTGGGCGGTGTGCAGGGTGTAGCGGACCAGGTAATTGGGTTTGCTGGCGATCTGTTCCTGAATGGCATCGTGCAGCCGATAACGGGCTTCGGGTTCCATCAGGCTCGCGTAGGGCGAGCCGATCAGGGCACACAGCTCGGCCGCCGGCAGGCCAAAGGCGCGTTCGCATGCGGGGTCAAGGAACAGCAGCGCCCAGTTCGCCTCATTAAGCCGCTCGAAACGCAGCATACCGAGGCGCGAGGGCACCGGTAATTGCGTCACTACCTCGGCCACCATGCGGTTGGCGGCATCCGGTTGGCTTTTCATTGAGAAGAACTCGCTTCAAGAGTGCTGATCGCGCGCGCTAGACGGGGGTGCCGGCTGGCGCTACTGGCAAGGTTGCATCATGGCGCTCGGACTGACAAGCGATACAGTGGCTCTGTGCTTCCATGTTGTCGGCAAAGTACGAAATTCCTTGAATTGGATCCCAAAAATGGCTGTTTTTACAGGGAAAAGGGCGCTGTCGTAGCGAGAATTGGGGGGCTGGCCCGCTTGTTCCAGCCCCCAGGCGCGAGGGTCTGTCGCGGTACGTGGCAACCATTGCCCGAACCGCGCGGGCAAACGGCGGGCAAAAAAAACCCACCTTGCGGTGGGTTTTCTTACCGACGCATGCGTTACAGCAGCATGGTGCGGATATCGGTCAGCAATTCACCCAGACGCTTGGTGAAGCGTGCAGCCGCAGCGCCATTGATCACGCGGTGATCGTAGGACAACGACAGCGGCAGCATCAGCTTGGGCTGGAAGGCTTTGCCATCCCACACCGGCTGGATGGTGGCCTTGGAGACACCCAGGATCGCCACTTCCGGCGCGTTGACGATCGGCGTGAAGCCGGTGCCGCCAATGTGGCCGAGGCTGGAGATGGTGAAGCAGGCGCCTTGCATGTCGTCCGCCGAGAGCTTCTTGGTCCGGGCTTTTTCAGCCAGGGCCGCAGCTTCGGCCGCCAGTTGCAGCAGGCTCTTCTGGTCGACGTTCTTGATCACCGGCACCAGCAGGCCATCAGGAGTGTCCACCGCGAAGCCGACGTTGACGTACTTCTTGCGAATGATCGCCTTGCCGCTCGGCGCCAGCGAGGCGTTGAAGTCCGGCAGCTCCTTGAGCAGGTGCGCGCAGGCCTTGAGCAGCAGTGGCAGCACGGTCAGCTTGACGCCGGCCTTTTCTGCCACGGCTTTCTGGGCGACGCGGAACGCCTCAAGCTCGGTGATATCGGCCTGGTCGAACTGGGTCACGTGCGGCACGTTCAGCCAGCTGCGGTGCAGGTTGCTGGCACCGGCCTGCATCAGGCGGGTCATCGGCACTTCTTCGATTTCACCGAAGCGGCTGAAGTCCACCACCGGAATCGGCGGAATGCCCGCGCCACCGGTGGCGCCTGCGGCCGCGGCCGGTGCGGTCTTGGCCTTCTGCAGCTCGGCCTTGACGTACACCTGCACATCTTCCTTGAGGATACGACCGTGCGGGCCGGTCGGGCTCACGGCGCTCAGCTCGACGCCGAACTCGCGGGCCAGCTGACGTACTGCCGGGCCTGCGTGAACCTTGGCACCGGCCGCAGCGGCGGGCGCGGCGGCTGGCTTCTCGGCGGCGGTCGGGGCGGC
>NZ_DFUE01000031.1 GCF_002379585.1 Pseudomonas sp. UBA4194
GGGTGATGGTGGGGTGAGGGGACCATTCACCGCGGATTATCAAACCTCCAGATAGTCCAGAATCCCCTCGGCAGCGTTGCGCCCCTCGAAGATTGCCGTCACCACCAGGTCAGAGCCACGCACCATGTCGCCACCGGCAAAGATCTTCGGATTGCTGGTCTGGTGCTTGAACTTGCCCTGCTCAGGGGCCACTACCCGGCCCTGGCTGTCGGTCTGGATGCTGTGCTGCTCGAACCACGAGGCCGGGCTCGGGCGGAAACCAAAGGCGATGACCACGGCGTCGGCCGGAATGATCTCTTCGGAACCCGGAATCGGCTCGGGGCTGCGACGGCCACGGGCATCCGGCTCGCCGAGACGGGTCTCGACCACCTTCACACCTTCGACCTTGTCCTCACCCACGATAGCGATCGGCTGACGGTTGTAGAGGAACCTTACACCCTCTTCCTTGGCGTTCTTCACCTCTTTGCGCGAGCCTGGCATGTTCGCTTCGTCACGACGGTAGGCGCAGGTTACAGCCTTGGCGCCCTGGCGAATGGACGTGCGGTTACAGTCCATCGCCGTGTCGCCACCGCCCAGTACCACCACTTTCTTGCCTTTCATGTCGACGAAATCTTCCGGCGACTTTTCAAAGCCCAGGTTGCGATTGACGTTGGCGATCAGGAAATCCAGGGCATCGTGCACGCCCGGCAGGTCTTCGCCCGGGAAGCCACCCTTCATGTAGGTGTAGGTGCCCATGCCCATGAACACGGCATCGTATTCCTGCAGCAACTGCTCGACGCTGATGTCCTTGCCCACCTCGGTGTTCAGGCGGAACTCGATGCCCATGCCGGTGAACACTTCGCGGCGATTGCTCAGCACGCTCTTCTCCAGCTTGAACTCGGGAATGCCGAAGGTCAGCAGACCACCAATTTCCGGGTTCTTGTCGAACACCACCGGGGTCACGCCGCCGCGCACCAGCACGTCGGCACAGCCCAGCCCGGCAGGGCCCGCGCCGATGATGGCGACGCGCTTGCCGGTCGGCTTGACCTTGGACATGTCCGGCCGCCAACCCATGGCGAAGGCCGTGTCGGTGATGTACTTCTCCACCGAACCGATGGTCACCGCACCGAAACCGTCGTTGAGGGTGCAGGCACCCTCGCACAGACGATCCTGCGGGCACACCCGGCCGCACACTTCCGGCAGGGTGTTGGTCTGGTGCGACAGCTCGGCGGCGGCCAGGATGTTGCCCTCGGCCACCAGCTTCAACCAGTTGGGAATGAAGTTGTGCACCGGGCACTTCCATTCGCAGTACGGGTTGCCACAACCAAGGCAGCGGTGGGCCTGATCGGCCGACTGCGCGGGTTTGAAGGGTTCGTAGATTTCCACGAACTCTTTCTTGCGTTGACGCAACAGTTTCTTCTTCGGATCTTTGCGCCCGACCTCGATGAACTGGAAGTCATTACTCAGACGTTCAGCCATTGTTAAAACCTCATCAAACTCTTCAGGCGCATATCACTGCGGGTTGGCACGGGTGCTGGACAGCAAGGACTTCAAGTTCGCAGCCTTGGGCTTGACCAGCCAGAAGCGGCGCAGGTAGTCGTCCAGGTTTTCCCAGACGTTGCGGCCCCACTCGCTGTCGGTTTCTGCCACGTACTCGGCGAGCACGCGCTCTAGGTGGCTGCGATAGGCTTCCATGGCTTCACCGCTGATGCGCTGGATTTCCACCAGTTCGTGGTTGACCCGGTCAACGAAGCTGTTGTCCTGGTCGAGCACGTAGGCGAACCCACCGGTCATGCCGGAGCCAAAGTTGTAGCCGGTCTTGCCGAGCACGCAGACGAAACCGCCTGTCATGTATTCACAGCAGTGATCGCCGGTGCCTTCGACGATGGTGTGGGCACCGGAGTTGCGCACAGCGAAACGCTCGCCTGCGGTACCAGCGGCAAACAGCTTGCCGCCGGTAGCGCCGTACAGGCAGGTGTTGCCGATGATGGCGCTGTCCTGGGTCTTGAACGGGCTGCCCTTGGGCGGCACGATCACCAGCTTGCCGGCGGTCATGCCCTTGCCGACGTAGTCGTTGGCGTCGCCTTCCAGGTACATGTTCAGGCCACCGGCGTTCCACACGCCGAAGCTCTGCCCGGCGGTGCCTTTGAAGCGGAAGGTCAGCGGCGCGCCGTTCATGCCCTGGTTGCCGTGCAGCTTGGCGATCTCACCGGAAATCCGCGCGCCGATGGAACGGTCGCAGTTGCAGATGTCCAGTTCGAATTCGCCGCCGGACTTGGCCTGGATCGCCGGCAAGGCCATTTCCACCATCTTCTCGGCCAGCAGGCCCTTGTCGAACGGCGGATTGCGGTCCACTTCGCAGAACTGCGGCTTGTCGGCCGGAATGTGATCGCTGCCCAGCAGCGGGGTCAGGTCCAGATGGGCCTGCTTGTCGGTTTCACCCGGCAGCATTTCCAGCAGGTCAGTGCGCCCGATCAGCTCGCCCAGGCTGCGCACGCCCAGCTTGGCCAACCATTCGCGGGTTTCTTCGGCGACATAGGTGAAGAAGTTGATCACCATGTCGACGGTGCCGATGTAGTGATCCTTGCGCAGTTTTTCGTTCTGCGTGGCCACACCGGTAGCGCAGTTGTTCAGGTGGCAGATGCGCAGGTATTTGCAGCCCAGCGCGATCATCGGCGCGGTGCCGAAGCCGAAGCTTTCGGCGCCCAGGATAGCGGCCTTGATCACGTCCAGGCCGGTCTTCAGGCCGCCGTCGGTCTGTACCCGCACCTTGCCGCGCAAATCGTTGCCGCGCAGGGTCTGGTGGGTTTCTGCCAGGCCCAGTTCCCACGGCGCACCGGCGTACTTGATCGAGCTCAGGGGCGAAGCACCGGTACCACCGTCGTAGCCGGAGATGGTGATCAGGTCGGCATAGGCCTTGGCCACACCGGCGGCAATGGTGCCCACGCCCGCTTCGGCCACCAGCTTCACCGAAACCAGCGCATCCGGGTTGACCTGCTTGAGGTCGAAGATCAGCTGCGACAAGTCCTCGATCGAATAGATGTCGTGGTGCGGCGGTGGCGAGATCAGGGTCACACCCGGCACGGCATAGCGCAGCTTGGCGATCAGGCCGTTGACCTTGCCGCCCGGCAACTGCCCGCCTTCGCCAGGCTTGGCGCCCTGGGCCACCTTGATCTGCAACACCTCGGCGTTGACCAGGTACTCGGGGGTGACCCCGAACCGGCCTGTGGCGATCTGCTTGATCTTGGAGCTGCGCACAGTGCCGTAGCGCGACGGATCTTCGCCGCCTTCACCGGAGTTGGAACGCGCGCCCAGGCGGTTCATGGCTTCGGCCAGCGCTTCGTGGGCCTCGGGCGACAAAGCGCCCAGGGAGATACCGGCCGAGTCGAAGCGCTTGAGAATGGCCTGCAGCGGCTCGACCTGATCCATCGCCAACGGCTCGTCGAGCGTCTTGACCTTGAGCAGGTCGCGAATCATCGACACCGGACGGTTGTCGACGATCGCGGTGTATTCCTTGAACTTGCTGTAGTCGCCCTGTTGCACGGCCGCTTGCAGGGTGTTGACCACATCGGGGTTGTAGGCGTGGTATTCACCGCCGTACACGAACTTCAGCAGGCCGCCTTGCTGGATCGGCTTGCGCGGGCTCCAGGCTTCGGCGGCGAGGGCTTTCTGCTCGGCTTCCAGATCGACGAAGTGGGCGCCCTTGATGCGGCTCGGCACGCCACGGAAGCTCAGCTCGCAGACTTCCTCGGACAGGCCGATGGCCTCGAACAGCTGGGCACCGCGGTACGAGGCCACGGTGGAGATGCCCATCTTCGAGAGAATCTTGAGCAGGCCCTTGGTGATGCCCTTGCGGTAGTTCTTGAACACCTCATAGAGGTCGCCCAGCACTTCCCCGGTACGGATCAGGTCGCCCAGCACTTCGTAGGCCAGGAACGGATAGACCGCCGAGGCACCGAAGCCGATGAGCACGGCGAAGTGGTGCGGATCCCGCGCAGTAGCGGTTTCCACCAGAATGTTGCTGTCGCAACGCAGGCCTTTTTCGGTCAGGCGGTGGTGTACGGCACCGGTGGCCAGCGAGGCGTGCACCGGCAGTTTGCCCGGCGCGATGTGACGGTCGCTGAGCACCAGCAAGGTACGCCCGGCGCGCACGGCCTCTTCGGCCTGGTCGGCGATGTTGCGCACGGCGGCTTCAAGGCCGGTGGCTTCATCGTAGTTCAGGTCGATGATCTGGCGATCGAAACCGGGGCGATCCAGGTTCATCAAGGAACGCCACTTGGCTGGGGAGATCACCGGCGAACTGAGGATGACCCGCGAAGCGTGCTCCGGGGACTCCTGGAAGATGTTGCGCTCAGCACCCAGGCAGATTTCCAGGGACATCACGATGGCTTCGCGCAGCGGGTCGATCGGCGGGTTGGTCACCTGCGCGAACTGCTGACGGAAGTAATCGTAGGGCGTGCGCACGCGGCGCGACAGCACGGCCATCGGCGTGTCGTCACCCATGGAACCCACGGCTTCCTGGCCCTGCTCACCCAGCGGGCGCAGCACCTGATCGCGCTCCTCGAAGGTGACCTGGTACATCTTCATGTACTGCTTGAGCTGGTCGCTGTTGTAGAAGGCCGAACCATGGTCGTTGTCTTCCATGGTCGACTGGATACGCAGCGCACTCTTGCGCAGCCACTGCTTGTAGGGGTGGCGCGACTTCAGACGGTTGTCGATGTCGTCGGTGTGCAGAACCTGGCCGGTTTCGGTGTCCACGGCGAGGATCTGGCCAGGGCCGACACGCCCCTTGGCGATGACGTCTTCGGGCTGGTAGTTCCACACGCCGATTTCCGACGCCAGGGTGATGTAGCCGTTCTTGGTGGTGACCCAGCGCGCCGGACGCAGGCCGTTGCGGTCGAGCAGGCACACGGCATGGCGGCCGTCGGTCATGACCACGCCGGCTGGGCCGTCCCATGGCTCCATGTGCATGGAGTTGTACTCATAGAAAGCCCGCAGGTCGGGGTCCATGGTTTCGACGTTCTGCCATGCAGGCGGAATCAGCATGCGCACGCCGCGGAACAGGTCGATGCCACCGGTCACCATCAGCTCGAGCATGTTGTCCATGCTGGAGGAGTCGGAGCCGACGCGGTTGACCAGCGGACCCAGTTCTTCCAGGTCCGGGATCAGATCGTTGGCGAACTTGGTGCGCCGGGCCTGGGCCCAGTTGCGGTTGCCGGTGATGGTGTTGATCTCGCCGTTGTGGGCAAGAAAGCGGAAGGGCTGAGCCAGCGGCCACTTCGGCAGGGTATTGGTGGAGAAGCGCTGGTGGAACACGCAGATAGCGGTCTGCAGGCGCTCGTCGCTCAGGTCTGGATAGAAGGCCGTGAGGTCGGCCGGCATCATCAGACCCTTATAGATGATGGTCTTGTGCGAGAAGCTGCAGATGTAGTGGTCGCTGTCCGCAGCGTTGGCCACCGACGAGCGACGACGGGCGCTGAACAGCTTGATGGCGAACTGCTGATCGCTCAGGCCTTCACCGCCGACGAACACCTGCTGGATCTTGGGCAGGCGCTCCAGCGCCAGACGGCCCAGTACGCGGGTGTCGATCGGCACGTCGCGCCAGCCGACCAACTGCAGGCCGGCGGCTTCGATTTCGCGATTCATGTTGTCGCGGGCAGCCTGGGCGCGCACGGGGTCCTGGTTGAAGAACACCATGCCTACCGCGTACTGCTTGGGCAGTTCGTTGCCGAAGTGTTCCTTGGCCACGGCGCGCAGGAACAGGTCGGGCTTTTGAATCAGCAAGCCGCAGCCGTCGCCGGTCTTGCCGTCGGCGTTGATCCCACCGCGGTGGGTCATGCAGGTCAGGGCCTCGATGGCCGTTTGCAGGAGGTTATGGCTGGGCTCGCCCGACATGTGGGCAATCAGGCCAAAACCGCAGTTATCCTTGAATTCATCGGGATGGTACAGACCTGTTTTCATAGACACTTTCTCACCAGGCTGCCTCTCACCGAGGCAAATTTCTTTTCAATTCAACTAGTTACCACACGCGCCGAACGTTCGCCGGCTTTGCGGGGGCAAAAGGGAAGTCATTGTACACAGCGAAACGAAAGCTCACAAATTTGGCGACGAAATGAATAAATCAAATGTCGCAAATGTGAACCTTTTTCAGCGAGTTGTTGTGGTAGCAACGTTCGCAGGAGTGTGAGACCTGATGCCCGGACGTGCAAGCCCGAACTGCTGCAAGGGCCACGCCAGAGCGCTGCGCATCGACCGCTAGGCCGGGCACCTCGCGCGGGCGCAGGGGACGCCTTGCAGAGACACCAAAGCCTGCCGCGCATCACGCGGCAGGCTTTGCATCAGGTATCGCCAGAGGTGGGGCGGCGGGGATAGTTGCCGCCCGACAATCAGCGGGCTGTGGCGAGGTCCTGTTGGACGCTGGCGACAGTACGTGGCCAAGGTTTACCAGCCTGGACCTTGGCTGGCAAGTTCTTGATGGCGGCCACGGCGGCATCACGGCTGGCAAAGCTGCCATAGGTGATCACGTACAGCGGCTTGCCTTGCAGGGTTTTCTTGAAGTAGCGGAACTCGCCGCCCTGCTCTTTTACATAGGCCTGGGCAGCCCCTTCATTGCTGGTGCCCAGAATCTGTACCACGTAGTTGCTCGGCGATTGACCCGCATACCAGCCGCTACCGGCGGCAGGCTTGCCGGCTGGCGCTGGCTTGGCAGCCGCCGCCTGGGTCGGTGCCGGGGTAGGCTTGGCGGCCACTGCCGGCTGGGAGGGCGCTGGTTTGGCGGTTGCTACCGGAGCCACCGGCCGGGCTTGAGCAGGTGTAGGCACAGGCGTGGCCGCCGGGCCCGCAGGAACACCGGCAGGGGGTGCGGTGGTGGTAACGGTAGGCGGCTGCGGCGCGGTATTCACCGCCGGGCCACTTTCCTCGCCATCACCCATGCCGGTGGACTCGGCCAGCGGGCCGCGCATCACTGGCTGTTGCGCGCCATTCATCGGCAGCGGCACCGGCTGGTTGCTGTTGTTGAACTCCACCGACGGATTGCCGTTGTTCGATTGCGCCGCCCCAGGCTGGCCCTGCCCCAACGGCAGTTGCGCCTGCTCGGGAGCGGTGGGCGTCTTGGCGTTGCGGCTGGGCATGAGCCAGGCAGCAGCGACGGCGACGACAACGACGGCAGAGATAGCCAGTACGTGTTTCTTAGGCATTTTGAACCCCATAGCAGGACGCTTCACCGCTGAGCGGCTTGCGATCATGGCCTCGATCAGTGCATCACGGGCAACCTGGTTGATGGTGCCAGGCCAGCCATCCGAATTCTCGTGGATATCGGCGATCTGATCATTGGTAAGCAATTGAATCCCTTGACCTGCCCCTTCCAGGCGCAGTGCCAGGTACTCGCGGGTTTCCTCG
The DNA here is from genome assembly GCF_002379585.1 of Pseudomonas sp. UBA4194. Classification (GTDB taxonomy): domain Bacteria; phylum Pseudomonadota; class Gammaproteobacteria; order Pseudomonadales; family Pseudomonadaceae; genus Aquipseudomonas. Next base: position 7,378 of record NZ_DFUE01000031.1, read on the forward strand.
AGACTGTACGGCTGCAGCTCGATCACATGGAACAGTTCCTGTCCGGCACTGAACGGCTCGAGGCCGGCGATCAGCGAAGGCTCGCCGAACAGAAACACGTGAGGGCGCCCTTCCGGGGTGCCCGCCGCCAACGCCAGCAGGGCTTCGATTGCGGATTCATCGAGTTGTTCCGCGTCGTCCACCAGCAGGTAGACTTCCTGGCCGGTCAGCCCCAGCTGGACGATCTGCGCCAGCATCGCCGGCACTTCCAGGGTATTGAGACCCAGGGACTGGGCGACCTGGCTGAGCACGCTGGCAGCATCGCCGGCGCCACGGGCCGACACCACGATACTTTGCACCGACTGCTTGTTGGTGCTCGCGACCAGTGCCTGGCGCAGCAGGGTCTTGCCGCTGCCATGGGGGCCGGTGACCACCAGCAACAGCTGGCTGTAGCGTGCCAGATGGTGCAACTGGCCCAGTACCGGCTTGCGCTGGGCCGGGAAGAATTTGAAGCCAGGCACCCTCGCCGCGAAGGGGTCATGATCCAATTGGTAGTGGCCGAGAAAGGCCTCATCGGCATGCAGACTTGTCATCGAACTCTCGTAGAACAAAGGTGGATCGTTGATTGGTTGCTGGAAACACAGGCCAGCGTGACGCGCTTTGCCCGTAGGAGCGGCGTGAAGCCGCGAAGGCGTCATACCAGGCGAAAGACAACCGGCAGTCATGCCGACGCCTTCGCGGCTGCACGCCGCTCCTACAGGGACCGAGGTGTAGCCACTCGAGCCTCCAGCCCTGCGACGATGGCGCGGTAATCCGCTTCCAGGGTCGCCTGCAGCACCTGCTGCGGGTAGTCGGCGGTGATCACCGCTTCGCCCATGCCGCGCAGCAGCACCAGGCGTAGACTGCCATCCAGCACTTTCTTGTCGATCGCCATGTGCTCGAGGAAGTCGGCCGGGGTCATTTCTGCCGGCGGCACCACCGGCAATCCGGCGCGCTGCAACAGACGAATGCCACGATCGCGCTCGGCCTCGGTTATCCAGCCCAGACGCATGGACATTTCCAGCGCCATCACCGTGCCAGCCCCGACGGCCTCGCCATGAAGCCAGACACCATACCCCATATGGGTCTCGATGGCGTGGCCGAAAGTATGGCCCAGATTCAGCGTCGCACGCACCCCGGACTCGCGCTCGTCGGCACCGACCACACGGGCCTTGGCCGCGCATGAGCGACGAATGGCCTCGGTCAGCGCCGCCTGGTCGACCGCGCGCAAGGCCTCGACATTGTCTTCCAGCCAGCCAAGGAAGGGTTCGTCGCAGATGAAACCGTACTTGATCACTTCGGCCAGACCCGCCGACAGCTCCCGCGATGGCAGAGTAGCCAGGGTGGTCGTGTCGATCAGTACCGCGTTGGGCTGATAGAACGCGCCGACCATGTTCTTGCCCAGCGGGTGGTTGATGCCCGTCTTGCCGCCCACCGACGAGTCGACCTGGGACAGCAAGGTGGTCGGCACCTGGATGAAATCCACGCCGCGCTGATAGCAGGCGGCGGCGAACCCGGCCATGTCGCCGATCACCCCGCCGCCCAGAGCGATCACCGTGACCCGACGATCCAGGCGCGCGGTGAGCATGGCGTCGAAGATGGTCTGCAGGGTTTCCCAATTCTTGAAGGCTTCGCCGTCCGGCAGGACCACGGGGACCACCGAATAGGCCCCCAACGTGGTGGTCAGGCGTTCCAGGTACAGCGGCGCAACGGTGACGTTGGAGACCACGGCCACTTTGCGTCCAGCAATATGCGGCGCCAGCAGTTGGGCCTGGTCGAGCAGCCCTTCACCGATGTAGATCGGGTAGCTGCGCTCACCGAGGTCGACCTTGAGTGTCTGCATGTGTTCCCACACTTTTATTGGAAGAGGTTCAGGCGCCTCAGCGCGGCGGTAGCCGCTGCAGGCGCTCGAGAATGTCCAGCACCACCATGCGCGGTGGGCGCTCGTCGGTTTCCACCACCAGGTCGGCGATTTCCCGGTACAGCGGGTCGCGAATCGCCAGCAGGGCACGCAGGGTGCCTTCCGGGTCGGCGGTGCGCAATAGCGGCCGGTTGCGATCACGGGCGGTACGGCCCACCTGTTGTTCGACCGAAGCGTGCAGGTAGACCACGCGCCCGCCGGCATGCAGGGCCTGGCGATTCTCATCGCGCATCACTGCACCGCCGCCGGTCGCCAGCACCAGCCCGTCGTACTCGCAGAGTTCGGCGAGCATGGCCGCTTCACGCTCGCGAAAGCCGGCCTCGCCTTCCTTGTCGAAGATCCACGGGATGTTCGCTCCGGTACGGGTCTCGATTTCCTTGTCGGAATCCTTGAACGGCAACCGAAGCTCTTTGGCCAGCAATCTGCCAATGGTGCTTTTGCCAGCACCCATTGGCCCAACAAGTATCAAATTTCGCACAGAATCAACGACTCACAGCAATCGCCTGGTTATTCATGATACGCGGAGTCAAGAATACCAGCAGCTCGGATTTGGCTTCCGACACGACATCCCGACGGAAAAGGCGGCCAACATACGGCACATCGCCCAAAAATGGCACCTTATCCACGGTTTTACTTTGCGTGTTGGAGAAAACCCCACCGATCACGATGGTTTCACCGTCGTTGACCAACACCTTGGCGTTGACCTCGTTCTTGCTGATCGGCGGTACGCCCAGCACCGCATTGAGGTAGTCCGGCTCATCCTTGGTCACCTTCACTTCCATGATGATGCGGCTGTCTGGGGTGATCTGCGGCGTGACTTCCAGCGACAGCGAGGCCTCCTTGAACGACACCGTGGTGGCGCCACTGGAGCTGGCCTCCTGATAAGGCACCTCGGTACCTTTGAGGATCTTCGCGGTCTCCTTGTCCGAGGTCACCACCTTGGGCTGGGAGACGATCTCGCCATTGCCGGTGCTTTCCATCGCGCTGAGTTCAAGGTCCAGCAGGACGTTGTTGGTGACGAAGCCCAGGCCGATCCCGGAGGTCGCGTCGGCGGCACCCAGGTCGATGAACGGCGTGTTGGAGCCGACATCGCCGCCGGTATTGCCGGCCTCGTCGCCGTTGTCGTCCAGGCCGTAGGCGGTCCAGTTGTGTTTCCCGCTGAGGTTGGTCGAGCCGCCCCAGCGCACGCCCAGCGCCTTGTTGTAGCCCACGTTGGCTTCGACGATGCGCGCCTCGATCATCACCTGGCGCACCGGGATGTCCAGCTGGGTGACGATACGGCGCAGCTCGTCCAGGCGGTCTTGGGTCTGGTAGGCAATGATGTTGTTGGTCCGCTCGTCGACGGTGATCGAGCCGCGCTCGGTCTCGACGTTCTCACCCTTGGTGACCGACTGGAACAGTTTGGCGATGTCCGCCGCCTTGGCGTAGTTGACCTGCATCAATTCGCGACGCAGCGGCGCCAACTCCTGAATCTGACGCTGGGACTCCAGCTCCTGACGCTCGCGCGCCGCGATCTCGTCGGCCGGGGCCACCAGCAACACGTTGCCGACCTTGCGCTTGTCCAGGCCCTTGGTCTTGAGGACCAGATCCAGTGCCTGATCCCAGGGCACATTCTGCAGGCGCAGGGTGATACCGCCCTGGACCGTGTCACTGGCCACCAGGTTGAGGTTGGTGAAGTCGGCGATCAGTTGCAGCACCGAGCGCACGTCGATGTCCTGGAAGTTCAGCGAGAGCTTCTCGCCGTTGTACACGTTGCGTTCGACGTTACGCCGGGCGACGTCCTCGTTGGTCAGTGGCCGGACGCTGATGGTCAGGCGATTCTCGGTCTGATAGGAGGAGTAATCGAAGGTGCCACTGGGCTCGATGGTGACGGTGCTGCCCGTGCTGCTGGCCGCCGAATTGACGAATTGCACAGGTGTGGCGAAGTCCTTGACGTCCAGGCGCACGCGCAGCTTCTCGGGCAGCTGGGTCCTGGCGAAGTTGAGGGTGATCTTGCCGCCCTGCTCGGAAATATCCGGGCTGATGGTGGGATCGCTGAGGTCGATGATCACATTGCCCTCACCCAACTCGCCCCGCTGGAAGTCGACATTGCGGATCGCCCGGCCGGCTGGCACTGCGGCGTGTGGCGCCGCAGGCTGGGCGCTGGCCACAG
>NZ_DFUE01000017.1 GCF_002379585.1 Pseudomonas sp. UBA4194
GCCGCTCCTACAGGGGGCGCGGTCGTCTGTAGGCGCGGCGTGCAGCTGCGAAGGCCCCTGACCGGCCTGTCTCTATAGCTGGACTATGCCGTCTTGCACTGCCGGCACACATGCTTGCCGTTGACATTGCTCCAACCCAACTCGGCGATACGGGCTTCGGCGGCCGGCTTCTGCGCCTTGGTGCCCAGTTTCGAATCCACCGCGAACTCGAAATCCAGCACCTTGTTGCAGCTGTCGCAATTGACCTTCCACTGGTGGATGGCCAACTCCCCGAATACCGGCCCGCGGGCCACGGCGACCCATTGGCCGGGAGGGTTGATCAGGTGACGAACTTTCTCCACGGTCAGGCGCATGGACAAGTCCTTGCTGCCCTTGAGGGTGACCAGCAGGGTGTCGTCGTTGTGGATCGAGCCACCGTTGCCGGTGACCTGGTAGCGGCCAGGCACCAGGGCGCGGCACTCGATCAGGGTGTGCTGCGGGTTGAGCAGGCTGAAGCGGAAATCGTGTTCGACCATGGGTCCTCCAAATAGGCGCGGTATGCTAGCACGGTCTGGGTGCGGATCGGCGGCGTCTGGTCCCCTCACCCCAGCCCTCTCCCTGGGGGAGAGGGAGCCGATCACTGCTACCAGCCCCACCGCGATCCGCTTCTAGCTCCCTCTCCCTGGGGGAGAGGGGGCCGATCACTGCTACCAGCCCCACCGCGATCTGCTTTTAGCTCCCTCTCCCTCAGGGAGAGGGCTGGGGTGAGGGGACCATTCACCACCAAAATCCGCAACTCGACCCCCCCTTCAAGCCGACTCCCGCGCCTGCTCCTCCAACCGCACAATCGCCTCGTCCAGCTCATCCAGCGCCGCCAGCGCCCCCGGATCGTTCTGCTTGAGCAACGTTTCGCTGCGCAAGCACGCCGCCCGCAACTGTGGCACGCCACAATAACGCGTCGCCCCATGCAAGCGGTGCACGCGCTCGATCAGCGCATTATGATCCTGCGCCGCGCGCGCCGCGCCTATGGCTGCACGGTCGCCCTCCAGCGAAGCCAGCAACATCGCCAGCATATCGGCGGCCAGATCCGCCTTGCCCGCGGCCAGGCGCAAACCTTCTGCCGGGTCCAGCACCTGCAAGGCGCTACCCTCCAGCAACACTTCAGCGCCCTTGTCCGCATTCTGCGGACTGAGCATCAAACCGGTCCACTTGAGCACCACCTGCGCCAACTGACGCTCACTGATGGGCTTGGTCAGGTAGTCGTCCATGCCGCTTTGCAGCAAGGCGCGCTTTTCGTTGGCCATGGCGTGGGCCGTGAGCGCGACGATCGGCAAGGCCGCTCCCGTCTGTGCACTTTCCCAGACGCGGATGCGCTCGGTGGTTTCCCGGCCATCCATTTCCGGCATCTGCACGTCCATCAACACCAGGTCGAAGGGGCCGTCCTGCACCGCCTTGATGGCTGCCGCACCGCTGTCCACCGCCTTCACCTCGGCGCCCAGATCCTCGAGCAGGGTCTGCACCAGCAGCAAATTGGCCGGGTTGTCGTCGACACACAGCACCCGAGGCGGCCGATCGCTGCTGGTATCCGGCACGTCGTAGCGCAAGTGCTTGGGGTTGATCAGATCGGCCAGGGCGCGGCGCAGCTTGCGCGTGCAACTCGGCTTGGCTTGCAACTGGCGATCGGCGTTGGGTACGGCGGCATGAAACAATGCCTGCTCGGTGGTCGGGCACAACACCAGCACATGGCAACCGGTCTGCTCGATTTCGCGGATCTGCAGCGCCAGCCGCTCCGGGGCGATCTCGTGGGCGGTGACGCCCATGATGGCCAGGTCCAGAGGCCGGCCCGCCTGGCGTGCGGCGCTGGTGGCGACCACCAGCTTGTCCAGTGACTTGAAGCCGCTGACCTCCAGCCCGCAATCCTCCAACTGGTGCTGCAACGCCTGGCGGGCCAGGTCGTGACTGTCGACGATGCCGATGCGCCGCCCCAGCAGCGGCGCCGAGGGCAGATCCTCGGCGTCGTCTCGGGCCTTGGGCAGGTTCAGACTGATCCAGAACTCCGAGCCTTCACCGGGCGTACTGTCGACGCCGATCTCGCCGCCCATCTGCTCCACCAGGCGCTTGGAGATCACCAGGCCCAGACCGGTGCCGCCCGGCTGCCGGGACAGGGAGTTGTCGGCCTGGCTGAACGCCTGGAACAACGCCCGCACGTCCTGGTTGGACAGGCCGATACCGGTGTCCTGCACGCTGATGCGCAGTTGTACGCTGTCTTCGGTTTCGTCTTCCATCATGGCCCTGGCGACGATGGTGCCTTCGCGGGTGAACTTGATGGCATTGCTGACCAGGTTGGTCAGAATCTGCTTGAGCCGCAGCGGGTCGCCGATCAGCGACAGCGGGGTGTCGCGGTATACCAGGCTGACCAGCTCCAACTGCTTGGCATGCGCCGCCGGGGCGAGAATGGTCAGGGTGTCCTGCAGCAGGTCACGCAGGTTGAACGGAATGCTGTCGAGCACCAGCTTGCCCGCTTCGATCTTGGAGAAGTCGAGGATCTCGTTGATGATCCCCAACAGGCTGTCGGCGGATTTCTCGATGGTGCCCAGGTAGTCGAGTTGACGCGGGGTAAGCTCGCTTTTCTGCAACAGGTGGGTGAAGCCCAGGATGCCGTTGAGCGGCGTGCGGATCTCGTGGCTCATGTTGGCGAGGAACTCGGACTTGATCCGGCTGGCCTCCAGGGCCTCCTTACGCGCCAGATCCAGCTCGATGTTCTGGATTTCGATGGTCTCCAGGTTCTGGCGTACGTCTTCGGTGGCCTGGTCGATACTGTGCTGCAGTTCCTCCTGGGCATCCTGCAGGGTTTCGGCCATGCGGTTGATGCCCGCCGCCAACGCGTCCATCTCATGGCTGCCCATGGCCGGAAGCCGGCTTTCCAGGTTGCCGTCCTTGAGTTGGGTCACCGTGTGTTTGATCAACCGCATCGGCTCGCTGATGCTGCGGCTCATGTGCATGGCTAGCAGCGCCGTGGCCGTCAGTCCCGCCAGAATCAACAGCAGGCTGGCGAAGAAACTGCGGTAGCCGCGCAGCAGGGTACCGTCATGGGACAGCTCCAGCTCGACCCAGCCCAGCAACCGAGCCGTTTCGGCGGGGACCTGATCGGCGGCCAGATCTCGGTGCCGACCATACACCGGCATCAGGTAGCGCGTGGCGTCGAAGCCGCTGCGTTGCAGGGAGTGGCTGCTGTTGCCGATCGGCACCGCGTTGAGCATGGTCGGCCCAGCGTGGGCGAGGAGGGTGCGGTCGGCGCCCAGAAAGCTCACCGAGCGTACATCGGCCTGTTCCAATGCTTCGATAGCTATGCGGTCCAGACGCCCGCGATCCGCACTGACCAGTGCCGGCGCGACCAGCGGCGCCAGCTGCTCGGAGAGCATTTCGCCACGCTGCAACAGCTGGCTCTGCAACTCGGACTGCTGCACCCAGGTGAAATAACCGCCCAGGATCAACGCCATGCAGGCCGCGGGCGTCAGTGCAAGCAGCAGGACGCGGCTTCTGATTCCGAGTTTCTTGAGCACGCGGGTCGGCGCCTTTTGGTCGAGGAAGATAGGAAAATACAGCGGGCCGGGCCGTTGCGCCAGTCGGCAGGCCCATGTTGTCCGGCCCTGGCACCGGCGCGGCCGCAGGCAATGGGCGAACAGCGGCCAATCGGAGTTGCCTGTGCGGCCGTGATCTCCAATAATCGCCACCTGAGAATGACTTACACTAGCAGGCGTCAATGAATCCCGTCCCCAGCACTGCCCCTGCCATCCTGGCCATCGAAGACGATAACGTGCTGGGCGCCTATGTGCATGAGCAGCTGGGTCGCTGTGGTTTTCACGTGACCTGGTGCCGCAACGGCAGCGAAGGGCTGGCATTGGCGCGCGATGGCCAGTTCGACGTGGTATTGATGGATATCCTGCTGCCCGGCATGAATGGCCTGGACGTACTGCAACATCTGCGCCGCAGCACCGGCATCCCGGTGATCCTGATGTCGGCGCTGGGGGCCGAAGCCGATCGCATCAGCGGGTTCCGTCATGGCGCGGACGACTACCTGCCCAAGCCATTCAGCGTCGACGAGCTGCAGGTGCGGGTTCAGGCGATTCTGCGTCGGGTCGAGATGGAGCGCCGGCGTCGCGAGGTACCGGCGCAACCCAGCGAGCCCTGCGCTGGCACGGGGGCGCTGCAGTTCGACGAAGCCAGCAGCGAGGTCAGCTTCGAGGGTCGCACCGCAGGTCTTACCCCCAGCGAATTCCGTTTGCTCGATACGCTGCACCGCCACAGCGAGGAGGTGCTGAGCAAAGCCTTCCTTTATCAGCACGTGCTGCAACGCGGCTATTCCCAGCATGATCGCAGCCTGGACATGCACGTCAGTCAGATCCGCCGCAAGCTCAAGGCTGTGGGGTACACCCAGCACCAGCTGCGCACCGTGTGGGGCAAGGGCTACATGCTCGGCGTCACGGAACCTGCGCTGTGATGCCCAACAAGCATTCGGTGTTCTGGAAGCTGGCTTTCCTGCTGGTGGGTTTCTGCCTGTTGATGATCTGGCTGAGCTGGTCCTGGGGGCGCTATGTCCAGGAGCAGAATGCCTTTCTTTCCGAGTCGTCGCGGGCCACCTTGCAGCGCTATGCCAGCGAAGCGGAACAAGCCTGGGCCGGCGGCCAGCGAGCGGGGGTAGATGCCTGGCTGGCGAAAATCCGCCAGCACGAATCCGGTTTTGTCGGAGTCATCGGCCATGACCTGACGTCCCTGAGCAGCGAACCGTTCAACGATCAGCAATTGCAGCGTCTGACCTTCCTGCGCACCGTGGACATGCCCATGAGCCGACGGGCGCGCTACCAACCGTGGATGCGCGTGCCCTTCACCGACAGCCCGGCCCTCGGCAGCCTGGTCATCGAACTGCCGGCGCGGCTGATGCCTGGGCGTTACGCGCTGGCCTGGGCAGTGATGACCAATGGCCTGATCCCGGCGTTCTTCACCCTGCTCCTGTGCGTCGGCCTGTACCGGATGCTGGTGGTGCCTTTGAACAAGCTGCGCGAACAGGCCAATGCCTGGCGCGCCGACCAGCTGCATGCGCGGCTTGACGCCGACACGACCTCACGCACCGATGAGCTGGGCGAACTGGGCCGGGCTTTTGACCATATGGCCGAGCGCCTCCAAGGCACCGTGGCCTTGCAGCAACAGATGCTGCGCGACCTGTCCCATGAGCTGCGCACGCCGTTGAGTCGGTTGCGCGTTGCCTGCGACGGGGAGACCGACGAGCAGCGGCTGCGTGAACGCCTGAGCCGTGAGATCGACGGCATGCAGCGTCTGGTCGAAGACACCTTGCAGTTGGCCTGGCTGGACGCCGAGCGCAGCCCGGTGGCCAAGGAGGCCATCCAGATCCAGGCCCTGTGGGACATGCTGGCTGAAAACGCCAGCTATGAAAGCCACTGGCCGCTCACCCAGTTGCACTGCGCCGTGGACGCCAATTGCTGGGTTCAGGGCAACCTCAATGGTCTGGCCCAGGCCCTGGAAAACCTGCTGCGCAACGCCATCAGGCATTCCCCGGCTCATGGCCGGGTGACATTGCAGGGCCGACGAGAGGGGGCCAGCTGGCATCTGTGGCTGGAAGATGAAGGTGGCGGCGTTGCGGAGACTGACCTGGAGCGCATTTTCGATCCGTTTACCCGGCTGGACGGCTCACGCCCGGGCGACGGTGGCTTCGGCCTGGGGCTGAGTATTGCCCGCAATGCGCTGGTGCGGCAGGGCGGTGCGTTGTGGGCGCAAAACACCGCGCAGGGGTTGCGGCTGAACATGCGGCTGCCTGCTGCTTATGCCTTTTAACCATAAGGTGCGCACTTTGCGTGATATGGGGATCAGGCGTTTGCCGGTATGATAGGCCACCCCCGCAGTCTGGATTGCGAATACGCCATGACCCCGCAGTACCTAACCATCGCCGACTGCGTCGGCAATACGCCCCTGGTGCGCCTGCAGCGCCTGGGCGGCGAGACCAGCAATACCCTCCTGCTCAAGCTCGAAGGCAACAACCCGGCAGGCTCCGTCAAGGACCGCCCGGCGTTGTCGATGATCACCCGTGCCGAAAGCCGCGGCCAGATCCATCCCGGCGACACCCTGATCGAAGCGACTTCCGGCAATACCGGTATCGCCCTGGCGATGGCCGCCGCGATCAAGGGCTACAAGATGATTCTGATCATGCCCGACAACTCCACCGCCGAACGCAAGGCGGCCATGACCGCCTATGGCGCCGAGTTGATCCTGGTGACCCGCGAGCAAGGCATGGAAGGCGCCCGTGACCTGGCCGAACGCATGCAGGCCGAAGGCCGTGGCAAGGTGCTCGACCAGTTCGCCAACGGTGACAACCCCGAAGCCCACTACCGCACCACCGGCCCGGAAATCTGGCAGCAAACGGCTGGCACCGTTACCCACTTCGTCAGCTCCATGGGCACCACGGGGACCATCATGGGCACCTCGCGCTTCCTCAAGGAGCAGAACCCGCAGGTGCAGATCGTAGGCCTGCAACCCATGGAAGGCTCGGCCATCCCTGGCATCCGCCGGTGGCCCGAGGAGTATCTGCCGCGCATTTATCAAGCGGATCGCGTCGACCGCATCATCGACATGGCCCAGCAGGAGGCCGAAGACATCACCCGCCGCCTGGCGCGTGAAGAAGGCATTTTCTGTGGGGTGTCTTCGGGTGGCGCGGTGGCCGGCATGTTGCGCCTGTCCCAGGAACTGGAGAACGCCGTGATCGTTGCGATCATCTGCGACCGCGGCGACCGCTACCTGTCCAGCGGCATCTTCGATGCGCCCAACTGATGGCTAAGGTCAAGCCGGGGCTGCGCTTTCAGCCCACTGGCGGCACCCGCTCGCCGCAGGTGCCGACCGGCAAGAAACAACGGCTGACCATCGAGCGCCTGAGCAACGATGGCCGTGGCATCGCTTTTCTCGACGGGCGGACCTGGTTCGTTGCTGGTGCTCTGGCGGGCGAGGAGGTCGAAGCGCGGGTGCTCAATGCCCATGGCAAGGTGGTCGAGGCGCGCTGCGAGCGGGTGCTGCAGGCCAACCCCATGCGTCGTCCCGCACCGTGCCAGCACTTCGGCACCTGCGGAGGCTGCAGCGTGCAGCACATTTCCCACGCTGAGCAGTTGGCCCTCAAGCAGCGCATGCTTGCCGAGCAGTTGTCCCGGGTAGCCGGCGCGCAGCCCGAGCAATGGGCGGCGCCACTGAGCGGTCCCGAACTTGCCTATCGCCGCCGTGCGCGCATCGCCGTGCGCTGGGACGTCAAGGCCAAGCGGCTGGACGTGGGTTTCCGCGCCGCCGCCAGTCAGGACATCATCGCTATCCAACAATGCCAGGTGCTGGTACAGCCCTTGCAGCCTATCCTGCAACAACTGCCCTCGCTTCTGCGTGGTTTCAGCAAGCCGCAGGTGCTGGGCCACGTCGAGTTGTTCGCGGGGACGGTACTGGCCGTGCTGGTTCGCCACACCGCGCCGTTGGCCGATACTGACCTGGCGGCCCTGCAGGCATTCTGCGAAGGCTTTTCGGCTCAGCTCTGGCTGCACGGAGAAGGCCAACCACACCCGTTGAACCCGGAACAACGCCTGGGCTTTGCCCTGTCGCCCTGGGGGATGGAACTGGCCTACCGGCCAGGCGACTTCGTCCAGGTCAACGCGGCGGTCAACGACGCCATGATCGAGCAGGCGCTGGCCTGGTTGGCGCCCGCCCAGGACGAGCGCGTGCTGGATCTGTTCTGTGGCTTGGGCAACTTCGCCCTGCCGCTGGCAGGCAAGGCCCGCGAGGTGGTGGCCGTGGAAGGGGTGGCGGCGATGGTGCAACGCGCTGCCGAAAACGCCGCAAGCAACAATTTGCATAACACCCGGTTTCATCAAGCCGACTTATCGCAGCCCTTGGCCGCTCCCGATTGGGCCGCCGACGGCTTTTCTGCGGTACTCTTGGATCCACCTCGGGACGGAGCCTTCGAGGTGGTGCGTACCTTGCGAGCATCGGGTGCGCGAAGAGTGGTTTATGTGTCCTGCAACCCGGCAACTTTGGCCCGCGACACGGTCGAATTGATCAGGCAGGGCTACCGGTTAAAACGTGCCGGGATCCTCGATATGTTTCCGCAAACCGCGCATGTCGAGGCCATGGCGTTATTTGAAGTGGACCAGGATGGTCCTTCTAATCCGACTGGCGCGCGAAACGCCTGATCACTGCCGGCCCAGCAGTGGTCACAGCCAGCGACTGTTGACGTGCCTCAGGCGCGTTGTAGGGAAAGGTAAGCAAGATGGTACAGGTGAGAGCACACCAGCCGATCAACACCGACGGCAGTATCAATCTCGATGCATGGCTCGATCATATCGTCAGCGTCGACCTGGTGCTGGACCGCGAGGCCCTGAAAGAGGCCTGCGAGTTCGCGCAGCAAGCCGAGTTGCAGGGCAATCCGGCAAAACATTCGTGGGCCGACGGCACCTCGTGTTTCCAGGCAGGCCTGGAGATCGCCGAGATTCTCGCCGACCTCAAGCTGGACCAGGATTCGCTCGTCGCCGCGGTCATATATCGCGCGGTGCGTGAAGGCAAGGCCAACCTGACCGATGTCGGCCAGCGCTTCGGTGCCACCGTGGCCAAGCTGATCGACGGCGTGCTGCGCATGGCGGCCATCAGTGCCAGCCTCAGCCCGCGCCAGTCGCTGGTGCTGGGCTCGCAGGTGCAGGTGGAGAACCTGCGCAAGATGCTCGTGGCGATGGTCGACGACGTGCGCGTGGCCCTGATCAAGCTGGCCGAACGCACCTGCGCCATCCGCGCGGTGAAAAGCGCCGACGACGAGAAACGCAATCGGGTCGCCCGTGAGGTCTTCGACATCTATGCCCCGCTGGCTCACCGCCTGGGTATCGGCCATATCAAATGGGAACTCGAAGACCTGTCGTTCCGTTACCTGGAGCCCGATCAGTACAAGCAGATCGCCAAGTTGCTGCACGAGCGGCGCCTGGACCGCGAGCGCTTCATCTCCGATGTGATGAGCCAGCTGCATAACGAGCTGCTGGAGACCGGCGTCAAGGCGGACATCAGCGGCCGGGCCAAGCACATCTACTCCATCTGGCGCAAAATGCAGCGCAAGGGCCTGGAGTTCAGCCAGATCTACGACGTTCGCGCGGTGCGGGTGCTGGTTCCTGAAATGCGCGATTGCTACACCGCGCTGGGCATCGTGCACACCCTGTGGCGGCATATCCCCAAGGAGTTCGACGACTACATCGCCAACCCCAAGGAAAACGGCTACCGCTCGTTGCATACCGCGGTGATCGGCCCCGAGGGCAAGGTGCTCGAGGTGCAGATCCGTACCCACGCTATGCACGAGGAAGCGGAACTGGGCGTCTGCGCCCACTGGCGCTACAAGGGTACCGACGTCAAATCCGGCTCCAATCACTACGAAGAAAAGATTTCCTGGTTGCGCCAGGTGCTGGAATGGCATGAGGAACTGGGTGATATCGGCGGTCTGGCCGATCAGTTGCGGGTCGATATCGAGCCCGATCGTGTCTACGTGTTCACCCCTGACGGTCATGCCATCGACTTGCCCAAGGGCGCAACGCCGCTGGACTTCGCCTACCGCGTACACACCGAGATTGGCCACAACTGCCGCGGCGCCAAGATCAATGGCCGTATCGTGCCGCTCAACTACAGCCTCAACACCGGCGAGCAGGTGGAGATCATCACCAGCAAGCACGGCACGCCAAGTCGCGACTGGCTGAACTCCAACCTGGGCTACGTGACCACGTCGCGAGCACGGGCCAAGATCGTGCACTGGTTCAAGCTGCAGGCGCGCGATCAGAACGTCGCAGCCGGCAAGGTGCTGCTGGAGCGGGAGCTGAGTCGACTGGGGCTGCCGCAGGTGGACTTCGAGCAATTGGCCGAAAAAGCCAACCACAAGACTGCCGAAGACATGTTCGCCGCCCTCGGTGCCGGCGACCTGCGCCTGGCGCATCTGGTCAACAACGCCCAGCAACTGGTGGAACCGGAGCGGGGCAACGAGCAGCTCGAGCTGATTCCGCGCAAGGCCACGGGCTACAAGCCGGGCAAGCGTGGCGATATTCAGATCCAGGGCGTGGGCAACCTGATGACCCAGATGGCCGGCTGCTGTCAGCCGCTGCCGGGCGATGCCATCGTCGGTTACATCACCCAGGGCCGCGGCGTGAGCATTCACCGCCAGGACTGCGCCTCGGTGCTGCAACTGGGCGGGCGCGAGCCGGAGCGGATCATCCAGGTCAGCTGGGGGCCGGTACCGGTGCTCACCTATCCGGTGGACATCATCATCCGTGCCTACGACCGCTCGGGGTTGCTGCGCGACGTGTCCCAGGTGCTGCTCAACGAGCGGATCAACGTTCTGGCCGTCAATACCCGTTCGAACAAGGAGGACAACACTGCGCTGATGTCGCTGACCATCGAAATTCCGGGGTTGGACGCGTTGGGCCGGTTGCTGGGGCGGATATCGCAGTTGCCGAACATTATCGAGACGCGGCGCAATCGTACGCCTTGAGGTTTGCGGTGAATGGTCCCCTCACCCCACATCACGCGGGAGCACCAAGGTCACCGGCAACCCACCGACGGGCAGGTCCTGCACGCAAACAGCCCAACCAAGGACGTGGGCGCTAAGGCTCCGATCGGACGAGCGGAGGGCAGGGAAAGAGGGGAGATCTCGGGCGTAGCCGAACCCCGAACCACACAACATCACTCGTAAACACCACCTCGCTCCGCACCCGACCTCAGCCACAATCCTCCCACGCCCCACACCACCCCACACCCC
>NZ_DFUE01000026.1:0-11980 GCF_002379585.1 Pseudomonas sp. UBA4194
ATGGTCCCCTCACCCCAGGCCTCTGCCTGAGGGAGAGGGGGCCATCCACCGTTCAGTCCAGATCGATCAGAACCGCAGCTGCCATTGCCCCACTAGCGCATGGTTGCGGCTGTTGCTGCCCAACTCACCGCTGTAGCCAACTCCCACGCTCTGACGCGCGCTCACGCCCAGATCCAGGCCGGCTTCCACCAGCAAACTGTCTCGGTCCAGGGCGCTGCCTTCGACGCTGAAACCGCTGCCGCCGCTGAGGAGAGCCTGGCGGGTGCTGTTGTCCACGTCGCCGTAGGTATGACGCCAGCCCAGGCTGCCTCGTGGCGTCAGGCTCATGCCGTTGTCCAGCAGGTTCAGGTGAGCCAGACGCACACCGAAGGTGCTGGTGAAGTTGTCCTGGGTCTGCGATTCCACGTTCAGCGCCGCAGCGCCGCCTTTTTCCCGGTAGCCGTCACGGTTGTAGCGCTGATAACCGAGGTTGGCGAAGGGTTCGGCGCTCAGGCGACCATTGCCCAGGCTGTAACCCAGTTCGGCGAAGGCCTGCTGGCTGTCGGCATCGTAGTCGCCCTTTGGCCGATCGCTGAAACCGTCGAAGCGGACGGTGCGCTTGTTGCTGCCGTCGTGCTTGCTGTAGGCCGCACCCAGACGCAACGCCAATGGCCCGCTCTGGCGCAGGGCATAGACCCCGGCATGCCAGCTGTCGACTTCACCGTCCACACCTGAAGCGTCCAGGTCAGTGCGCGAGTAGCCACCCAACACACCGACACGCCAGTCCGGCGTCAGTGCCCAATCGGTGCCCAGCACGCTGCCGCGGGTGCGTTGTTCGAGGCCGCTGCTGCCATGCTCGCCCTCCAGCTTGCCGTAGCTGCCCAGCGCCTGAATCCACACCCGGCCACGGGCATTGGGGTCGTTCAGGTTGCGTGCCTGGTCAGGCACGCCATTGGCGGCCAGTATCGGCGTGTCCTGGTCTGCCAGGGCCACCTGCAAGCCGCCGTTGGCCCCCATCTGCTGCATTACCGAGAGCATGCTGCTGCCGACCTGGGCCGTGCCCGCCAGTGTGGCCGCGCCAAGGCTGGCGTTGGTGCTGCCGGCCAGTTGCTCGATCGCCACGCCGGCGCTGGCGGTGCTGGTGTTGAGCAGGGCGTTGTACAGGCTGCCATCGCTCAGGCCCGCCAGGCTGCGGGCGGCACGGGCGCCGTTGGCAGTGCTGGCGAAGTCGGCAAAGGCGACGTCGTTGCGGGTGTAGTCCAGGTCCACCCGTGTGGCGCTGTAGCTCACTGTGGGGGTCAGAAAGGCATAGTCGCTGGTGACCTGGCCGAAGCGGCCATTCACGTTGCTGGCCTGCAGCACGGTGTAGCGGCTCTGCCAAGGGTACTCACCGCTGCTCGGGTTGACCGCCAGGGTGGCACCGTTGAGGTTGGCCGCGCCGCTGATCAGTACTGGCGCGCTGCTGCCGTCGGCATTCACGCCATAGGCCAGGGTGGCGCCGCTGGCCAGAGTAAGGTCGCCGTTGACCCTGGCGGTGCCCAGTTGGCTGTTGGTCAACAGGGTGCCCTTGACGTTCAGGTTGCCCACGGAACCGCCGCCGGCGTAGACGCCGCCCTGATCGACTGTCAGGGCACCGCCGATGCGGCCCTGGTTGATCAAGGTGGCACCGTTGGCAACGGCGCTGGCATCGCTGAAGTCGTCGGTGCTGGTCAGCGTCCAGGTGCCGCTGTTGACTTGCAGGGATTCGAAATTCTGGCTGTTGCCGAAGCTGCCACCGGCGCGGCCGTCCAGGGTCACTCGGTCATACCCTGTACCGCCATCCACCACACCTTCGAAGCGGCCGCCGCTGTGCACGCTCAGGCTGTCATCGCCACCGGCCATTTGCAGGGCGATGCCGTTGCTGCCACTGATCAGCCCGGCGTTGATCACGGTATCGGCGAAGTCGCCGTTGAGCTGCATGCCGAAGCCGTTGAGGCCGGTGATGGTGCCGTGGTTTTCCAGGTAGGTGGCGGCGTAGGCCGAACCATTGCTGCCGTCGTCGATGAGGATGGCGTTGCCCGCGCCGCTGATGGTTGCCCCCGCGGCATTGAGGATGTAACCCCCGCCCATGGCAATGCCTTCACTGACGTTCAGCGGGTCGCCCGGCTTGGCGCCGGACGCGCCCGTGCCGCGGATGATGCCGTAGTTCTCGATATGGCCGATGAGGTCGATGTCCACGCCATCACCGTCACCCACTGGCTGCAACCCGGACACATCGCCGGAAATCAGGCCATGGTTGATCACCGTGCCATTGCCGTCCGAGCCGTAGCCGGAGCCATTGCGACCGATCACCGTACCTTTGTTGTAGAGCAGGGCGCCTTCGTCGGTGGTTACACCGTGGCGGCCACCGCTGATCAAACCGTAGTTATACACAGACACGCCGGTAGCAGCGGACACATCGACGCCATCGAACTTATCATCCAGGCTGAACGTGTCGCCTGTGGATATCTGCCCGTAGTTGGTGATGGTGGCGTTGACGCCGGTTTTCATCCCGTCGTTCTTTTCGCTGCGAATCAGGCCGCCGGCGCGGTTGATGATCGTCGTGGTGATACCGCTGCTGTCCAGGGCTTCGAGGTCTATGGCGCGTTTGCCCACAGAACGCAGGGTGCCGCTGTTGTCGATGACGATGGCGCCGTTGCTGAAGTCGTCCTTGATGCGGAAGGCGTCGGAGGCGCCTTGCACCAGCGCGCCGGCCTGATTGATCAACGTGTAGTTGCGCACTGCCCCGGTACTGGAGCTGTCGATCGCGCGGTCGCCGGTGGATATCAGGCGGCCTGCATTGTTCACCACCACACCGCCGCCCGCGGCCGCGCCCTTGAGCTTGATGGCTTCGGCGCTGGCAGTGATGCTGCCGGTGGGGCTCAGGGTCAGCGTGTCGGTATCGCTCAGGCTTTGGGTGGCGGTCGTGGCATCGGTGATCTGCACGGTCTTGGCGTGGACCGAGGCGATCGGCGCGCCGAGAGCAAGCAGGGCGATGGCAAGTGCGAGGCGTTGCGGCGGAAACGGCATGGACGGACGACCTGGGTATGTTCGGGTCGTCCTATATAGCGTTTAGTTTTTACAGAATTATTTAATTGCGGATACGAAACTGTTCCAGCGTTTTCAGCTGACCGGACGGCGGCTGGTTTTCCAGGGCCAGCCAGCTTTCGAACGCGTGCTCGATGACTGGCCATTCGCTGTCGATCATGGAGAAGTACGCGGTATCGCGATTCTTGCCCTTGACGATCATGTGCTGGCGGAATGCACCTTCTTCCGTGAAGCCGAAGCGTAGCGCTGCGCGACGTGAACGCAGGTTGGCGTTGTCGCATTTCCACTCGACCCGACGGTAGCCCTGACTGAACGCGAGCTTGGCGGCCAGGTATACCGCTTCGGTCCCCTTGGGCGTGCGCTGCATGGAGGCAGCGAAGGCGACGTGACCGATTTCCAGGCGGCCGTGGGCGGGCACGATGGACATCAGGCTGAGGATACCCTGGGCCTTGCCAGTGTCCTGGTCGACCACGCAGAAGCCCAGCGGGTCGTTGCTGATGGCGTAGCCGTCGAGCCAGATGTAGAAGGGTTCCAGATCGTGGAACGGGCCATAGGGCAGGTAGTCCCACAGTTTCTGATCCGACCCGGAGCCCTGCAATGCTTCCCACAGATCTTCGCCGTGGCGTTTGGGGTCCAGCTTTTCCAGGCGGATGTAGCGACCATTCATGGTGTGCGCGACGGGTGCCTGGACAGGCTTCCAATCAGAGGCGGATGTGGGCATGGCAGCTCCTATAGGGCTTTTCGGAATTGGATGAAGCCCGGGCGTTCAGCGATTCGCTGGTACAGCTGGATGGCCGTGGCATTGGTCTCGTGAGTCAACCAGTGCACCTTGGCGCAGCCAGCGGCGGTAGCCGTAGCGTAGACGAATTCGATCAGCTGACGTCCGATACCGCCACCGCGCTGGTTTTCGTCGACCAGCAGGTCCTGCAGATAACAGGAATTTGCGATGCTCCAGCACGAGCGGTGGTAGATGTAATGGACCATGCCCACGGCCCGGTCGTTCCGCCAGGCCAAGGCGGCGTTAATCGGTTCAGCCGGGTCGAGCATACGTTGCCAGGTGGCGGCCGTCACCTCGGTGGGTATGGCGGTCTGATAGAAGCGTTGATAGGCCTGCCACAGCGGCAGCCAAGCTGCGTGATCCTGGGCGGTGACGGGGCGAATTTCGAGCGTGGACATGGTCAGACTCCTGGTTGCACGGACGACATCAAGTGGGCGAGTTGCTGGTCTCGGGGGTCGCTGCTGGCCGCCAGACCGGCCTGTACGCCGGCGATGTCGGCGGCCGAACGGTTCTGGCTGAGTTTGCGTTTGCCTTGCAGTCGGGTGATGGCGATGCTGAAGCCAACGATGGCGTTGAGCATGCCGTCGATGTAATCGGCGGGAGCGTCCTCGACGGCCCATTGCACGGCTTGCCCGGCTTCGTGGCGGGTGGTCAGGGCCCTGACCAATCCGTGCAGTCGCTGCGGGTCACTGAAGATTTCAGCCTGGCCATGGGCGTGCACGGCCGTGTAGTTCCAGGTCGGAACGACTTTGCCGTGTTCGGCCTTGCTGGCATAGAAGTTGGGGCTGACGTAG
The DNA here is from genome assembly GCF_002379585.1 of Pseudomonas sp. UBA4194. Classification (GTDB taxonomy): domain Bacteria; phylum Pseudomonadota; class Gammaproteobacteria; order Pseudomonadales; family Pseudomonadaceae; genus Aquipseudomonas. The sequence goes on from NZ_DFUE01000026.1 coordinate 4,618, forward strand.
GCATCGGCGCCCGCAAAGATCACCAGCACTTGCGCACCGTTTGCCAGCGCTCGGCACTGTGGGTTGGCTTTGGCCAGGTGTCCGCTCAAGGTGCCGAATTCGCCGCTGTCCCGATCCAACAATACCGGCACATGGCTGGCGAGTAGACCTTGCGCATCATGGGTCACGACAATCGCCAGGCGCGTCTGCTCGATGTGGTCGTGCAGGCGGGGCAGATCGTCGTCGAGAAACGCACGAGGTGTATACATGGTGCTGTCCTGAATGGGGATTCGAGACGATCCTAGGTCATTGGTGGACCTGCGATAAGGGCCAGTGGAAGGGTATTCCATGGGGCCAGAAGACGGTTAACCGAATCGGCGTGAAAACTATCCACAAAACTATGCACAGGGTTATACGGTAGTTTATCAACAGGTTTATCCACAATATCGAAGGTCAAGCTGTTGTTACATATAGTTAAACCGCCGCTTCGCGGTGATCTGGTTACTTTTCGACCCGCCAGTCTCAACCCCTGCGCCAAACAACTTGTACACACCCGTAGCAGCGGCGTAAGCCGCGTCCCGCCCCTGTGCATATCCCCGCGACACTGCCGACAAGTCCGGGACGCGGCTTACGCCGCTGCTACGTTTATACTGGTGGGCTGATCCATTCATTCGAGTACTCTCATGAGCGTTACTCTTTCTGCCACGCCGGAGCGCAAGCTTGGCGCACCGCTGGTGGCATTCGTCCTGTTGATTGTCGGCGGGCTGTTCCTGGTCTCCCAGGTCGGTAGCCGGCAATTGCTGTTGTGGGTGGTGGGTGCCGCGCTGGGTCTGACGCTGTACCACGCAGCATTCGGTTTCACCTCGGCGTGGCGGGTCTTCATTCGCGAGCGCCGTGGTGCTGGCCTGCGTGCGCAGATGGTCATGCTGGCGCTGGCGGTGATGCTGTTCTTCCCGGCACTGGGGGCCGGCAGCCTGTTTGGCAGCCCCGTGGTCGGGCTGGTAGCGCCGGCGGGCGTGTCGGTGATCTTCGGAGCCTTTATTTTCGGCATCGGCATGCAGTTGGGCGGCGGTTGCGCCTCGGGCACCCTGTTTACGGTCGGCGGTGGCAATGCGCGGATGTTGGTGACCTTGCTGTTCTTCATCTGCGGTTCGCTGATCGCCACCCATCATGTCGATTGGTGGTTCGCCCTGCCTTCATTGCCAGCGATTTCCATCGTCAAGAGCCTGGGCGTCATGCCCGCCTTGCTGTTGAGCCTGGGGTTGTTCGCGATCATCGCCGGGGTAACGCTGCGCCTGGAGAAACGGCGCCATGGCAGCCTGCAGGCGCCAGTGGCCAGCGAGCACAGCGGCTTGCGTCGTTTCGTCCAGGGTCCGTGGCCGCTGGTATGGGGTGCGGTGGCCTTGGCGCTGCTGAATTTCGCTACCTTGGCCCTAGCGGGTCGGCCATGGGGCATCACCTCGGCGTTCGCCCTGTGGGGTGCCAAGGTGGCCAGCGGTCTGGGCGTGGATGTCGGCAGCTGGGCGTTCTGGCAGAGCGCCGCCAATGCCAAGGCCCTGGCGGCGCCGGTCTGGGAAGACATCACCAGCGTGATGGATATCGGTATCGTATTGGGTGCCTTGCTGGCGGCGGGTTTGGCCGGGCATTTCGCGCCCAGCCTGAAGATCCCGCCGATGTCGCTGCTGGCGGCAGTGATCGGCGGCTTGCTGCTCGGTTACGGCTCACGGCTGGCGTACGGCTGCAACATTGGCGCGTACTTCAGTGGTATCGCTTCGGGCAGCTTGCATGGCTGGTTGTGGCTGGTAGCCGCGTTCATCGGCAACAGCGTCGGTGTTCGCCTGCGGCCGATTTTCTTCGCCGGCGAGCGCCGTGTCGAACGCCTGAGCGGCTGCTAGCTCGGTCGCTGCATCATCCGGATCACAGGGTGCTAGCACAGGCGCCTTCGCGGCTTTACGCCGCTCCTACAGAGGTGTGCATGCATCTTTTGTAGGAGCGGCGTAAAGCCGCGAAGAGGCCGGCCCTGGCGATGCATCCCTTCGGCTCCTGCGCTGAATGCACGGGCGCAGGGGGAGGCGCGCGTCTTTTGTGGGGGGGGGCTAGGGCTGAAGTTCGCCGCACAAATCCAGTTCTACCAAGCGGCGCACTTCGTCTACCGGCAAGCCGGCGCCGAACAGCGCGTGCAGTTTGCCGAAGGCCGCTTCGCGGGTCATGCCGCCGCCGGACAACACGCCAACATCGTGCAGACGGCTGCCGGCTTCATAGACCCCCAGCTCCACGCCGCCTTCCTGGCACTGCGTGATAGCGACCACCACGATGCCTTGTTCTCTTGCCCGCTGCAGCTGAGCAAGAAAATCCGGGTTGTCCGCCGGTCCGGTGCCGCTGCCGAAGCACTCCAGAATCAGCGCCTGCACGCCGCTGCCCAGCACCGCCTGCAAAGGCTGCGCGGAAAAGCCCGGGTACAGGGGCAGCACGGCGATGTTGGCCAGCAGCTTGCGTTGCCGATAATCCAGCGCCGCAGGCAGTTGCTGTACCCGAGCCGCGCCTGCGGTGCGCTTGAGCGCGGCGAAGGGGTGGCGGCCAAAGCTGCGCACCTTGGCGCAGCGGGTCGGCGGCAACAGGTCGCCATGGAAGTGCAGGTGCACACCTGCCGGCAGGCCACGGGCCAGATCCCCCAGCGCGCCGTTGATGTTTTCCCAGGCGTCGCTGTCCGGCACACCGGCGGGCAGCATGGAGCCGGTGAACAACACCGGCGCCCGCAGCCCCAGCAGTTGGAAGCACATCGCTGCCGCGCTGTACGCCAGGGTGTCGGTGCCATGCAGAACCAACACCCCGTCGCAACCGTCCACGTCCACCGCTTCGACCACCGCCTCACGCAACCGCTGCCAGTAGGTCGGCGTCATGTTGGCGCTGTCGATCAAGGGCAGCAGCTCCCTGAAGCTCCAGTTCGGCACCACCAGATCTGGCTGCGAGGCCAGCTGCTGGCTCATCCGCGCCTCAAAGCCCGAGGCGGGTGCCAGGCCATTGGCGCTGGCCTGCATGCCGATGGTGCCGCCGGTGTACAGCACCCGTACGTGACGGGCAGGAGAGGCGATGGTCATGGTCGAAATTCCTCAGCGCTGGGTGGGCAGGGCGGCTTCGGTCTGCGCCACGGACGTAGGCTCGGCAGGTACCGGCCAGGCCTTGGGGTCCAGGTCCAGGTCGGCGAACTGACGGGCGTCGAATACCGGAATCTTGATACCGGCAGTGCGCTGCGCATCGTAATCGCGCAGCAGCCGCAGGCCAATCTTGAACAGCATGGCCAAGGCGATCAAGTTGACGAACGCCAGCAGGGTCATGGTGATGTCGGCGAACGCGAACACGGTTTCCAGATTCTCCACCGCGCCCCAGAAGATCAGTACCAGCACGATGGCGCGGTACACCAGCACCGCCTTGCGGTTATCGCCGATCAGAAAGCGCAGATTGTTCTCGCCCAGGTAGTAGTTGTAGAGGATCGAAGTGAACACGAACAACGACAGCGCGACGCTGATGAACACCCGACCCCATTCGCCGACCACTGCCGCCAGCGAGTTCTGGGTCAGGGCAATGCCGTCACCTTCGAAGCCTGGGGTGTAGAAGCCCGACAGCAGGATCACCAGCGCCGTGCAGGTGCAGATCACGAAGGTGTCGAGGAATACGCTGAATGCTTGCACCACACCCTGGGCGACCGGGTGTTCCACCTGCGCCACCGCAGCGACGTTGGGTGCACTGCCCAGGCCTGCCTCGTTGGCGAACACGCCACGTTTCACGCCCATGACGATGGCGCTGCCCAGCAGGCCGCCGAACACCGGGTCCAGGCCAAAGGCGCTGCGCACGATGGTGGCGAACATGTGTGGCACCTGGTCGAACTGCAGAACGATGACGTACAGGCTGACGGCGATATAGGCCAGGGTCTTGACCGGGACCAGCAGGTCGGCCACGGCGGCGATCCGCTTGATGCCGCCGAAGAACACCGCCGCCAGCAGCACCGCCAGGCCCAGGCCGGACCAGGTGGTGGACAGGCCGAAGGCGTCGTTCAGCGAGCTGGTCACGGCATGGGATTGCAGGCCGTTGAAGGCGAAACCGAAGGTCACCAGCAGCAGCACTGCCATGACCATTCCCAGCCAGCGCTTGCCCAAGCCGTACTGGATATAGAACGACGGGCCGCCACGGTACTGGCCGTCAGCGTCACAGCGCTTGTAGGCCTGGGCCAGGGAACACTCGAAGAAGCTGCTGGCCATGCCCACCAGAGCGGTCACCCACATCCAGAACACTGCGCCCGGTCCACCCAGGGTCACCGCGATACCGACGCCGGCAATGTTGCCCGCGCCTACTCGGCCGGCCAGGCTGAGCATCAGCGCCTGGAACGAGCTCAGCTGATCGGAGCTGTTGCGCAGGCTTTCCCGGAACACGCTGAACATGTGCAGGAAGTGGCGCAGTTGGACGAAGCGCGAGCGCACGGTGAAATAGCCACCGAGGCCGACGATCAGCACGATCAGGACTTTTCCCGAGAGGAAGTCGTTGATGACTTCAAGCATGGGGGTTACCTCGTCAAGTTCAAAGGGGCGGCACTATACCCATAGGTGCAAGGTACTGCAGCTTTTTGGTGCATGGGACTGGGGATCTTCATTTTGTCGGAAGTTTCCCAGAGCGGCCGCGAGGGTTAAAAAAAAGGGCCCCGAAATCGCTCTCGGGGCCCTCAAAAGGTGAGAGGTGTCTAGTCCCTCGACCTGGTGAGCGGGTGCCGGCTCAGGCCTTCAACGGCACGAGGCGCGGCGCGATCATGTTTTCCGGGCGCAGGATGTCGGCGAGCATGACGTCGTCGAGCAGGCCTTCCTCGCGCACCAGTTCCAGTACGCCGCGGCCGGTTTGCAATGCAACGCGGGCGATACGGGTGGCGTTTTCATAGCCGATGTAGGGGTTCAGTGCAGTGACCAGGCCGATGGAGTGTTCCACCAGCTCGCGGCAGCGCTGTTCGTTGGCGGTGATGCCGACGATGCAGTGTTCACGCAGCATGTCCATGGCGCGCTGCAACAGGCGGATCGAATCGAAGATCTTGTAGGCGATCAGCGGCTCCATGACGTTGAGCTGCAACTGGCCGCCTTCGGCGGCAATGGTCAGGGCCAGATCATTGCCCATGATTTCGAAGGCGCACATGTTCACTGCCTCCGGGATCACCGGGTTGACCTTGCCTGGCATGATCGAGCTGCCCGGCTGACGCGCTGGCAGGTTGATTTCGTTGATGCCGGTGCGGGGGCCGCTGGACAGCAGGCGCAGGTCGTTGCAGATTTTCGACAGTTTCACAGCCGTGCGCTTGAGCATGCCGGAGAACAGCACGAAGGCGCCCATGTCCGAGGTGGCCTCGATCAGGTCGGCCGCCGGCACCAGCGGCTGGCCGCTGATGGTGGCCAGGCGCGACACGGCCAGGGCCTGGTAGCCCGGGTCGGCGTTGATGCCGGTGCCGATGGCGGTGCCGCCCAGGTTGACCTCGGTCAACAGTTCCGGTGCCAGGCTACGCAGGCGGTTGAGGTCTTCGGTGAGGGTGGTGGCGAACGCCTTGAATTCCTGGCCCAGGGTCATGGGCACGGCGTCCTGCAGCTGGGTACGGCCCATTTTCAGCACGTGGGCGAATTCCACACCCTTGGCGGCAAAGGCCTGGATCAAGCTGTCGAGGCTGGTCAACAGCGCGTCGTGGCCCAACAACAGACCCAGGCGAATGGCCGTGGGGTAGGCGTCGTTGGTGGACTGCGCCATGTTCACGTCGTTGTTGGGATGCAGGTACTGATACTCACCCTTTTGATGCCCCATGGCCTCCAACGCAATGTTGGCGATCACTTCGTTGGCGTTCATGTTGGTGGAGGTGCCGGCACCGCCCTGAATCATGTCCACCACGAACTGGTCGTGGAATTCGCCCCGTACCAGGCGGGTACAGGCTTCACTGATCGCGGCATGCTTGGCGGCGCTGAGGTGACCCAGCTCGCGGTTGGCGTCGGCAGCCGCCTGCTTGACCATGGCCAGGGCCACGACGAGCTTGGGGTAGTGCGACAGCGGCACGCCGGAGAGGCGGAAGTTGTGCACGGCGCGCAGGGTCTGAATGCCGTAGTACGCTTGCGCAGGGACTTCGAGAACGCCAAGCAGGTCTTTTTCGATGCGCGATGATGCAGCGGAGGACATGATAGAGATAATCTCAGTGAGGGCCCGGCCGTTGCCGGAATGCCGCCAATCCTAGGCCTGCAGGCGGTTTGCGGCTAATGCTGTTGCTTGCTGGGGTATGCAGAATCGGCATAATGGTAACTGTGACGCCAACAATGGATCGAGCGTATCCCCGTAGCAGCGGCGTAAGCCGCGTCCTTCTCTACCGTTACATGAGGCGACTGAGACGCGGCTCACGCCGCTGCTACGTATTGAGAGGATGGTATGAATCTGGAAAGTAAATGGCTGGAGGATTTCAGCGCCCTGGCCGCCACCCGTAGCTTTTCCCAGGCGGCGGAGCGTCGCTTCGTCACGCAGCCGGCCTTCAGTCGGCGCATCCGCAGCCTGGAATCGGCCCTGGGCCTGACCTTGGTCAATCGCTCACGCACGCCTGTCGAGCTGACCGAGGCGGGCCAGCTGTTTCTGGTCACCGCGCGCACCGTGGTCGATCAACTGGGCGAGGTGCTGCGCCATCTGCACCATCTGGAAGGCGGGCAGGGCGAGGTGATGCAGGTCGCCGCCGCGCACTCCCTGGCGTTGGGGTTCTTTCCCGGCTGGATCGCCAAGCTGCGAAACGAGGGCCTGCCCATTGCCACGCGACTGGTGGCCACCAATGTCGGCGACGCCGTGCATGCCCTGCGCGAGGGCGGCTGTGATCTGATGCTGGCCTTCTACGATCCGGATTCGGCCATGCAGATGGACCCGGACATCTTCCCGTCGCTGCATCTGGGCACCACGGAAATGTTGCCGGTATGCGCTACCGACGCCTGCGGCCAGCCGCTGTTCGACCTGGAAGGCGAGGCCGGCGTGCCGTTGCTGGCCTATAGCGCCGGCGCCTTCCTCGGCCGTTCGGTCAGCCAGCTGCTGCGCCAGCGCAGCCTGCGCTATACCACGGTGTATGAGACGGCCATGGCCGACAGCTTGAAAAGCATGGCGCTGGAGGGATTGGGGATCGCCTGGGTGCCCCGCCTGAGCGTGAAGGCGGAGCTGGCGCGGGGGGAGCTGGTGATCTGCGGCGGAACACAGTGGCATGTGCCGCTGGAGATACGTGCGTATCGCTGCGCGTTGGTGCGCAAGGCCAATGTTCGCTTGTTGTGGAAGCGTCTGGAGGGGGCGGCGGCAGGGGGCTGATTTGGGGCGGGTCGATAGATTTTCTGTGTCTGGTCCCCTCACCCCA
>NZ_DFUE01000026.1:12021-26094 GCF_002379585.1 Pseudomonas sp. UBA4194
TCCCTGAGGGAGAGGGGGCTTAGCGTGGTGCTCTCACGGGATTCGTTTTTCTGGGGGGAGGGGGCTTATTGTGGGGTTCTTACGGGATTCGTTTTTTTGGGGTGATTGGGGGAATGGGGTGCGGTTGTGGTGATCTTTTTGCGGATGGAAAGCGCCATGAATCGCGGGCTTCATAGCCATTTGACGGATGGTCGACATGGCTGCATCAAATCTTCATCTTTGCGGTATACTGCGCGGCCTTCGGCCGGTCTGCCCGGCCATTATTCGTATAACAAGCCACGCGGGTTCTCCCGCGTGGCTTGTTGTTTTTTGACGCGCCTGCGGGCGCCCAAGAGAAGAGGCTCGACGATGAGTGCATTGGTTGGCGTGATCATGGGCTCCAAGTCCGATTGGTCCACCCTTAGCCACACCGCCGATATGCTGGAAAAGCTCGGTATCCCCTTCGAGGTCAAGGTGGTCTCGGCCCATCGCACCCCGGACCTGCTGTTCCAGTACGCCGACGAGGCCGAGGCCCGTGGCATCGAGGTGATCATCGCCGGTGCCGGCGGCGCAGCGCACCTGCCTGGCATGTGCGCGGCCAAGACGCACCTGCCGGTGCTCGGCGTGCCGGTGCAGTCGTCGATGCTCTCGGGCGTCGACTCGCTGCTGTCCATCGTGCAGATGCCCGCCGGCATCCCGGTCGCCACCCTGGCCATCGGCAAGGCGGGCGCGGTCAACGCCGCGCTGCTGTCGGCCAGCATCCTGGGCGCCAAGCACCCGCAGTTCCATGCCGCGCTGAAAACCTTCCGCGCCGAGCAGACAGACAACGTTCTGGACAATCCCGACCCGCGCCAGGCCTGAGGTTTCTTGACATGAAGATCGGTGTAATCGGTGGCGGCCAACTGGGCCGCATGCTGGCTTTGGCCGGCACCCCGCTGGGTATGAATTTCGCTTTCCTGGACCCCGCGCCTGACGCCTGTGCCGCGCCCTTGGGCGAGCATCTGCGTGCCGACTATGGCGACCAGGACCAGCTGCGCCAGTTGGCCGACGAAGTCGACCTGGTCACGTTCGAGTTCGAAAGCGTGCCGGCCGAAACCGTGGCGTTCCTGTCCCAGTTCGTACCGGTCTATCCCAGTGCCGACGCCTTGCGCATCGCTCGCGACCGCTGGTTCGAGAAGAGCATGTTCAAGGACCTTGGCGTCCCCACGCCGAGCTTCGCCGACATCCAGTCGCAAGCCGACCTGGACGCGGCCGTGGCCAGCATCGGCCTGCCGGCCGTGCTCAAGACACGCACCTTGGGCTATGACGGCAAGGGCCAGAAAGTCCTGCGCACTGCAGCCGACGTCGATGGCACCTTCGCCGAGCTGGGCAGTGTGCCGTGTCTGCTGGAAGGTTTCGTGCCGTTCACTGGCGAAGTGTCGCTGATCGCCGTGCGTGCCCGTGATGGCGAGACCCGCTTCTACCCGCTGGTGCACAACACCCACGACAGCGGCATCCTGCGCCTGTCGGTAGCCAGTACGGCCCATCCCCTGCAGGGCCTGGCCGAAGACTACGCCGGCCGTGTGCTGGAAAAGCTGGACTACGTCGGCGTGCTGGCCTTCGAATTCTTCGAAGTGGATGGCGGCCTCAAGGCCAACGAAATCGCTCCGCGGGTGCACAACTCCGGGCACTGGACCATCGAAGGCGCCGAGTGCAGCCAGTTCGAGAACCACCTGCGCGCCGTGGCCGGCCTGCCGCTGGGCTCTACCGCCAAGGTGGGCGAGAGCGCCATGCTCAACTTCATCGGTGAGGTGCCGGCAGTGGACAAGGTGGTGGCGATCGACGACTGCCACCTGCACCACTATGGCAAGGCCTTCAAGCTGGGCCGCAAGGTGGGCCACGCCACGTTGCGCTGCGCCGATCGGGCTGGCCTGCAGCGCCAGATCGCCGAAGTAGAGGCTTTGATCAAGGCCTGAAGGAACCATTGGCTTTCACCGGCCCTCTGATGGGCTGTATGCCAAAGCCAGGACCGGCTTGGCCATCAGCCCATTCAAAACAGGGGAATACCATGGGAATCATCGGAACCATCTTTATCGGCTTGATCGTCGGCCTGCTGGCACGCTTCCTCAAGCCCGGCGATGACAGCATGGGTTGGATCATGACCATCTTGCTGGGCATCGCAGGCTCGCTGGCCGCTACCTACGGTGGCCAGGCGCTGGGCATCTACCAGGCCGGCGAAGGCGCAGGCTTCCTGGGTGCTCTGGTGGGCGCGATCATCTTGCTGGTGATCTACGGCTTGGTCAGCAAGAAGCGCTGATTCAAGCACGGGGATCTCTGTAAGCGCTGAATTGCCAAGGCATTCGCGGATTTTTTCAGAGCATCGCTGACCCCTGTGGGAGCGGGCGCAGGCCGCGATGGTCTTCTTCGGAATATCGCGGGGAAGCCATCGCGGGCAGAGCCCGCTCCCACAGGGTTATCCGGCTACCTCAACCCGCCTATCCATCCGCTACAATCCGCGACAACCCATCCGCTACAATGCCCCACCGCCCCTCATAGAGCCCCCCGCAATGCGCCGTCTCTTGCTGCTGCCCCTTCTGCTGCTCGCTTCCCTGGCCCACGCCCAGTTGCCCGAAACCGATTGGCTGGAGCTAATGCCCAAGTCTGACCAGAAAGCCCTGGAGCAGATGCCGGAAATCGACCACAACTCGCCCGAAGCCCAAGGCACGTTTACCGAAAAAGGCGGGATGAAGCAGGCCAAGGGTTTGCCGGCCGTGATGTATTCGACCAAGACCGTGCCAGCCATGAACGGCAAGGACATCCGTATCGGCGGCTACCCGGTGCCATTGGAAACCGACGCCAAGGGCCGGAGTACCCTGTTCTTTCTGGTGCCTTACCCGGGCGCCTGCATCCACGTGCCACCGCCGCCGCCCAATCAACTGATCCTGGTGCGCTACCCCAAGGGTCTGAAGCTGGACGACATCTACACGCCGCTGTGGGTCGAGGGCAAGGTCAAGGTGGAAAAGGTCAGCAATGACCTGGCCGATGCGGCGTATGCGTTGGATGCCCAGAAGGTGAGGGTGGTGCAGGAATCCGATTTGTAAGGCTGCTGGGCTGACCTTAACGCGGCTTCCAGCCGCGATAAGGCCGCATCAGCGCCGCAAATTACAGTGCCGAACTCACGAACTTCACGCCCATCGCACACGATGCCCCCGGCGCCAGGGTTACCACGTCATCCCACACGTTGGCGGTTTCGATGCACAGCATGCCCTGCCAGCCGTCGTCAGCCATATCGACCAGCGCCGCAGCCCGTTCGGTCCACGGGTTCCACACCACCGCGCTCTTGGAGCCTGTGGTGCTGAGGGTGACTCGACGTTTCCAGCCTGGATCGACAAAGCTTACCTGCGCGGGGGTGTTCAGGTAGATGCGATCCGTCTCGCCGGCAAAGCCCAGCGCGCCGGCCTGCTGCCGCGGTTGCCAGCCGTCCAGGGTTTCGATGTAGGTCAGCCCGCCCAGGCACTCGACTGTGGCCTGGCGTACGTCGCTGACCGCGAAATAACTGTGCAGTGCCTGGCTGAGACTCACCGGGTGGTCGTCCAGATTACGGCTGTGCAGGGTGATCTCCAGGGCGTCGCCCAGCACCACGCTCAACTTCACCTCGACCTTGTGCGGCCAGCCAGGCAGCTCGCCCCGGGCCGCTTGAGGAGTGGTGAACTCGGCCTTGACCTCGGCGCCGACGTGCTCGATTCCCAGCAATTCCCAATCCAGCGTGCGCACCAACCCATGGGCCGATGCTTCATCGGTGCCTGTGCGCATGGCCTGGACGCTGTCCGGGTTGCGCGCCAGGTTGCCGAACCACGGCCAGCACACCGGCACACCGGTGCGCACGGCTTTGCCATGCTTGTACAGCGCGGCATCGTTGGGCCAGATCAGGGGCTGTTCGCCCTTGCGCTGGTAGCTGATCACCTGCGCCCCTTGCTGGGCGATGAGCAACTCGGCGTGATCGGTGCTGATACGCCAGCAGTTGAGTTCATCGAGCTTGACCGATTCGACCTGCGGCTCAGACATGAGGAGTTCTCGCTATGGGTTCAGGAAACCAGATTGACCCGCCAAAGGCTGGCAAGTTTGGAATCAGCGGCGCGGCGGTACCGAACGGGTGCGCCCGCTGCCATCGATGGCCACGAACACGAAAACCGCCTCGGTGACCTTGCGCCATTCGCTGGACAGCGGGTCGTCGCTCCATACTTCGACCATCATCTGGATCGAGCTGCGGCCGATCTCCACGGTCTGCGTATAGAAGGACAATTGCGCGCCCACGGCCACCGGCACCAGGAAAGCCATGCGGTCGATGGCCACCGTGGCCACCCGTCCGCCGGCAACCTTGCTGGCCATGGCGGTGCCGGCGAGGTCCATCTGGGCCACGAGCCAGCCGCCGAAAATGTCGCCGAAGCCGTTGGTTTCGCGCGGAAGCGCGGTGATCTGCAAGGCCAGGTCGCCTTGGGGAATAGGATCTTCTTGTTCGAGTTCAATCATGCCGGGGGGCCTCTGACCCGTGACGCTTTATTAGATTGGCGCGTTGATCGTCACCAGTGCGAAAGGCTACAGCGCTTTTCTTTCAACTGGCGCACAAAGGGTAATTCTGCGAAATCGGCTACATACCCTAGCGACGCTTTCGCACAAGGACCCTCGAACCAGGCCCAGTATATAGAGCCCAGGCACCCTTAACGACCGTTCGGTGCCGATTTAAGCGGATTGCTAACACAATCACTGTGCTTTTTCGAGCAATTTGCTATGGTGCCCGACCTGCCAAACACAAACAGCAACAAAGCTGTGGATCTGTCTATAAGAGAATCGAAATGAACTCCGCGCCTTCGAGTATCGCTCCGCCTTCGCGACCCCTTACCCGCAGTGATTACAAGACTCTTTCGTTGTCGGCCCTGGGCGGCGCGCTGGAGTTCTATGATTTCATCATTTTCGTGTTCTTCGCCGCCGTGGTGGGCAAGTTGTTCTTCCCCGCCGACATGCCGGAATGGCTGCGCCTGATGCAAACCTTCGGCATCTTCGCCGCCGGCTACCTGGCGCGCCCGCTGGGCGGTATCGTCATGGCGCATTTCGGCGACCTGCTGGGCCGCAAGAAGATGTTCACCCTGAGCATCTTCATGATGGCCGTGCCGACCCTGATCATGGGCCTGCTGCCGACCTACGCGCAGATCGGCATTTTCGCCCCCATCCTGCTCCTGCTGATGCGGGTGATTCAGGGTGCGGCGATCGGTGGTGAGGTGCCCGGTGCCTGGGTGTTCGTGTCCGAGCATGTGCCCGCGCGCAATATCGGCTACGCCTGCGGCACCCTGACCTGCGGCCTGACCTCCGGCATCCTGCTGGGCTCGTTGATGGCCACCGCGATCAACAGCATCTACACACCGGCCGAGGTGTCCGACTTCGCCTGGCGTATTCCGTTCCTGATGGGCGGCGTGTTTGGCCTGGCGTCGGTGTATCTGCGCCGCTGGTTGCACGAAACCCCGGTGTTCGCCGAGCTGCAACAGCGCAAGGCGCTGGCCGCCGAAGTGCCGCTGCGCACCGTGCTGCGTGATCATCGCGGCGCAGTGGCGCTGTCGATGCTGCTGACCTGGCTGCTGTCGGCCGGCATCATCGTGGTGATCCTGATGACCCCCACCGTGCTGCAGACCCTGTACGGCTTCACGCCCAAGCAGTCGCTGCAGGCCAACAGCCTGGCCATCGTGTTCCTCAGCCTGGGCTGCATCGCCTCCGGTGCGCTGGCCGACCGTTTCGGCGCCGGCAAGGTGTTCGTGGTCGGCAGCCTGGCGCTGTTGATCAGCTCTTGGACCCTCTACCACAGCCTGCACGCCCATCCGGACTGGCTGTTCCCGCTGTACGGCTTCACCGGCCTGTGCGTCGGTGTGATCGGTGCGGTGCCCTACGTGATGGTCAAGGCGTTCCCGGCGGTGGTGCGCTTCAGTGGATTGTCGTTCTCGTACAACGTGGCCTACGCGATCTTCGGCGGGTTGACGCCCATGGTCGTCACCCTGCTGATGAAATCCAACCCCATGGGGCCTGCCTATTATGTGGCGGGGATCTGTGTGATCGGATTGGCCTGCGGCGTGTATCTGATGGCCAAGAAGCGTTGATTCGATAGGACCGTGTTGCCGGCTTCGCGGCTTGACGCCGCTCCTACGGGGATCGGGATGTAACAACGATCTCCCGTAGGAGCGGCGTCAAGCCGCGAAGAGGCCCTCATACCCGGCCCATCCCCCCTGACCGCCCCCATCCTCGCCATGATGGCCATTCATCCTACTGTCATAATCCTTTCATAGAGTGGTCACACAGGCCGCTGATACTGAGCGCCGATCCAACACAACTCTCTCTATCTGCTAGGAGCAAGGCATGAAACTCACGCGTTTGATGGCGGCCATGACCTTTGTCGCCGCTGGCGTTGCCACCGCCAACGCGGTTGCCGCCGTCGACCCCTCGATCCCGGCATACGTCAAGACCACCGGCGTCTCGGGCAACCTTTCCAGCGTCGGCTCCGATACCCTGGCCAACCTGATGACCTTGTGGGCAGAGAACTACAAGAAGGAATACCCCAACGTCAACATCCAGATCCAGGCCGCTGGCTCGGCTACCGCGCCGACTGCGCTGATCGAAGGCACTGCGAATCTGGGCCCGATGAGCCGCAAGATGAAGGACACCGAACTGGCCGCCTTCGAGCAGAAGTACGGCTACAAGCCTACCGCCATTCCAGTGGCCGTCGATGCCCTGGCCGTGTTCGTGCACAAGGACAACCCGATCCAGCACCTGACCATGGAACAGGTTGACGCGGTGTTCTCGTCCACCCGCCTGTGCGGCGCCAAGGCCGACGTGAAAACCTGGGGCGATCTGGGTGTGACCGGGGACCTGGCCAACAAGCCGGTTCAGCTGTTCGGTCGCAACTCGGTGTCCGGCACCTATGGCTACTTCAAGGAAGAAGCCCTGTGCAAGGGCGACTACAAGCCTAACGTCAACGAACAGCCCGGTTCGGCCTCTGTGGTCCAGTCGATCAGCAGCTCGCTGAACGGCATCGGCTACTCGGGTATCGGCTACAAGACCGCTAGCGTGAAGACCGTTGCCCTGGCCAAGAAAGGCAGCACTGACTTCATCGAGGACACCGAAGAAAACGCGCTGAACGGCAAATACCCGCTCTCGCGCTTCCTCTACGTGTACGTGAACAAGGCGCCGAACAAGCCACTGGCTCCGCTGGAAGCAGAGTTCGTCAAGCTGATGCTGTCCAAGCAGGGTCAGGAAGTGGTGGTCAAGGACGGTTACATTCCTCTGCCCGCCAAGGTGGCCGCCAAGGCACTGGCTGATCTGGGTCTGAAGGAAGGCGCGGACGTCGCCAAGAAGTAAACGCTGTGGTTTGAGCCTCGCAGGTACGGCAAGCTGCGCGCCTGCGAGGACAGTGGCAGCATAGACAGGATTCTCCATTCGCCGGTGGCCATGTGCCACTGGCGAATTTGTTGCGTCACCACGTTGTCATCTTTCTGTCATACAGGACCGCTAGGGTGTGCGCATGAATGATCTGGCCAATTCCACAATGACTTCCGATTCTCCCCCCAAGCGCATCGATTTCAATACGCCCGAGCTGCAACGCAAACGTCGCATCCGCGCGCTCAAGGATCGCTTCACCCGCTGGTACGTGCTGGTGGGGGGCCTGGCCGTGCTCGCCGCCATCACACTGATCTTCTTCTTTCTGGCCTACGTTGTGCTGCCCCTGTTCAAAGGCGCGGACCTGACGGCCCAGCCCGTGTTGACCCCGGCCTGGATGCAGGACGCCGGCAAGCCGCTGGTGTACGCCCTCGAGGAGCAGAACGAGGCGGGTATGCGGGTGTCCGACCAGGGCGTGGCGCTGTTCTTCAATGCCGTGAGCGGCGAAGAGTTGTCGCGCGTCAACCTGCCCATCCCAGCGGGCGTGACGGTGACCGCCACTGCCAAGGATCAGCCCGGTACCCCACTGGTGGTGATCGGTCTGTCCAACGGCCAGGCCCTGGTGTTTCGTCATACCTACAGAGTCACCTACCCCGATGGCAGGAAGACCATCACCCCGGCCATCGAATACCCCTACGGCGAGGCGCCGATCAGCCTCGACGCGCAGTCCCGGCCTTTGGAACACGTGGCCCTCAACGCCACCGATTCGAGCCTGATACTGGCCGGCTCCACCGGCGCTCAGCTCAATGTGCTGCAGCTGACCCGCGAAGAAAACATGATGACCGGCGAGGTCAGCAACGAACAGACGCGCATCGACCTGCCGCAGATGACCGAAGCGGTGAAAAACATCTTCATCGATCCGCGCCAGCAATGGCTGTATGTGATCAATGGCCGGGCCCAGGCGGATGTCTTCAGTCTGCGCGACAAGAGCATGAACGGCCGCTACAAGCTGAGCGAGCATGCCGACACCCAGGTCACCGCCAGCGCCCAGTTGGTGGGCGGTATCTCGCTGATCATCGGCGACTCCAAGGGCGGCCTGGCGCAGTGGTTCATGGCCCGTGACGAAGATGGCGAGCCACGCTTCAAGCAGATTCGTACCTTCCAGATGAGCAGCTCGCCGATCATTCAGATCAGCGCCGAGCAGCGTCGCAAGGGGTTCACCGCGCTGGACGCCGCAGGCAGGTTCGGCGTGTTCCACAGCACCGCGCACCGTACCCTGCTGGTCGACCAGGTGGTCGATGGTCCGGGCGTCTACGCGCTGTCGCCGCGGGCCAATCGGGTCATGCTGGAGGCCGATGGCAAGCTGCATCCGCTGACCCTGGACAACCCCCACCCGGAGGTGTCCTGGAGCTCGATGTGGAGCAAGGTCTGGTACGAGAACTATGACAAGCCGGCCTATGTCTGGCAGTCGACCGCGGCCAACACCGATTTCGAGCCCAAGATGAGCCTGGCGCCGTTGACCTTCGGTACCCTCAAGGCGGCGTTCTACGCCATGCTGCTGGCGGCGCCGCTGGCCATCGCGGCCGCCATCTACACCGCCTACTTCATGGCCCCCGGCATGCGCCGCAAGGTCAAGCCGGTGATCGAGCTGATGGAGGCGATGCCAACGGTGATCCTCGGCTTCTTCGCCGGCCTGTTCCTGGCGCCGTACGTGGAAGGCCACCTGCCGGGTATTTTCAGCCTGCTGCTGCTCACGCCACTGGGTATCCTGGTGGCCGGCTTCGCGGTCAGCCGCCTGCCTGAATCCATCCGCCTGCGTATCCCTGACGGCTGGGAAAGCGCCATCCTGATCCCGGTGATCCTGCTGGTGGGCTGGTTCGCACTGTACATGAGCCCGTTCCTGGAAACCTGGTGGTTCGGCGGCGACATGCGCCTGTGGATCAGCAATGACCTGGGTATCACCTATGATCAACGCAACGCCCTGGTAGTAGGCTTGGCCATGGGCTTCGCGGTGATTCCGAACATCTACTCCATCGCCGAAGACGCGGTGTTCAGTGTGCCCCGCGGCCTGACGCTGGGCTCACTGGCATTGGGCGCCACGCCGTGGCAGACCCTCACCCGCGTGGTGATCCTGACCGCCAGCCCGGGGATTTTCTCGGCACTGATGATCGGCCTGGGCCGCGCAGTGGGCGAAACCATGATCGTGCTTATGGCCACCGGCAACACCCCGGTGATGGAGATGAACCTGTTCGAAGGCCTGCGTACCCTGGCGGCAAACGTGGCGGTGGAAATGCCGGAATCGGAGGTGGGCGGTAGCCACTATCGCGTGCTGTTCCTCTCGGCGCTGGTACTGCTGCTGTTCACGTTCGTCATGAACACCGCCGCGGAGCTGATTCGTCAGCGTCTGCGCAAGAAATATTCGTCGCTTTGATAGAAGGTAGCAGGCTGTGAAACAGAACTCCCTCAAAGGCTGGTTCAAGAGCGGCTCACCCGGCGTCTGGATGAGCGGCGGCGCGGTGGCGATCGCGGTAATCATGACCCTGGGGCTGCTGGCCGTGATCGCCGTGCGCGGCCTGGCCCACTTCTGGCCGGCCGACCTGGTACACGCCAGCTACAACGTGCCGGGCATGGCCAATCACCTGGTGATCGGCGAAGTGGTGCAGAAGGAAGAAGTGCCGCGCGAGCGTCTCAAGAGCGCCGGCTTGCCGGTGCCGGACAACGGCCCGGAGTTCATGACCCGCGAGCTGATCAAGGTGGGCAACCGCGACATCAATGGCGCGGACTTCACCTGGATCGTCGGCGAGTGGTTGACCGAGCAGACCACCCCGCGTGAACTGATGGCGCTGGAGCGCCGCGAATGGGGCAACTTCTACGGCTATCTGGTCAACATCAAGGAGCAGGGCAAGGTCGTCGCCGAAGGCGAGGCCGCCTGGCCCGAACTGCAGAGCCGCATCGACCGGGTCAGCGGGCTGGCCGACGAACTGCGCACGCTGGAAAGATCCGACATCGGCCAGGTCAACTCCGGGCTCGAGCGGCTGCGCCTGCAAGCCCGCCGGCTGGAATTGAACGGTGCGCTGACGCCCCAGGCGCAAGCGGACATGGACGCCGAGCGCGCCGAGCTGGACGCGCGCTACAAGGGCATCGAAGCTCAGCTCGGTGCGCTGCACGCTCAGGTCAACCGCGACAGCATCACCGCGCGCGACGCCAACGGCAAGGAGATCGAAGTCCAGCTGGGGCAGATCGTGCATGCCTACCAGCCCAATGCCATGAGCAGCCTGACCAAGATCGGCTTCTACTTCAGCAAGGTGTGGGAATTCCTCAGCGATGACCCGCGTGAAGCCAATACCGAGGGCGGCATTTTTCCGGCCATCTTCGGCACCGTGATGATGACCCTGATCATGGCCATCATCGTCACGCCGTTCGGCGTGCTGGCCGCCGTGTATCTGCGCGAGTACGCCCGGCAGAACGCCATGACCCGGCTGATCCGGATTGCCGTGAACAACCTGGCCGGGGTGCCGGCGATCGTCTACGGTGTGTTCGGCCTGGGCTTTTTCGTGTACGTGCTGGGCGGTTCGTTGGACCGCTTGTTTTTCCCCGAAGCGCTGCCGGCACCCACCTTTGGTACCCCGGGCCTGCTTTGGGCGTCCTTGACCCTGGCGCTGCTGGCGGTGCCGGTGGTGATCGTGGCCACCGAGGAAGGCCTGGCGCGAATTCCGCGCACCGTGCGCGAGGGCTCGTTGGCCCTGGGCGCGACCAAGGCGGAAACGCTGTGGAAGATCGTCCTGCCCATGGCCAGCCCGGCCATGATGACCGGGATGATCCTGGCGGTGGCGCGCGCGGCCGGTGAAGTGGCGCCGCTGATGCTGGTGGGCGTGGTCAAGCTGGCGCCGTCGCTGCCGCTGGACGGCAACTATCCTTACCTGCATCTTGACCAGAAGATCATGCACCTGGGCTTTCATATCTATGACGTGGGATTCCAGAGCCCCAACGTCGAGGCCGCGCGGCCCCTGGTGTACGCCACGGCCCTGTTGCTGGTGCTGGTGATCGCCACGTTGAACCTGTCTGCGGTGTGGATACGCAACCATTTGCGTGAGAAGTACAAGGCGCTGGACAGTTGATTATCGAGTGTCCGTGCCGGCCCCTTCGCGGCTGCACGCCGCTCCTACAGGGACCACCGCACCATAAAGACGGACGCGAAGGCGCCCAGGATGCCCAATGTGACCACCACCCCTGTAGGAGCGGCGTCCAGCCGCGAAGGCGTCCGCCCAGACACCCAGGACGCCCGGATATGAACACCACCCCTGTAGGAGCGGTGTCCAGCCGCGAAGGCGCCCGCCCAGACACCCAGGACGCCCCGATATGAACACCACCCCTGTAGGAGCGGCGTACAGCCGCGAAGGCGTCCTAAATGACACCCCACAAACGTTCCGATTTGAACCGAATTTGACAGCGTATGGAGTCTCCCATGCAGCATGAATCCCACGCCCACGGCATCAACATGTCGGCCCTGGGCCGCGACAAGCAGAGCCTGGACCTGGCCAACGAAACCGTGGCCATCGAAGTCCCCGGCCTGAGCCTGTTCTACGGCGACAAACAAGCGTTGTTCGATGTCAGCCTGAACATCCCCAAACAGCGCGTGACCGCCTTCATCGGCCCGTCCGGCTGCGGCAAGTCGACCCTGCTGCGTACCTTCAATCGCATGAACGATCTGGTCGACGGCTGCCGCGTCCAGGGCGCCATCAACCTCTACGGCCATGACATCTACCGCAAGGGCGAAGATGTCGCCGAGTTGCGCCGTCGCGTGGGCATGGTGTTCCAGAAGCCCAACCCGTTCCCCAAGACCATCTACGAGAACGTGGTGTACGGCTTGCGCATCCAAGGTATCAACAAGAAGCGCGTCCTCGACGAAGCCGTGGAGTGGGCCCTCAAAGGCGCGGCCCTGTGGGACGAAGTGAAGGATCGGCTGCACGACTCGGCCCTGGGCCTGTCCGGCGGCCAGCAGCAGCGTCTGGTGATCGCCCGCACCATTGCCGTGGAGCCCGAGGTGCTGCTGCTCGACGAACCCTGCTCGGCGCTGGACCCGATCTCCACCCTGAAGGTGGAAGAGCTGATCTACGAATTGAAATCCAAGTACACCATCGTCATCGTGACCCACAACATGCAGCAGGCGGCACGGGTCTCGGACTACACGGCGTTCATGTACATGGGCAAACTGGTGGAGTTCGGCGATACCGACACCCTGTTCACCAACCCGGCGAAGAAGCAGACCGAAGACTACATCACCGGTCGTTACGGCTAGGTTCGCTGCCTGGCCACTGCACGTTCTTCCTCCGGATGTACCAAGGATTGCTCCCATGATCAGTAAAGAAGGCCTTACCCACCACATCTCTGCGCAGTTCAACGCCGAGCTCGAAGAGGTGCGCAGCCACCTGCTGGCCATGGGCGGGCTGGTGGAGAAGCAAGTCAACGATGCGGTCACCGCGCTGATCGAGGCCGACTCCGGCCTGGCTCAGCAGGTGCGTGACGTCGACGACCAGATCAATCAGATGGAGCGCAACATCGACGAGGAATGCCTGCGCATCCTCGCCCGCCGCCAGCCTGCGGCCTCGGACCTGCGCCTGATCATCAGCATCTCGAAGTCGGTGATCGACCTGGAGCGCATCGGCGACGAGTCCACCAAGATCGCGCGCCGGGCCATTCAATTGTGCGAAGAGGGTGAAGCCCCGCGTGGCTACGTGGAAGTGCGTCACATCGGCGACCAGGTGCGCAACATGGTCCGTGATGCGCTGGACGCCTTCGCCCGCTTCGATGCCGACCTGGCGCTGTCGGTGGCGCAATACGATAAAACCATCGACCGCGAGTACAAGACGGCCCTGCGCGAACTGGCCACCTACATGATGGAAGATCCGCGCTCGATCTCCCGGGTGCTGAGCATCATCTGGGTGTTGCGCTCGCTGGAGCGCATCGGCGACCACGCGCGCAACATTTCCGAGTTGGTGATCTACCTGGTGCGCGGCACCGATGTGCGTCACCTGGGGCTCAAGCGCATGAAGCAGGAAGTGGAGGGCACCGCCGATAACGCTAATGTTCTGCCCCAATCTGACGATAAGTAAGATTGCCCGACACGAACGCCCGGCCTTTGCCGGGCGTTTTCGTTGAGGAGCGAGATGCAAGTCATTGGCATATGGCCATCAGCCAGCGATAGACTTGCCGGGGTTTTCCAGGAGTGTTCGATGAGCAAGATCAGTGTACTGGTGGTGGATGACGCGCCCTTTATCCGCGACCTGGTGAAGAAGTGCCTGCGCAATGCCTTCCCCGGCATCCTCACCGAAGATGCCGTGAACGGCCGCAAGGCGCAGTCGCTGATGATGCACAACAGCTATGACCTGGTGTTGTGCGACTGGGAAATGCCGGAAATGTCCGGCCTGGAATTGCTGACCTGGACCCGCCAGCAGGAAAGCTCCAAGAACTTGCCGTTCATCATGGTTACCAGCCGCGGCGACAAGGACAATGTGGTGCAGGCGATCCATGCCGGCGTTTCCGACTACATCGGCAAGCCGTTCACCAACGAGCAGTTGCTGACCAAGGTCAAGAAGGCCCTGGCCAAGGTAGGCAAGCTCGAGGCCTTGGCCGCCAGCGCGCCGACCCGCCAATTCGGGGCTTCGGCCCTGAGCAATGATTCGCTCAATGCCCTCACGG
>NZ_DFUE01000005.1 GCF_002379585.1 Pseudomonas sp. UBA4194
CCCTTTCCCTGAGGGAGAGGGGGTTTTGAGCTCCCTCTCCCTCAGGGAAAGGGCTGGGGTGAGGGGACCATTCACCACCGTCCTCAAATCTCGCCACCCCCCGTACATCCAGCCGCCTTATAACCGATCGATCTAAAACTCCTACTCCCCTCCCCGGTCAGTTTCTTACCTGGCCGAGCTTCCCTCGGCCCATCCCCAACGGAAAGACCGGTAAGGACTTATGTGCGGATTAGCTGGTGAGTTACGTTTCGACTTTCAACCTGCGGACCTCGCGGCCGTGGAACGCATCACCCATGACCTGGCCCCACGTGGCCCGGACGCCTGGGGTTTCCAGGCCCAAGGGCCCGTCGCCCTCGGCCATCGCCGCCTGAAAATCATGGACCTGTCCGACGGGTCCGCACAGCCGATGACCGACGGTCAATTGGGCCTCAGCCTGGCCTTCAACGGTGCCATCTACAACTTCCCGGAACTGCGCACCGAACTCGAAGCATTGGGCTACAGCTTCTATTCGGGCGGCGACACCGAAGTGCTGCTCAAGGGCTATCATGCCTGGGGTGAAGCCCTGCTGCCCAAGCTCAATGGCATGTTCGCTTTCGCCATCTGGGAACGCGATGCCCAACGCCTGTTCATTGCTCGCGACCGTCTGGGCGTCAAGCCGCTGTACCTGTCGCGCACCGACAAGCGCCTGCGCTTCGCCTCGGCCCTGCCTGCGCTGCTCAAAGGCGGCGACATCAGCCCGATGCTGGACCCAGTGGCACTCAACCACTACCTGAATTTTCACGCCGTGGTGCCAGCGCCTCGCACCCTGATCGCCGGCATCGAAAAGCTGCCACCCGCGACCTGGATGCGCATCGATGCCGACGGCACCACCGAGCAGAAAGTCTGGTGGACTCTGCCCTACGGTCCTCGCGCCGATGAACTGAACCTGACTCTGGAAGACTGGCGCGACCGCGTGTTGCAGAGCACCCGCGACGCCGTTGCCATCCGTCAGCGTGCTGCGGTGGATGTAGGCGTATTGCTCTCGGGCGGCGTCGACTCGAGCATGCTGGTGGGTCTGCTGCGAGAAGTGGGCGTGGAAAATCTGTCCACCTTCTCCATCGGTTTCCAGGATGCCGGCGGCGAGCGTGGTGATGAGTTCCAGTATTCCGACCTGATCGCCAAGCATTACGGTACCCAGCATCATCAGCTGCGCATCGACGAACGGGAGATCATCGAGCAACTGCCGGCGGCTTTCCGCGCCATGAGCGAACCGATGGTCAGCCACGACTGCATCGCCTTCTACCTGCTGTCGCGGGAAGTGGCCAAGCATTGCAAGGTGGTGCAGAGCGGCCAGGGCGCCGACGAGTTGTTCGCCGGCTATCACTGGTATCCCCAAGTGGACGGCGCCGCCGACCCTTATCAGGCCTACCGTGATGCGTTCTTCGACCGCAGCTACGACGACTATGCCGCCACGGTGGCACCGAAATGGCTGACGGCCAACGACGCTGCTGGCGATTTCGTACGGGAACATTTCGCTATGCCCGGCGCCGATGCCGCCGTGGACAAGGCACTGCGTCTGGATAGCACAGTGATGCTGGTGGACGACCCGGTCAAACGCGTCGACAACATGACCATGGCCTGGGGCCTGGAAGCGCGCACGCCTTTCCTGGACTACCGCCTGGTGGAGTTGTCGGCACGGGTGCCGGGCAAGTTCAAATTGCCGGACGGTGGCAAACAGGTGCTCAAGGAAGCGGCGCGCCTGGTGATCCCAAGCGAAGTCATCGATCGCAAGAAGGGCTATTTCCCGGTGCCGGGCCTCAAGCACCTGGAAGGCAATACCCTGAACTGGGTCCGCGAGCTGCTGCTCGACCCCAGCCAAGACCGCGGTCTGTTCAATCCGACCATGCTCGACCGCCTGCTGACCGACCCGCAGGGCCAGCTCACGCCTCTGCGGGGCTCGAAACTGTGGCAGTTGGCGGCCCTGAATCTGTGGCTCAGCGAACAAGGAATCTGATCGATGAAAGCTCATGCCACGGCATTCAACCAGCGCTTGCTGCGCGGCCAGGCGCCGTCCTATGAGCGGCTGCAGGCGCGCTTTGCCGAAGATGGCAACAGTGACGAACTGAGCCAGCGCCCGCTGCACTGCGGTTGGGGGCGCCTGCTGATCGGCCACACCTACCCCGACCCGGCCGCGCTGGCCGCCGACCTGCTCAAGGAGCAGCAGGGCGAGCGCGACATTGCCCTGTACGTGGCCGCGCCGCAGCAGGTGCTGGCGCAGGCACCGCAGCAGTTGTTTCTCGACCCCTCGGATACGCTGCGCCTGTGGTTCAGCGATTACCGCCCGGCCCAGCGCGTGTTCCGGGGTTTCCGAATCCGCAGGGCACAGACCGACGGCGACTGGGAGGCGATCAACCAGCTGTATCTCAAGCGCCGCATGCTGCCCATCGACCACAATCTGCTGACGCCGCGCCATCAGGGCGGACCGGTGTACTGGCTGGCAGAGGATGAAGACACTGGCCACGTGATCGGCAGCGTCATGGGCCTGAATCATCAGAAGGCCTTTCGCGATCCCGAGCACGGCAGCAGCCTCTGGTGCCTGGCCGTGGACCCCCGCTGCACCCGCCCCGGCGTGGGTGAAGTGTTGGTGCGCCACTTGGTCGAGCACTTCATGAGTCGCGGCCTGGCCTATCTGGACTTGTCGGTACTGCACGACAACCGCCTGGCCAAGAACCTGTATGCCAAGCTGGGTTTTCGCAACCTGCCGACCTTCGCCGTCAAGCGCAAGAACGGCATCAATCAGAAGCTGTTTCTGGGGCCAGGCCCTCAAGCCGAATTCAATCCGTACGCGCGGATCATCGTCGACGAGGCGTTCAGACGGGGCATCGACGTGCAGGTGGATGACGCCGAAGCGGGTCTGTTCACGTTGATCCACGGCGGACGCCGAGTGCGTTGCCGCGAATCGCTGTGCGACCTGACCAGCTCGGTCAGCATGACCCTGTGCCAAGACAAGAGTCTGACGCACAAGGTCCTCAAGGCTGCAGGTCTGAGCCTGCCAGCGCAGCAGTTGGCGGGGAGTGCCGACGACAATCAGGATTTCCTCGATGAGCACCAGCGCATCGTGGTCAAGCCGCTGGATGGTGAGCAAGGCAACGGTGTTGCCGTGGACCTCGACAACCTGGAAGAGGTACAAGCCGCTATCGAGCACGCCCGGCAGTTCGACAGCCGGGTCCTGCTGGAAAGCTTCCACGAAGGTGCCGACCTGCGCATTGTGGTGATTGGCTATGAAGTCGTTGCCGCCGCCATTCGCCGGCCAGCCCAGATCATCGGCGACGGACAGAACTCGATCAGCCATCTGATCGACGTTCAGAGCCGCCGCCGGCAAGCTGCCACGGCGGGTGAAAGCCGTATTCCGATGGACCAGGAAACGCAGCGTACCGTGCAAGCCGCCGGTTTCGACATGGACAGCGTCCTGCCCCGTGGCCAGACGCTGGCCGTGCGCAAGACCGCCAATCTGCACACGGGCGGTCACCTGGAGGACGTCACCGATATCCTCCATCCGGTCCTGGTGGACGCCGCCGTACGGGCCGCTCGCGCGCTGGACATTCCGGTGGTGGGCCTGGACCTGCTGGTGCCTGCCGCCGACCAGCCCGAGTACGTGTTCATCGAAGCCAACGAGCGGGTCGGGTTGGCCAACCATGAACCTCAGCCCACTGCAGAGCGTTTCGTCGACCTGCTGTTTCCTCACAGCCGCCCGATGTAACCGTTCGCACGCCTCTCACCGGCAAGGAGTCCCTTGCCGGTGAGCCAGGCCAGTGCTCCGCTTTGCCCGCGCGAGGCCCTGACGAACATCCACATCCAAAGCCGGGCATCCGCCCATTCCACTATCCAAATCAGGAGTTTCCATGACCTCTAAAATTCCCGAACCGGATATCCAGTACTTGCAGAAAGTCCTACTGGAGATGCTTGCCATCCCTAGTCCCACAGGCTTTACCGATACCATCGTGCGCTACGTGGCCGAGCGCCTCGAAGAGCTTGGCATCCCGTTTGAAATGACCCGCCGTGGCACCATTCGCGCCACCCTCAAGGGTAAGCAGAATTCCCCGGACCGGGCCGTTTCGGCCCACCTGGACACCATCGGCGCCAGCGTGCGCGCCGTGCAGGACAACGGCCGCCTGTCGCTGGCGCCGGTTGGCTGCTGGTCGAGCCGCTTCGCAGAAGGCAGCCGGGTCAGCGTGTTCACCGATAACGGCGTGATCCGCGGCAGCGTATTGCCGCTGATGGCCTCGGGACACGCCTTCAACACGGCCGTGGACCAGATGCCGGTCAGCTGGGACCACGTCGAACTGCGCCTGGATGCCTACTGCGCAACCCGCGCCGACTGCGAGTCGTTGGGCGTGAACATTGGTGACTATGTAGCGTTCGATCCACTGCCAGAGTTTACCGACAGCGGTCATATCAGCGCCCGCCATCTGGATGACAAGGCGGGTGTGGCTGCACTGCTGGCCTCGCTCAAGAGCATCGTGGAAAGCGACTACGAGCCCATGATCGACTGTCACCCGCTGTTCACCATCACCGAGGAGACAGGCTCCGGAGCCGCCGCCGCGCTGCCGTGGGATGTGAGCGAGTTCGTCGGCATCGATATCGCGCCGGTCGCGCCAGGGCAACATTCCAGCGAACACGCGGTGAGTGTGGCGATGCTCGACTCCGGTGGGCCGTACGACTATCACCTGTCCCGCCACCTGTTGCGCCTGGGTGAAGAGAATGAATTGCCGGTGCGTCGCGATCTGTTTCGTTACTACTTCAGCGATGCGCATTCGGCTATCACCGCAGGGCACGACATCCGCACCGCATTGCTGGCCTTCGGCTGTGACGCGACCCATGGTTATGAACGCACCCATATCGATAGCCTGAGCGCACTGAGCCGAATTTTGACCGCCTATATGTTGAGCCCGCCGGTATTTGCCAGCGATGCCAAGCCCAACAACAGTTCGCTGGAGCGGTTCAGCCATCAGATCGAGCACGATGCGCAGATGGAGTCCGATACGCGGGTCCCTGCCGTTGAGGATGTGGTCGGGCAAAGGAACGAGTAAACGGTGCCCCTTCCCCAGTCCTCCCCGGAGGGCTGGGGTGAGGGGACCCGCCACCACTGTAGTATCCTGTCCCCCCGCCCTCAGAGCCCCACCTCATGCTGATCCCCTACGACCACCTCGAAGCCGACACCCTTACCCGTCTTATCGAAGACTTCGTGACCCGGGACGGCACCGACAACGGCGACGAAACCCCACTCGAAACCCGAGTCCTGCGGGTTCGTCACGCCCTGTCGAAAAAGCAGGCGTTCATCGTTTTCGACCCCGACAGCGAGCAGTGCACGCTGATGCTCAAGCACGATATCCCGCCGGAACTCTTCGACTGAGCTACACCACCGGCACCTCCTTGCGCGCCTTGCCGAGTTTGTCCTGAATGCGTCGATACACTTCGGCGCGGTGCACTTCCACCGTCTTCGGTGCCTGGATACCAAAGCGCACGGTGTTGCCGCGCACGTCCAACACCTTGACCCATACGTCATCGCCGATGGAAATCAGTTCGCCCACATGTCTTGTCAGTACCAGCATGGTTTCGCTCCCTCAAATGAATGCCTTCTGAGGGTGGACCCTGTTTTTCAAGTGCACAATACAAGCGGAATAATACAGTCGAAACCTACGAAAGTTGGTAACTTGCCTGTCAGAAGTTTCGTACCTGATTTTCGGAAGTTGTACGAAGTTGAACCCGAATATTACCACCTCG
Organism: Pseudomonas sp. UBA4194; assembly: GCF_002379585.1. Lineage (GTDB taxonomy): Bacteria > Pseudomonadota > Gammaproteobacteria > Pseudomonadales > Pseudomonadaceae > Aquipseudomonas. Next base: position 5,764 of record NZ_DFUE01000005.1, read on the forward strand.
CTGTAGGGGCGGCGTTCAGCCGCGAATAGCCATACTTTCGCACATAGGCTGGAAGATACGCTGGGCGGGCGGGCGCATTCGCGGCTTGGACGCCGCTCCCCCCCCTGTAGGAGCGGAGTGGAGTCAGGGGGGATCAGGCGGAGTGGAGTCTGGGGCCCCACAGGATGATGCTGGCGCCGATCACGCAGAGCAACGCGCCCAGCCAATCCGAGCCAGCGGGTCGGACCTTTTCCACCACCACCAGCCACAGCAACGAACTGACGATGTAGATACCGCCGTAGGCTGCGTACGCTCGGCCTGCATAAGCCGCCTCGACGCGGGTCAGCAACACTGCGAAGGCGCTCAGGCTGAGCATCGCGGGCACCACCCACCAGGCGCTCTTGCCCAGGCGCAGCCACAGGTAGAAGCCATAGCAACCGGCAATCTCGAACAGCGCAGCAAGGAAGAACCAGACGTAATTGAGCACAGCGCGCAGCCTCATGGAGTTCAGCGCGCCAGCATAATGGCTCAGGCTCGCGACTGGCGAGCCTTGGCACGCATCTTTTCGGCCATGTCGGCCATCTGCTGATGGATCAACTCCGGCTGTTGCTGCTTCACCGCCCAGGCTTGTCGGCCCTCTTCGTGGGGCAGAATCATGAAGTCGCCCACCGCTACCCGTTCATGGATGTAGTCGGCAATGAAAGCCGCATCGATCGGCGAGCTCTCCAGCAACTTGCCCACCGCCGCTTTCATTTCTGGCGTGGGGCCACGGAAACTGTCGAGCAGATTGGTTTGAAAGAACGACGGGCATACCACATGAACCGCCACTCCCTGCCCGCGCAACTCCACCAGCAAGCTTTCGGACAATGCCACCACGCCGGCTTTGGCGACGTTGTAGTTGCTCATCGCCGGTCCCTGCATGAGCGCCGCCATGGAAGCGATGTTGATGATTTTGCCCCTGCTTGCCAGCAATTGCGGCAAGAAGGCCCTGCAGCCTTTGACTACGCCCATCAGGTTGATCGCCAACTGCCAGTCCCAGTCTTCCAGCGAGAGTTCGTCGAAGAACCCGCCTGAAGCCACCCCAGCGTTGTTGACGATTACATCGATGCCGCCAAAGCGCTCCTGGCAGGTCTGCGACAAGGCCGTAAGCTGACTGAAATCACGTACGTCGCAGCGTTGGGTGAAGCCGCTGCCGCCGACCGCCTCGACCAGGCGCAGGGTCTGCGCGACCCCCGCATCGTTGATGTCCGCCAATGCCATGCGCCAGCCCTCGCGCGCCCAGCGTACGGCGATTTCACGACCCAGCCCGGAACCGGCGCCGGTGATCATCATACGGTTAGCCATGGTGGAACCCCGTGAGATTAATGTGCCAGCGAGTCTAGCCAACTCCCTGTGCTCAGCCATCCACCATCACCCGGCTGAATACCGAACCTTGCGATTCTTCGTACTGGATGGGCTTTGCTGTAGAAACATTTTCAAAAACTTTGGGGACTTTTTACGTATAGACACAGTCCGACCTATTAAGCGGTCGAGCCCCTGGCTGACTGACGAACACCTCAAAAGTCCAAATAAGGAAATCGCCATGGGCACCATACTTATCATCGTACTGATTCTGCTGTTGATTGGCGGTCTGCCAGTATTCCCGCACTCCAGAAGTTGGGGCTATGGCCCGTCGGGTATCATCGGTACCGTGCTGGTCATTCTGCTGATCCTGGTACTGTTGGGCAAAATATAGTTGTTGCCCAGCCATGAAAAAGGCGGCCCATTGGCCGCCTTTTTCATGGCTGTTGCAGATTAGTGCGATACCGCCCCACTCGCGCCCAGACCGGTCTGCGAGCGAACGAACTGCGGGTAGAACAGCGCCCGCTCTTCGTCGGCAGCGGCCGACTTGTCGGTGATGGAGAAGAACCAGATGCCCACGAAGGCGATAGCCATCGAGAACAGCGCCGGGTACTCGTACGGGTAGATCGGTTTCTCGTGGTGCAGGATCTGCACCCAGATGGTTGGGCCGAGGATCATCAGGCCAACGGCACTGATCAGCCCCATCCAGCCGCCGATCATGGCGCCGCGAGTGGTCAGCTTTTTCCAGTACATCGAAAGCAGCAGTACCGGGAAGTTGCAACTGGCGGCGATGGAGAACGCCAGGCCAACCATGAACGCGATGTTCTGGCTTTCGAAGGCAATGCCCAAGCCAATCGCCAGGACGCCGAGGCAGACCGTGGTGATCTTCGAGACCCGGATTTCATCCTTGTCGTTGGCCTTGCCCTTCTTGATCACGCTGGCGTACAGGTCGTGAGACACCGCCGAGGCGCCGGCCAGGGTCAGACCTGCAACCACCGCCAGGATAGTGGCGAACGCTACCGCCGAAATGAAGCCCAGGAAGATACTGCCACCCACCGCGTTGGCCAGGTGCACCGCGGCCATGTTGTTGCCGCCGAGCAAGGCGCCTGCCGCATCCTTGAACGCCGGATTGGTGCTGACCAGCAGGATCGCGCCAAAACCGATGATGAAGGTAAGGATGTAGAAGTAGCCGATGAAGCCCGTGGCGTAGAGCACCGACTTACGGGCTTCCTTGGCGTCGGACACGGTGAAGAAGCGCATCAGGATGTGTGGCAGACCGGCCGTACCGAACATCAATGCCAGACCCAGCGAGAAGGCCGAAATCGGATCCTTCACCAGGCCGCCGGGGCTCATGATCGCCTCGCCTTTGGGGTGAACCTTGATGGCTTCGGAAAACAGCGCATTGAAGTCGAAGTTGACGTGCTTCATCACCATCAACGCCATGAACGAAGCGCCGGAGAGCAGCAGCACCGCCTTGATGATCTGCACCCAGGTGGTGGCCAGCATGCCGCCGAACAACACGTACAGGCACATCAGGATGCCCACCAGGATCACGGCTACGGTGTAGTCCAGGCCGAACAGCAACTGGATCAGCTTGCCAGCGCCAACCATCTGCGCGATCAGGTAGAACGCGACCACCACCAATGATCCGCAGGCCGACAGGGTGCGGATCTCTTTCTGCTTCAGACGATACGAGGCCACATCGGCGAAGGTGTATTTGCCCAGGTTGCGCAGACGTTCGGCGATCAGGAACAGAATGATGGGCCAGCCCACCAGAAAGCCGATGGAGTAGATCAGACCGTCGTAACCGGAGGTGAACACCAGGGCGGAAATGCCCAGGAAGGACGCCGCCGACATGTAGTCACCGGCGATGGCCAGACCGTTCTGGAAGCCGGTGATCTTGCCACCGGCGGCATAGTAGTCGGCAGCCGACTTGTTGCGTTTGGAGGCCCAGTAGGTAATGCACAGGGTCGCGCCCACGAACAGCACGAACATGATAATGGCGGCGACGTTGAGCGGCTGCTTCTGCACCGCGCCGGTCAGCGCGTCCGCCGCCATGGCGCTGGGCGCCAAGGCCGCGACGCCCAGGGTGGTCAGTAGGCGCCGGCTCATTGCTGTGCCTCCTTCAGGATCGCTCGGTTCAGATCGTCGAACTCGCCGTTGGCGCGCTTGACGTAGATACCGGTCAGCACGAACGCCGAAAGAATCAAGCCGATCCCCATGGGAATCCCCCAGGTGATCGATGACCCGGCGCTGATCTTGGCGCCGAGAATCTGCGGCCCGTAGGCAATCAGAAGGATGAAGGCCGAATACAGCCCGAGCATGATCGCCGAGAGAATCCAGGCGAACTTTTCCCTTTTTTGCACCAGCTCCTTGAAACGCGGGCTGTTTTGAATCGAGAGGTAAATGCTGTCGTTCATTGTTTTTGTCCTCGCAGCACAGATGGGTAGAACGTATTCCACTTTATGCTGCTGTAGAACGCGCTCCAGACGACCTTAGTATTAGATCGACATGAGTCGGTGCGCCAATGAGGGGGTACATAAAAACGAAAAGGTCGCCATTGGGCGACCTTTTGGGGTGTCTGTGTGTGCTCCATCGCGGGTAGAACCCGCTCCCACAAGGGTTATCCGCAGGGACTGGAACCACCCTTTTGTACGGTGGGAGCGGGTGCTACCCGCGATGAGGCCCTTCAACTCAATAGTTAATTACTTGCCAACCCACTCAGCCACACGCTCAGGGTGCTTGGCTACCCAGTCCTTGGCGGCCGCTTCCGGCTTGGCGCCATCCTGGATGGCCAGCATCACTTCACCGATCTCATCCTTGGACGACCACGAGAAATTCTTCAGGAAAGCGGCCACTTCCGGCGCCTTCTTGTCCAGTTCCTTGCTGCCAATGCTGTTCACGGTTTCAGCCGCGCCATACACGCCCTTCGGGTCGTCCAGGAAACGCAGTTTCCACTTGGCGAACATCCAGTGCGGCACCCAGCCGGTGACGGCAATGGACTGCTTGGCGTTTTCGGCGCGGGTCAGTTCGGAAATCATGCCGGCGCCAGAACTGGCCTGCAGCTTATAGCTGGTCAGCTCGTAGTCCTTGATCGCCTGGTCGGTCTTGAGCATCACACCCGAACCGGCGTCGATGCCGACAATGCGATTCTTGAAGGTGGTGTCGGTCTTGAGGTCATCGATGGTCTTGGCTTTCACATACTCGGGCACGATCAGACCGATCTTGGCATCCTTGAAGTTGGCGCCGTAGTCGACCACCTTGTCCTTGTTCTTGGCCCAGTACTCACCGTGGGTGACCGGCAGCCAGGCGGAGAGCATCGCGTCGAGCTTGCCGGTGGCCACGCCTTGCCACATGATCCCGGTGGCAACGGCTTGCAGTTTGACGTCGTAGCCCAGCTTCTGCTTGATGACCTCGGCGGCAACGTTGGTGGTGGCGACGCTGTCTGACCAGCCGTCAACGTAACCGATGGTGACTTCCTTGGCGGCAGCGTTGGCCCAGGTACAGCCCATGGCCAGAATCAGAGCGGCGCTCGCTCCGAGAACTTTTTTCATGTTCATCCTGCTTCCCCGATAAGGCGGCGCCCGGCGGATGCCGAGCGGCATGTTGGCGTACAGATCATCGACCTCACGGGCCAACCAGCATGCTCTGCCTACGACCTTGAACCATCGAGAAACGACAAAAACCGGCCATTAGCCATAAACCGTGTACGGGCATCCGCCACCCCCATCCAGGCCTTGCACGGCGGGGGCTCCAAGACGGGGCAAGACACGCCGCGGTGCGCCAGTTTGGGCCACATCGCGGCGATCTCCGCGCACCTCAGCTACGCATACCGCGCCCGCTCACCAGCAGTTTTACGCAGGCGACGTAGAGCACCACGGTGGCAACCACCATGAACGCCACGGCAACACCGATGCTGATGTCACTGACACCCAGAATGCCGTAGCGAAAGGCATTGACCATGTGCAACACCGGGTTGGCCAGCGACACGGTTTGCCAGAACGGCGGCAACAGGCTGATGGAGTAGAACACCCCGCCCAGGTAGGTCAGTGGCGTCAACACGAACGTCGGGACGATGGAAATATCGTCGAAGTTGCGCGCAAACACGGCGTTGATGAAGCCCAACATGGAAAAGATGGTAGCGGTGAGGATCACCACCAGCACGGTGATCCCCAAGTGGTGCACCTGCAGGTGGGTGAAGAACAGCGACAGCGCGGTGACGATCACCCCCACCATCAAGCCGCGCAGCATGCCGCCGATCACGTAACCCGTGAGGATCGTGTGAGGTGACAGTGGCGATACCATCAGTTCTTCGATAGAGCGCTGAAACTTGGCGCCGAAAAAGCTCGATACCACGTTGCCGTAGGAGTTGGTGATCACCGACATCATGATCAACCCCGGCACGATGTACTCCATGTAGCTGAAGCCACCCATGTCGCCGATCTGCCGGCCGATCAGGTTACCGAAGATGACGAAGTACAAGACCATAGTGATGGCTGGCGGCAGCAGTGTCTGCGGCCAGATGCGGGTGAAGCGCCGCACTTCGCGGTAGACGATGGTGTTGAGCGCCACCATGTTGGCCTGGAATTCGGAACTCATACCGCCACCTTCTTCAGATTCTTCTCCACCAGGGAGACGAACAGCTCCTCCAGGCGGTTGGTCTTGTTGCGCAGGCTCAGTACCTGGATGTTCTGCAATGCCAGTTGGCCAAACAGCGCGGTGATGCCCACCTGTTTGTCGACCTGGACCTCAAGTGTATGGGGGTCCAGCAGCGTGCACGGGTAACCCTCCAGATACGGCGGCGCGGTAAGGTTCTGGCCCAGGTCGAGCAGAAAGGTCTCCACATGCAGGGTACCCAGCAGCTGACGCATGCTGGTGTTCTGCACGATGGTGCCGTGGTCGATGATGCCGATGTTGCGGCACAGCTGCTCGGCTTCTTCCAGATAATGGGTAGTGAGGATGATGGTGATGCCTTTCTCGTTCAACTCGGTGAGAAAGCTCCACATCGAGCGTCGCAGCTCGATGTCGACGCCTGCTGTCGGCTCATCGAGGATCAACAGCCGCGGCTCGTGAATCAGTGCGCGGGCGATCATCAAGCGGCGCTTCATGCCCCCGGACAGCGAGCGAGACGGGGTGTCGCGCTTGTCCCACAGCCCGAGCTGGGTCAGATACTGTTCCGCACGCTCCTTGGCGACTTTCATCGGAATGCCGTAGTAGCCGGCCTGGGTCACGACGATGTCGAAGGTTTTCTCGAACTGGTTGAAATTGAATTCCTGGGGCACTACACCGATGCTGCGCTTGAGCGCGGCCGGCTGGCGGTCCAGGTCGTTGCCGAAGATGTTCACCGTGCCGCTGGTCTTGTTGACCAGGGTGGAGAGGATGCCGATGGTGGTGGATTTGCCCGCGCCATTGGGGCCCAGGAGTGCAAAAAAGTCGCCTTCCGCTACGTCGAGGTCGATGCCACTGAGGGCCTGAAAGCCATTGCCGTAGGTTTTGGTCAACTGTCGGATGGACAGAGCAGAACTCATAAAGGGTCTATACGCCGTAATAGGAAGTGTATTCAGGTGAGGGCGGCCGCGATCAATTGCAACCAGATGTTTGAGCCAAGGCTGAATGATGAAGGCCACTCGACCGCCCGTACAGTGAGCATTATCGATAGTAAACATCAGCCCGACGCAGTCCACGCCGTCTTATGGTAGGCCGCACCCGCCTGTAAACGTTCAGGGCAGTGTGAGACACGCCGAACTCCCCTACCCGTGGAGGGTCACTATCGAGGCAAGCCCCAGCGTTTTCCCACATACCGAAGCTGGCAGTTCCGACCGCTCGATTTCCGCCTGCCGTCTAAGCTCTGGGGGCACTCGCAAACGGGTCGTCGCGCCCGGTCTTCACGGAGGAACCCCTATGCTGTTGTTGTGGATCGTAGTTCTGGTTGTCGGCATTGCCTGGTTGGCCCACCGGCGTACCCCCGCCCTGCCCGCCATGGGCGTGGTCGCGGTTTACCTGTTGGCCATGGGCATTTTCAGCCATGCCCCGGGTTGGCTACTGGGCCTTTTCTGGCTGCTGCTGATCGCCGCCGCCCTGCCTCTGCTGTTGCCGGACCTGCGGCGCCGGCTGTTCACTGCGCCCCTGTTCCAGTGGTTTCAGAAAACCCTGCCGCCGATGTCCGACACCGAGCGCGACGCCATCGACGCGGGCACCGTGTGGTGGGATGGCCAACTGTTCAGCGGGCGCCCGGACTGGCACACCTTGCTGGCCTACCCCAAGGTGCAACTGACCGAAGAAGAACAGGCGTTCATCGACGGTCCCACCGAGCAGCTCTGCGCCATGGTCAGCGACTGGCAGATCGGCCAGGACATGGACCTACCGCCCGAGGCCTGGGCACACATCAAGGAACACGGGTTCTTTGCCCTGATCATTCCCAAGGAGTTTGGCGGCAAGGGCTTCTCGGCCTACGCCCACTCCCAGGTGGCAATGAAGCTGGCCACCCGCAGCGGCGACCTGGCCTCCACCGTGATGGTACCCAACTCGCTGGGCCCGGCCGAGCTGCTGCTGCACTACGGCACCGACGAACAGCGCAACCACTACCTGCCCCGCCTGGCGCGGGGTGACGATATTCCCTGCTTCGCCCTCACCGGCCCGCTGGCCGGCTCCGATGCCGGGGCCATGCCGGATGTCGGCGTGATCTGCAAAGGTCAGTGGAACGGTGAGGAGGTCATCGGCCTGAGCCTGACCTGGGAAAAGCGCTACATCACCCTTGGCCCGGTGGCGACCCTGCTGGGCCTGGCGTTCAAGGCCCACGACCCGGACCACCTGCTGGGCGACAAGGAAGACCTGGGCATCAGCCTTGCGCTGATCCCCACCGACACCCCTGGCGTCGAGATCGGCCGCCGTCACCTCCCCCTGGGGGCGGCCTTCATGAACGGGCCCAACTCGGGCAAGGATGTGTTCATTCCGCTGGACTACCTGATTGGCGGCCAGCCCATGCTGGGCAAGGGCTGGATGATGCTGATGAATTGCCTGTCGGTGGGCCGCTCGATCTCGCTGCCCGCCGTCGGCACGGGCGCGGCCAAGTACACCAGCCTGGTGACCGGTCAATACGCTCAGGTGCGCGAGCAGTTCAATGTGCCCCTGGCGGCCTTCGAGGGTATTCAGGAATCCCTAGCGCGCATCGGCGGCAATGCCTGGCTGATGGACAGCGCCCGCATGCTCACGGCCAATGCCGTGGACCTGGGCGAAAAACCCTCGGTGCTGTCGGCCATTCTCAAGTATCACCTGACCGAACGCGGTCGCGAGTGCATCACCCACGCCATGGACGTCCACGGCGGCAAGGGCATCATCATGGGCCCGAACAACTACCTGGGGCGCAACTGGCAAGGCGCACCGATCTTCATCACGGTGGAGGGCGCGAACATTCTGTCGCGCAACCTGATGATCTTCGGCCAGGGCGCCATCCGCTGCCACCCCTTCGTGCTCAAGGAAATGGCCTTGGCCGCCCGCGAAGACAAGGCCCAGGCTCTGGTGGAATTCGATCACCTGCTGCTCAAGCACATTGGTTTCGCCGTGAGCAACGCCGCCAGCACCTTTGTGCTGAACCTGGGCCTTGGCCATTTCGAGCCAGCGCCCGGAGACTCCCTGAGCCAGGGCTATTTCCGCGCCCTGAACCGTCAGGCGGCGGCCTTCGCCCTGCTGGCCGACTTGAGCATGATGCTGCTGGGCGGTGAGTTGAAACGCCGCGAACGGCTCTCGGCTCGCCTGGGTGACGTATTGAGTTATCTGTACCTGAGCTCGGCAGCCCTGAAGCGCTATCACGACCAGAACTCGCCGGAGTACCTGCGACCGTTGCTGTGCTGGGCCATGGAAGAAAGCCTGGGCAAGGCCGAGCACGCCCTGGACGAGATTCTCAAGAATTTCCCCAACAAGGTCCTTGGCTATCTGCTGCGCGCTGTGGTGTTTCCTTTTGGTCGCCGCCACACCGGGCCGTCGGACAAGCTGGACGCCGAAGTCGCAGCCATCACCGGCCGGCACAAGGGTGACCCGGCCCTTGAGGAAATGCTGGCTGGCTGCTATCGCCCGCAAGGCGCCGACGACCCGGTGGGTGCTTTGCAGGTGGCGTTCGATCAACTGCGCGCCAGCCAGCCGTTGCACAAGAAGCTGCAGCAGGCCTACAAGGCTCGGCAGTTCAAGGCCACGCCAGGCCAGTCGCTGATCGACGCAGCGCTGGAAGCCGGCGTGCTGCAGGCCAACGAAGCGCAAACCCTGCACCAGGCTGAAGCCGCACGGCGCAAGGTGATCGACGTGGATGATTTCAGCAAGGAAGAGTTGCTGGCCACTGAAGGCAAAGTGCGCTGATGCATCGGCAGCAATAACAGCTGCATAAGACAGCGGGCGCGTGGAGCTTTATACTCCCGCGCCCGTTTTGCTCAAGAGGACCCCATCATGGCCAATGCCCATCTCGAACACCACCTGGTCCTGCTGGACCACCTGCGCGGCATACTTGTAGCGCTGGGTGAGGCGGAACAGGTTCCCGAAGAGAGCCACGCGCTGTTCCTGGACCGCTTCGATGACCTGCGTGCGCAATTGCCGGTCGAACCGCTGGAGAGCCAGTATCTGGGGCAGGATCTGATGTGCCAGGTGATCACCCGTTACCCGCAGATCGCCCACCTGGTGCCGCGGGATCTGCTGTGGTTCTTTGCGGGGGATTGCTTGCATTACATGCCCGACGAAGAAATCGAACTGTACCAGGCGCTGGAAGAGCGGCGTTTCGAAGCCGAAGAGAACGAGGAGCCGTTTGACTGGAATCAGGAGAAACAACTGCTGGCCATGTCCACGCCGCAGACCCCCCACTAACCCCCCCCCATCCGCTGTAGCAGCGGCGTAAGCCGCGTCACGTATCCCGCTGTAGTAAGCCGCGTCACGCATCCCTCAATGGCGTAAGCCGCGTCACTTATCGCGGTGAATCAACTGCAATGAGGGGGGAGGACGCGGCTTACGCCGCTGCTACAGACGAACGAAAACGCCGCTCATTGCTGAGCGGCGTTTTCATTGAATTTGGAGCGGGAAACGAGACTCGAACTCGCGACCCCGACCTTGGCAAGGTCGTGCTCTACCAACTGAGCTATTCCCGCAAATGGCGTCCCCTAGGGGACTCGAACCCCTGTTACCGCCGTGAAAGGGCGGTGTCCTAGGCCACTAGACGAAGGGGACACGCTAACTGAAACACATGGTGTGTATTTCAGCGCCCAGATCAAATCCAGAGACTTGACGCTGGTTTCACTCGATGCCGCCCGAAGGCCACACCGCTTAAACTGGAGCGGGAAACGAGACTCGAACTCGCGACCCCGACCTTGGCAAGGTCGTGCTCTACCAACTGAGCTATTCCCGCAATATGGCGTCCCCTAGGGGACTCGAACCCCTGTTACCGCCGTGAAAGGGCGGTGTCCTAGGCCACTAGACGAAGGGGACACACGTACAACATTCACTCCCTGCCGCGCTTCGCTGTGTGCTTTACGCTGCAAGTGGCGCGCATTCTAGGGATGCTTGAGAGGGTCGTCAACCCCCTGTTATAAATTTATTTAAATCAATGACTTCGCTGCCGTTTGCAGGGGGTGGCACGAAGCGTGCGAGCGACTTTATCCATCGCCGTTTTTTGACACCATCGGTAGCACTACGCCCCAAACGTATGAAGCCGAGCCAGTAACAAGCCCGGCCAGCCGTCCGCTGCACTACCGATGCCACTGTATAGCCATTACACTGACCCCTACCCCTTTTGCCGAGGTCTCGCCGGTGACACCACTCATGATCACCCTGTACATCGTTACCGGGATCGCCATCCTTATCGTGATCGGCATTCTCAACAATATGGTAGAGAGCAACAAGCTGGCCAAGGCCCGCAGCAAGGTCGAGCTCAACGACCGCCTGCGTCGCTGCGGTCAGATCAACGAAACCTTCCCTGGCCAGTTGGTGACCCCTGGCCTGAAGATGTTGTTCGCCCGACTCGAGTTCAACATCAACCAGCGCCTGCTGCAGTTGGACAAGCACAACACCGCACTCAAAGGGCGGCTGGCCGAACTGGAAACGGAAATAGCCAAGGGCGATGCCATCACCATCAACAACCCGCCTGCGCCGATCATGACCGAGGCCAAGGCCAAGGACATACGCTTCCTGCTCGAGGCGCTGCACGCCCAGGTCACCCGCGCAGCACAAGAGGGGTTCCTGCCGCCCAACGAGGCCAAGCACTGGGTCAAGGAAATCCGTCATATCCTGGTACTGCTGCACATCGAGTTCTTCAACAATCTTGGCCAGCAACTGCTGGAGACCGAACAGCCGGGCCAGGCCCGGCTGGCATTCGAGCGCGGTGTGCAGTATCTCAAGCACCAGCCGGAGCCGCTGTTGTATCAGGAGCAGTTGCAGTATCTGGAGCGGCTGCTCAAGCGCACCACCGCGATGGTGCTCAGCGAAATGGAGCCGGCCGAAGATGAAGTCAACGAATTGACCGAAGGCCTGAAGGCCGATGAGGAAGAGGATCCGTTCAAGAAGAAGGTGAACTACGACTGACGGCACCACCGGCACCGCCAGTCGGACCACTCAATAGTGGCTGCAATCGGTCAGGCGCAGAAAGATCGCCGCCAGTTGCTCGATGCCCTGTTGGTCGGCTGCACCGAAACGCGCCAGCTTGGGGCTGTCCAGATCCAGCACGCCGATCAGCGCGCCATCCTTGACCAACGGCACCACCAGCTCACTGTTGGACGCACTGTCGCAGGCAATATGGCCGGGAAACGCATGCACGTCTTCGACGCGTTGGGTTTCACGCGTCGCCGCTGCCGCCCCGCAGACGCCGCGATTGAACGCAATCCGCACGCAGGCCACCTGTCCCTGGAAGGGGCCCAGCACCAGCTCTTCATTGCGGTTCAGATAAAACCCGGCCCAGTTCAGATCCTCCAGCTGGTTGAACAGGAATGCAGAAAACTGCGCGGCGTTGGCGACGAAGTCGCGCTCGTCCGCCAGCAGCGACTCCAGCTGGGCGCAGAGCATCGGGTAGCCTTCCAGGCCCTGACCCTGGCTGTCGAGGTCGATCATGGTTGTTGCTCCAGCAGTTTGAGACCCACCCAATAACGGGCAAATTGATAAGCACAGCGCCCGTTGCGATTGCCCCGCCCGGTCGCCCAGCGCACGGCAAGCACGTCCAGTTGTTCATCGCGTGACCATTGCAACCCGCTTGGCCTGGCCAGCTCGCCGATCCAGTGCTCGACCACGCTGAGGAAATGCTCCTGGGTAAAGGGGTAGAACGACAGCCACAAGCCGAAGCGATCGGACAGGGCGATCTTGTCCTCGACCGCTTCGCTGGGATGCAGCTCACCGTCGACGCGGGACCAGTTCTCGTTGTCGCTCTGATGTTCGGGCACCAGGTGGCGGCGGTTGGACGTGGCATACAGCAGCACGTTGTCCGGCGCCTGCTCCAGGGAGCCGTCGAGCACGCTCTTGAGCACCCGGTAGTCGCCCTCCCCGGCCTCGAAGGACAGATCGTCGCAGAACAATACAAACCGCTGCGGCAGCTTCTGCAGTTGTTCGACCACCCGCGGCAGGTCGGCCAAGTGGTCGCGCTCGATTTCGATCAGGCGCAGGCCGGCCTTGGCGTGCTCGGCCAGCAGGGCCCGCACCAGCGAGGACTTGCCGGTGCCGCGCGAGCCCCAGAGCAAGGCGTGGTTGGCAGGATGGCCGTCGAGGAACTGCTGGGTGTTGCGGGCCAACTGCTGGCGCTGCAAGTCGACCCCGATCAGGTCGGACAGGCGCATGTCCAGGCTCACTTCCAATGGCAGCAGGTAACCACTGCGACCCTCGCGTTGCCAGCGTGCAGCCAGGCATTGATTCCAGTCGATGTCGGGCCGCAGGGCGGGCAGCAGGGGTTCCAGGCGGGCCAGCACGGATTCGGCACGCTCCAGAAAGGCGTTCAAACGAGGTTCCACGACTTCTCCTCGGGGCAAGTTGCGTGTAAAAGGTTCGGCGAGGCAATCAAGCCGCCACGCCATAAGGGGCCGGGGCGCTGGTCTATGCTTCGCCTTGCGCACGGAAACGGAAATTTGGCTCAGTACCCATGGATATAAAGTTCACCCAGCGGCTGTCCTACAAGCAAGCGCGCCTCACGGTACTGGTCGGCTTCATTCTGGGGGCATTGCTCAGCGTTATCCAGATCTGGATCGATTATGCCAATGTCGACGAAGCCATCAACCGGCAGATGGGCTCGTTGCTGGAGATCAGTCACAACCCGGCGTCGCGCATTGCCTATAACATCGATGCCGAGCTGGCCAAGGAACTGACCCTTGGCCTGCTGCAGTCCGAGTCGATCGTCGGCGCCCGACTGACCGACAACCACGGCAATGTGCTGGCCAGCGTGCAGCGGCCGCGGCTGGAGAGCAACTACCGCTTCCTCAGCGACTTGCTGTTCGACAGCCAACGTCAATATCAGGACCCATTGTTCCTGTCGCACATGCCCAACGACCGGCTGGGTACGTTGCAACTGACCGTCGACACCTTCGCCATCGGCAATCGTTTTCTCAAGCGCTCGGAAATCACCCTGGCCAGCGGCTTCCTGCGCACGGCATTGCTGACCGGCATTCTGCTGTTCTTCTTCTATATGATGCTGACCAAGCCGCTGAACCGCGTCATCCGGGCGTTGAGCAGCAGCGATCCGCAACAGGCCAAGCCCGCGCGACTGGATTTCCCGCCCGGCCACGAGCATGACGAAATCGGTGTGCTGGTGAAGGTCGCCAATCAGCAGTTCGTCAGCATGGCCACCGAGATCCAGCAACGGCGTACGGCGGAGAACCGCCTGACCGACTACCTCAGCGAGCTGGAAAACATCGTTTCCTCCCGCACCACCGAGCTCAAGGCCAGCAACGTGCGCCTGAGCCTCTCCAACGAAGAGCTGGAAAAGGCCCGGCGCACCGCGCTGGACATGGCTCAGGCACGGGCCGCGTTTCTGGCCAACATGAGCCATGAGATCCGCACTCCACTCAATGGCCTGCTGGGCATGATCGCACTGTCGCTGGACAGCCCGTTGAATGCCGAGCAGCGCCAGCAGCTGTCGATTGCCCATGACTCCGGCAAGGTGCTGGTGGAGTTGCTCAACGATATTCTCGACCTGTCCAAGTTCGACGCCGGCCAGCTGGAACTCGAGCGCATCCCGTTCGACCTGGGCGCGCTGATCGAGGACACCGCCAACCTGCTGTCGCAGAACGCTGCGCCGAGTGTGGAGCTGACCTGCCTGATCGACCCGCACTTCCCGGCGTTGGTGCTGGGCGATCCGACTCGGGTCAGACAGATCGTCAGCAATCTGCTGTCCAACGCACTGAAATTCACCCGTTTCGGCCGGGTCGATGTGCGCCTGTACACCCGGCCCGGCGGCGTGCGTATCGAAGTCAGCGATACCGGTATCGGCATCGCCCAGGAAGCTCAGGTCAAGATTTTCCAGCCCTTTACCCAGGCCGGTGCAGGCATCACCCGCCAGTTCGGCGGGACGGGACTTGGGCTGGCCCTGACCAACAACCTCTGCGAGGCCATGCAGGGGCGCCTGAGCATCAGCTCGGAAGCGGGCTTTGGCAGCCAGTTCTATGCCGACCTGCCGCTGCAGGCTCATAGCCCTGCCAGCCCCCCTGCCCTGCTACGCGGCCAGGTGGCGATGATTGGCCATGCCGGCAGCGGCCTGGCGGAATTGCTGCTGGACCTGTTGCCGCTGTGGGGCATCGACTATCAGCGCTATGACCTGGGCGCCGACCTGAGCAATATCGCGCCGGATCTGGTGATCACCGACAACCTCGATGCGCTGTTCAATCTGCGCCCGGCCATCCAGGCGCCGATCCTGTTGGTGACCGCCTATGGCAACTTCCTGCCGACCGAGCAGGCCAATGCCCTGATGCCCTTGCAGCAGCAGGCGCGACCGCTGGCACGCAATGCGTTGTACCAGGCCTTGCGGCGCAGCCTGGCCGGCCACGAACCGGCGGTGCTGGACACCTACAGCGCCAGCAGTTCACCTCAACGTCGGGCGCGGATTCTGTTGGTCGAGGACAATCCGGTGAACCAACTGGTGGCCAAGGGCATGCTCAGCAAGCTGGGCTGCGAAGTCACCGTGGCGGCTCATGGCGGCGAGGCGCTGACCGAATTGGAGAACCGCGAATTCGATCTGGTGCTGATGGACTGCAACATGCCGGTGATGGACGGCTACGAAGCCAGCCGGCAGATTCGCCGCAGCGGGCGCTGGCCGCAGTTGCCCATCGTCGCCCTGACCGCCAACGCCATGCCCGAGGAGCGCGAGCGCTGCCGGGCGGCGGGCATGAGCGATTATCTGGCCAAGCCGTTTCGACGCGAAGAATTGATCATGCTGATCGATCAGTGGGTGCCCGTCTGAGGCAGCACCCGATCAACGCAAGGCTTTTTCGATCTCGTCGGTCAGGGCCGCCGGTTTGGTGGTGGGTGCAAAGCGTTTGACGCTGCCGTCGGCCGCGACCAGGAACTTGGTGAAATTCCATTTGATGCGCTCGGAGCCGAACAGCCCCGGCGCGCTCTTCTTCAACTGCACGAACAGCGGATGAGCCAGCTCGCCGTTGACGTCGATCTTGCGGAACATGGGAAAGCTCACGCCGAAGTTCTTTTCGCAGAACTGCACGATATCCAGCGTGTCACCAGGTTCCTGATTGCCGAACTGGTTGCAGGGGAAACCCAATACCACCAGGCCCTGCTTGCGGTAGGTCTGCCACAGTTCCTCCAGCCCCTTGTACTGAGGGGTGAAACCGCACTGGCTGGCGGTATTGACCACCAGCAAGGCTTTGCCGGCGAAGTCACCGACGGTCTTGTGCTGGCCGTCCAGGGTGATGCAGGGGATGGAGAGTAGCTCTTTGCTCATGGTCACTTTCTTGTCAGGGGTCAGGCGGGCTGTTCGGCCCGGGGCTGGAAGTCCAGGCACACCGAATTGATGCAGTAACGCAGGCCGGTGGGCGGCGGGCCGTCCGGGAATACGTGGCCCAGGTGCGAATCACAGGTAGCGCATTTGACTTCGGTGCGGATCATCCCGTGGCTGGTGTCGCGAATTTCCACCATGGCCTGCTCACCAATAGGCGCATAGAAGCTCGGCCAGCCGCAGCCGGAATCGAATTTGGTCCGGGAGTCGAACAGTGGTTCGTCGCAGCCCACGCAGGTGAAGATTCCGTCAGCTTTGAAGTCGTTGTACTTGCCGGTGAACGGCCGCTCGGTGGCGCTCAGGCGGCAAACGTTGTATTGCTCGGGGTCGAGCATGTCTTGCCATTCTTTTTCAGTGCGGGTCAGCTTGTTCATCAGTACACCTCGGCGGTTCAAAAAGCCCGATCTGTATCTTTTGCAACGATCAGGTGGCACGTATGATTGCGCCTTTGGACAGCAGTCTGTCACCCGCGTTTCACCGGTTCAATTTTTTCATGTCCACGTCCGGCGCGGCGCTCTTCACCTTTCGGGATCACATCATGCAGTTCAGTAAATCGAACAAGCTTGCCAACGTCTGCTACGACATCCGCGGGCCTGTGCTCAAGCACGCCAAACGCCTGGAAGAGGAAGGTCATCGCATCCTCAAGCTGAACATCGGCAACCCGGCACCGTTCGGTTTCGAAGCGCCTGAGGAAATCCTTCAGGATGTGATCCGCAACCTGCCGACCGCCCAGGGCTACAGTGACTCCAAGGGTCTGTTCAGCGCGCGCAAGGCCGTGATGCAGTACTACCAGCAGAAACAGGTGGAAGGTGTCGGTATCGAAGACATCTACTTGGGCAATGGCGTGTCCGAACTGATCGTGATGTCGTTGCAGGCCTTGCTCAACAACGGTGACGAAGTGCTGATTCCAGCGCCGGATTACCCGCTGTGGACGGCTTCGGTGAGCCTGGCCGGCGGCAACGCGGTGCATTACCTGTGCGACGAGCAGGCCAACTGGTGGCCGGATCTGGACGACATCAAGGCCAAGATCACGCCCAACACCAAGGCCATGGTGATCATCAACCCGAACAACCCCACCGGCGCCGTCTATTCCAGGGAAGTGCTGTTGGGCATGCTGGAGATTGCCCGCCAGCACAACCTCGTGGTGTTTTCGGACGAAATCTACGACAAGATCCTCTACGACGACGCCGTGCACATCTGCACCGCCTCTCTGGCGCCCGACCTGCTGTGCCTGACCTTCAACGGGCTGTCCAAGTCGTACCGAGTGGCGGGCTTCCGTTCCGGCTGGATCGCCATCTCCGGGCCCAAGCACAACGCCCAGAGCTACATCGAAGGCATCGATATCCTGGCCAACATGCGCCTGTGCGCCAACGTGCCGAGCCAGCATGCCATCCAGACCGCGCTGGGCGGCTACCAGAGCATCAACGACCTGGTGCTGCCCAACGGTCGCTTGCTGGAACAGCGCAACCGCACCTGGGAATTGCTCAACGACATCCCGGGTGTGACCTGCGTCAAGCCCATGGGCGCGCTCTATGCATTCCCGCGCATCGACCCGAAAATCTGTCCGATTCACAACGACGAGAAGTTCGTGCTCGACCTGCTACTCTCCGAGAAGCTGCTGGTGGTGCAAGGCACCGCGTTCAACTGGCCCTGGCCCGACCACTTCCGCGTGGTCACCTTGCCGCGGGTCGATGATCTGGAGCAGGCCATTGGCCGCATCGGTGGTTTCCTGAAGAATTATCGTCAGTAACGGCGTTGCCTGAGCAAGTGTTCAAGTGCGTGTACACAGTTTGAAATAGTCGCCCGGTTGAATCGGCCGGGCGCGCACCTTATATACCCGCATACGCAACACTTTTATCCGTCAGGAGAACGTTACAACCATGATGCGCATCTTGCTGTTTCTGGCCACTAACCTTGCGGTCGTGCTGATTGCCAGCATCACCTTGAGCCTTTTTGGCTTCAATGGGTTCATGGCGGCCAACGGGGTTGATCTGAACCTCAATCAGCTGCTGATCTTCTGTGCCGTGTTCGGCTTCGCCGGTTCGCTGTTCTCGCTGTTCATCTCCAAATGGATGGCGAAGATGAGCACCGGAACCCAGATCATCACCCAACCGCGCACCCGTCACGAACAATGGCTGCTGCAGACCGTCGAGCAGCTGTCCCGCGAAGCCGGCATCAAGATGCCCGAAGTGGGTATCTTCCCAGCCTACGAGGCCAACGCCTTCGCCACCGGCTGGAACAAGAACGACGCGCTGGTTGCGGTGAGTCAGGGCTTGCTCGAGCGTTTCTCGCCCGATGAAGTCAAGGCCGTGCTGGCCCACGAGATCGGCCACGTCGCCAATGGCGACATGGTCACCCTGGCGCTGGTGCAGGGTGTGGTGAACACCTTCGTCATGTTCTTCGCACGCATCATCGGCAACTTCGTCGACAAGGTCATCTTCAAGAACGAAGAGGGCCAAGGTATCGCCTACTACATCGCGACCATCGTCGCCGAGCTGGTGCTGGGTATCCTGGCCAGCGTCATCGTCATGTGGTTCTCGCGCAAGCGTGAGTTCCGCGCCGACGAAGCCGGCGCCCGGTTGGCGGGTACCAGCGCAATGATTGGTGCCTTGCAGCGTCTGCGTTCGGAACAAGGCGTACCGGTGCACATGCCCGATACCCTGAATGCCTTCGGCATCAACGGTGGCTTGAAGCACGGCCTGGCCGGCCTGTTCATGACCCACCCGCCGCTGGAAGATCGTATCGAAGCACTGCGCCGTCGCGGTTGATCGCGGCTTGCATGAGAAAGGGCGACCTCGGTCGCCCTTTTCTTTGCCTGATCGACAGCCGCCCGCTCTGACACAACGATGTTTTCGATCAATACGGCGTAAAACTTATATTAGATGTGGATGTGTTCATGAACGAAGATAGGCTCATTCCATCGTTCAGGACATCGCCATGCTTCCCAGCCTGTTCATCTCCCACGGATCCCCCATGCTCGCCCTGGAGCCCGGCGCCAGTGGCCCAGCCCTGCGTCGGCTGGCCGAGCAGTTGCCGCGGCCCAAGGCCGTGGTACTGGTGTCGGCGCACTGGGAAAGTCGCGGCCTGCTGGTAGCCAGCGGCGCCCAGCCGCAAACCTGGCACGACTTCGGCGGTTTCCCGGCAGCGCTGTTCGCGGTGCAGTACCCGGCGCCCGGCGACCCATCGTTGGCGGCACGCGTCGCACAGCACCTGAGCGACGCCGGGCTACCGGCGCAACTTGACCCTGAGCGGCCGTTCGATCACGGCGCCTGGGTGCCGTTGTCACTGATGTACCCCGCTGCCGACATTCCCGTGGTGCAGGTTTCGCTGCCCAGCCATCTGGGCCCCGAATTGCAGCATGCGGTGGGTCAGGCGCTGGCACCGCTGCGCGAGCAAGGCATTCTGCTGATCGGTTCGGGCAGCATCACCCATAACCTGCGCGAGCTGGAATGGCGGGCCGGGCCAGAGAAAGCCACGCCGTGGGCCCTGGAGTTTCGCGACTGGATGGTGAGCAAGCTGGCGTCGAATGACGAAGGTGCCTTGCACGACTACCGCCGACAGGCGCCCCACGCCGTGCGCAATCACCCTAGCGACGAGCACCTGTTACCGTTGTTTTTCGCTCGCGGTGCGGGCGGGGCGTTTGCGGTAGCGCATCAGGGGTTCACGCTGGGGGCGTTGGGGATGGATATCTATCGGTTTGGTTAAGATGGGTGGTGGGCAGATGCTCACCCCAGCCCTCCCGAATCGCCATATCGGCCCGAGGAAGATGGAGCCATAGCAGATCGCCGATAGCCGCAACCCCTCCGTACGACCCCCTCTCCCTCAGAGAGAGGGCTGGAGTGAGGGGACCATCCACCACAAAATCCACCCGCCAACCCCCGAACCAAAAAGCCCCCACTGCAACTTCCACCCCGCGCTGCCCTCAATAGCACATGACCCTCCCCGCCCTACCCGATCCAGCACTAGACGGTTTCCATCCCGCCGTACGCGCCTGGTTCCAGCACAGTTTCCCCGCCGTCACCCCGGCGCAGGCCCAGGCATGGCCGCTGATCCAGGCCGGGCAATCGACGCTAATCGCCGCGCCCACCGGCTCCGGCAAGACCCTGACCGCTTTTCTCGCTGTGCTCGACGAACTGATACGCCAAGGCCTCGAACATCAAGGCCAGCTACCACCGTGCACCCAGGTGCTGTACATCTCGCCGCTCAAGGCCCTGTCCAACGACATCCAGCTGAACCTGCAACGCCCACTTGAAGGCATCAACGCTCAGCTCGTCACCCTGGGCCTGCCCCCAGTGCCCATCGTTGCCAGCGTGCGCACCGGAGACACCCCGCAGCGGGAGCGTGCTGCCATGCGCAAGCGTTCTCCGCATATCCTGGTGACCACGCCCGAATCGCTGTACGTATTGCTGGGTTCTGATTCCGGTCGCAGCATGCTGGCCGATGTCGGCACCGTGATCGTCGATGAAATTCATGCCATTGCCGGCAGCAAACGCGGCAGCCACCTGGCCTTGAGCCTGGAGCGCCTGCAGGCGCTGTGCACGAGCCCATTGCGACGAATTGGTCTGTCAGCGACGCAGAAGCCCGTGGAGCAAGTCGCCCGCTTTCTCGCGGGCCACCAGCGCCCCTGCGCGATCGTCGACATCGGCCACGCCCGCCCTCGCGACCTGGCCATCGAAACGCCGCCCGTGCCACTGACCGCGGTGATGGCCAATGATGTCTGGGAGTTGGTCTACGACCGTCTGGCGCAACTCGCCCGGGAGCACCGCACCACCCTGATATTCGTCAATACGCGCCGTTTGGCCGAGCGTATGGCCCGTCATCTGAGCGATCGTCTGAGCCGGGAGTCGGTGGCGGCCCACCACGGCAGCCTGGCCAAGGAACACCGACTCGACGCCGAACAGCGCCTCAAACGGGGCGAGTTGCAGGTGCTGGTCGCCACCGCATCCCTTGAACTGGGCATCGATATCGGCGATGTCGACCTGGTCTGCCAGATTGCCTCGCCTGGCTCGATCTCGGCGTTTCTGCAGCGTGTCGGCCGCTCTGGTCATCAGGTCGGCGGCACGCCCAAAGGCCGGCTGTTTGCGACCTCACGGGACGATCTGATCGAATGTGTGGCGCTGCTCGACGCCGTGCGTCGCGGTGAACTGGATATCTTGCACATCCCCAACGCGCCGCTGGACGTGCTGGCGCAGCAGATCGTCGCCGAAGTCAGCTGCCAGGAATGGCCGGAACAGAAGCTGCTACAGATGTTTCGCAAGGCGACTCCCTACGCCCAGATGGATGAAAAGCACTATCAGGCCCTGCTCGGCATGCTCAGCGAAGGCTATAGCGGCCAGCAGGGCGTGCGGGGCGCCTATCTGCACCGCGACAGCGTCACCGCGACGCTACGGGGCCGCCGAGGCAGCAAGCTCACTGCCGTGACCAGCGGTGGAGCCATTCCCGACAACGCCGACTACAACGTCATGCTCGATCCACAAGGGCTGAACATCGGCACCGTCAACGAAGACTTCGCAGTGGAAAGCATCGCTGGCGACATCTTCCAACTCGGCAACCGCTCCTACCGCATCTTGCGTATCGAAGGCGGCCGAGTGCGTGTCGAAGACGCTCAAGGCCAGCCGCCGAACATTCCGTTCTGGCTGGGCGAAGTGCCGGGCCGCAGCAACGAGTTGTCCGCTGCCGTTGCGCGGCTGCAGGCCGAGATCGATACGCGTCTGCAGGCCAGCGAGGGCGACACCGGGCCACTGGCCGTGTGGCTGGGCGAGGATCTGGGGCTGGACCGCGACAGCGCCGAGCAATTGCTGGATTACCTGGCGCGTACGCGCTCGGTGCTGGGCGCCCTGCCGTCTCAGCAGACGCTGGTGATGGAGCGTTTCTTCGATGAGTCCGGCGGCACCCAACTGATCATTCACAGCCCATTCGGCAGCCGCATCAATCGCGCCTGGGGTCTGGCGTTGCGCAAACGGTTCTGCCGCACCTTCAATTTCGAATTGCAGGCAGCGGCCAGCGAGGATGCCATCGTGCTGTCGCTGTCGACAAGTCACAGCTTCGCGCTGGAAGAGGTGTGGCGCTACCTGCACAGCAACAGCGCCGAGCATGTGCTTGTCCAGGCCTTGCTCGATGCGCCGCTGTTCGGCGTGCGCTGGCGCTGGAACGCAGCGACCGCGCTGGCATTGCCTCGCTATGCCGGTGGGCGCAAGGTGGCACCACAGCTGCAACGCATGAAGAGCGAGGACCTGATCGCCAGTGTCTTTCCCGACCAGATCGCCTGCCTGGAGAACATTGTCGGCGAGCGGGAGATTCCCGATCACCCGCTGGTCGAGCAGACTCTGGACGACTGCCTGCACGAAGCCATGGACAGCGAGAGTTGGCTAACGCTGCTGCGACGCATCGAAACGGGCGATATCCGCCTTCTCAGCCGCGATCTGCCCGCCCCGTCGCCACTGGCCGCGGCCATCCTCAACGCGCGCCCCTATGCATTTCTCGACGACGCGCCCCTGGAGGAGCGCCGCACCCAGGCGGTCCTCAACCGCCGCTGGAGCGAACCGCAATCGGCGGACGATCTAGGTGCCCTGGACTCCGATGCCATCAGCGCCGTCGAAACGCAAGCCTGGCCCGCCCCCGGCAGCCGCGACGAAATGCATGAAGCGCTGATGACGCTGGGCGCCGTTGCCGGCGAAGAAGTCGACCCGTCGTGGTCGGCACTGCTGGCTGGCCTGGCGGACTCGAGTCGCGCCACGCGCCTTGGACTCAGTGATGGGCGCCATCTGTGGGTAGCCCTGGAGCGCCTCGAAGGTTTGCAGACGCTTTACCCCCAAGCCCCCCTGTCGCCACCGCTGACCCCGTTACACCGGCTCGATCATGCCTGGGACAAGGAAACTGCAGTACTGGAGTTGGTACGCTCACGGCTCAGCGGTTTCGGGCCCTTGCGGTTGGGCGAGGTGGCAGCGCCGTTGAACCTGCATCCGGCACTGGTGGAGCAAGCGTTGATCCGCCTGGAAAGCGAAGGCTACGTGCTGCGCGGCGAGTTTCGCCCCGGCGTGCAGGAAACCCAATGGTGTGAGCGGCATCTGCTGGCGCGTATTCATCGCTACACCGTCAAGCGCCTGCGCCGGGAAATCGAGCCGGTCAGCCTGCAGGATTTCATGCGTTTTCTACTCGACTGGCAACACCTGGCACCCAGCTCACGCTTGCAAGGCGAAGCGGCCCTGGGCGAGGTGCTGCAATTGCTGGAAGGCTACAGTGCTCCCGCCGCAGTCTGGGAGAGTGATCTGCTGCCGGCGCGCCTCAAGGATTACAACCCACAATGGCTGGACCAGTCCTGCCGCAGTGGCAAGACCGTGTGGGCACGCCTGGCCGGCAGCGCCAAGGGCGCCACTCTCAAAGGCACGCCCATTGTGCTGCTGCCGCGCGCCCGGCTGGCCATCTGGCGCAGCCTGGCACCGCCCAGCGATCTGCAGGCGCTCTCGCTGCGGGCGCAGAAAGTCCACCAGGCGTTGCAGGAACAAGGCGCCATGTTCTTCGACGAATTGAGCCATGAAGCCCACCTGCTGCGTACCGAACTGGAAAATGCGCTGCAGGAACTGGTCGCTGCAGGACTTGTAAATGCCGATAGCTTCGCTGGCCTGCGAGCCTTGATCACCCCTGCCAGCAAACGGCAGACACGCAGCAGCCGGCGCGGACGTGGCGCCTTCATCGGCGGCATGGACGACGCTGGACGCTGGGCATTGCTGCGACCGCCCGGTACCGCAGCCGACGATGTGGCTGAGCAAGTGGTGATGACGCTGCTGCGTCGATATGGCGTGGTGTTCTGGCGCTTGTTGCAGCGCGAAGCCGACTGGCTGCCCAGCTGGCGAGACCTGCTGCGCGCCTGTCACAGACTCGAAGCGCGCGGCGACATCCGCGGCGGGCGCTTCGTGAGTGGCTTGGCCGGCGAACAGTTCGCCTTGCCCGAAGCGATCCCGGTGCTGCGCGAGGTGCGCAAACGCCCATTGGACGGCAGCCTGGTCGCTGTCAGTGCCAGTGACCCACTGAATCTGGTCGGCACCCTGCTGCCGGTGGGCGCTGCCAACGCTGAGGGCGCTCATCGGTTGGTGCCAGCACTGGCCAGCAACCGCATCGTCTATGCAGACGGCTTGCCCGCCGCCGCGCTGGTGGCGGGCAAGCCGGTGTTCTGGAGCGAGGAGACGGCGCCGCTTCGCGAGAAGCTGGTGCGCCATCCGTAAGCGCAGATTGGCCTGAGCTGTTGCTTACTGAGCGGCGCTCTTGCCAGCAAAACCACCAAAGCGCTTGTTGAAACCAGCGATACGGCCTTCCGCCTGAGTCTTGCGCTGCTGACCGGTATAGATCGGATGAGAAGCGCTGGACACGTCCAGGGCCACGTAAGGGTAAGTGTTGCCATCGCTGTGCTTGTGTGTGCGATCGGTGTCGGCGGTAGAGCCAATCAGGAAATACACGTCAGCGGCGGTGTCGTGAAACAGCACGGTGCGATAAGCGGGGTGGATTCCGGGTTTCATGGAAGCGTCTCCTGAGCAATGAATGACTTGTTATATCATAACATTTATTGCCCGTACACTTCTGAAGCTTTCTTCATGTGAGGCTTGCCGCCGGCTCCGCGCCTGTCGCAAATGCCTTGATCGGATATAGTCCAAACGACCGACAGGCCGAACCGAGCCTGAGCCTCTGAAAGGAAACCGTATGAGCCTATCGCTGCTGAGCCGCTACGCCTTCTTCGTCGCGTGCGTGGTGTTCACACTTGCCTGCATCCCCTTCATGCACCACGAATGGCTCTGGCCGTTCGCCCTGACCACAGGGGTGCTGAGCGTGATCGGTGTGTTCGACCTGCTGCAGACTCGCCATGCCGTGCGCCGCAACTACCCGATACTGGGCAACATCCGCTACCTGGTGGAAGGCATCCGTCCAGAGATTCGCCAGTACCTGCTGGAATCCGACAGCGACGCCCTACCCTTCTCGCGCGCGCAGCGGTCGCTGGTGTATTCCCGTGCCAAGAACGAAACGTCCGACAAGCCTTTCGGTACGCTGATCGACGTCTATCAAACCGGTTTCGAATTCATCGGTCACTCCATGCGGCCTGCGGCACTGAGCGATCCCAGCGCATTTCGGGTGACGGTGGGCGGCCCACAATGCAGGCAACCGTACTCGGCCTCGGTCTTCAATATTTCCGCGATGAGCTTCGGCTCACTCAGTGCCAACGCCATCCGCGCCTTGAACCAGGGGGCCAAGCTGGGCAACTTCGCCCACGACACTGGCGAAGGCAGTATCAGCCCCTACCACCGCGAACACGGTGGCGATTTGACCTGGGAGCTGGGCAGCGGCTATTTCGGCTGCCGTACCAGTGACGGCCACTTCGATCCGGAGCGCTTTGCCAAACAGGCTCAGGACCCGCAGGTACGAATGATCGAAATCAAGATGAGCCAAGGCGCCAAGCCTGGCCACGGTGGCATCTTGCCCAAGCACAAGGTAACACCCGAGATCGCGGCGACCCGCGGCATTCCCCTGGGCGAGGACTGCGTCTCGCCTTCGCGCCACAGTGCGTTCAACACCCCTCTGGAGCTGATGCAGTTCATCGCCCAACTGCGTGAACTGTCCGGTGGCAAGCCGGTGGGGTTCAAGTTCTGCCTGGGCCATCCCTGGGAGTTCATGGGGATTGCCAAGGCCATGCTGGAAACCGGCATCCTGCCGGACTTTATCGTGGTCGACGGCAAGGAAGGGGGTACAGGCGCCGCGCCTGTAGAGTTCACCGATCACATCGGCGTGCCGATGCGCGAGGGCTTGCTGTTCGTTCACAACACCTTGGTAGGGCTCAATCTGCGCGACAAGATCAAGCTCGGTGCCAGCGGCAAGATCGTCAGCGCCTTCGATATTGCCAGCGTGCTGGCTATCGGTGCGGACTGGGCCAACTCGGCGCGCGGGTTCATGTTCGCCATCGGTTGCATTCAGTCACAAAGTTGCCACACCAACAAATGTCCCACGGGCGTGGCCACTCAGGACGCCCTCCGCCAACGCGCGCTGGTCGTTCCCGACAAGGCACAGCGCGTGTTCAATTTCCACCGCAGTACCCTTAAAGCACTGGCCGAAATGCTCGCGGCCGCGGGTCTTGAGCACCCTTCCCAACTGGAAGCCAAACATCTGGTACGACGCATGTCGGCCACTGAAATCAAGCTGTTCTCGCAGCTGCACCTCTTCCTCAAGCCTGGCGAACTGCTGACAGGCGAAGCTGGCGGCGAGTTCTACCAACGCATGTGGGCCATGGCACGCGCCGACAGTTTCGATGCCAACGAGGCGGTTGCCGCATAACAGCGTTGTGACATTCGGTAATACCCAAACTTTTGCAATTGATTGCGAAAGCCGCCACCCTGCGCGCCGCTGATCGATAATGGCCGCGCGTGGGGGAACCTCCCTTGCCGCTGGCCTATCCCTACTACATATTTCTTGTGCAAGAGCCCGCCGCCATGACTAACGATCGAGACCATCGGATCGATTTCTATCGGGGTTTGGCATTGATCTTCATATTCTGGGATCACATACCGCAAAATCCGCTCGCCAGCTTCACCCTGCGCAATTTCGGCTTCAGCGATGCTGCCGAGGTATTCGTGTTCCTGGCCGGCTACGCGGCGGTGCTGGCCTACGGCAAGATCGCCCTGCGCGACGGCTACCTGGTGGCCAGCGTGCGCATCCTCAGGCGCGCCTGGGTGCTCTATGTGGTGCACATCTTCCTGCTGGCGGTGCTGATGGGGATCATTTTTGTAGCCAACAATCATGTCGAAACCCGAGACATGATTCAGGAAATGAACCTGTCATATTTCGTCGCCAACCCTCAGCAAGCGATGGTCGATGAGTTGCTGCTGCGCTTCAAGCCCAACCTGATGGACCCGCTACCGCTTTACATCGTGCTGCTGGCCGGATTGCCAATCATGTTGCCGCTGCTGATCAAGCGTCCTGGACACGCTATTGCCCTGTCCCTGGCCCTGTACGGGCTGGTGCAGTGGCAGGGCTGGAACATTCCCGCCCACGACAACGGCCTGTGGTATTTCAACCCCCTGGCCTGGCAGGTGCTGTTCGTGCTCGGCGGTGCGGCGGCGCTGCACTCCAGAGCCTCCACGCCCGCGGCCTCGGTCAGATCGCTTGGCCAACAACCTTTGTTCGTGGCCAGCGCCGGCGTCGTGGTGATCAGCGCGCTGTTGGCAATCGTTGCACGGTGGCCTGAACTGCAGGAGGCCCTGGTGCCATCCTGGATGACCGAGTTGCTCTACCCGGTCGACAAGACCAACCTGGCGTTATCCCGACTGGTGCACTTCGTTGCCCTGGCGTATTGCGCAGCCAAGCTCATCCCTCAGGGCCCCTGGGTCCAGCATTGGTCGGTGCGCAAGGTCGGACTGATGGGCCGCTATTCCCTGGAGGTGTTCTGTCTAGGCGTAGTGTTGGCACCATTGGCCGATATGGCCAATGCGTTGGCGGACGATAGCCTGGTCATGCAACTGGCCAGCGCCATGGCAGGCGTCGGCCTGATGCTGGCTTTGGCCGAATGGCTGGATTTGAATAAACGGCTGGGGCGCCCGACCGTCGCGGCCGCCCCAGTACTGCCCAAACGCGCTTGATCAGGCGTTGCCGGCCAGTTTCAGGCGGGCGGCTTGTGTGAAATCCAGCATGCGCTTGAGCGGCCGGATTGCATGGGGAATGACGGCCGGATCGACGAAAATCTCGCCGCTGCCGTGGCGCAAGCAATCGAGCGTGCGCTCCAGGGTGTTCATGGCCATCCACGGGCAATGGGCGCAGCTGCGACAGGCCGCGCCATTACCCGCCGTGGGTGCCTCGATCAGGATCTTGTCCGGTACCGCCTGCTGCATCTTGTAGAAGATGCCTCGATCGGTGGCCACGATCAGGGTCCGGTGCGGCAAGGCTTTCGCCGCTGCGATCAATTGGCTGGTAGAGCCTACGGCATCGGCCAGGGCAATCACCGCTTCGGGTGACTCGGGGTGCACGAGGATCGCCGCGTCCGGGTACACCGCACGCATGTCCTCGAGTTGCCGCGATTTGAACTCCTCATGAACGATGCACGCCCCGTCCCAGAGCAGCATGTCCGCGCCGGTGTGCTTCTGGATGTAGTTGCCCAGATGTTTGTCAGGCGCCCAGATGATCTTCTCGCCGTTGTCCATCAGGCTTTCGACGATCTCCACCGCGCAGCTGGAGGTTACCACCCAGTCCGCACGCGCTTTCACTGCGGCCGAGGTATTGGCATACACCACCACGGTGCGCTCCGGGTGCTTGTCGCAGAATGCCGAGAACTCCTCAACCGGGCAGCCCAGGTCCAGCGAACAAGTGGCTTCCAGGGTCGGCATCAACACGCGCTTTTCCGGATTGAGGATTTTCGCCGTCTCACCCATGAACCGCACACCCGCCACCACCACGGTCTTGGCCGCATGCTGGTTGCCGAAGCGGGCCATCTCCAGGGAGTCGGACACGCAACCCCCAGTCTCTTCGGCCAAAGCCTGGATCACCGGATCGCAGTAATAGTGGGCCACCAGCACGGCGTCCTGAGCCTTGAGCTCGGCGGCGATGGCGGATCGGTAGTCGGCTTCCTGTTCAGGTGTCAGCGGCTTAGGCTGCTTGGCATCCAGGTGAGCCTGAACCAGGAGGCGTTCGGATATCTGCGTCATGAGGCAAGACCTGCGGGCGCTGGTGCGCGAGAGTCGAGTATACCACCCGGGCGGACACGAGCCTGGGGAGTGGATACCCCGAGTTTATTAGGGTTTTTCAGGGCTGGCGCAGGCTACAGATAAAACCGTTGGATTCCAACGGTTTTCACGTACTCACCTACAACGACGCCGCGCAGCCACCTTCTACCGCGACCAGGCGAATATCCACCCGCCGATTCAAGCCCTGCCCGGCCATCGCCACGTTACCTTCCAGCGGCTATCCGGCAGTCGCCACCCAGGCTTCAGCGCGATGGACGAGCCGGGCGTGGAGCGCTCGACCAGACCCATCATCTGTTGACGCAACGCCATCAGCGGCACGATATCCGTTCCTGTCACAAGCACCAGCAGATCGTGCAGACGCTCGAGGCCAGCCTGGGCTTCATTCAGGCTCCGGGCCTGTGACCTGAGGGCGGCCTGACCGCTGCGCAACCCCTGAAGCTGCGCCTGCGGCCCTTCGCTGCCCGTCGTGCGCAAGGCCGTGTGCAGGCTCACCCCCAACACCTGTTGAGAGCGCCGGCCGCAACGGCGGCGCTGCCATAAATCGGTTTCTCGTGCGGCGTCCCAGGCGTCAGCGGCCTGGTGCCCGCCCACATAGACGATCCAACGCACGAACAGCAGCACGGCCCATACCAGTGCCGGCAGCACCAACCCTATCGCCCACGAACGTCCCGGTGGTTGATCGGGCCCCTGATCGGCAAACAGCCACACCTGTGCAACGCCAACTATCAGCAGCACCAGCAGCAGGGTAAGCCAACGCCACAACCGAGGGCTGTCGGGGCGCCACGCCGGCGCAGGCACATGATCCAGTCTGACCGCCATGATCAACGTGCACACGCTTGGGGCAGGGACGAAATCAAGGTACAGCCACAGGCGCAACGGTGGCCATGAAAAGCGATGGGAACGCCGTCCTCGTGGAACGTCGGATGCCCTTCGACAATGACCGTATGCCCATGGCCAGGCAGGGGACAGACCGCCTCGTCGCCCTTGCGCGCCACACCGATGCCGGCAAAGCGCATGGCGCTTGACCCGGACACGACCAGGCCACCGCTGCTCAGCAGATCCCCAATACGAATGATGCCGTTCATGTGTTATTCCTTGTAATAAGTTGCAAGCCAATCATTGACTTTGTGCTGTATCAGCGAGGACATCGTGGCGTTCAAAGCGTTGACCGTCGAATTGATATCGGCTCATTTCAATCGGTACCCCGACTGGGTCATAGTTGTTGTCCCAACGAATACTGAACCCTTCCTCATTCCAGCCAATAGAGGAGAAATCGGTCGCCTGCCCGCGCTGCCCCGTGCGCTGGCTCAACAAACCGAATGTTTCAAGACAACTGCTGATCAATACACTTGTGCGCTCATGCAAAAATGGTTTCCTGCACTTCGTAGACATACAGCCATGTTTCATGACCGGCACCACAAAAACCACCAGGGCGATAGGGACTCGAAGCTACCTGCTGGAGCACCGCAATGAACTCGCGACCACCCACAACATGCCTGACTGATTCAAACAGCACTTTGTCGGCGTCCAGGCGAGCCCTGATCTTGAATACCGCACCGTCGTCCATCTGCAACTTCACCAATGGACGTTCTGCCGTTTTCCATACACCGATGGTCTGAGCGGCGACGCCATTGCCGAGCATAATGAGTACGGCCACCGCGATCGCTCTACTCACCCAATACATGGTCTGCATAACACACTCCTGTGTAGGACCATACATGCTCTTCAGTCTGACCTTCCCTGCCCTTCTGGTAAGTTTCCTTGTCACGCTCGCGAAGTTCCGACTCGGTCTTTCCAGGAGATACCCAGGTAAGTTCCGGACCCGATGATACAACTTTGGTTATTCCCGTACCCGAAGCATCGGTAGCCCCGGCGTGCTTTAAAACTTTCATAGTGTTTCCCTGACAATATGTTCGAGTTATTTTATTTTTTTGCGCCGGTTATCCGCATGGCTTCTTCACCAGGAGCCATAAGGAATTCCGTGCTGGTCGATGTAGGCCTGCGCTTTGGGATTAGGCGCTCGGTAGTAGCGATGGTCACCGTTTCTGTGAGGTCCGATGGGTTCAACTTTGGCTTGGAACCGGCCGACTTCGGTAAACCCCAGACACGCGCCGCCCTCTTGAGGCTGTCCGGTACGTTGCCTTGAGCAATGCACAAGGCCAGCCCTTCGACCAGCGCCGTCTTGCCCACACCCGGATCGCCGATCCAGGATGGGATTGTTCTTGCGGCGCCGGCTCAGCACATCGATCACCTGACGGATCTCGTTGTCCCGGCCATACACCGGGTCGACTCCGCCATCGCGCGCCTGGCCGGTAATATCATGGGTAAACCGATCAAGCACCGCTTGCCGGGCATCGGCAAGCCCGGCGACGTCCTGCTGAGCACTGGGGTCGCACGAGACAGACGGCGCAGCGCGCTGCTGCAACTGCGGCCGCTCTTCGGAATGCTTGTCCAGCAGCGGCAGTAACTGTTGCAACTGCTGTTGCCCCAAGCTGAACAGTGGCCAGGCTGCCTCGCATGCCACCAGGCTCGGCGTTTCCCTGAGCCCGTACAAAAGATGCGCGCTACGCAGACTCGTACTCTGGTCGTCTACCGATGCATGAAGCCAGGCGTTCCTGATCAGCAGATGCAGGCTGTCGCTCAGTTGCGGCTTGCCATGAACGCTGCGTGGCAGGCCGTCCAGGTGGTGGGCGACGATCTAGATGCTGCCCTCACGACCCTGCACGTCAACCGAACCCTTGATGTCCGCGTCGCCGTCGTTCTTCAGCCATAGGTATACGGGGATTGCCATTTGGAGCTCCTTGGTTGCTTATTGAATGCCGCTCACTGCGGCACCGGGTTGGACGCCTGACACTGCAGCGGGGCGCGTACAGCCCCCCGCGTGCGGCAGCAGGCGGATATCGACGCGACGGTTGGCCGTGCGTCCTGATTCGGTGTCGTTGCTGGCGATCGGTTGGCTTTCGCCGAAGCCCTGGACGGCAAAACAGTCGGCAGGTAAATCGCCCATGCTTTGCAGCCATTGGCGTACGGCCGCAGCACGCGCCTGGGATAGCGCCAGGTTGTGTTGTGGGCTGCCGATGGCGTCGGTGTGCCCGGCAATGACGATCAGCCTGTCGGGCTGAGCCTTGATATCGGCCAACGCACCGATCATTACCTTGGTGGCGTCAGGGCGCAGTTGTGCGCTGCCACTGTTGAACAGCGAAAGACTGTTCAACCGAATGGTCGGCTCGCCACTGTCTGCCTGTGGCGCGATGCGCTGCACGGGATGGCGACCGATCACATTCCATATCAACGGTCGCAGCAATTCGCCGCGGTACAGGCCCAAGCCCAGCCCAAGTGGCTCGCCTTGGCTGAAATAGTTGTCCAGGACCAGAGCATGTCGACGCAGTACGGCAACGGCCGCTTCGCTCCGGGCAGGATCGGCTTGCCCACCGTGCGGCGGATACATCACTCGCTGATAGCGCCAGAGGTCATCTGCCACCTGCCGGACCAGCTGGTGGTTGTGCCAACCGGAGCTGATGATGGCCAGCATCAGTGCGGACACGAATAGCCAAAGGGCTATGCGGTTCGCCCGACTTTGTTGGGTCGAACGCGGGCCCGCTGCCAGCAATGGCAACAAGGGGTCCGGGAACGGCAGCCAGGTGCTGGGCTCCTGGCCT
The DNA here is from genome assembly GCF_002379585.1 of Pseudomonas sp. UBA4194. Lineage (GTDB taxonomy): Bacteria > Pseudomonadota > Gammaproteobacteria > Pseudomonadales > Pseudomonadaceae > Aquipseudomonas. The sequence goes on from NZ_DFUE01000005.1 coordinate 38,406, forward strand.
TGGGGTGCATCGACCATCAGTGCGGTGCGACTGCGCGACCAGTGCTGCCACAGGTTGCCGTCCACGGTCCCGGGCACGGTAGGTACGAAGGTAAAGGCCACGGCAACCAGTGGGCCACTGCCAGGGCCCCGAACGTGTGCCTGGAACGCCGGCAGGATTTGATCCTGGAACCAGGTTGCCAGGCTTTCGAGCTGTATGCTGATGCGCAGGCGGGCGGCGCACTCAAGGCTGTCACCCGCTTGACGCTGCCAGTCGCTCAGCGTGGTGCACGCACCGTTGTCGCGCACCCAAGGCTGGGACTCGCCAGCTTCCCAACTGAACCATGGGCCTTCGCCGGTGGCAGCCTGAGCGTAGCCAACCAGCATCAGGGGCAGCGGTGCTCCCAGCGTGCGGGCGATGGTCAGTTGGTAGATAAAGGTTCGCAACGCGCCGGCCAGCACGGCAGCGTCGCGATGCGCGCTGGGGCTGACCGTCAGCACGATACGCAGTTGAGCCTGCCAGTCCGGACGCAGCGACAGCAGCTCGCGGACCAGGCCGGATAACTGTGGAACGGCAGGTACCCGCACATAGCAGCCTTCATTGGTGCTGCGCAGTTGCAGCACGCCCGGTGCGAACGGACCAAACAGTCCGCACGGGCTGTCCCCGCAAACCAGTATGACCGGCAGCCGATAATCGTCCGGGGGCAAATTGGGGGCGTCGGCCAGCATCGACAGACTGTCTGGCTGTACGGTCCGACGCCCTGCTTGCCTGCATGCCCAGGCAACCACAGCAATGGCCAGCGCCGACATCGCCAGTCGCCAACCGGTGTTCCCCGGGATCACCATGAGCAGACCGACGATCAGCACTCCAGTCCAGAGCCAGAGGCGACGAATCATGGCCAACGTCAGCGGTGCGCTCATAGGCCACCCGGTATCAAGTGGTGCGCCGGATCACCGAGCAATTGATCCAACACCCACCAGCAAGCGACCAGCAGCAACGCGGCCAGCACACCCTGCACTGCAGGCATTTGCAGCCAACGTGAAATCTGCAGGCGGCGCCTTGGCTCTGGGCGGGTCGGCAGCGCGCTGCTGGGAAGCAAGGGGGCGACGCGCTCACTCAGGCTTTGCCAAAGCTGCTGGCGCTGGGGGGCATCCTCCGTGGCGTAGCGCCCCTTGAAACCCAACATCAGCACGCGCTGGAACACCGTCAGCACCTTTATGTCCGGTGCCCTCTCGGCCAGCACCTCGCGTATGTCCTCATACAGCGATTCACCCGCATAATGGCGACCGAAGTAGCGGGTCTGCAGGGGTTCGGCTGACCATCTTGCACGGACATCTTCACCCGCACCGGCCAGTACGCTTTCATCGAGCAGGGCGCACTGGGCGTGCAGGATGTGGTCGAGACTGCGCTGGCTGCTGTTTGCCGCTTCGAGCGCATGACGGGTCGCATCCACCTGCGCACAGCACAGTGTCCACAGCTCCCCGGCATCGCAGACCTGACTGCCCTCACGCAGCCTCACGACCAGCAGGTAGCTGTCCTGCAACAAGGCATCGATGTCCATGGTTGCCGTCACGGCTGTAGCGTTCATCGATGGCGTCATGTGCGCAGCACCGCAAACTGTTCAAGCTTCACATCGACCAAGGTGCTGGGCACGTAGAACGCGCAGACGCCCTCGGCGAGCATGGTCTGACCCCTGACGTGGTCGAGTTCGAGATGGAAGTACTGGTTTTCCAGGCGCAGCGGAATGGCCGCGGGCACATGACTCAGCCGCTCGTCAGGGGTAGCTTCGGACAAAGCGTCATTGGTTTGAAACGCCTCGATGTCGCTAAGTATTGTGACCGGGCTGAGATTGATCTTCTCGAACAGCGCGGTATAGGCGCCCTGACCCGCCTCTACGGCTTGAACAGTGCTGGTTGAAGACGCGACGACCCCTTCTGCAGGCATGCGCAATTCCTTCTGTTGGACCAATTGGAGGGGTCAGCGAGCGGGCTGAGCCATTTCGGCGAGCTCGGTGCGCAGTGCGTCGCTCGTGCCTTGGGCATCTCGTTCTGAAAACTGCTGCTCGCCATACCCCCTCCCGTCTGGTACTTCCCCTGGTTAGTTTGTAAAACGCAGGGGCATAAAAAGCCGCCGCCCGCACGCTTCGAAAACCGTCGGGAACAAAGGTACAGAGTCTTGAAGGGCCTGCAATTCAGCCTTTTCTGAACGTTTTTGGGATTTCTCTGAAGCGGCTGTAGGAAAAGTTACCGGGGCATCGAATTGGGGTTTCGTGGACGCAGGGACGCTTCGATTTCAACGTCGGCGGGCCAGCCAATCCGGTGGCGGCGGACCGGAAAATGAAGGGCTCGAATCGCAGGCACAAAAAAACCCGCAGCCTTTGCAAGCTGCGGGTTTCGAAATGGTGGGTCGTGTGGGATTCGAACCTACGACCAATTGGTTAAAAGCCAACTGCTCTACCAACTGAGCTAACGACCCGTTTCGTGGTGCGTATAATACTGATTTTTAAGGCTTATTCAATACCCTAACGCAAAAAAATTAAAAATAACGGGTGGGGTCGCTGACACCGGCGGCGTCAAAGCCTTCAGCACGCAGACGACAGCTGTCGCACTTGCCGCACGCCTGGCCTTCGTCGTTGGCTTGATAGCACGACACGGTAAGGCTGTAATCCACGCCATGAGCCAGCCCGGCTTTGACGATGTCCGCCTTGCTCATGTTCTGCAGCGGTGCCTGGATCGTGAACCCCTGCCCTTCGACGCCGGCCTTGGTGGCCAGGTTGGCCATCCGCTCGAAGGCCTCGACAAATTCAGGTCGGCAATCCGGGTAACCGGAATAATCCACCGCGTTGACACCGATGAAGATGTCGCGGGCACCCAACACCTCGGCCCAGCCCAGGGCGAGTGACAGAAAGACCGTGTTGCGCGCCGGTACGTAGGTGACCGGGATGCCCTCGCTCGGCCCCTCGGGAACATCGATCGAGGGATCCGTGAGCGCCGAACCGCCCATGCCATCAAGGTTCAGACCAATGACTTTATGCTCGATAGCGCCCAGATCCCTGGCCACACGCGCGGCGGCATTGAGTTCGGCGCGATGGCGCTGGCCGTAGTCGAAGCTCATGGTGTAGCAGGCATACCCCTGGGCCTTCGCCATGGCAACCACGGTCGCCGAGTCCAGACCGCCAGACAGCAGAATCACCGCCTTCTTTTCGTTCAGTGCTTGCTCGTTCATGTCAGCGCCCCGGCTCGTCGTTCCAAAGAATTTTATGCAGTTGCATCTGCAGGCGCACCGGCAGATTGTCGGCCACGATCCAGTCCGCCAGATCGGTAGCGCGCATCTGGTCCTTGCTCGGTGAGAACAAGACCTCGCCGGCGCGCTGATCGAGACCATACTGGATGAGCTTCGACACCGCCCAGTCATAGTCTTCCCGCGAGCACAGCACGAACTTGACTTGATCGTTGCGGGTCAGCAGGTCAATGTTTTCGTAGCGGTTACGGGTGACTTCCAACGAGCCGGGAGTCTTGAGATCGAGCACGCGGCTGACGCGGGTGTCCACTTTGCTGATATCCAGCGCGCCGCTGGTTTCCACCGACACTTCGTAGCCGGCGTCGCACAGGCGCTGCATCAGCGGGATCGCATTGGGCTGCGCGAGTGGTTCTCCACCGGTCACGCAGACGTAGCGCGGCTTATAGCTGGCGACCTGTTCCAGGATGGAGTCAAGGCTGCGAACAGTGCCACCGGTGAAGGCATAGGCGCTGTCGCAGTACTGGCAGCGCAGGGGGCAGCCGGTCAGGCGCACGAAAACCGTGGGCAAGCCGGCGGTGCGAGTCTCACCCTGCAACGAGTAGAAGACTTCGGTAATACGTAATGTGTCTTGCATAGGGTCCACGGGCATGACAGCTAAACAGGCTGACCGCCTCCGTTGGGCACTTCAGGAAACCCGCAATCGCGCAGCTTCAGGAAGCGTGTTCATAAAATGGCGGCAAATTCTAACGAAAAAACCCGCGCCAGGCGCGGGTTTCTTTGAACGACCGGTCGAACTTCACATTCTCTGCAGGTCTTTCTGGGCCAGCTGAGCAGCCGAGGTGCCCGGATACTGGGTCACAACCTGCTGCAGAATACCCTTGACCCGGTCGATATGGCCCAGACGACGTTCGACGTCAGCGAGCTTGTACAGCGAGTCAGGCACCTTGGAGTGCTTTGGGTAAGCTTGGCTAACCTTGGCGAAGGCCTGTCCCGCACCTTGCAGATCGCCCTTGGCCAAGTTGACTTCACCCAACCAGTATTGGGCATTGCCCGCGTACTGGCTGTTGGGGTACTTGCGCAGGAAGGCGCCAAAAGCCTGGCTGGCCTTGTCGAAGTCCTTGGCCTTGATCAAGTCGAAGGCGGCGTCGTAGTACAGCTTTTCCTTGGCGGGATCAGCAGGTTCGGTGCCAGCAGCCGGTTGGCTGGCTGACGCCGATGGAGCACCGGCGGCGCTTATCGCGCCTCCGGCTGAAGAATTATCCGGTTGTGCCGCGGGCGCTGGTGCGACTCCGGAGCCAATCCGACTATCGAGTTCCTGATAACGCTCCAGACCTTCCTGCTTGAGGCGCTGGATATCGTTCTGCTGAACTTCGACCTGACCGCGCAATCGCGCGATGTCTTCCTGCATTTGCTGCAGTTGCATGAACAGCTCGCCCTGTGCCGAGACAGGCGCCGAAGCACCTGACCCGGCAGAGGCGCCGTTCGTACCGTAACCTGAGGGCGGATAACTGCTGGCAACGGTTGGGCTATTGTTATAGCCACCATTGTTGTTGTCATCGACCACAGGCACTGCGCCCCAAGCCATTACGGGCAGGGCGAAAGCCAGAACAGTTACAGCACGACGGCACGTTCGCATGACGAATTACTTACGCAGTTCGACGCGACGGTTTTGAGCCCACGATTGCTCGTCGTTGCCGGTAGCAACTGGACGCTCTTCACCGTAGGAAACCAGTTCCAGCTGAGCTGGCGAAACGCCTTGCAGAACCAGGTAGCGTTGAACGGCCTTGGCGCGACGCTCGCCCAGTGCCAGGTTGTACTCGCGAGTACCGCGCTCGTCGGTGTTACCTTCCAGGACGACGCGAGCGCCGTTGGCTTTCAGGTCCTTGGCGTGAACGTCCAGAGCGCGCATGGCTTCTGGCTTCAGGTCCGAGCTGTCGTATTCGAAGTAGAAGGTGGTGATTGCGCGCAGAGCGGCTTCTTCGCTCAGGGAACCGTCAACGGCACCGGTGTTTGCGCCGTAACCAGCGTTAGGGTCGACAGCAGCGCCGCCTTGACCAGCGTCTTCGCCGCCTTTGGAGGAGCAACCTACAGCTACAGCCATGGCCAGAGCCAGCGCAGCAAACTTACCAAACTTCAGCATTTCCATCGTGAAACTCCTAATGAACCCCAGTGTGTTAAGTACAACGTATAGCGCCGCGTCAGTTCAGGTAAGGGGACCAGGACGGTTCTCTGACTTCGCCTTGAGCGGTAGGAAGCGGGAGCCTCACGCGGCCGTTTAGCGACACGAGCATCAAGACTCCCCGGCCCTGCTGGCGGGTGGCGTAGATTACCATGGTGCCGTTGGGCGCAACAGTAGGCGACTCATCAAGAGTTGAATCTGTGAGGATCTTTACGCTTCCGCGCACCAAGTCCTGCGCCGCCACCTTGAAATTGGTGAAGCCATCCTGACGATGGATCATCACCAGCGTCTTTTCGTCGGCAGACAGTTTGGGGTTGGCATTATAGTTGCCGACGAAAGTCACTCGTTCAGCATTGCCGCCACCGGCAGTGCTGGTCTTGTAGATCTGCGGCTTGCCGCCACGGTCAGACGTGAAATAGAGGGTGGTGCCATCCTTGCCCCAGAAGGGTTCGGTGTCGATGGCCGGGCTATTGGTAACACGTGTGAGGCCGCGCGAGGCCAGGTCCATTACGTAGATTTCCGGGTTGCCGTCCTTGGACAGTACCAGCGCCAGGCGGTTGCCATCGGGCGAGAATGCAGGAGCGCCATTCAGGCCTTCGAAGTTGGTCAGCTGCTCACGGCGACCAGTGTCGACGTTTTGCAGGAAGATACGCGGACGGCGCTGCTCGAACGACACGTAGGCAATGTTGCGGCCGTTGGGCGAGTAGCGTGGCGACAGGATCGGCTCACGGGACTGCAGCAGGGTCACGGCGCGGGCGCCGTCGTAGTCCGAGCGCTGCAAGGTGTATCGGGTAGCGTTGGTGCCCGCGCGCTCGGCAGTGACGTAAAGCATGCGCGTGGAAAACGCACCCTTGATACCTGTCAGTTTTTCAAACGACTGGTCGGAGATGTAATGCGCCATGTCGCGCAGCTGGTCGGTGGTGCCCGAAACACTGCCGGTCAGCACTTGCTGCTGGGTGTTTACGTTGAGCAGTGCATATTGCACCTGCAAACGGCCACCGGCAGGGGTGATGCTGCCAACCATGACGTACTGGGCACCCAGCGCCTGCCAATCGCGATAGATGACTTCGCTGGCCTGAGACGGCTGGCTGATCATGTTCTGCGGTGGAATAGGCGCGTAGTAGCCGGAGTTGCGCAGGTCGTTGCCGACGATTTCGGCAATGTTGTCCGGCAGCACGCTGCCGCCCTGGAACCCGAAGGGCACCACGGCGATAGGCGTGGCACGGTCGGCGCCGCTGGTCACAAGGATGTTCTTTTCCTCGGCGACGGCCAATCCCGCCGCGCAGCAAAGAACTACAAGCATTCCTCGAAGAAGGTTAATCACAAGGCAAGATCCTCAGGTGTAAATGTCATCTTGAAGGAACGATAGGGGTTGAAGTCAGCTGGTTTCAAACCCTGCATTTCCGTTAAGCGGCCGATGTTCTTGACCGCGGCCACTGCTGAACTGTCAAAAGGTCCATCGCCGCTGGAGCGCGAAACGCTCACGTTGGTGACGGTGCCGTCGGGCAGCATGTTGATCTGCAACACCACGGTCATGTTCTTGCGAGCCGACGGCGGACGCGCCCAACCTTCGGCGGCACGGGAGCGGATCAAGTCGTCGAAGTTACCGGCCACTTCATCACCGCGCTCGTCGGCCAACGCTTGCTGGCGCTCGGGCTTGTCGGACAGGAGGTCGGCCAGGGCCTGAGCCTTCTTGTCTTCAGCAGCTTTGCGAGCAGCATCCTGAGCCTTTTTCTTGGCAGCATCGGCAGCGGCTTTCTTTTTCGCGTCCTCGGCAGCCTTCTTCTTGGCATCCTCGGCAGCGGCGGCTTTCTTCGCGTCTTCCTCGGCCTTTTTCTTGGCGTCTTCTGCAGCTTTCTTCTTGGCGTCTTCGGCAGCCTTCTGCTTCGCTTCCTCGGCGGCCTCTTTCTTCGCCTCTTCTTCCTGAGCCTTCTTCTTGGCGATGTCGGCCTGCTCGGCTTTCTTCGCTTCAGCAGCTTTTTCAGCGGCCTCGGCCTTGGCGGCAGCAGCGGCCTCGGCCTTGGCGGCCGCGTCGGCCTTCTTGGCTTCGTCCGCCTTCTTCGCCTCTTCGGCCTTTTGAGCAGCCTCTTCTTTCTTTTGTTCCGCGGCCTTTACAGCTTCCTGCTCGACCTTCTTGGTTTCCATCTGCTCGACCTCAGTCTGGCGCGCAGCGGATTTCTTGGCTTCGCCGGCCAGCTTCTGATTGGTCTGAGTGGTCGCCTGGCTCTTGGATTTGAGCTGGTAGAGCGTGGCTTGCACGATGGGTCGGGATTCGGGCAGTTCAGGCGTCATGGCGAAACTGACGAACAACATGCCGAAAATCAGGACGTGCAAGGCCACGGCCCACACCGTGGGCCAGAAGTAGTTTTCCGAGGCGGAATGCTCTCGCTGTCGCATCAGGGCGCCTCGGTAATCAAGCCGACGTTACCGACACCCGCCTGCTGCAACCCGCCCATGGCACCCATGACGGAGCCATAGTCGACCGTCTTGTCGCCACGGATGAATACCTGAGTACGCTTGCCGCTCTCGGTACCCTGGCGAATGATCGCGGTCACCGCCTGGGTCATCTGCGGCAAGGTCATGGCCTTGTCCATCTGCTTCTGTGTGTCGACTTCGCTGCCAAGGTTCCAGTAATAGGTCTTGTCAGCCTTGATCGAAATGGTCAGGACCTGGGTATTGTTGTCTTGCGGCAAGGCTTCACTGGAAACCTTGGGCAAGTCTACCTTCACGCCCTGGTTGAGCATCGGTGCGGTGACCATGAAGATGACCAGCAGTACCAACATCACGTCGATGTAGGGCACCACGTTCATCTCGGCTACCGGCTTGCGTTTTGGGCGACGACCTCGAGTCATTGGGATATCCCTGCTCACTCTTCGCTGGTGTGCACTTTACGGTGCAGGATGGCCTGAAACTCGTCAGCGAACGTGTAGTAACGGTTGATCAGGGTTTCGCTGCGGGCGGCGAAACGGTTGTAGGCGATGACCGCTGGAATGGCCGCGAACAGACCGATCGCGGTGGCGATCAGGGCTTCGGCGATACCCGGTGCGACGGTTGCCAAGGTGGCTTGCTGGGCGGAAGCCAGGCCACGGAACGAGTTCATGATGCCCCATACGGTACCGAACAGACCGACATACGGGCTGGTGGAACCCACGGTGGCGAGGAACGGCAGGCTTTGCTCGAGCTTCTCTTCCTCACGGGAAATAGCCACACGCATGGCACGGCCGACCCCTTCCATGACGGCATCAGGGTCAACGCCCTGCTGCTGGCGCAGGCGGGAGAATTCCTTGAAACCGGCACGAAAGACCTGCTCGACGCCGGAATCCGGATCCGGGTTGCTGCCAGCCTGACGATATAGCTTGGACAGGTCGATCCCCGACCAGAAACGCTCCTCGAAGCTGTCCAGGGCGCGACGACCTGCGCGCAGCATGCTGCTGCGCTGAAAGATCATGATCCACGAGGTGACCGAAGCGGCCACCAGAATCAGCATTACCAACTGCACCACGACGCTGGCATTGCTGACCAAACTCCACATGGAGGTATGGTCGACGACGTTAGCTTCCACGCTTAATCTCCTGCATTCGATTGTGTACCCGGACCGCCCGCGTCGGCGAAGGCCGCACGCAAGGCTGGGGGAATGGCCCGGGGTCTGAAATTGTCGGCGCGCACACAGGCCACCAGAAACTGCCCTTCACAGAGCAGCGTTGCATCCGCAACGCGCCTGACCTGCTGCTTGAAACGCAGGCTGGCACGGTTCAACTCGACCACTTCGGCGCTGACCAGCAGTTCGTCGTCCAGTCGGGCGGGCGCGTGATAGCGCGCCTCGGCCGAATGGACCACGAACAGCAAGTTGTCGCCGACCAGTTCCGACTGGACGAAGCCCAGCTCGCGCAGGCGCTCGGTACGCGCCCGCTCCATGAATTTGAGGTAATTGACGTAGTAGACGACGCCGCCGGCATCGGTGTCTTCGTAATAAACCCGACAACGATGAGCGAACGTTTCAACCCCGTTTTGCGCGCGCATACTCTAGTGCTTACTCCTCGGGTTGCCAATCCGCCCAGGCAACTGTTTTTTCGTGGTTTTTGCCGCAGTGGCGGTTGCTAAAGCCGCGTCTGCCCCTAGGACCACGAAAAGTGCATTTAGGTCGATGCCATGATGGCTTTTCATGCGTCTGCTTCACCCAGAAACGGATCGCTGGTGGGCATGTCACCCAGGCGATTGGGAATGTTGAGACCAAAATGCAGGTAGGCATGCCGGGTGACCACCCTGCCCCGCGGGGTACGCATGATGTAACCCTGTTGAATCAGGTAAGGCTCGAGCACGTCCTCGATGGTATGGCGCTCTTCGCTGATGGCCGCGGCCAGACTGTCTACCCCTACCGGACCACCGTCGAACTTCTCGATCATGGTCAGCAGCAAGCGCCTGTCCTGGTGATCGAAGCCACGCTCGTCGACGTCCAGCATGTTCAGCGCCAGGTCGGCAATAGGTTTGGTGATATGGCCCTTGCCGCGGACCTGGGCGAAATCGCGCACGCGGCGCAACAGACGGTTGGCGATGCGCGGTGTGCCGCGTGCCCGGCGGGCGATTTCGAACGCCCCTTCGTCTTCGATTTCCAGGCCCAGAATGCCGCCGGATCGACTGACGATGGTGGCCAGGTCGGCGGTGCTGTAGAACTCCAGGCGCTGAACGATACCGAAGCGGTCACGCAATGGATTGGTCAGCATGCCCGCGCGGGTAGTCGCACCCACCAGGGTGAACGGCGGCAGATCGAGCTTGATCGACCGCGCCGCGGGCCCTTCACCGATCATGATGTCCAGCTGGAAATCCTCCATGGCCGGATACAGCACTTCCTCGACGATGGGTGACAGACGGTGAATTTCGTCGATGAACAACACGTCGTGAGGTTCGAGGTTGGTCAGCAGCGCAGCCAGATCGCCGGGCCTCTCCAGCACCGGACCTGAGGTGCTCTTGATCGACACGCCCATTTCCTGAGCGATGATATTGGCCAGGGTAGTCTTGCCGAGCCCCGGGGGACCAAAGATCAGGGTGTGGTCCAGAGACTCGCCGCGCCCGCGCGCGGCCTGGATGAACAGCTCCATCTGCTCCCGCACGGTAGGCTGGCCGATGTACTCGGCCAGGCTCAGTGGGCGGATGGCACGGTCTTGGACTTCTTCACGGTCGCGGCCAGTGGCGGCGATCAGGCGGTCGGCTTCGATCACTTAGATCATTCCTTTCAGCGAACGGCGAATCAATTCTTCGCTGCTCAGGCCCTTGGCGTCGATGGCCGCCACCGCGCGGCTGGCTTCCTGAGGCTTGTAGCCCAGGGAAATCAGCGCACTGACGGCATCGCTTTCCGCGCTGTTGACCGGTGCGGGCCCTTGCGGCCCACTTGGCACCAGCTCGAACATGCTCGGCGTGGTTTCCCAGGCCTTGAAGCGGTCCTTGAGTTCCACCAGCAGGCGTTCGGCGGTTTTCTTGCCGACCCCCGGAATCTTTACCAGTGCCGAGGTATCCTGGGCCTGTACACAACGTACCAGTTCGTCGACATCCAGACCCGACATCAAGGCCAGCGCCAGCTTGGGACCTACGCCATTGAGGCGAATCAGTTCGCGAAACAGCTCACGTTCGCGCTTTTCATAGAAGCCGTACAGTAACTGAGCATCCTCGCGGACCACCAGATGGGTGTGCAGAGTCACCGTTTCACCGACCGATGGCAGGCGATACAGGGTAGTCATCGGCACCTCGAGCTCGTAGCCCAGGCCGTTGACATCGAGAATCAGGTGCGGAGGCTGCTTTTCAGCCAAGGTACCGCGCAGGCGTCCAATCACGTTTGAATCCTTTGTCGGAAGGGCGCATCAGCGCCCTACTCATACCGGCAAGCTCGCTCGCCATCATTGCAGGGTTGAAGTCAGCTGCAAGCAAAAAAGTTTAAATTGATGTGAGCCATCACAGCCTCAGGCGCCCGCCTCGGCTTCGTGCGGTACTCAGCCCATGGGGCATCAGGCTGGAGCGGGTATGCGCGTGAGTCAAGGCGATAGCCAGGGCATCGGAGGCATCGATCTGGGGTTTCTGGGTCAGCTTCAATAAATGCATGACCATCATTTGCACCTGCTCCTTGTTGGCAGCCCCCGTGCCGACGATGGCCTGCTTGACCTGGGTCGCACTGTATTCGGCGATTTCCAGGCCTTCTTCCGCAGCCGCCACGATGGCTGCACCGCGCGCCTGCCCCAGCTTGAGCGCCGAGTCGGCGTTGCGGGCCATGAACACCCGCTCGATGCCCATGGTAACCGGGCCATACGTCTGGATAACCTCACGCACCCCACGAAAGACGATTTGCAAGCGATCATGCAGCAGACCACTGCCGGTGCGGATGCAGCCCGACGCCACGTATTCGCAGCCACGGCCAGTCTCGCGCACCACGCCGAAGCCGGTAATGCGCGAGCCGGGGTCGATTCCAAGAATTAAAGTCATAAGGTCTGCAGTAGTGGTAGGCGGGTCTGACCTCTTCGCGGGCAGAGCCCGCTGCCACGGTGGGCGCGAAGAGGCCAGCATTGAAGCAGTATCGGCTCAGCCGAGCTGCTCCATGACCTCTTCGGAGATTTCAGCATTGGAATAGACGTTCTGTACGTCGTCCAGGTCTTCGAGCATGTCGATCAGCTTCAAGACCTTTTCGGCGCCCTCCGCATCCAGCTCGGCGCTGGTGGTCGGGGCCATCACGATTTCCGCATCGTCGGCCTTGAACCCTGCAGCCTGCAAGGCATTACCCACAGCGTAGAAGCTGGCGAAGGACGTGAATACATCGACCGAACCATCGCTGTGGCTGACCACATCGTCAGCGTCCGCCTCCATGGCGGCCTCCATCAGCGCATCCTCGTCGACCCCAGGGGCGAAGGACAACTGCCCCTTGCGATCGAACAGGTACGCCACCGAGCCATCGGTCCCCAGGTTGCCACCGCACTTGCTGAACGCATGCCGCACAGCGGCTGCGGTGCGGTTGCGGTTGTCGGTCATGCATTCCACCATCACCGCAACGCCACCCGGGCCGTAGCCTTCGTAGCTCAGCTCGACCACGTCATCGCTGCCGGCGGCACCGGTGCCTCGGGCGATGGCGCGGTCGATGATGTCTCGACTCATATTGGCGCCCAGCGCCTTGTCCAGCGCCAGACGCAGCCGCGGATTGGAGCCGGGCTCACCGCCGCCCTGGCGAGCGGCGACCGTCAGCTCGCGAATCCACTTGGTGAAGATCTTGCCTCTCTTGGCATCCTGGCGCTCTTTGCGGTGCTTGATGTTCGCCCACTTGGAATGACCTGCCATAACGCAACTCCGAATTCTGCCTGTTACCTTTACGAACCCCGCCCCAGGCGAGATTTACCACCGCTCAACGCAAGGGCGCATCCGAAGATGCGCCCAGTCCAGCATTTACTCAGCCTTGGGCTGTTCACGCAAACGAATGTGCAGTTCGCGCAGAGCCTTGGCATCCACCACCCCAGGAGCCTGGGTCATGACGTCCGCGGCACTCTGGGTTTTCGGGAAAGCGATGACTTCGCGGATCGACTGCGCGCCAGTCATCAGCATCACCAGGCGGTCGAGGCCGAAGGCCAGGCCGCCATGGGGAGGAGCACCGTACTTCAGGGCGTCGAGCAGGAAGCCGAATTTCTCTTCCTGTTCAGCTTCCTCGATGCCCAGCAGACGGAACACTGCCTGCTGCATTTCCTTGCGGTGGATACGGATCGACCCGCCACCCAGCTCGGTACCGTTCAACACCATGTCGTAAGCGCGGGACAGCGCGGTCGCAGGGTTGGCTTCCAGCTCTGCCGGAGTGCACTTTGGCGCCGTGAACGGGTGGTGCAGTGCACTGAAGCTGCCGTCGTCGTTTTCTTCGAACATCGGGAAATCGACGACCCACATCGGTGCCCACTGGCAGGTCAGCAGTTCGAAATCGTTGCCGACCTTGATGCGCAGCGCGCCCAGGGCCTCGCTGACGATCTTGGACTTGTCGGCACCGAAGAAGACGATGTCGCCGTCGACAGCACCTACGCGATCCAGGATCACGTTGAGGTTGGCCTCGGGAATGTTCTTGACGATCGGCGATTGCAGACCTTCGACACCCTTGGCGCGCTCGTTGACCTTGATGTAGGCCAGGCCCTTGGCGCCGTAGATGCCGACGAACTTGGTGTAGTCGTCGATCTGCTTGCGCGGCATGCTCGCCCCGCCCGGTACGCGCAGTGCGGCGACGCGGCACTTCGGATCGTTGGCCGGGCCGCTGAACACCTTGAACTCGACTTCCTTGAGCTGGTCGGCAACGTCGACCAGTTCCAGCGGGTTGCGCAGATCGGGCTTGTCGGAGCCATAACGGCGCATGGCTTCTTCGAAGGTCATGTGCGGGAACTCGCCGAACTCGACGTCCAGCACTTCCTTGAACAGCTGGCGCACCATCGCTTCGGTCAGGTCGATGATTTCCTTTTCGTCGAGGAAGCTGGTCTCGATGTCGATCTGAGTGAACTCAGGCTGACGGTCGGCACGCAGGTCTTCGTCACGGAAACATTTGGCGATCTGGTAGTAGCGATCGAAACCGGCCACCATCAACAGCTGCTTGAACAGCTGAGGCGATTGCGGCAGGGCAAAGAAGCTACCGGGGTGGGTACGACTGGGGACCAGGTAGTCGCGAGCGCCCTCAGGCGTGGCGCGGGTGAGGATCGGCGTCTCGACGTCGAGGAAGCCGTTCTCGTCCAGGTAGCGGCGGATGCTGGTGGTGATGCGCGAGCGCAGTCGCAGCTTCTCGGCCATTTCCGGACGGCGCAGATCGATGAAGCGGTAGCGCAGGCGGGTTTCCTCACCTACGTCGGAGTATTCGTTGAGAGGGAACGGCGGGGTTTCCGCTTCGTTCAGCACTTCCAGCTCGTAGCCCAGCACCTCGATGGCGCCGGACGCCATGTTCGGATTGACTGCGCCGGCCGGGCGTGCACGCACCTTTCCGGTGACCTTGACCACGTACTCGCTGCGCACGCGATCGGCGGCAGCGAAGCTGTCGGCGCGATCCGGGTCGAAGACCACCTGGGCCATGCCTTCACGATCCCGGATGTCGAGGAAAATAACCCCGCCATGGTCACGACGGCGGTGGACCCAGCCGCACAGGGTGATTTCCTGACCTTCCAGGGTCTCGTTCAGTTGGCCGCAATAGTGGCTGCGCATCATAGTAATGGTTTCACTTCTCGTAATTCGTGATTCGGTGGACGACGTTCAGGGCTGACGACATGCAAGGTAGATATAGTGCAAGAGGCTGCCCGTGGCGATCAACTCAATCGGCCTTGTCGCCGCCTGCCAGGTTCTTCTTGCTACCGGTCTTGAAGTCGGTCTCGTACCACCCGGTACCGCTCAGGCGAAAGCCTGGCATGGACAGCATCTTCTTCAGCTGCGGCGCCTGACAGGCCGGGCAGTCAGTCAGGGGGTCTGCGCTGATTTTCTGAATGACTTCCATCTGGTGACCACAGGAAGCACATTGATAGTCGTACATCGGCATGGGTAATGTCTCGGTAACCAAGCAAGCGCGGCGCAGCAGGCGCCAGGGGAAACGGGCGATTATATCCGGTTAATCGGCGCTGCGCAGCCGTCCACGGTAACAGAGCCTGACCGATCGCGCCCCAGCAGATGCGTCACGCAGACCACACGCACCAGGCCACTGAAGTTTTTGACCCCGCCATAGCGCAAGTGCACTTCGCGATCCACATAAGAGAGCAAGGCATTGACGGTGCAGTGATTGGCCACGGCAATGCGTTCAAGAATGTCCCAATAGACACGCTCGAGGCGCAAACAAGTGGCGAATCCGTTGAGGCGCACCGAGCGCGAAATGGGGCGCGCCTGGGACATATCGAAGTTTTCCGCGTAGGGATCGATGGCGAGTTTGCTGGACTTGTCGAGCTGACGCGCTCGGATAAAGGTGTTCCGTTCCATGGATTCATCGCTTCCGTAAAAGGATGACGCCTTCAACTCCGAAGGCGTCTTGATGAACCTATGGAAGCGCAACGCCGAAGCGCCGGAACAGAGGACTCGCGACGTTACCCCGTAGGATTGACGCCGCATGCCCGTAGGCAAAAACCGCGGCGGCCAGGCCGGCAAACGCGTGCCCAGCCATCGCCGAAGGCTTAGCCCTCCAGCAGGGAACGCAACATCCACGCGGTTTTTTCGTGCACCTGCATGCGCTGGGTCAGCAGATCCGCAGTGGGCTCGTCACTGACCTTGTCCAGCAACGGGAAGATGCCACGCGCCGTGCGAGTCACCGCTTCCTGACCCTCGACCAACTGCTTGATCATGTCCTGAGCAGACGGCACGCCCTCTTCTTCCTTGATCGAAGACAGCCGGGCGTACACCGAGTAAGCCCCCGGTGCCGGGAAGCCCAGAGCACGGATACGCTCGGCGATGGAATCGACCGCCAGTGCCAATTCGTTGTACTGCTCCTCGAACATCAAGTGCAAGGTACGGAAGGCAGGACCCGTGACGTTCCAATGGAAGTTGTGGGTTTTCAGATAGAGCACGTAGGTGTCCGACAGCAGACGGGACAAGCCATCCACGATGGATTTGCGATCTTCTTCGCTGATGCCGATATCGATTGCCATACATTATCCTTTCAAATGATGAGTGTTCACCCGACAGGTGGATGCCCACTTTAGCAAGACCAGCCGGCCCACGCAGCCTTTGCAGGGCAATGAACAGTGCGACCTATCCGCCCAACGGCTGGCCGCACGTAAGCGGTTGATTTGAGAAGGGCAGTGCTTTGCTGTTAAATAGATAGCGTGCCGCCTGGACCGATTACCAAGCCCTGGCGCATAGGCTGGCCCCCCAAGGCGCGCGGCGCTTTTCTTCATCACCTTGCCGCGAATCTCACGACGTCAGCTCTTCCTCTGTGCATGATCTTGAAAGTGAGCCAATCAAATGTTGAAAATAGTCCACCTCCTGACGGGAGCAGCCGCCGTGCTGTTGTCCTTCATACCAAGCCTGCGGGCCGATACCGCGCCCTACCTGCTCCAACCCGATGCTATCTACCTGGCGCTGTTCGGCCTGCTCAACCTGCTTTTGGCTCCGGTGATTCCCCACTGGAACAAAGGCCCACGTCACCTGCTGCAAAATCTGGTCAGCGTCCTGCTGGTCGTTGCTGTCATCACGCAAACCTTGACCCTGCTGGTGCCGCTGCCTGCAATCGGCATCGTGCCAGGCCTGCTCTGCGCATTGATCGCATGCCTTGCACATCTGGCAATCAGCTTCTACAAGTCCTCCCCCGCGCCGAGCGCCGTGCAGTACGACATGACCAACCGTGATACAGGCACGGTCAAGTGGTTCAACACATCCAAGGGCTTCGGCTTCATTTCGCGGGATTCGGGTGACGATATCTTCGTCCACTTCCGCGCGATACGTGGCGAAGGGCATCGCGTACTGGTCGAAGGCCAGCGCGTCGAGTTCTCGGTAATGAACCGCGACAAAGGCCTGCAGGCCGAAGACGTCATCGCTGCCTCCCCCCGCCGCTAACCGGCACCCCAAAAAAAACCGCGAGCCCAGCTCGCGGTTTTTCGTAGCAGCGGCGTAAGCC
>NZ_DFUE01000016.1:0-7109 GCF_002379585.1 Pseudomonas sp. UBA4194
CATACGCCGTGTCACGCCCCCCCCCCGCCCTGTAGCACCGGCGTAAGCCGGGTCAGCCATCCCCCGGTCCGTCGACGTACCAGGTCATGTCATCTATGTGCACCCCGCAATGAAGCGGTTACCATGCCTGAACTTATTGTCATGTCCGCTGCAGGGATGAACGCTTCATCATGAACAACTCCGACGACGTCATCGCCAGCCGCCTGCTGCTGTTGCTCGAGCAACGCAGCGCCGATGCTTCCATCTGCCCCTCCGACGTGGCGCGCTCCCTGGAACAGGAAGAGAGCCGCTGGCGGGCGCTGATGCCAGATGTTCGCCGGATCGCTTCGGCAATGGCGGCGGCACAGGTCATCGAAGTCACTCAGGGCGATGCACGCATCGAGCTGAGCCTTGAAACCACCGGCCCCATTCGCCTGCGCCGAGGCAAGCGCTTCAAGCGCAGCTGACGTTTCGCACGCGCGCCGGTCAGGCCCGCGATATCACCGACCATACCCGAGCCACGCACCCATGAGCGCTGCCCACTCCCCCCGCAGTTTCATCCTGATCGCCCTGGCGTTTCTGATCACCATGATCGGCACCACCGTGCCCACACCGCTGTACGCCATCTACCAACAACACCTGGGTTTCGACGCGACCTGGGTCACGCTGATCTTTGCCATCTATGCAGCCGGCGTCATCGCCGCGTTGCTGGCCGTGGGCAGCTGGTCCGACCAGCTCGGCCGACGCCCCATGCTGGTTGCGGGCCTGGCCATGGGCGCAATCAGCGCGGTGATCTTCCTCACCACCGATTCGGTCACCGGGCTGCTGATGGGGCGCCTGTTCTCCGGGTTTTCCGCCGGCATCATGACCGGTACCGGCACCGTCGCCGTCATCGAAGCCGCCCCCGCACGCTGGCGCGGCGTCTCGACCCTGGCGGCCACCGCGGCGAACATGCTGGGTCTGGGCCTGGGGCCGCTACTGGCCGGCTACACGTCGCAATACCTGCCTTGGCCAGTGCAACTGATCTTCATCATTCACCTGGGGCTGCTGGCGGCGGCGGCACTGGCAATCGCCTGTGTCGGCGAGACCGCCCAGCGTCCAGCCCGGCCCAGGCTGGGCCTGCTGCGTCCCTCGATTCCGCCCGCCGTGCGCGGGCCCTTCATTCCTGCGGCCATCGCCGGACTGGCTGGGTTCAGCGTGACCGGCCTGTTCACCTGTCTGGTACCGGCAATCATGCGCCAGGTCATGGGTCATGACAGCGGCCTGCTCATCGGCGCAGTAATCTTCGTGCTGTTCGTAGGCTCCATCGTCGGCCAGGCGCTGGAGAAGAAAGTGCCTGCCCGACTACAGATGACCCTAGGCTGCACGGTGCTGATCCTCGGCGTACTGGGCCTGGGTTTGAGTATCGCCAGCGCTCAACTGTGGCTATTGGTGCTGGGCGGTGCATTGAGCGGGATTGGCCAGGGCCTGACCTTCAGGGCCGGCATGGGCGCAGTCGCCGGGGCTGCGCCCCCCGGACAGAAAGCCGCCGTCACCTCGGCGCTGTTCGTGGTGTATTACCTGTCCATGTCCGTTCCGGTGATCGCGGTAGGCTTCAGCATTCCGCAGTTCGGCCTGCGCCATGTGGGCGAGACATTCAGCGCGCTGGTGGCGCTGGTTGCACTCCTGGCGATGCTCAGCATGAACGTCGTACGCGCTCGAGCGTCCAATGCTTGACCCGTCAGCCAGGAGCGACACCATGAGACGCGAAACCGAAGGCACCGAAGAGAAGGGCCCCAGCGGGCTGCCATTCGTGAACGATCCGGGCAACGAAGACCCCGGATCGCTTCCCGGCAAGGACGCCACAGTGCCCCTGCTCGAAGACGAAGAGTACGAGGAAGAGGAAGACGAGCAGTAGCAACGCCGAAACTGCCACTTCGCCTGCCATAAAGACCACAGTCCTGCGCTTGCCCGACGCGCCCGCTATCATCGGGCGACATCTCAGTGAGCGAAGGGCTGCTTGGTCGATGGATATTCTAAAACCTGCCGCAGATCAGTGGCTGGCTTCACCTACCCACCTGCATTGGCTGCGCGATCAAGGGCAACGGCTGCTCGATTTCGCCAAGGGCGCACGGGTGCCCGATGGCTTTGCCGCGCTGGACGCCAAAGGCCAGGTGCCCGCTGGCAGCCTTGCCGAAACCATCCACACGGCGCGCATGGTGCACAGTTTCGCCCTGGCCCATCTGCAGGGCATTCCTGGCAGCGCGCCGATGGTCGACCACGGTTTGCGTGCATTGCAAGGTCCGCTGCGTGACGCCGTGCATGGCGGCTGGTTCGCGACCGCCAGCGGTGCGCAGCGCGGTGAGCGCAAGCAGGCTTACCTGCATGCCTTCGTTGCTTTGGCCGCCAGCTCGGCGACCGCTGCACAGCGACCAGGCGCGCAGGCGCTACTGGCCGATGCCGTGGCGGTGTTGCAAAACCGCTTCTGGAATGAAGCCGAGCAGGCGTTCGTCGAATCTTTCGCCGCCGACTGGAGCGACCTCGAGGCGTACCGTGGCGGTAACAGCAACATGCACGGCGTCGAGGCCTGTCTCGCGCTCGCCGACGTGTGCAACGACAGCCTGTGGCTGGATCGAGCCCTGGCCATCAGCATCCGAATGATCCACGAGCATGCGGCTCAGGCCGATTATCTGCCTGTGGAGCATTTCGACGCCCACTGGAACCCTTTGCCCGAATACAACCAGGACAAGCCTGCCGACGAATTCCGGCCGTTTGGGCAAACCCCCGGCCACGCCTTCGAGTGGGCGCGCCTGTTGCTGCACCTCGAAGCTGCCAGACATCGCATCGGCATGCCCAATCCGACCTGGCTGGCGGACGACGCCCGTGCCTTGTTCGCCGCGGCTGCCCGCTGGGGCTGGGCCGTGGATGGCCAGCCGGGGATTGTCTACACAATCGACTGGGACCATCGCCCGGTCGTGCGCGAACGTCTGCACTGGACCCTCGCCGAAGCCGCGGCCGCAGCGGCGGCGTTACTGCGTCGTACCGATGAGCCGGAATACGAAGACTGGTACCGGCTGTTCTGGGACTACATCGACTGCCATCTCATCGACCGCCGGCACGGGAGTTGGCACCACGAACTGGACACGGCAAACCGGCCGGCCGGGACCATCTGGCCCGGCAAGCCGGACCTGTACCATGCCTATCAGGCCACCTTGCTGCCAGGCCTGGCGCTGGCGCCCAGCCTGGCGACCGCATTGGCGCGCAGCTGACCAGGCAATCGATAGCTTTTGATCGGGAAATCAACGACTAGCACCGCTCGGGTTTTCCAGGTGAATTTTTTTGACGGGCCAGACTCCGACGAAAATCACAGGGAGCAAGAGTGGTCTCATGAACAATCCGAAACTTTTCGTTATCGAATACACGCTGCACGGCACCCCAAAATCGTTCGTGATCCGCGCCGAAAAAATGGACAACAGTGAAGCCTGGCATTGGGCAAGCTGTGACGCCGGCGTAGGCCGGATCGGTCGCTTCGGCCGTGAGCAAGTCAAGAAGACCAGCAAGCCACTGGCAGAGAAGTTTGGCATAGAGGGTGTTACCTGGCGGTCAGCGTGAAGGCTGATCCGCTGGCCCGACGTGTCCGTTGTCGCCGTGCTTATCCTTAGCTAGCGAACGATTTCACTTTACCTGAGTCCAGACCTAAACATATCGTTACAAAATATGTTCCCTCCAGACATTCGCCTGCGCATGGCCTGACGCGGGCGTCTGGATCAGGGGTCTCTTACAAGATCAAGTAAAGTGAGTGCATGTCATGGCGGCTGAAATGAGCAAGGGCAAGGCGATCTTTCGCGTTGTCAGCGGCAACTTCCTGGAAATGTTCGATTTCATGGTCTATGGGTTCTACGCCACGGCCATCGCCAAGACCTTCTTTCCCTCCGACAACGCCTTTGCCTCGCTGATGCTGTCGCTGGCAACGTTCGGCGCGGGGTTTCTGATGCGGCCGTTGGGGGCCATTTTCCTGGGGGCCTACATAGACCGTCATGGTCGCCGCAAAGGGCTGATCGTGACTTTGGTGATGATGGCTCTGGGCACCATTCTGATCGCGTGCGTACCGGGCTATGCCACTCTGGGTGTGGCGGCGCCGCTGCTGGTATTGCTCGGCCGCCTGCTGCAGGGCTTCTCGGCTGGCGTTGAACTGGGTGGTGTGTCGGTCTATCTGGCCGAGATCGCCACGCCTGGGCGCAAGGGTTTCTTCGTCAGTTGGCAGTCTGCCAGCCAACAGGTGGCCGTGGTGGTCGCAGGTCTGCTGGGGGTGCTGCTCAATCATTTCCTCAGCCCTCAGGAAATGGGCGAATGGGGCTGGCGCGTACCGTTCCTGTTCGGATGCATGATCGTGCCGGTGATCTTCTTCATTCGCCGCTCGCTTGAAGAAACCCCGGAGTTCCAGGCCCGCACGCACCGCCCTACCCTCAAGGATGTGGTGCGCTCGATCGTGCAGAACTTCGGCCTGGTGGTGGCGGGCATGGCGCTGGTGGTCATGACGACCGTGTCGTTCTACCTGATCACCGCCTACACCCCGACGTTCGGCAAGAACGAGCTGCACCTGTCCGATCTGGATGCCTTGCTGGTGACCATGGCGGTCGGTGTTTCCAACTTCATCTGGTTGCCGGTGATGGGCGCATTCTCGGACCGCATCGGCCGCAAGCCCTTGCTGCTGGCGGCCACTGTCCTGGCCATCCTGACCGCGTACCCAGCGCTGTCATGGCTGGTGGCTGACCCCAGCTTTGCCCGCCTGTTGATCGTCGAGTTGTGGCTATCGTTCCTGTACGGCTCCTACAACGGCGCCATGGTGGTGGCCTTGACCGAGATCATGCCGCTGGAAGTGCGTACCACCGGGTTTTCCCTGGCGTACAGCCTGGCGACCGCGACCTTTGGCGGCTTCACGCCGGCAGCTTGTACCTATCTGATTCACGCGCTGGACAACAAGGCCGCGCCGGGCATCTGGCTGAGCGGCGCGGCGGTGTTGGGGCTGGTGGCGACCCTGGTGCTGTTTCGTGGCAATCGTCATGAGCTGCGGACTGCCGAGGCGGCTCGCGCCTGAAACCGCGCCGCGGCCATCGCGGGTAGAACCCGCTCCCACAGGGGGTCTGTGGTGCAGCAGAGATGCTGTCCACCACAGATCTCCACAGGGGTCTGTGGTGCATCAGAGGTGCTGTGCACCACAGACTACCTGCAATGCTGAATACACAGAGACTTTGCAGTGCACCACAGCCCCCCCTGTAATGCTGAATGCACAGAGACTTTGTGGGCACCACAGCTCCCCTGTGGGAGCGGGTTCTACCCGCGATGGGGCCGGTGCTGACAGCAAAAAAAAAACGCCCCGAACCAGTCGGGGCGTTTTCACATGGGTTGCCGGCTTACTGCGGGAAAGCCGGAGGGTTTACACCCGCCATGTCTTCCATCACACGTACCACCTGGCAGCTGTAACCGAACTCGTTGTCGTACCAGACGTACAGCACGACACGGTTATCGTTGCAGATGGTGGCTTCGGCGTCGACCACACCGGCGTAGCGCGAGCCGACGAAGTCGGTGGACACCACTTCCTGGGAATTGACGAAGTCGATCTGACGAGACAGATCCGAGTGCAGCGCCATGTAGCGCAGGTACTCGTTCATCTCTTCGCGCGTGCTGGCCTTTTCCAGGTTCAGGTTGAGGATGGCCATGGACACGTTCGGCGTCGGCACGCGAATCGCGTTACCGGTCAGCTTGCCGGCCAGCTCTGGCAGCGCCTTGGCGGCAGCAGTAGCAGCGCCGGTTTCGGTGATGACCATGTTCAGCGCAGCGGAACGACCACGGCGATCGCCCTTGTGGAAGTTGTCGATCAGGTTCTGGTCGTTGGTGTACGAGTGAACGGTTTCGACGTGGCCATTGACGATGCCGAACTTGTCGTTGACGGCCTTGAGCACCGGCACGATGGCGTTGGTGGTGCAGGACGCCGCCGAGACGATCTTGTCGTCGGCCGTGATCTGGCCGTGGTTGATGCCGTGGACGATGTTCTTCAGTTTGCCCTTGCCCGGCGCGGTGAGCACCACGCGGTCGATGCCGGGGCAAGCCAGGTGCTGGCCCAGGCCGTCGGCGTCACGCCACACACCGGTGTTGTCCACCAGCAATGCATTGGAAATGCCGTACTGGGTGTAGTCCACTTCGGTCGGGTTCTTGGCGTAGATAACCTGGATCAGGTTGCCGTTGACGGTCAGGGTGCTGTTTTCTTCGTCGACATGGATGATACCGTCGAAGGAGCCGTGCACCGAGTCGCGACGCAGCAGGCTGGCGCGCTTGGCCAGATCGTTGTCGGCGCCCTTGCGCACGACGATGGCGCGCAGGCGCAGGCCATCGCCGCCACCGGCTTTTTCGATCAGGATGCGTGCCAGCAGGCGGCCGATGCGGCCGAAGCCGTAAAGCACCACGTCGGTGCCCTTGCGCTCGCCATCATTCTGCTTGCCAACCACGTCGGCCAGCTCTTCGCGAACAAACTGCTCGGCATTGCGGCCGTTGGCGGTTTCCTTGAACTTGACCGCCAGCTTGCCCAGGTCAACCGATGCGGCGCCCAGTTTCAGCTCGCTCATGGCCTTGAGCAGGGGGAATGTCTCGTGAACCGAAAGCTCGCAGGAGTCGGCTTGACGGTGACGCGCGAAGCGGTGGGCCTTGAGCAGCTCGATCACCGAACGGTTGATCAGGCTGCGGCCGTAGATCGAAGTGACTACGTTGTTATTGCGGTAGAGCTGGCCGATCAAAGGAATCATCGCTTCGGCGAGTGCTTCACGATCGATCCATTCACCAAGACACTGGTCGGGCTTCTGAGTCACGGTAACCTTCCACATGTAGGGGCTGAGAAAAGGGGCTACATTATGACTTCGCCACGTCGCCGGAGCAATCCACGGCTGATGGCGTCGCGAAGTTTGGCGAATAGACCTGTCAAAAAATCAATGGTTCGTGGGTGTTGAGGTGGGAGGTCGGCGGATTATTGACGCAGCGGGTCAGGTTTGAGATCGGTGGTGGATGGTCCCCTCACCCCAGCCCTCTCCCTCGGGGAGAGGGAGCCGTACGGTGGGGTTGCGGGCAACGCGGTCCGCTTTTAGCTCCCTCTCCCTCAG
>NZ_DFUE01000016.1:7177-67876 GCF_002379585.1 Pseudomonas sp. UBA4194
GGGGACCATTCACCCCAAATCACCCCAAATGCCAACCCCATCACCCCACGCCAGCCACCCACCCCGCAACAGAACCTGACAGCCCACCCCCACCCCGGTACAATCCTCGTTTTCCCGCCGCAACGCTTGGAGCTGAACCTCCCGTGCCTGTTCTGCGCCTTCCGCAACTCCCTGCTTCGGCAGGCAAACACGCCTGGGGCAACTTGCCCGGGGCTGCCCTGAGCCTGGCGATTGCCGAGGCGGCCAGCGCCGCCAAGCGCTTCACCCTGCTGCTGACCGCCGACAGCCAGAGCGCCGACCGTCTGGAGCAGGAACTGCGCTTCTTTGCGCCCGAACTGCCCGTACTGCACTTTCCCGACTGGGAAACCCTGCCCTACGACCTGTTCTCGCCGCATCAGGACATCATCTCCCAGCGCATCGCCAGCCTGTATCGCCTGCCGGAGCTCGATCACGGTGTTTTGGTAGTGCCCATCACCACGGCCCTACATCGCCTGGCACCGACCAGGTTCCTGCTCGGCAGCAGCCTGGTACTGGACGTCGGTCAGCGGCTCGATGTGGAGCAGATGCGCAGTCGCCTGGAAGCCAGCGGCTACCGCTATGTCGACACGGTCTACGAACATGGCGAATTCACCGTGCGCGGCGCATTGATCGACCTGTTTCCCATGGGCAGCAAGCTGCCCTATCGCATCGACCTGTTCGATGACGAAATCGAAACCCTGCGCACCTTCGATCCCGAGAACCAGCGCTCCATCGACAAGGTCGACTCGATCCGCCTGTTGCCGGCCCGCGAGTTTCCGCTGCAGAAAGAAGCCATCACCCGCTTCAAGGCACGCTTCCGCGAGCGCTTCGACGTCGACTTCCGACGCTGCCCGATCTTTCAGGACCTGAGCAGCGGCATCACCCCCGCCGGCATCGAGTACTACCTGCCGCTGTTCTTCGAAGAGACCTCGACCCTGTTCGATTACCTGCCCCAGGACACGCAGGTGTTTTCGCTGCCGGGCATCGAGCAGGCCGCCGAGCACTTCTGGAGCGACGTGCGCAACCGCTACGAGGAACGCCGGATCGATCCATCGCGGCCATTGCTGCCGCCCGCCGAGCTGTTCATGCCGGTGGAAGACTGCTTTGCCCAGCTCAAAACCTGGCCGCGTATCGTTGTCAGCCAGGACGACCTGGAATCGGGCCCTGGCCGCGAGCGCTTCGCCGCCGCGAAACTGCCGGATCTGGCAATCGAGGCCAAAGCCAGCCAACCGCTGGCCGCTCTTTCCGGCTTTCTCGACGACTTCCCCGGACGCGTGCTGTTCACCGCCGAATCCGCCGGGCGCCGTGAAGTGCTGCTGGAGCTGCTCGAACGCCTCAAGCTGCGGCCCAAGACCGTCGATGGCTGGCATGATTTCGCCAAGGGCAAGGAGCGCCTGGCGATCACCATCGCGCCTCTGGACGAGGGCTTGCAACTGCTCGACCCGGCGCTGGCGCTGATTGCCGAAAGCCCGCTGTTCGGTCAGCGTGTGATGCAGCGCCGGCGCCGCGACAAGCGCGCCGACGCCAGCAACGACAACGTCATCAAGAACCTCACCGAGCTGCGCGAAGGCGCGCCGGTGGTGCATATCGACCACGGTGTCGGCCGCTACCTGGGCCTGGCCACCCTGGAGATCGACAACCAGACGGCCGAATTCCTCACGCTGGAATACGCCGAGAACGCCAAGCTCTATGTGCCGGTGGCCAACCTGCACCTGATCGCGCGCTACACCGGCAGCGATGACGCCCTGGCACCGCTGCACCGGTTGGGTTCCGAGGCCTGGCAGAAGGCCAAGCGCAAGGCCGCCGAGCAGGTGCGCGATGTCGCCGCCGAATTGCTCGACATCTATGCCCGCCGCGCCGCTCGCGAGGGCTATGCCTTCGCCGACCCAACCCTGGATTACGCCACCTTCAGTGCCGGCTTCCCGTTCGAGGAAACCCCCGACCAGCAAACCGCCATCGAAGCGGTGCGCGAAGACATGCTCGCGCCCAAGCCCATGGACCGCCTGGTGTGCGGCGACGTCGGCTTCGGCAAGACCGAGGTGGCCATGCGGGCGGCATTCATCGCCGTGCATGGCGGGCGCCAGGTCGCGATCCTGGTCCCTACCACCCTGCTCGCCCAGCAACACTACAACAGTTTCCGCGACCGCTTTGCCGACTGGCCGGTGACCGTGGAGGTGATGAGCCGCTTCAAA
Source organism: Pseudomonas sp. UBA4194 (assembly GCF_002379585.1). Lineage (GTDB taxonomy): Bacteria > Pseudomonadota > Gammaproteobacteria > Pseudomonadales > Pseudomonadaceae > Aquipseudomonas. Next base: position 9,388 of record NZ_DFUE01000016.1, read on the forward strand.
TCGGCCAAGGAAGTCAGTGCCGCGGTGGAGCAACTGGCCGAAGGCAAGATCGACATCGTCATCGGCACCCACAAGCTGTTGCAGGACGACGTCAAGATCAAGAACCTGGGCCTGGTGATCATCGACGAAGAACACCGTTTCGGCGTGCGTCAGAAGGAAGCGCTCAAGGCGCTGCGCAGCGAGGTGGACATCCTGACCCTCACCGCCACGCCGATCCCGCGCACCCTGAACATGGCCGTGGCCGGCATGCGCGACCTGTCGATCATCGCCACGCCGCCCGCGCGGCGCCTGTCGGTGCGTACCTTCGTCATGGAGCAGAACAAGAGCACGGTCAAGGAAGCCTTGCTGCGCGAACTGCTGCGCGGTGGTCAGGTGTACTACCTGCACAATGACGTGAAGACCATCGAGAAATGTGCCGCCGACCTCGCCGAACTGGTGCCCGAGGCGCGTATCGGCATCGGCCACGGGCAGATGCGCGAACGCGAGCTGGAACAGGTGATGAGCGACTTCTATCACAAGCGCTTCAACGTGCTGATTGCCTCGACCATCATCGAGACCGGCATCGACGTACCCAGCGCCAACACCATCATCATCGAACGCGCCGACAAGTTCGGCCTGGCCCAATTGCACCAGTTGCGCGGCCGCGTCGGGCGCAGCCACCACCAGGCCTACGCCTACCTGTTGACGCCGCCGCGCCAGCAGATCACCCCGGACGCCGAGAAGCGCCTGGAAGCCATCGCCAATACCCAGGACCTGGGCGCCGGCTTCGTGCTGGCCACCAACGACCTGGAGATCCGCGGTGCCGGTGAACTGCTCGGTGAAGGCCAAAGCGGACAGATTCAAGCCGTCGGCTTCACCCTGTACATGGAAATGCTCGAGCGCGCGGTGAAGTCCATCCGCAAGGGCGAACAGCCCAACCTCGACCAGCCTCTGGGGGGTGGCCCCGAGATCAACCTGCGCGTGCCGGCGTTGATCCCCGAGGACTACCTGCCCGACGTGCACGCCCGTCTGATCCTGTACAAGCGCATCGCTTCGGCCGCTGACGAAGAGGGGCTCAAGGACCTGCAAGTGGAAATGATCGATCGCTTCGGTCTGCTCCCCGAGCCCTCCAAGAACCTGGTGCGCCTGACCCTGCTCAAGCTGCAAGCCGAGCAACTGGGGATCAAGAAGGTCGACGGTGGCCCCCAGGGCGGCCGCATCGAATTCGCTGCCGATACCCCGGTCGACCCGTTGACCCTGATCAAGCTGATCCAGAGCCAGCCCAAGCGCTACAAATTCGAAGGAGCGACCTTGTTCAAGTTCATGGTGCCGATGGAACGTGCCGAGGAGCGCTTCAACACCATTGAAGCGCTGTTCGAGCGCCTGACGCCAAAAGCCGGTTGATATGCGCGGCGAACGCCTGATCGACGACCTGCAGCCACGACCCCGGCTGTGGCTGGGCAGTGTCGAGTTCAGCGCCTTCGAGCCGCGCAACGGCAAGATGCAGCGTTACGTGCAGCACCGCGCGGCACTTGCCTATGGCTACGCGGGCGAGTACGTCAGCAGCGCCCGCAGCGCTGTCCTGCTGCAGCAGCGCGACAACGAGACCTTTCGTATCCAGCGCCAGCCGGCTTTGGAGAAGGCGCTGCGCGACAAGCTTCAGGGCCTGGGCTTCAAGCTCGCGACGCGCCAGAGCAAGGCGCTACCCGAAAGCGCCGGTGACATCTTCGAGCTGCCCAGTGATGGGGCCTGGCTGCGCTTCATCCTCAATGAGCTGCCGGGGCTGCGTGACGAAGGCTGGGAAATCGAATACGCCGAGGACTTTGCTTTCGACCTGACGCCCGTCGAGGCGTGGTACGCGGTGGTCGACGAAAGTCCGGATCGCGACTGGTTCGATCTGGAGCTGGGCATCGTGGTCAACGGCGAACGCCTGAGCCTGCTGCCCATTCTGCTCAACCTGCTGCGCAGCCATCCGGAATGGCTCAACCCCGCCCAGCTGGCCCGACGACGGGACGACGAGCAACTTCTGGTGCCGATCCATGGCCTGCATCATGGCAAGCAGCGCCTGATGCAGGTCGCCCTGCCCTACGGTCGGCTCAAGCCCGTGCTGGCGACACTGGGCGATTTCTATCTGCGCGAGCCCGGGGAAACCACCCTGCGCCTGTCGAGGCCGGATGCCACTCGCCTCAACGCCCTGCAGGCGCTGCCATTGAACTGGGAAGGCGGCGAGCGGGTGCGCCAGTTCGCCGAGCGCCTGCGCGACATCCGCCAAACTCCAGCCGTCGTGCCCACGGGCCTGCGCGCCACCTTGCGGCCCTATCAGATCGAAGGTCTGAGCTGGATGCAGGCCTTGCGTCAGCTGGAGGTGGGCGGCATCCTCGCTGATGACATGGGCCTGGGGAAAACCCTGCAGACCCTGGCGCACCTGCTGAGCGAAAAGCAGGCCGGGCGCCTGGATCGGCCGGCCATGGTGGTGATGCCGACCAGCCTGATCCCCAACTGGCAAGACGAAGCGGCACGTTTCGCCCCCGATCTGAAGGTGCTGGCGCTACAAGGCGCCGGCCGCAAGAAATACTTCCCGCTGCTGCACGAGTACGACCTGCTGCTGACCACCTACGCGCTGCTGCCCAAGGACATCGAGCACCTGGAAAAGCTGCCGTTGCACGTGCTGATACTCGACGAAGCGCAGTACATCAAGACGCCCGGCAGCAAGGCTGCCCAGGCCGCCCGCCAGCTCAACGCGCGACAACGCCTGTGCCTGAGCGGCACGCCGCTGGAAAACCATCTGGGAGAACTCTGGTCGCTGTTCCATTTCCTGCTTCCGGGCTGGCTGGGCGACAGCAAGCGCTTCAGCCAGGAGTATCGGGTGCCTATCGAAAAACATGGCAACGAGGCCCGCCTGCTGCACCTGAACGGGCGCATCAAGCCTTTTCTGCTGCGCCGCACCAAGGAGCAGGTCGCCACCGAGTTGCCGGCCAAGACCGAGATCGTGCACTGGGTCGACCTCAACGATGCCCAGCGCGATGTCTATGAAACCGTGCGCCTGGCCATGGACCAGAAAGTACGCGCCGAGATCAATCGCAAGGGCGTGGCCCGCAGCCAGATCATCATTCTCGAGGCCCTGCTGAAACTGCGCCAGGTGTGTTGCGACCTGCGCCTGGTCAACAGTGTGGCCCCGCCTGCACGAGGTGGCAGCTCGGGCAAGTTGAACAGCCTGATGGAGATGCTCGACGAGCTGATTGCCGAAGGTCGGCGCATTTTGCTGTTCTCGCAGTTCACCTCGATGCTCGGGCTGATCGAGCAGGAGTTGCAACAGCGTGGCATCGAGTACGCACTGCTCACGGGGGCGACGCGCAACCGACGCACGCCGGTGAAAGATTTCCAGGAAGGCCGCTTGCAGATCTTCCTGATCAGCCTGAAGGCCGGTGGCGTGGGCCTGAACCTGACGGCCGCCGACACGGTGATCCATTACGACCCCTGGTGGAACCCTGCCGCCGAGCACCAGGCTACCGACCGCGCCTATCGCATCGGTCAGGAAAAGCCGGTGTTCGTGTACAAACTGATCACCCGGGGCACGGTGGAGGAAAAGATTCAGCATTTGCAGCTGGAGAAATCAGCACTGGCGGCCGGCGTGCTGGAAGGGCGGCAGGCAGGCGACTGGCGGCTGCAGGGTGAAGACATCGACGCACTGTTTGCGCCCTTGCCGGGGGGCAAGGGGCGCAGGAAGTGAATGTTGTGGGCGGGGGTGATGGGGCGGGATCTGCGGTGAATGGCCCCCTCACCCCAGCCCTCTCCCTGAGGGAGAGGGAGCGAAAAGCAGATCACTGATATCTGTGGGAGGGCGTGAGGGGACCATTCACCGCAAATCCCAACCAAACCCACTCAATCAATAAACTCGGCAACCCCCTCCCGGCTCCCCACGAAAAACCCATCCGCCACCCACCGCAACGGCTGCACATCGGTATCGCTGCCCCCACTCCCCACCAGTTGCGCAAAATGCCCATACACCCGCGCGTATTCACCCAGGTCCGTCACCCCCTGCTCCACGCCATCCAGCCAAAGCCGCGCCCCGCCATGGCTCAGGCGGGCACTGCCCTCTTCGCAGTGGACCTCGATCTGCCACAATTCATCCCGACCATGATCCCAATCGAATTCGGCATCGACCTGCAACCCGTTGCAATCGGTCAGGCGCAGGCTGGCTGCAATGGGCGCCTGACGGTTGCTGGGCACCCGCAAATGCGCGGTGCTGACGAACAGCGGTTCGGGCATCAGGTAGCTCAGGATCGACAACGCATTGATACCAGGGTCGAACACCCCCAGCCCACCGGGTTGCCAGATCCATTGCTGCCCCGGATGCCATTTGCGTACATCCTCCTTCCAGGCAATGGCCACGCTGGTCAGGGACTTGCCTTCCAGCCAGGCTTTGGCGCCGTCGACCCCGGCGGCGTACCGCGAGTGCCACGCAAACAGGCAGGTAACCCCTTGGCTGCGGGCCAGTTCGACCAGCGCCATGGCCTCGCCCAAGGTGGCACACGGCGGCTTCTCGACCAGCACATGCTTGCCAGCCAGCAAGGCTTCGCGCACCTGGGCGTAGCGCCCTTGAGGCGGCGTGCAGAACGCTACGGCCTGCACCTCGGGGCGCTTGGCGAGCAGCTCGCTCAGGCTTGCATAGGTGTCCACGCCCGGGCACGGCTCGCCTAAAGTGGCGACGGCACACAGGTCGAATGCGGGGTTGTTGCGTATGGCAGGCACATGCTGGTCCTGGGCGATCTTGCCGTACCCCACCAGACCGAGACGAATGGGCTGCATGGCGACTCCTTTTTTATTGTTGGGCTCAGGGCTTATAGCAGCAATCGGTTCAACTGGCACCCTGGTGGATGGCAGCTACACGGCGCGCCTACAGCTCTACGCACGCCTCCTGCAGGCGCAGCGTCCATTCCCGAAATCGATCCTCCTGGCCCCATCCAATCCGCACAGGACCAACAATTGCATGCCTCACCCCATCGACCGTTGCCTGCCAAGAGCCCCGCCATGTCCGACCGCCTCATGCCGCCAACCCTGCGTTTCATGCTCGCTGCCCGACGCAGCGAACTCGACGGGCTTGAAGGTCTGGCCGCGACCTGTGAGCTGGTCACCCTGATCAGCCAACTGGTGCATGCCCTGCAGCGCGAACGCGGCTATTCCAATATCTACCTGGGCAGCCAGCACGAAGACCACCGCGCCCAGCTCGACCTGCACACCGAGCAGGCCAGCGCGCTGGCCGAGGACGTCCAGCAGCGCCTGTTAAGCATGGACCTGGAAGCCTCCAGTGCTGCCGACCGTGCCCGCCTGTTCAACCGCATTGCCTATGTGTTGCACGGCTTCGGCGAGCTGCCGGGCCTGCGCCGACGAATCCGCGAGCGCGTGCTCAGCCCGCTGGATGCCACGGCCGCCCTCACCCGCTTGATCGGCGGGCTGCTGGCGGTGGTGTTCGAGGCGGCAGACACCGCCATCGACCCCAGCATCACCCGGGTACTGGTGGCGCTGTTCAACTTCATGCAAGGCAAGGAACTCGCCGGGCAGGAGCGCGCTACGGGCGTGGCAGGTTTCTCGGCCGGTTTCTTCGATGCCAATCTGCACGAGCGTATCCTGCACCTGGCCCAGAGCCAGGAGCGTTGTTTCCAGACCTTCAGCGACTTTGCCGACCCGCAGGCCCTGACCCTCTGGCGTACGCTGCAAGCCAGCACCGAAACCACCCAAGTGGCCCGCCTTCGCGAAGTGGCCCTGCGCACCTCGGCCAGCCATCCGGTAGACCCTGGCCTGTCGCAACTGTGGTTCGAGCTCTACAGCCAGCGGATCGATGCCATGCAGGCTGTGGAGCAGCACCTGGCGGAGCAGTTGCTCAGCACCTGCCGCCAGAGCATCAAGCACGCGCATGCCGACCTGGATAACCATCGCGTATTGCTGCAACGCCTGGCCAGCCTGGAAACCATGGGATGTGGCGATGCGCGTCTGTTCAGCGTGCAGGCGACCGACCTCGACAGCCCGGCACCGGACGGCCACGGGCCGCAGATGGGCCGCTCTCTGCTGGACCTCTTGCAAGCCCAGACCCACCGTCTGCAGGATGCCAATCTGCAACTGGACGAGGCCCGTCAGGCACTCAACGAACGCAAGCTGGTGGAGCGCGCCAAGCAGCTGCTGATGAAGGAGTTCGGCTTGAGCGAGAATGATGCCCACGGCCGCTTGCGCCAATCGGCGATGTCCCGTGGGTTGCGTATGGTGGACATGGCGCAGAGCATGTTGGCGGTGGCCGGTAAGGGTTGAGTTGCCATTCACCCACACCCACAACCTGCCCCGAGCGCCCCATTACTGCGCACCGCTGCACCCACATGCGCCCCTGGCGTGCACCGCGAACCAAGCCCCCCTCTCCCTGTCTACCGTTCTCTGGCCAAGACGACCACCGCGCAAATTTGCAGTGCCGGCCTGCATTAATCTCCATTGATACCGGCAAAATTGCCTGTCACGATCGCCTGGTCCGCTCATTAATCACTGGAAAATCAAGAACAAGGCAGGGAATCAGCGATGACAGCTCAAGTCTTCCCCTTTCTCCAGCGCCCCGCTCTCGACCTCGATACCCATGTGCTGGGCGAAGTCCGCAATCGTATCGGCCACCTGACCCTCAATCGCCCCGCCGGGCTCAACGCGTTGACCCTGGACATGGTGCGTGGCATTCGCGGGTATCTGGACGCCTGGGCGCTCGACAACCATATACAGGCGGTGGTGCTGCGCGGCGCTGGCGAGCGCGGGTTCTGTGCCGGGGGTGATATTCGCAGCCTGTACGACAGCTTCAAGGCCGGCGACACGGTACATGAACAGTTCTTCGCCGAGGAATATGCCCTCGACCAGTGCCTGCACCACTACCGCAAACCGGTGCTGGCAGTGATGGACGGCTACACCCTGGGGGGCGGCATGGGCCTGGCTCAAGGCGCCGAGTTACGCCTGGTCACCGAGCGCACCCGGCTGGCGATGCCGGAAGTGGGTATCGGCTATTTTCCCGATGTCGGCGCCAGCTACTTCCTGAGCCGCGTGCCCGGTGAGATCGGTACTTACCTGGGCGTCACCGGCGTGCAGATCGAAGCCGCCGATGCGCTGTACTGTGGCCTGGCCGACTGGTTCCTGGAGAGCGAGTGCCTCGCGACGCTGGATGAGCGCCTGGACAAACTGGAATGGAGCAGCAGCCCACTCAAGGATCTGCAGGGCGTGCTGGCCAAGCTGGGCGTCCAGACCTTGCCGGGCGCCCCTTTGAATCGCCTGCGTCCGGCCATCGACCATTTTTTCGGCTTGCCGGACATCGCCAGCATGATCGAGCAATTGCAGGCAGTCACCGTCGCCGACAGCCACCAATGGGCCGAGAACACTGCCCATCTGATGCAGACTCGTTCGCCCCTGGCCATGTCCGTGACCCTGGAGTTGCTGCGCCGTGGTCGCCACATGAGCCTGGACGAGTGCTTCGCCATGGAACTGCACCTGGACCAGCAGTGGTTCGAACACGGCGACCTGATTGAGGGCGTACGCGCCCTGCTGATCGATAAAGACAAGAAACCGCGTTGGAACCCACCCACGCTGGAGCTGCTCGAGCCTGCCCGTGTCGAGCGATTTTTCGAAGGCCTTTAAGCCTGGAGCCTGCCATGCAAGACCTGGAACTGACTGAAGAACAGATCATGATTCGCGACATGGCGCGAGATTTTGCCCGCGCCGAGATCGCCCCCCACGCCCGTGCCTGGGAGCAGGCGGCATGGATCGATGACGGCCTGGTGGCCAAACTCGGAGAACTTGGCTTGCTGGGCATGGTGGTGCCCGAGCAATGGGGCGGCAGCTATACCGATTACGTCGCCTATGCCCTGGCGGTAGAAGAGATCTCCGCGGCCGACGGTGCGGTGGGTGCACTCATGAGCGTGCACAACTCGGTCGGTTGCGGCCCGTTGCTCAAGTACGGCTCCGATGCCCAGCAACAGGCCTGGTTGCCTGGACTGGCGAGCGGCCAGACCATCGGCTGCTTTTGTCTGACCGAACCTCACGCCGGTTCCGAGGCGCACAACCTTCGCACCCGCGCCGTATTGGATGGCGAGCACTGGGTGATCGATGGTGCCAAGCAGTTCGTCACCAATGGGCGCCGAGCGAAGCTGGCCATCGTGTTTGCCGTGACCGATCCGGAGCAGGGCAAGAAAGGACTGTCGGCTTTCCTGGTGCCCACCGATACGCCAGGCTTCACGGTCGATCGCAGCGAACACAAGCTGGGCATTCGTGCATCGGATACCTGCGCCATCACGTTGAGCCGCTGCCGCGTGCCGGCAGCCAATCTGCTGGGTGAGCGCGGCAAGGGCCTGGCTATCGCCCTGTCCAACCTCGAAGGCGGCCGTATCGGCATTGCCGCGCAAGCCCTCGGCATCGCCCGAGCGGCTTTCGAAGCAGCACTGGGCTATGCCCGCGAGCGGGTACAGTTCGGCAAGCCGATTCTTGAACACCAGAGCATCGCCAACCTGTTGGCCGACATGCAGGTGCAGATCAACGCCGCACGCTTGCTGGTGCTGCACGCGGCCCGCTTGCGCAGTGCAGGATTGCCCTGTCTGTCAGAGGCATCCCAGGCCAAGCTGTTTGCTTCGGAGATGGCGGAGAGAGTGTGCTCCAGCGCCGTGCAGATTCATGGCGGATACGGGTATCTGGAGGATTATCCAGTGGAGAAATACTACCGGGATGCCCGAATCACCCAGATCTACGAGGGGTCGAGCGAGATTCAGCGTATGTTGATTGCGAGGGAGTTGAGGAATTATCTGGTTTAGTTGGGGATTTGTGGTGGATGGTCCCCTCACCCCAGCCCTCTCCCTGGGGGAGAGGGAGCTAAACACCTATATCCGCAACACCGCGATCCGCTTTTAGCCCCCTCTCTCCCAAGGAGAAGATTGGGGGAGAGGGAGCTAAACACCTGCATCCGCAACACCGCGATCCGCTTTTAGCCCCCTCTCTCCCAAGGAGAAGATTAGGGGAGCGGGAGCTAAACACCTGCATCCGCAACACCGCGATCCGCTTTTAGCCCCCTTTCCCTCAGGGAGAGGGCTGGGGTGAGGGGACCATCCACCGCCGCTCCCCCAGTCACCCAACCTACCGCCCCTTGAACACCGGCTCGCGCTTGGCAATGAACGCCGCCATCCCCTCCTTCTGATCCTCGCTGGCAAACGCCGCGTGAAACACCCGGCGTTCGAACCTGACTCCTTCGGCCAGGCTTACTTCAAACGCGCGGTTCACGCTTTCCTTGACCATCATCGCAATCGGCAAGGACTTCGCAGCGATCTGCGCAGCCACATTCATCGCCTCTTCCAGCAACTGCGCCTGGGGCACGATGCGCGCCACCAGCCCTGCCCGCTCGGCTTCTTCGGCATCCATCAAGCGGCCGGTAAGGCACAGTTCCATGGCCTTGGCCTTACCCACCGCGTGGGTCAGTCGCTGAGTGCCGCCCATGCCTGGCAATACCCCGAGCTTGATCTCCGGCTGACCGAATTTGGCGTTGTCCGCGGCCAGAATGAAATCGCACATCAACGCCAGCTCACAGCCCCCGCCCAAGGCAAACCCGGAGACCGCCGCAATCAGCGGTTTGCGCCGATTGGCGACCCGGTCGCTTTCACAGAACAGATCATCGAGGTAGATCTGAGGGTAGCGCAGCTCCGCCATTTCCTTGATGTCGGCACCGGCGGCAAAAGCCTTGGCTGAACCGGTCAGCACGATGCAGCCAATATTGCGGTCCGCCTCCAGGGAATCCAGAGCCTGGTTCAGTTCGTCGATCAGGCGGGCATTCAAGGCATTCAGGGCCTGAGGGCGGTTCAGCGTGATCAGGCCGACACGCTCGCGGGTTTCCAGTATCAGGGTCTCGAAAGGCATTGCAGAATCTCCAGGGCAAGAGCGAAAGGCTTTGGACGTGGATGCCGTCACCAGCCTAGGCGAATGTTTTTCATTGTATGTCTGCAGCCCGGCGCGGCAAGCCGCGCAGGCGCCAATCACCACCGTGAAATGATAGGGTGGAACCCGGGCCTCGACCATGGGGTCATTGCCCTGTCCCTTACACCCAGACCTGGAGGCATCGATGCCACGCTTGACCACCTTGCTGCTCGCCAGCCTGTTCGCCACGCCGTTGCTGGCAGCCGAGACCAAGCCCAGCTACGGCCCGGAGCTGCAAGGCTTCGAGTACCCCTACACCTTGCAGCACTACGCGTTCGAATCCCAAGGCAAGCGCTTGCAGATGGGCTACATGGACGTCGCTGCCAATGGCAAGCCCAACGGCCGCACCGTGGTGCTGATGCATGGCAAGAACTTTTGCGGGGCCACCTGGGAGACGTCGATCAAGGCGCTGAGCGACGCAGGGTTTCGTGTAGTGGCGCCGGACCAGATCGGCTTCTGCACCTCCAGCAAGCCAGAGAACTATCAATACACCTTCCAGCAACTGGCCACAAACACCCACGAGTTGCTGACCAAGATCGGTGTCAAGGAAGCCGTCATCCTGGGCCACTCCACCGGCGGCATGCTTGCCACCCGTTACGCCCTGATGTTCCCTGAAGACACCGAGCGGCTGGCCATGGTCAACCCCATCGGCCTGGAAGACTGGAAAGCCAAGGGCGTTCCTTATCGCACCGTGGACCAGTGGCTGGAGCGCGAGACCAAGGTCACCGCCGAGGGTATCCGCAAGTACGAACAAAGCACCTACTACGCTGGCCGCTGGAAGCCGGAATTCGATCGCTGGGTCGACATGCTTGCCGGGCTCAACAACGGGCCGGGCCACAATCTGGTGGCGTGGAACTCGGCGTTGATCTACGACATGATCTTCACTCAACCAGTGGTCTACGAGTTCAAGGAACTCAAGGTGCCTACGCTGTTGCTCATCGGCGATGCCGATACCACGGCAATCGGCAGCGATATCGCCGCGCCCGAGGTCAAGGCAAAGCTCGGCCAGTACTCGGTGCTGGGCAAACAGGCCAGCCAGATGATCCCGGGCAGCACCCTGGTGGAATTTGCCGGCCTGGGCCATGCGCCACAGATGGAAGAGCCGGCACGCTTTCATAAGGCCCTGCTGGACTGGTTGAACAACCCGATCAAAACCCCCTGAACGTTTACCCCGGGAGCTGGACCATGCGTATTGCAGTGATCGACGACTGGCAGGCCGTTGCCGAAACGGTAGTCGACTGGGCACCCTTGCGGGCCCTTGGCGAGCTGGAATTCCTTCATGACTATCCGGCCGACACGGCCACACTGGCCCAGCGTCTGGCGCCGTATCAGGTGATCTGCGTGATGCGCGAGCGCACCACCTTCGATCAGGCACTGCTCAGCCAACTGCCTGAACTCAAGCTGCTGGTCACTGGCGGCATGCGCAATGCCGCCATCGATGGAGTGGCGGCAAAGGCCCTGGGCATCGACGTAGCGGGGACCGAAAGTTACAAGCACGCCGCACCGGAACTGACCTGGGCCTTGCTGATGGCGCTGAGCCGCAATCTGCTGACCGAAGCCAATTCCCTGCGCGAGGGAGGTTGGCAGGTCGGCCTGGGAGGCGATTTGCACGGCCAGACCCTGGCGCTGCTGGGTCTGGGCAGCATCGGCGAGAAGGTCGCCCGGTTCGGTCAGGCCTTCGGCATGCGTGTGATCGCCTGGAGCGAAAACCTGACTGAAGAGCGGGCCCGCCAGGTGGGGGTAGAACGGGTCGACAAGCAGCAGCTGTTCGAGCAGGCCGATATCCTCAGCGTGCATCTGGTGCTGGGCGAACGCAGCCGTGGTCTGGTGGACGCCCAGGCATTGGCCTGGATGAAGCCCACCGCGCTGCTGGTGAACACCTCGCGCGGCCCTATCGTCGACGAATCCGCGTTGATCGAGGCGTTACAGCAAAGACGGTTGGCCGGCGCGGCGTTCGATGTTTTCAGCGAAGAACCGCTGCCACCGGACCATCCGTTTCGCGAGTTGCCCAACGTGCTGGCCACACCCCATATCGGCTATGTCAGTGCCAATAACTACCGGATGTTCTTCAGCCAGATGATCGAAGACATCGTTGCCTGGCACGGCGGCGCGCCCATCCGCCTTCTGGTCTGACTCAGTCGATCAGTTGCGCCTGGCGCAGCGCCTGGATCGCCTGCTGCCAGCGCGGCGCCTGGCGATACTCAAGGTTGGCGTAGCTGCGGCCGCGCATACCGGCCAGCCGCGGTGAAGGCTTCACCCCCAGACGCTGGACGGCACTGAGGGCAAGCTCGGCACTCGCCCGGTCGTTGCACACCAGGCCCATGTCACAGCCAGCACTCAGCGCCGCCTCGATCCGGTGGGCGGCATCGCCCACTACATGAGCGCCAGCCATGGACAGGTCGTCGCTGAAGATGATGCCTTCGAATTTCAGCTCACCACGCAGGATCTCCTGCAGCCACTTGCGGGAAAAGCCTGCCGGGCGGTCGTCGACCTGTGGGTAAATCACGTGGGCCGGCATGACCGCTGCCAGCTGGCCGCTGAGCCGGGCGAAGGGCACCAGGTCCTGGGCAAGCAGTTGTTCCAGGCTGCGCTCATCGACCGGGATGGCCACGTGGGAATCCGCTTCGGCCCAGCCATGACCTGGGAAATGCTTGCCGCAAGCCGCCATGCCCGCCGCGTTCATGCCACGGATGAAGGCGCCGGCCAGCGCACTGGCCCGTTCAGGGTCGCCTTCGAAGGCACGCGTACCGACCACCGCGCTGCGCTGGTGGTCCAGGTCCAGCACGGGTGCAAAACTCAGGTCCAGGCCTACCGCCAGCACCTCGGTCGCCATCAACCAGCCGCATTGCTCGGCCAGGGTCAGTGCATCGGGATTATCGGCCAGCGCGCGCATGGCCGGCAGCCTGACAAAGCCGTGACGCAGTCGCTGAACGCGTCCTCCCTCCTGATCGACAGCCAGGATCAGGTCAGGGCGCACTGCGCGGATCGACGTCGCCAGTTCGCGCACCTGACGCGGGTTCTCGATGTTGCGCGCAAAGAGGATCAACCCCGCTACTTCTGGCTGACGCAGCAACTGCCGGTCTTCGGCGGTCAGCCAGGTACCGGCGATGTCCACCATCAAAGAGCCTTGCAGGGGTGCAGTCATGGTATGTCCTTGTTCGAAACGACAGCCGACCGACTTCGCCGGGCGAACCGATCAGCGTGATGAAGGGAAGTGAAAGCCGTGATGGGCACGTTAGCGACGGTCCCGGTCGGCAAGGTTAACCCAAGGCGTGGCCGATCCCAATCAAACCTTGGCTGCTGATGCACTGGACTTGCTGCGCGGCCGCAGTTGCGCGCTCGCCATGGCAGCATCCGTCACGCCCGTGTCGGCGCGCATGCCGGCGGCCAGGAAAGGTACCATCAGGCGCATCACCTGTTCGATCGAGGTATCTACACCGAAGTCGGTTTCGGCGATGGCGCGGAGGGCCTTGATACCCGACATGCTGAACGCCGCAGCGCCGAGCATGAAGTGCACGCGCCAGAACAGTTCTATAGGGGGAATGCGCGGGGCGGCGTCGTTGACCAGCAGCATGTAGCGGCGGAACACCTTGCCGTACATGTCCTCGAGGTAGCGTCGCAGGTGGCCTTGGCTCTGGCTGAAGGCCAGCCCCAGCAGGCGCATGAAGATGGACAGGTCGTTGCCACTGCGCGGCTGCACCACCAGCGCCTGCTCAACGAGGATTTCAAGAAGCTCTTCAAGGCTAGCCTTGGCAGCGCCCGCGGACTGGCGACGTTCGAGTTCGCGATCCAGACTCTGGCAGAAAGGCCCGAGAAAACGGGAAAACACCGCTTGAATGAGCGCCTTCTTGGAACCGAAGTGGTAGTTGACTGCGGCCAGGTTGACGCCGGCCTTGCTGGTGATCAGCCGCAACGAGGTTTCGGCGAAGCCTTTTTCCGCGAACAGCTGTTCGGCGGCATCGAGGATGCGTTCAACGGTTTCCGACTGGGCCATGGCAACTCCGCCTGACAAACACTTGTTTGAAACATACGTTTCACCCTTGTGGATTGTCAAGCCTGTGCGGCCTCTTTATGGCCGGGCGGTCACGTATTAAAGCATACAAATTCAAAACGTTATCTGCAGTTGACCGACAACCGGGGCCAAGGCGGGGAGAAAACGGTATTGCCAAGGCAGTTCCACTGTATATAATCCCAGTCACTGTATAAAAAGACAGAGCGAGAGACATGCTAAAACTGACGCCACGCCAAGCCGAGATTCTGGCCTTCATCAAGCGCTGCCTTGAAGACAACGGCTTTCCGCCTACCCGCGCGGAAATCGCCCAGGAACTGGGCTTCAAATCGCCCAATGCGGCCGAGGAACACCTCAAGGCACTGGCGCGCAAGGGTGCTATTGAAATGACCCCGGGAGCCTCCCGTGGCATCCGCATTCCGGGCCTGGACAGCAAGACCGACGAGTCGACACTGCCGATCATCGGCCGTGTCGCGGCCGGTGCGCCGATCCTGGCCCAGCAGCACATCGAAGAGTCGTGCAACATCAACCCTGCATTCTTTCACCCCAAGGCTGATTACCTCCTGCGCGTGCACGGCATGAGCATGAAGGACGTTGGCATCATGGATGGCGACCTGCTCGCCGTGCATACGTGCCGGGAAGTGCGCAATGGCCAGATCGTGGTCGCACGGATCGGCGACGAGGTCACCGTCAAGCGTTTCCACCGCGAAGGCAATAAAGTCCTGCTGCTGGCGGAAAACCCCGATTTCGCACCTATTGAAGTCAACCTCAAGGACCAGGAACTGGTCATTGAAGGCTTGAGTGTCGGCGTCGTTCGCCGGTAAGGAGGCGTCATGCAGTTCCCCCAAGCACCACAACACGCTCAAATGTCTTTGTTCGAAGCGTTCATGGCCAAACCCATGCAGCCACTGTTCAAGGAAGCAGCAGAGTCACCCTGGACGGCGACGGACCCGGAAGTGTTCAGTGAAGTGTCCTTGCGTGGCGCCGCCGGGAACTGCCTGAACCTGCTGGCCCCCATGTTGCGAGAGCTCAGCGAAGAGCGCAATGCGCGCTGGCTGACATTGATCGCCCCGCCCTCGAGCCTGACCCAGGCCTGGCTTCGCGATGCGGGGCTCAATCGAGAGCGCATCCTCTTGCTGCAACCACGCGGCAGCCAGAGTGCGCAGCAGTTGGCATGCGAGGCGTTGCGCCTGGGCCGTAGCCACACGGTGGTAAGCTGGCTCAACCCCCTGAACAGCGCCGGGCGGCAACAGCTGATCGCCGCCGCCAGGATTGGCGACGCGCAAAGCCTGAACATCAGATTGGGCTAAATCCTTGAAATGGATGCGGTCGGCACAGGGATCAGCCGATCAGCCCTGGCTGGGGTGTGCGCCCCACACCGCGGGCTCAATGCAGAACCCGTGGACCGTCTTCGTTATCGATTTCGCCTTCCACCAGCTTGCCCGCCATCTGCACGCCGACGCTGAGCATGGCCTTGGCAACTTCAACGTGCTGCCCTTGCAGGAAGGCCTTGGCATCTTCGGAAAAATTCAGGGTCACCAGCGAACCTTCGTCCTCTGCGCGACGCAATTCGATACGGCCATCCGGCAGTTCGACAATCTCAAGAAAGGACGTTGACATAAGGACATGTTCTCCACGAAAGGCCGGTATTGTAGCAGTGCTTAATCAAATCAGCACTCACTGAGGCCTTCGCGAAAGCGGATCGCCAGGACTTTGAGTTGCTGGCGCCAGCTCTCCAGCTCCTCACGCTCCAGCTCCGCGGGCGGCTGGGCATCCAGGTTCACAGCCTGAATCAACGGCTGGGTAACGTCACCCTTGGGCTTGGCCGGAGCTCTGGGCGGTGCGAAAAGCGCCGCATAAGCCGCCAGCAATTGCGCCAACCACGTTTGCGAGTGCTGGGCCAGCTCCACCAGTTCTGCCAGCTCCGGAATGGCATTGCCTTCCAGGGAGGCCGGTGTGAGCATCGACTCGGCCGTGGCGGCGTTGGCCTGCGGCAGGCGATAGAAACCGGCGATCTCATGGCACAGGCCCAGCAAGGCGCCGTACAGGTGAAACACTGCCGCCTCACGCTCCGCCTGCTGCAAGGCCTGGGCGTTCATGGCGGTGCCGCGAGCGGCTTTGTCCATGGCTTCCAGGGCGAGCCCGGCGAAGTAGATCTTTTGGTTGGTGCGGGTGTACAGCTCGTGAGCCATGATGGCAGCCTCTGTGATGACGCAGAACACACACAGTGTCGAGAACCTGCGCCAATAGCGCAAGCCGCAAATGAAAAGGCCGCGCCCCCCTTTCGGGTGAGCGCGGCCTGTTTCGTTCAAGCGATCAGCGCTTGTCTTCGACCTTCCATGACTTGCCGTCGAAGAAGGCTTTCCAGCCCGTAGGCTTGCCTTCCACTTCGCTCTGCACGTACTGCTCCTTGGTCTTGCGGCTGTAGCGGATAACGGTCGGGCGGCCATCCGGGTCCTTGATCGGCGCATCGAACAGGAAACTGTACTTGGGATCGATCTCATCCTTGTGCGGGATGATTTCCAACACCAGCGGTGCACGTGTCTCGCGGTTCTTCGGGAACTGGCTGGCGGCCAGGAACAACCCCGAGGCACCGTCGCGCAGCACGTAGGTGTCATTGACCTTCTCGCACTTGAGCTCGGGCATCTTCACCGCGTCCATCTTGGGCGGCGCCGCCTCACCGCTCTTGAGCAGCTTGCGGGTGTTCTTGCACTCCGGGTTGGTGCAACCGAAGAACTTGCCGAAACGGCCGGTCTTGAGCTGCATCTCGCTGCCGCACTTGTCGCACTCCAGGCTCGGGCCTTCATAACCCTTGATGCGATAATTGCCTTCTTCGATCTCATAGCCCGGGCAGTCGGGATTGTTACCGCAGATGTGCAGCTTGCGCTTCTCATCCAGCAGGTAGGCGTCCATGGCCGTGGCGCAGATCGGGCAACGGTGCTTGGTCCGCAGGATCTGCGACTCCGATTCACCCTCATCGTCGGCAGCAATTTCGTCGCCGGGGATCAGGTTGATGGTGGCCTTGCAGCGCTCCTTGGGCGGCAGCGCATAACCCGAGCAACCGAGAAACACGCCAGTGGAGGCGGTACGGATCATCATCGGACGGCCGCATTCACGGCAGGCGATATTGGTCAGCGTTGGCTGGTTGGCGCGCATGCCACTGTCGGCTGCACCGGCCACGTCAAGCTTGGTCTTGAAGTCACCGTAGAACTCGTCGAGCACGTTTTTCCAGTCGCGCTCGCCGTGCGCCACGTCATCGAGGTTCTCTTCCATCCCGGCGGTGAAGCCGTAGTCCATCAGGTTGGAGAAGCTCTCGGACAAACGCTCGGTGACGATATCGCCCATCTTCTCGGAATAGAAGCGGCGGTTGTGCAACGCCACATAGCCACGGTCCTGGATGGTGGAAATGATGGCGGCATAGGTCGATGGGCGACCAATGCCGCGCTTTTCCATTTCCTTGACCAGGCTGGCTTCGGAGTAGCGGGCCGGCGGCTTGGTGAAGTGCTGGGTAGGATCGAGCTTGATCAACTTGAGCACTTCGCCCTGGTTCATCTCGGGCAGTACATCGTCATCGCCCGGCTTGCTCATCTGTGGCAATACTCGGGTATAGCCGTCGAACTTCAGAATGCGGCCCTTGGCGCGCAATTCGAAGTCGCCAGCCGCCACGGTGACCGTAGTCGACAGGTATTGAGCCGGTGGCATCTGGCAGGCCAGGAACTGACGCCAGATCAGCTCGTACAGGCGCTCGGCATCACGCTCCATGCCGCTGAGCTTGCTCGGATGGGTATTGACGTCAGAAGGACGAATCGCTTCGTGCGCCTCCTGAGCGCCCTCCTTGCTGCCATAGACCACAGGCGCTTCGGGCAGGTACTTCTTGCCGAACTCTTTTTCGATGTAGGCACGCGCCATGTCCACGGCGTCGGTCGACAGGTTGGTCGAGTCGGTACGCATGTAAGTGATGTAGCCGGCTTCGTACAGACGCTGGGCCATCATCATGGTTTTCTTCACGCCGTAGCCCAGACGATTACTGGCGGCCTGCTGCAACGTCGAGGTAATGAACGGTGCCGACGCCTTGCTGCTGGTCGGCTTGTCCTCGCGCTTGACGATGCTGTAGCTGGCATCCTTGAGCTTGGCCAGCGCACCCATGGCGTGCGCCTCATTGAGCGGCTTGAAGGCCTCGCCCTTCTCGCGGGCCACTTCGAAGCGCACCTTGGCGTCCTTGGCGGTGCCCAGGTCGGCGTGCACTTCCCAGTATTCTTCCGGTATGAAGGCGCGGATCTCGCGTTCGCGTTCCACTACCAGCTTGACGGCCACCGACTGCACACGGCCAGCGGACAAACCGCGGGCAATCTTCTGCCACAGCAGCGGCGAGACCATGTAGCCCACTACCCGGTCGAGAAAACGACGGGCCTGCTGGGCATTGACGCGATCGATGTCCAACTCGCCTGGCTGGGAGAAGGCTTCCTGAATGGCTTTCTTGGTAATCTCGTTGAACACCACACGCTTGTAACGGGTGTCGTCACCACCGATGGCCTCGCGCAGGTGCCAGGCAATGGCTTCCCCTTCGCGGTCCAAGTCCGTCGCGAGATAGATGGTGTCGGCATCCTTGGCCAGACGACGCAGTTCGTCGATGACCTTTTCCTTGCCGGGAAGGATCTCGTACTTGGCCTTCCAGCCGTGCTCTGGGTCGACGCCCATCCGCGCGACCAGTTGCTTGCGCGCCTTCTCCTTGGGCGTCAGGACCGGCCCTTCGGCAGCCGCCGCCTTGCCACGCTTGGCGGCAGGCTCTTTGCTGGCGCTAGCCGAACCGCTGGTGGGCAGGTCTCGGATATGGCCGATACTCGACTTCACCACGTACTGGTCGCCCAGATACTTGTTGATGGTCTTGGCCTTAGCCGGGGATTCCACAATGACCAGCGATTTGCCCATGGATCGGAAGATTCCTGAATTCTTGAATGAAAGGCGTGCGGTGCCTTGCGAGGCCCCGCTATATATAGTGGCGAGAACGTGAGGTCAAGCGCCGAGGCTCAAGCGGTCGGCGAGGTAGCCAAGGGAAACAGGCTCGCTTCGGCTCGCACCAAAGCAAAGCGCGGCACGCGCTCGCCGTCAACCTCGACCGACTCCAAAAACATGCTCAGAGGCCTTACCCACAGCCCGAATTCGCCGTAGAGGGCCTGGTAGAAGACCACTTCCTCTTCGCTCTCGGAATGGCGCGCAACACCGTATACACGGTACTCGGGGCCTTTGTAGTGACGATAAAGCCCTGGCTGTAATTGCATGCTGCGCCTCGCTTGAAAAAAAAATCCGAAAAAAACAAAACCGGGGCACTGGGCCCCGGCTCTTTTACCACACCCGGCTCAGACTCGCTCGAACACCGTAGTGATGCCCTGGCCCAGGCCGACACACATGGTCGACACGCCGAAAGTCCCGCCATTCTGCTTCATGACGTTGAGCAAGGTACCGGAAATCCGCGCACCCGAGCATCCAAAAGGATGGCCCAACGCGATAGCGCCGCCGTGCAGGTTAACCTTCTCGTTCATCTTGTCGAGCACTTTCAGATCTTTGAGCACCGGCAGCGCCTGTGCGGCAAAGGCTTCGTTGAGCTCGATGAAGTCGATGTCGGCGATCGACAGCCCCGCCCGCTTGAGAGCTTTCTGAGTTGCCGGAACCGGGCCATAGCCCATGATCGCCGGGTCCACACCGGCCACTGCCATCGAGCGAATGACGGCCAACGGCTGAATCCCCAGGTCCTGGGCGCGCTGGGCCGACATCACGATCATGCAGGAGGCACCGTCAGTGATCTGCGACGAAGTGCCGGCCGTGACCGTGCCACCCTTTGGATTGAAAGCCGGCTTGAGTGCCGCCAGGCTTTCCAGGGTGGTGTCGGGACGAATGGTTTCATCGTAGTCGAAGACCTTGATGAAGCCGTTCTCGTCGCAGCCCTGCATGGGGATGATCTCGTCCTTGAACTTGCCTTCCACCGTCGCCTTGTGTGCGAGCTGATGGGAGCGCAGGCCGAAGGCGTCCTGCTGTTCGCGGCTGATGCCATGCATCTTGCCGAGCATCTCGGCCGTTAGGCCCATCATCCCCGATGCCTTGGCAGCGTACAGCGACATGTGCGGGTTGGGATCTACACCGTGCATCATGCCGACATGGCCCATGTGCTCGACCCCGCCAACGACGAAGACGTCACCATTCCCGGTCATGATTGCCTGGGCCGCGGTGTGCAATGCGCTCATGGACGAGCCGCACAGACGGCTGACCGTCTGGCCTGCCGCGGTATGTGGAATCTGGGTCATCAGCGACGCCATGCGGGCGATGTTCCAGCCCTGCTCCAGGGTCTGGTTGACACAGCCCCAGATCACATCCTCGACTTCTGCCGGATCGACCTTGGCATTGCGCTCCAGCAATTTGCTGATCAGGTGCGCCGACATGTCTTCGGCGCGGGTGTTACGGTGCATGCCGCCTTTGGAGCGGCCCATCGGTGTGCGCCCGAAGTCGACGATCACCACGTCTCTAGGATTCAAGCTCATAGGTCATTCACCCTTGTTCTGTACGTTGGCGGCTTGACCGAAAAAGGTCTGGCCTTTGCTGGCCATCTCGCGCAGCTTGTCGGTGGGGTGGTACAGCGCCCCCAACTCGGCGTAGCGGTCGGCCAAGGCAACGAATTCAGCCACACCGATGGAATCGATATAGCGCAGCGCGCCGCCGCGGAACGGAGGGAAACCAATGCCATATACCAGGCCCATGTCGGCCTCGGCCGGCGTTTCGACGATGCCGTCTTCCAGACAACGGACGGTCTCCAGGCACAGTGGGATCATCATCCAGTTGATGATGTCTTCGTCGCTGACTTCGCGCTGTTCATAGATGACGGGCTTGAGTACGTCCAGAGCCGCTGGATCGGCAACTTTCTTCGGCTTGCCGCGCTTGTCCATTTCGTAGGCGTAGAAGCCCTTGCCGTTCTTCTGACCCAGGCGGTTGGCGTCGTACAGCGCGTCGATGGCCGAACGGCGGTCATCCTTCATGCGATCGGGGAAGCCTTCGGCCATGACGTCGCGACCATGATGGCCGGTGTCGATACCGACCACGTCCATCAGGTAGGCAGGGCCCATGGGCCAGCCAAACTTCTCCATGACCTTGTCGATGCGCACGAAGTCTACCCCGGCGCTGACCAGGCGGGCGAAGCCGCCAAAGTACGGAAACAGCACACGATTGACCAGAAAGCCCGGGCAATCGTTGACCACGATGGGGTTCTTGCCCATTTTCTTGGCGTAGGCCACGGTGGTTGCTACCGCCACTTCGCTGGACTTCTCGCCACGGATCACCTCCACCAGCGGCATCATGTGCACGGGATTGAAGAAGTGCATGCCCACGAAATTCTCCGGGCGCTTGAGGGCCTTGGCCAGCAGGCTGATGGAGATGGTCGACGTGTTGGAGGCCAGGATCGCGTCGTCCTTGACCTGGCTTTCGACCTCGGCCAGCACGGCTTGCTTGACCTTGGGGTTTTCGACCACGGCTTCGACGACGATGTCGACATGGCCGAAATCGCCATAGGACAACGTCGGGCGAATGGCATTGAGTGCCTCGGCCATCTTGGCCGGAGTCAGGCGACCTTTTTCGACGCGATTGCCCAGCAGCTTGGACGCTTCGGCCAGGCCCTGCTCGATGCCCTTCTCGTTGATGTCCTTCATCAGGATCGGCGTGCCTTTGACCGCCGACTGGTAAGCGATGCCACCGCCCATGATGCCAGCACCCAATACCGCCGCCTGGCTGACATCGCGCGCTACTTCGTCGTAGGCCTTGGCCTTGCGCTTGAGCTCCTGATCGTTGAGGAACAAGCCGATCAGGCTCTGCGCAGCCGAAGTCTTGGCCATCTTGGCGAAACCGGCAGCCTCGACCTCGAGGGCCTTGTCCCGGCCGAAATTGGCAGCTTTCTGAATGGTTTTGATGGCTTCGACCGGTGCCGGGTAGTTAGGCCCAGCCTGACCCGCGACAAAGCCCTTGGCGGTTTCGAAGGCCATCATCTGCTCGATGGCGTTGAGCTTGAGCTTTTCCAGCTTGGGCTGGCGCTTGGCGACGTGATCGAACTCACCGGCCACTGCACGCTTGACCAGATCCAGCGCAGCATCCAACAGCTTCTCGGGAGCCACCACGGCATCGACTGCGCCGACTTTGAGCGCGTCGTCCGCAGCGTTTTCCTTGCCGGAGGCAATCCACTCGATGGCGTTGTCGGCACCGATGATCCGCGGCAGACGTACCGTACCGCCGAAACCCGGGTAGATGCCCAGCTTCACTTCCGGCAGGCCGATCTTGGCGGCGCTGGACATGACGCGGTAATCGGCAGCCAGACACATTTCCAGGCCACCGCCCAGCGCGATGCCGTTGATGGCAGCAACGGTCGGCACGCCCAGGTCTTCGAAGTCGCTGAAGATACGGTTGGCTTCCAGATTGCCGGCGACCAGTTCGGCTTCGGGCAGCTTGAAGTTTTCAACGAACTCGGTGATATCGGCCCCGACAATGAAGACGTCCTTGCCGCTGCTGACGATCACACCCTTGATCGAGGCATCGGCCTTGATCGCGTCGACAGCCTGGCGCAGTTCATTGAGGGTAAGACGGTTGAACTTGTTGACGGACTCACCCTTGAGGTCGAAGCGCAGTTCGACGATACCGCTTTCAAGAGCCTTAACCGTGATGGCTTTACCTTCGTAAATCATCAACTGATCTCCAAGAGATGGAAGCTGGACCGTACACCGCGGACGCTGGCTGAAAGGGGGCGGTACATAGCCGCCGCTCTCCGTAGCCAGGCGTACCCGTCAGCGTGCTGGTCGGGATTGTGCGAACGCCAAGGAAAAACGCTCGATTCATACGCCCGTTTGATTTGGGTGTGTGTACCTTCACGGAATTCCCGGAAATTGTCAAATGCCGCGAAACCCCGCGAAAACGCGACCTTTCGGTCATTTATTGAATGGCAATGTCTGAATACGACACATCGCCCCGGCGGACGTTCATGCGACAGCCTGCCGCAGGGCCAAGACAGCCTCAGGCACAAGCTCGGCAAGAAGATAAATTTAATTTCAGGAGGATTTTTCGATGGCGTGAGGTTATAGTCAGCGCGCAACAACCTGGCACACGCAACGCCGTTGCGCACCAACTGTGCCCACAAAATTACCGGCCTGCCTGGCCAACCCCAGCCCGACGCTTCCTATCGGGCTTTTTAATGCCCGCCATTTATATCAGGCGAGTGCTCTGAGCACTGCTGCAATATCTTGAAGCACCTTTTCATCGCCCTTTTCGCCCCAATACAGGGCTATGAGCTGCGGACCGGCTTCAATCTTGTAGACGTTGGCAGGCAGCGTGGCGAGATGCTTGAGCAGGGGTGCATCGGTACACACCTCGCGCCATTGATTGAGCCAAACGCCTGGCTCGGTCTGCCAGTAACACCAGCACGGCGCCTGGCCCGCACGCCGTGGCCGATGATACTGGGCACAGGGATTGGGTGGCTCGAGCGGCAGCCAATGGGGCCATTCCTGCGGGACCAGTTGCATGGCCAGGCCAATGCGACGGGCCTCCATGCGCATGGCCATGCGCCCGCTCTGGCTGCGCGACGGCCGCAGCCATACCATGGGGCTGAGAATCACCGCAAGGATTGACACCACTATCAAGATCGTCATAAAGAGTGCACCCACAAAACGTTTTAAATGAGCCGGTTACGCTTGTTCATGACTCGGCCGCTTGAAACAGTCCATACTCAAGCTATCGCAATCGTCAGGAGTGCTTCTCATGCCCTACCAACACATTCTGGTCGCCGTCGACCTCACCGAAGAGTGTGACCCGGTCATCAAGCGGGCCAGAGAGCTGGCGGTGAGCAATGGCGCCAAGCTGTCTCTGGTGCATATTGTCGAACCCATGGCCATGGCATTCGGTGGCGACGTGCCAATGGACCTCTCGCAACTGCAACAACAGCAGTTCGATCAGGCCAAGGAGCGCCTGGAAACGCTGAAGCTCAAGTACCCGGACCTGGTGGTTGGTGATTGCCACCTGACCTACGGCCAGCCGCGCCAGGAGATTCACAACCTGGCGAAGAAGTCGGAGTGCGATCTGGTGGTTGTCGGTAGCCACGGCCGCCACGGGCTGGCGTTGCTGCTGGGTTCGACCGCCAACGACGTGCTGCATGGCGCGCCTTGCGACGTATTGGCGGTGCGGTTGGTCAAGGCCAAGGAGTGAGATCGCAGCCCTCTCCCTGAGGGCATACGTCGATCCCGGAGGGCCGGGGGTGAAGAGGCCAATCACCAGCCACCCCCTGCCCTACCCCCGATCAGGCGTCCAGTTCAGCCCACCGCTCCACCATCACTTCCAGCTCAGCCTGCATCGCTTCCAACCGCGCAATCACCGCGGCAGTTTCCGTCGCCGGACGCTGATAGAAGCCCGCATCTGCCATCTCCGCTTCCACGGCAGCGATCTGCTGCTCTTTCTCGTCGATCTGGCCCGGCAAGGCTTCCAGCTCGCGTTGCAGCTTGTAGCTGAGCTTTTTCTTGGCAGGCGCGGCAGCGGGCTCGACCACAGGTGCCGGCTCAGGGGCTTGCACCACCGCGCTGTTGAGCTCGGCCTTGCCGGACTTGTTCTCGGTAACGCCCAGCAGCTTCGGCGAACCGCCCTGACGGATCCAGTCCTGATAGCCGCCGACGTACTCGCGCACCTTGCCCTCGCCTTCGAACACCAGGGTGCTGGTGACCACGTTGTCGAGGAATGCCCGGTCGTGGCTGACCATCAACACGGTGCCCTTGAAACTGGACAACACTTCTTCGAGCAGTTCGAGGGTTTCCACATCGAGGTCGTTGGTCGGCTCGTCGAGTACCAGCAGGTTGGCTGGTTTGCTGAACAGCTTGGCCAGCAGCAAGCGTGCACGCTCACCCCCGGACAGGGCCTTGACCGGCGTCCGCGCCCGCTGCGGGCTGAACAGGAAATCGCCCAGGTAGCTCAGCACGTGGCGACTCTGGCCATCGATCTCGATGAAATCGCGGCCTTCGGCCACGTTGTCGATCACGGTTTTTTCCAGGTCCAGCTGATGGCGCAGCTGGTCGAAGTAGGCCACGTCCAGGCGCGTGCCCACGTCCACCGAACCCTGGGTCGGCTGGAGGTTGTCGAGCATCAGCTTGAGCAGGGTGGTCTTGCCGGTACCGTTGGCGCCCAACAGACCGATACGGTCCTCGCGCTGCAGCACCATGGAAAAATCCTTGATCAACGTAGGGCCGCCCGGGTGAGCGAAGCTGACGTTGTCCAGCACCATCACCTGCTTGCCGGACTTGTCGGCCGTGTCGAGCTGGATATTGGCCTTGCCGGTACGCTCGCGACGCTCGCCACGTTCAACGCGCAGTGCCTTGAGGGCACGGACTCGCCCTTCGTTGCGGGTACGGCGTGCCTTGATGCCCTGGCGGATCCAGACTTCTTCCTGAGCCAGGCGTTTGTCGAACAGCGCGTTGGCGGTTTCTTCGGCCGCCAGCGCCGCTTCCTTGTGGACCAGAAAGCTGGCGTAGTCGCCGTTCCAGTCGATCAGGCCGCCACGGTCGAGCTCGAGGATACGTGTGGCCAGGTTCTGCAGGAAGGAGCGGTCGTGCGTGATGAACAGCACGGCGCCCTGGAAATCCTTCAAGGCTTCTTCGAGCCAGGCGATGGCGCCGATGTCCAGGTGGTTGGTCGGCTCGTCGAGCAGCAGCAGATCAGGCTCGGACACCAGCGCCTGAGCCAGCAGCACACGGCGACGCCAGCCGCCGGACAGTTGACTGAGGGTTTTGTCCGCTGGCAGCTGCAGGCGGCTTAGGGTGCTGTCGACCAGCTGCTGCAGGCGCCAGCCATCACGCGCCTCCAGATCCTGCTGAACATGCATCAGCTTGTTCAGGTCTTCGTCGGTGACGATGTTCTGGCTCAGATGATGATATTCGGCCAGCAGGGCACCTACGCCGTCCAGGCCTTCGGCAACCACGTCGAACACCGTCCGCTCGTCGGCCACCGGCAGTTCCTGGGGCAATTCGCCGATCTTCAGGCCCGGAGCTCGCCACACGGCGCCATCATCAGGCTTCTGTACGCCCTTGACCAGCTTCAACATGCTGGATTTACCAGTGCCGTTGCGACCGATGATGCACACCCGCTCACCACGGGCGATCTGCCAGGACACCTTGTCCAACAACGGCATAGCGCCGAAAGCAAGGGACACATCGCTGAATTTGAGCAGGGTCATGAGCTTCTCCAAAAACCGGGCGCGCATTCTAACTGACTTTTGCCCTGGCAGGCCGTAAGCGGTAATAAAATGAATAACCCTGAACGCTTTCATACCGACCGCCCGAGAGGCTAAGCTAGACCATCACCGTAGTGCTGGCGCCGCCGACACTTGCCACGTTTTTCTGCCCGGAAGTCCCATGCGCAGTCGCCTGTTCAGCTTGTTGTCGTGCATTGCCCTGTCAGCCTCCACCGTTGCTGGCGCCCAAGCGGGCGACCTGCCCTTGCAGCGCCAGTATTACGATGAAGCCAAGCGCGCCCTGGCCAAGGGCGACAGTGGTCCGTACATGCGTTACGCGCCCATGCTGCAGGATTACCCGCTGGAGCCCTACCTGGCCTACGACGAACTCACTGGCCGGTTGAAAACCGCCAGCGACGCCGAAATCGAAAAATTCCTCGCCGAACACGGCGACCTGCCCCAGGCCAACTGGATGAAGCTGCGCTGGTTGCGCCAACTGGCTGACCGCGGCGACTGGGCACCTTTCGTCAAGTACTACGACCCCAAGCTCAACTTCAAGGAACTGGACTGCCTGTACGGCCAGTATCAGCTCACCAATCCCACGCTGCGCGCCGAAGGCTACAAGAACGCCGACCAGCTGTGGCTGACGGGCAAGTCGTTGCCGTCGGCCTGCGATGCGCTGTTCCAGCGCTGGGCCGCTGAAGGCCAGTTGACCGAACAGAAGCGCTGGGAGCGGGCCAAGCTCGCGGCCCAGGCGCGCAACTACCCGCTGGCCAATATCCTAGTCAGGAGCCTGACCACACTGTCCAGCCAGGGCAGCCTGCTGCTGGACGTGGCGCAGAAGCCGGAGCTGCTGAACCAGCCGGGGCGCTTCATGCCGGTGGATGAGGCCATGTCCGATGTGGTCAGCCTCGGCCTGCGTCGACTCGCACGCCAGGACCCGGAGCGCGCCATGGAGCTGCTCGATGCCTACGCCAGCAGCATGCGCTTTTCGGCTGCTGAGAAAGTCGCCATTGCCCGCGAGATCGGCCTGACCCTGGCGCGGCGCTACGACCCTCGCGCCCTGGACCTGATGACCCGCTACGACCCGGACCTGCGCGACGATACGGTCACCGAATGGCGCCTGCGCCTGCTGCTGCGCCTGGGCCGCTGGCAGGATGCGTACGACCTGACCAAACGCCTGCCCAAGGACCTGGCCGAGACCAACCGCTGGAAGTACTGGCAGGCGCGCAGCCTGGAACTGGCGCAGCCGCAAAGCCCCCAGGTGCCATTGCTGTACAAAGCGGTGGCCAAGGAACGTGATTTCTATGGTTTCCTGGCCGCCGACAGGACGCAGACGCCCTACTCGCTGAACAACAAGCCGTTGGTGATGAGTCAGGCGCTGGTCAACAAGGTTCGCACCAC
Source organism: Pseudomonas sp. UBA4194 (assembly GCF_002379585.1). Lineage (GTDB taxonomy): Bacteria > Pseudomonadota > Gammaproteobacteria > Pseudomonadales > Pseudomonadaceae > Aquipseudomonas. The sequence continues at coordinate 36,981 of NZ_DFUE01000016.1, forward strand.
TGCAGGCATTCGCCGCTCTCTGGAGCTGTATGCCCGCGGCCAGATCGTCGACGCACGCCGTGAGTGGTATCACGTCAGCCGGCATTTCAACCGCGACGAGATGGTGGCCCAGGCCAAGCTGGCCTACGACATGCGCTGGTACTTCCCGGCCATCCGCACCATCAGCCAGGCTCAGTATTGGGATGACCTGGATATCCGCTTCCCCATGGCGCACCGCGACACCCTGGTGCGCGAGGCCAATGTGCGCGGATTGCATACCAGCTGGGTATTTGCCATTACCCGTCAGGAAAGCGCTTTCATGGACGACGCCCGTTCCGGTGCCGGTGCCATGGGGCTGATGCAACTGATGCCGGGCACCGCCAAGGAAACCTCGCGCAAATTCAGCATTCCGCTGTCTTCGCCGCAACAGGTTCTGGACCCGGACAAGAACATCCAGCTGGGCGCTGCCTACCTCAGCCAGGTGCATGGTCAGTTCAACGGCAACCGGGTGCTTGCTTCGGCAGCCTACAACGCGGGCCCAGGGCGCGTGCGTCAGTGGCTCAGAGGCGCCAACCACCTGAGCTTCGATGTGTGGGTGGAATCGATCCCGTTCGATGAGACCCGTCAGTACGTGCAGAACGTCCTGTCCTACGCGGTCATCTATGGCCAGAAGCTCAACGCGCCGCAGCCCGTGGTCGACTGGCACGAACGCTTCTTCGACGATCAGTGAACCTTCACCGGCAGCGGCTTGCGCCGCTGCCGAGTCGCTTCACTCCAGCACCTGCACTGGCATTCCCACTTCGATCACCCCTGTCCCATCACACACCAGGTTCTGCCCGAACATGACGTTGCCGTCCTGTTCGCGGTAGGTCTTGAGCGTGGTCAGCGGCTCACGATCGGCGCTGCGTTCGCCGGTTCGGGGGTCCAGAGTCGTCAGGATGCAGCGCGAGCAAGGCTTGAGCACGCGAAAGTCCAGGGAGCCAATGCGAATCCGCTTCCAGCCATCTTCGGCAAAGGGGGCTATATCGTCGACGACCAGATTGGGCCGAAAGCGCAACATTTCCAGCGGCCGCCCTACTCGGCTGGACAGATCGTCCAGAGACCCCTGGCCGATCAACAACAACGGAAAGCCATCGGCAAAGGCCACCTTGTCGCCAGCCTCGCCATACCCGGCATCCACCGTCCGCGCCCGCTCTTGAGGCACATAAACCAGTCGCGTGGCCTTGCCGACGAAATCGCTGACCCACTCGGCTGCCTCGTCACCGGCGTCGGGCACGCGCAGGGTGTCCTGCCAAATAGTCACGCCGCGCAGCTCACCGTGCTCCGGCACCTTCACCTGCAGGGAGGGGTACCCCGCAGCGGTCAATTCCAGGCCATCGTCAGACATCAGCGCGTTGAGCTGGCTCATCCTGGCCACCGCCCGCTGACTAAAGAAACGTCCGCTGGCCGCGTCCACCAGCATCCAGCGGCGATCGCCGGCCAGGCCGAGCGCATCGATCGAGGATCGCTGCAGCGGCTGGCCGATGGCGGACTTCAGGGGGTAGCGATAGAGCGCAGCGAGGCTGGACATGGATGGACTTCCACAGATGAAAAAGGAAGTCTATCCGAACCGGCTGGGCAATAACCAATCAACGCGTCAGCCGCGATCCAACGCCAGGCGCTCGCGCACCACATCGACGAGTTTGTCGGGCTGGAACTTGGAGAGGAAGTTATCGCAGCCGACCTTCTTCACCATCGATTCGTTGAACGAGCCCGACAACGAGGTGTGCAACACCACGTACAGGTCGCGCAGGCGCGGGTCATTGCGGATCTCGGTGGTCAGGCGGTAGCCATCCATCTCCGGCATCTCGGCGTCGGTGAACACCATCAGTAGTTTGTCGGTGAGGCGTTCGCCGCCGTCGGCCCAGGCCTTCAGCTTGTTCAGCGCCTTCAGGCCGTCACTGGCCACATGCATCTTGATGCCCAACTGGGACAAGGTATCGCGTAGCTGGGCAAGGGCAACCGTGGAGTCATCCACCAGCAGCACTTCCCGACCGCGAGCACGGGCCAGCAACGGATCGTCGAGCTTTTCCCGGGAGACGCGAGCGTTGTAGGGGACGATTTCGGCCAGCACTTTCTCCACGTCGATAATTTCCACTAGTTGCTCATCGACTTTGCTGATGGCGGTCAGGTAGTGCTGGCGGCCGGCGCTGGTGGGCGGCGGCATGATGGCTTCCCAATTCATGTTGACGATGCGGTCCACGCCGCCCACCAGGAATGCCTGCACCGAGCGGTTGTACTCGGTGACGATGATGGTGCTGTTGGGCCCCGGCACCAGCGGGCGCATGCCAATGGCCTGGGACAGGTCGATGACCGGCAGGGTTTGCCCGCGCAGATTGACCACGCCGCAGACGTAGGGGTGACGTTGCGGCATCAAGGTCAGCTTGGGCAGTTGCAGGACTTCCTGAACCTTGAAGACGTTGATCGCGAACAACTGTCGCCCGGCCAGGCGAAACATCAGAATTTCAAGACGGTTTGCACCGACCAGCTGTGTACGTTGGTCGACCGTGTCGAGAATGCCCGCCATTGATAACTCCAGAGCCGCGAGAAAAGGTTTGGTTCTGGAAGTTATCGGCCCCAGGCCATGAAACTTGACGATTAGGTGCGGTTAATTGGCGGGCAAGGCTGCACCGCGACTCAGCAGCGGTGAACCCGCGGGCAAATGCACCTTGAGCGCCCCCGGCAGCGCATTGAAGCGCAGGTTTTCACCCCGTAGCGGCTCGCCATCGAGGTTGATGTCCAGGTTTTCCTGGCTGTTGATCTGAACCCAGGGCAGGCGCGCCCGCACAAATAGGTTGTCCAGGCCCAAGCCCCCGGCCAACAGATTCTTCAAGGTGCCCACCACTTCAGTCGGCGCTGGCAGGATGCTGATCTCCAGCAGGCCGTCGTCGACCACCGCTTCGGGGCACAGCTCGTGACCGCCACCGGCCTGCCGGCCATTGCCGATGCCCAGCGCCAGCAAGTCGCCCTCCCAGTGAAAGTCGGGCCCACTGAGAGAACCGTGGGCGGCGCGAAGTTCGCTGAAGCGCGACAGTCCGGTGAACAGATAAGCGGCCCCGCCCAGGACTTTCTTCAGGTCCTCTGAGGTATTGGCCGTGACCTGGCTGCCGAAGCCACCGGTGGCCATATTGAGAAAGATCTGCCCGCCCACCTCACCCAAATCGACGGGCACCGGCGCACGCGCCAGCAGCGCCAAGGCGTTGGCAGGTTCCAGAGGCACACCGGCAGCGCGAGCGAAGTCATTGGCGGTTCCCAGAGGCATCAACGCCAGGCTGGCATCGGTCTTGGCCAACGCCATGGCTTCGGCAACATCACGCAGGGTGCCATCGCCGCCGCCGGCAACGATCTGCCCGTAGCCTTGTGCGAGTGCCTCATCGACCAGCCGCTGGGCATCGCCACCTTCCCAGGTGACACGCACGGCCAGTTCGTGCCCCTGCTGCCGATACTGCTCGACTGCCGCCCGAACGTCTTCGTTCAAGGCTTGCTTGCCGTGCAGGATCAATAAAGCCTTGTGCTCACTCATATCGGGTTCCCCTAGCCATGTATTCGATTCTGCCTGATGTGACCGCGCCAACACGAAAAAAAGCCATGGGCCAAAATTTTTAACCGCTGGTGCATATTCTACTCGCCAACCATTCCTGTTTGCGTTCTACTCGGAGCAACTGGCCACTAGCGCCCAGGTCAATTCTCTCTGATCAACAGCAGTTACCCTGATTAGCCCCCTGCCCACCCTCTTTTCCGGGTGGCGGTAGCATTGCTTTCTTGGTTCGATTTGCCCGTCGCGGCATCCCAAACGTTATCCATTCGTCGCTCCTGCATCCAGCCTGCCTGGTTCTGCGCCCCTCGCGCCCGGGCGTAACACTGGCCGCCACAGACCTTGAGGTTTGCCCCATGACCACACTCGTACCCTGCATCATTGCCGGCGGTGCCGGCACCCGGCTCTGGCCCGTTTCCCGCGAAGCCATGCCCAAGCCGTTCATGCGCCTGCCGGACGGCGAGAGCCTGTTGCAGAAAACCTTCAACCGCGCCGCCGGCCTGCCAGGGGTCGAGCGTGTACTGACCGTGACCAGCCGCGAGGTGTTCTTCCGCACGCTGGATGACTATCGCCAGTTGAACAACACCGATGCCCTGCTCGATTTCATCCTCGAGCCAATGGGCCGCAACACCGCGCCGGCCATCGCCAGCGCCGCGCTGCATGCCGCCAGCCATTACGGTCCCGATGCGCAGCTGCTGGTGCTGCCGGCCGACCACCTGATCCAGGACGTCGCAGCGTTCCAGGCTGCTGTCTCCGCGGCCTCGGCCAAAGCCGAAGATGGCTGGCTGGTCACCTTTGGCCTTGTGCCCAACGCACCGGAAACCGGCTTTGGCTACATCGAACAAGGTGAGCTGATCGGCGACGGCTGCTATCAGGTCGCGCAGTTCCGCGAGAAGCCGGACCTGGCTACCGCCCAGCAATACCTGCAGTCCGGCGGCTATCTGTGGAACGCCGGCATGTTCTGCATGCGCGTGGATACGTTGCTGGCCGAATTGCAGAAACATGCGCCAGACGTGCTGCTCGCCGCGAAGACATGCCTGCAGGTCAGCCACAGCAAGCAAGGCAATCGTGAGTTGCAGATCGAACTGGACAGCAGCACCTTCGCCCTGGCCCCGGACATTTCCATCGACTACGCCCTGATGGAACGCTCCAGCCGGGTCGCGGTGATCCCCTGCCAGATCGGCTGGAGCGACATTGGCTCATGGCAGGCTGTGCGTGAGCTGACCTCGGCTGACGAACAGGGCAACCAGTGCAACGGCGAAACCGTGCTGCACGACGTGCATAACTGCTACATCGACTCGCCGCGACGCCTGGTCGGCGCGGTGGGCCTGGACAATCTGATCGTCATCGACACCCCTGATGCCCTGCTGATCGCCGACGGCACCCGCAGCCAGGATGTGAAATACCTGGCTCAGCAACTCAAACGCCAAGGCCACGACGCCTACCGCCTGCACCGCACCGTGACCCGGCCATGGGGCACCTACACCGTGCTCGAGGAAGGCAAGCGTTTCAAGATCAAGCGCATCGTGGTCAAACCCGGCGGCTCACTGTCGTTGCAGATGCACCACCACCGCAGCGAGCACTGGATCGTGGTCAGCGGTATGGCCAAAGTCACCAATGGTGACGAAGAGTTTCTGCTGGACACCAACGAGTCGACCTTCATCAAGCCGGGACGGGTGCACCGCCTGGTCAACTCCGGGGTCATCGATCTGGTGATGATCGAGGTGCAGAGCGGCGAGTACCTGGGCGAAGACGACATCGTGCGTTTCACCGATATCTACGGCCGGGTCCCGACCGCAGAAATCGCTGACAAAAGCCAGGCCTGACCCGGGGCAGGCGCGCTAGAACAACTCGCCGAAGGGGATGAAGTTGACCCAGTCCCCTTCCACCAGCGTGCAGTTCTCGCGCACCTCGACCAGGCCCTGGGCCCAGGCTGCACTGAGCAGCACGCCGGAGCTCTGGTTGGGATAGATGATCGCGCGGCCGCGCTCCATCCGCCCGCGCAGGTACTCCCGGCGATTGCCTGGCTTGGGCCAGGCAAATCCGGCGGGCACCTGGAACTGCATCGGCGCCACGTCCTGCATGCCCAGACGGCGCAACAGGTAAGGCCGAGCCAGCAAGGTGAAGGTCACCAGAGTGGACGCTGGGTTGCCCGGCAGGCCGATCACCGGCACGCCGCGAAAATGCCCGCAGGTCAATGGTTTGCCCGGCTTGATGGCCAGTTTCCACAACGCCAGCTGCCCCTCTTCACGCAAAGCGATGCCGAGAAAATCGGCTTCGCCTACCGACACCCCGCCCGTGGACAGAATCAGGTCCACATCGCCCAGCGCCGCCAGGCGCGCGCGGGTCTCGTCGAGATCGTCCGGCAATATGCCGGCGTCCACCACTTCACACCCCAATCCCTGCAAGGCACTGCACAACATCTGACGATTGCTGTTGTAGATCTGACCAGGCTGCAAAGGCTGTCCCGGCTCGACCAATTCGTCACCCGTGGACAACACCGCCACCTGCGGCTTGCGCCGCACCCGAACCTGGGCGTGACCCAACGAAGCGATCAGGCCCAGCTCGATGGCCCCAAGACGCGTGCCGGCCGCCAGTACGCGGTCCCCGGCCCGGGTTTCCTGGCCTTTGGGCCGCACGTTCTGACCGGCCCTCAGCGGCTCGGTGAAGCTCACTCGCTGATCGGCCTCGACGCGGGCATTTTCCTGCATCTCGACGCAATCCGCGCCATCGGGCAACGGCGCACCGGTGAAGATCCGCGCGCAGGTGCCCGCCTCCAGTGGCGCGGGTGCCTTGCCGGCGAAGATCTTCTGGCTCACCCGCAATGGTTCGCCCGTCCAGTCCGCCAGGCGCAAGGCATACCCGTCCATGGCGCTGTTGGGCCACGGTGGCAGGTCCAGTTCGGCAAACAGGTCCTCGGCCAGTACCCGCCCTGCACCGTCGCCCAACCGCACGGTCTGGACCTGCTCGATGGGCGCGCTATCGGCCATCGCCAGCAATTGCTCCAGCGCCTGCTCGACGGGCATCAGCGGCTGCGCCGCCGGCAGCTCAGCCACGGCTGACGCAGGGCTCGGCCTGCTTGAGGTGGACAACGAAGTTGCAAGGACGGTGACGGGCATCCAACTGTTCGGCCAGAATGCCATCCCAGCCGGTGCGACAGGCATTGGTGGAGCCAGGCAGGCAGCACACCAGTGTGCCATTGGCCAAACCGGCCAGCGCGCGGGACTGCACGGTCGAAGTGCCGATATCGGCTACCGAGATCTGCCGGAACAGCTCGCCGAAGCCGTCGACCTGCTTGTCGAGCAGGCAGCTCACCGCTTCTGGCGTGCTGTCGCGACCAGTGAAGCCGGTACCGCCGGTGATCAACACCACCTGCACCTGATCGTCGGCGATCCATTGCGCCACCTGGGCGCGGATCTTGTACAGGTCATCCTTGAGCAGTACACGGGCATACAGCCCGTGGCCCGCCGCAGTGAGGCGATCGACAAACAGCTGGCCGGAGGTATCGGTCTCCACGCTGCGCGTATCGCTGACAGTGAGCACCGCAATATTGAGCGGCACGAAAGGTACATCTGCCTTGGCTTTCATTGGCTAGGTCCGGTTGTTTGACGGGATGGACGGTGTTATATCACAGCACCGCCACCGCCGCCCGAGAGCCCCCGATGAAGCCGCTCGACTCACTGCCCGCCTGTTCCATCCTGCTACTGGCGGGAGGGCGCGGACAGCGCATGGGTGGTCAGGACAAAGGTCTGCTGGATTGGCGGGACCGGCCGCTGATCGCCCATCTGCATGAGCGTGTGCGGCCCTTGACCGACGACCTGATCATTTCCTGCAACCGCAACGCCGACAGGTACGCGGCGTTTGCAGACCATCTGGTGCACGATACCGACGCCGATTTTCCCGGTCCCATGGCCGGGATTCTGGCAGGCCTGGCTCAAGCCGCTCACGCCATGCTGCTGGTGCTGCCGTGTGATGTTCCCGCGGTGGACCCGGCCTTGCTCCAGCTGATGCGCGCCACGGCGGCAACGCAACCGGATCGCCCGTTGATGATCCGTCAGGGCGAATTCTGGGAGCCGTTGCTCTGCGTGATCCCGACGCATCACCTCGCTGCGTTCCAGCGCGCGTGGCAGGCCGGTGAGCGCAGTCCACGCCAGGTCATGCTGCAACTTGGCGCGCAGGCGTTGCAATGTCCCGCCGGTGATCCGCGCCTGGCCAACCTGAACACCCCTGACCTGCTCCATGATTGAGGGCCGATCAGGCAACTGCAGCAATGCTTCTGACGAACGGAACTTTGCCGTTGGAACTCACGTCTCAACTCGGTAAAGCCAGTATTCCCATAACGGAGAAACATAATGACTCATCGGATCCTTCCCGCTTTCATGCTCGCTGCAGGCCTGGCAGCCCTCGCCGGTTGCTCCTCGCCTACCGTGATCACCTTGAATGACGGGCGTGAAATCCAGGCCGTCGACACCCCGAAATACGACGATGATGCTGGGTTCTACGAGTTCGAGCAGTTGGACGGCAAAACCACCCGCGTCAACAAGGACCAGGTGCGTACGGTCAAAGAGCTCTGATCCAGAGCGTTGGTATTGATCAGGTAAGGTGATCCCCTTGCCTGCTCAACTTCCGACGGCGGCGAGTGACGCCGATCCGATCGGATTCAGGCGGCAGCCATCGTCGGGCATCGGAGTGTAGCGCAGCCAGGTAGCGCGTCTCGTTCGGGACGAGAAGGCCGCAGGTTCGAATCCTGTCTCTCCGACCAATTCAGCAAAGCCCGCCTAGTGCGGGCTTTGTCGTTGATGGCCCCTGACTAGAAGCCGCCTGTTAGAAATACAGCTTCAGCCGACTCTCAAAGCTGCGCTGCTCGCCCGTGAGTGGATCGTTGAAACGCAAAGCCTGGGCCAGCAACTTCAGAGGGCGGTCGTAATCATCCTCAGCCACCCGAACCAGCTGCGGGTAGAACGGATCGTTGCAGATACTGGCGCCGACGGCCGTCATGTGCACCCGTAACTGATGAGTCTTGCCGGTCACCGGGTTGAGCGCATAGCGCCAGAACGCACCCTGCTTCTCTTCTACGTCCATCCATGTCTCGCTGTTACTGACGCCCTCGGCTTCGCGCATGCGGAAGAATGGCTCGCCGCTCACCAGCCGACTCGTGTGGACGTGGGGGAAACTCACCTCAGGCAGCGCTGGGGCAATCGCCTCGTAGCGCTTTTCGATCTGCCGGGTGGGAAACAGTTGCTGGTAGGCCGTGCGAGTGTCGGGATTGGCGGAAAACAACACAAGTCCGGCAGTGTGCCGGTCAATGCGGTGCAGCGGCACCAGGTGGGGATTGTCCAGGCGCCGGATGAGACGACGCAGCAAGGTGTGCTCGACATATTCGCCGGTAGGGGTGACAGGAAGGAAATGGGGCTTGTCGGCCACCACCAGGTGCTCGTCGACATGCAGGATGGTTTCCTGCGCGGCAATCGGCTTCTCGTTCGGCACTTCGCGAAAATAGTGGATACGCAGGCCCTGCCGGTACGGTTGCAGGGGTCCGATCGGGGTGCCGTCGGCATTCAGCACCCTGCCCCGCTCCATGCGGCTGAGCCACTGCGCGCGATCGATCGCCTGGAAGTGATCGCACAGGCAATCGAGCACGGTATTCCAGGCGCCGGGCGGCAGGCACAGCGTACTGGCCTGAACGGCGGAAGGGTCGAACATGGGGACGGACATGCAGGCTCCGGGGCGATATCAGGCGAAGATTATCGCCCATGGCCCACGACCTGTCATTGCACGTGGGTTATCGCGCGTGGACGGCCTGGGCGGCGTCGGTGAATTCCTTGAGCCAGCGCAGTACGTCCACAGCCTCCCAACGGGTGGGGTCGTACAGCGCGTAAAGCAGGCCTTGGTAGCCGACCACATCCAATGGCCGGTGGAACCCGGCGCGCTGGAACAGCGCTTCGATCTCGGCAAAACAGGTGTTGAAATGCAGCTTGGTGAACGGCGTCTTGCCTTCTGTCACCAAACCATCCAGGCGCAGCTCCAGCACCGCCTCACTGACCACATCCGGGGCCATCCGGTTGACGCTGTATTTCAGTTGCTCGACGTTGACCATGGGGTCATTCTCTTCCCTATACTGTATCTATATACAGCATAAGGCAGCGCTGTTTTCTTCGTCAATCGTCGCAGTGCTCAGCGGTCAGGCAGGCTCGATTCTGGTCGAAGGAAGGTAGCAGGCATTTGCAGTGAACCTTCCGGGCTCGCGGCCCTCGAAACATCCAGACGCCACCCATATGGAGATCAACATGGCCACCAGCACCGCAAAAGTTGCCCAAGAAGTCCTCAAGGCGGATTTTCAGACCTTGATCCGCGACACCGAGAAGCTTCTCGAACACACGGCAACCCTGGCCGGCGATCAAGCTGAAGAGCTTCGCGCGCAGATCAACGAAAGCCTGCTCAAGGCTCGCGAGACATTGCAGCAAACCAAGGAGACTGCCACGGAGCGTGGTCAGGAGGCCGTCGCGGCCGCCGAAGTCTATGTTCAAGACAACCCTTGGCAATCCATCGGCATCGCTGCCGGCGTGGGCTTCCTGATCGGTCTGCTGGCTACAAGGCGCTGATATGTCTGTTCTCGACCCCGATTCCAAAGATAACAGTACGGGTTCTTCATCGCGTCGCCTGGGCGCTGCGGTGTTGGGCCTGCTGCACAGCCATGTCGAACTGTTCGGCATCGAGTTGCAGGAGCAGAAATCGCGCACGGTGAGCCTGTTGCTGTTCGCCGGACTGGCGCTGGTGTTTGCATTGCTGGCACTGGTTGCGCTGTCGGGCCTGATCCTCATCCTGCTGTGGGATAACTACCGTATGGCGGGGATGATCGGGCTGGCGTGCTTCTACGTTCTGGCTGGACTGTTCTGTGCCCTGCGTCTGAAAGCCGCCGTGTTCGACGAATCCTCGCCCTTCAGCGGTACGCTTGAAGAACTGGCCAATGATCGGGAGCGCCTGTTGCCATGAGCCGACCTGAAGCACCCACTACTCAGAATCGCCGCGACATGCGCAAGGCGCTGATTCGCCTACGCATGGAAATGCATCGGCAGGAAATTCGCCACGAGTCTCGCCAGTTGGTGAATCCCCTCACGCGCCTGCGCGGCCTAGGCCAGTCGGTGCAGAGCGGCATGGGCATCAAGCACGCGCCGCTGTGGGGCGTTGCAGGTGTTCTGGTGCTCGGTTTCCTGACCGGCAAGGGCGCCCGAAACGGCGGTACGGGCTCGCTGTCGCGCTTGACCAAGGTTGGCGCCACCCTGCTGCCCCTGATCAAGCTGGCGATGCAAGGCAACGCTCGCAAAGGCTGACCAGCCTTGACTGCTCGGCCCGTGCCTTGCGTGGCGGGCCGACGCAGTAAAGCCTTGCGCGGCGTCACCTGCGCCGCGACACTGGAGCCACACATCGGCCCTGGAGAAATCGCCTTGGATTGGCAAACCCTGCTCACTCGGGAACGGCTCGGCAAAACCGTACACAGTCCGGAAGAACTGGGTCGCACTCCGTTTCACAAAGACCACGATCGGATCATTTTTTCCGGTGCCTTTCGCCGCCTCGGGCGCAAGACTCAGGTCCACCCCGTATCCAGTAATGACCATATCCACACCCGCCTGACCCACTCGCTGGAAGTCAGCTGCGTGGGCCGATCCCTCGGCATGCGCGTGGGCGAAACCCTGCGCGGGCAGTTGCCTGACTGGTGCGAGCCGAGTGATCTGGGCATGGTCGTCCAGTCCGCCTGCCTGGCCCACGACATTGGCAACCCGCCCTTCGGCCACTCGGGCGAAGACGCCATTCGCCACTGGTTTCAACAGGCTGCCGGACGTGGCTGGCTGGATGGCATGAGCGAGGTCGAGCGGCAGGACTTTCTCAACTTCGAAGGCAACGCCCAAGGTTTCCGCGTGTTGACCCAACTGGAGTATCACCAGTTCGATGGCGGTACCCGGCTGACCTACGCCACCCTCGGCACCTACCTGAAGTATCCCTGGACGGCACGCCATGCTGATGCCCTGGGTTACAAGAAGCACAAGTTCGGCTGCTATCAGAGTGAGCTGGGGCTTCTGGAGCAGATCGCCACAAAACTGGGCTTGCCGCAACTTGAAGAGCAGCGCTGGGCGCGCCATCCGCTGGTCTATCTGATGGAAGCTGCGGACGACATTTGCTACGGCCTGATCGACCTTGAGGACGGCCTGGAAATGGAGTTGCTCGACTACGCCGAAGTCGAGTCGCTGCTGCTGGACCTGGTGGGGGACGATTTGCCGGAAACCTACCGTCAACTGGGCCCGGACGATTCACGTCGGCGTAAACTGGCGATACTGCGAGGCAAGGCGATCGAGCATCTGACCAACGCGGCCGCCCGGGCGTTTGTCGAACAGCAGGACGCCCTGCTGGGCGGTCATCTGAGCGGTGACCTGGTGGAGCACATGCACGGGCCGGCCAAGCGTTGCGTGCTCAATGCCAAGGATATGGCCCGCAACAAGATCTTCCAGGACAAGCGCAAAACCCTGCATGAAATCGGTGCCTACACCACGCTAGAAGTGCTGCTCAATGCCTTCTGCGGCGCGGCGCTGGAGCAGCACACCAGTGGCCGCCTGTCGTTCAAGCATCAGCGCATCATGGATTTGCTGGGTCACAACGCCCCTCAGCCTGACTGGCCGCTGCACAAGTCGTTTCTTCGCATGATCGATTTCATCGCTGGCATGACCGACAGCTACGCCGGTGAAATGGCTCGCGAGATGACCGGGCACTCGCACCCGTTCTAGCCGTTCGTGGGCCGCTCTGGCAGGGTGGCCCTGGCCTCGTGAACATGTTCGGGGCATTCATTGCATGACTACTTTTGCACGCGACAATGGCACCGTCCGCTGGACATAAAACGAATTCAAACGATAGTTGACTCTTTTGAATTGCAAGATTCTTGTATTCCATTACGCCAATACTTGTAGGAAATTTCCTATATTGACTGTTTGGCAACTCCATTTATATGCCCTCTCGTTCAACTCCGCTATGGTGCGCGCTTTTACTGGCACGTTCAGGAGAGGCTGCATGCAGACTGTATTCATCATCGATGACCACCCGGTTATCCGACTCGCCGTCCGAATGCTTCTCGAAAACGAAGGCTACTGCGTCGTGGGCGAGACCGACAACGGGGTGGACGCCATGCAGATGATCCGCGAATGTCAACCCGACATGGTCATTCTGGACATCAGCATCCCCAAACTCGACGGTCTGGAAGTACTCACCCGCTTTCATGCCATGAGCGTGCCTTACAAGATACTGGTGCTCACGGCCCAGGCTCCGGCGTTGTTCGCGATCCGCTGCATGCAATCGGGCGCCGCCGGCTTCGTGTGCAAGCAGGAGGCTCTCAGCGAGTTGCTGAGTGCGGTGCGCGCGGTATTCTCCGGTTACAACTACTTCCCCAGCCAAGCCGTGCAGCCGACCCGCGACGATGACGGACAGTTGCACGAACTTGAACTGTTCAAGGCCATCAATGATCGTGAACTGATGGTTTTGCAACTTTTTGCACAGGGCCGCAGCAACAAGGAGATCGCCACCGGCATGTTTCTAAGTAACAAGACGGTGAGCACCTACAAAAAGCGCCTGATGCAGAAACTCCAGGCCGGCTCACTGGTCGAGCTGATCGAAATGGCAAAAAGAAATTCGTTGGTTTGAACAAGCAACGATATCGTCCCATCCGCCAGAACGGCAGTTTACTTCTTGAATAACTCTGCGAAAGTTGCCACTGACAAAACAACTGCTGGGGACACGCCCACCTTTGCCGCATTGCGCGTTCTGGTAGTAGACGACCAATCCGCCAATCGCCTGCTACTGACCCAACAGCTGGAGTTCCTCGGCGTGCGGCCCACGACCCGCAGCGACGGTCAGGCCGGTCTGCAGGCATGGATGAGTGAGCCCTTCGATGCGGTCATCGTCGACTGCAACATGCCAAACATGAACGGCTATGAGCTGACCCAATCGCTGCGTCAGCACGAACGGCTCAGCGGCCACATGCCCTGTACAGTGCTGGGTTATACCGCGCACGTCACGGACCAGGTGCGAGATCGCTGCAGGACCGCCGGCATGGACGACTGCCTGCTCAAGCCTATCGGCCTGGAGGCCTTGCGCACGCGATTGCAGCAACTTCGCCCGGCGCCTACGGCGTTGCGCTTGCAACCATTGCAGGCACTTACCGGCGGCGATATCGGCCTGACTCGGCGTTTGCTCGAGGAAGTGCGCAGCAACTGCGCGGCCGATCGGGCGCAGCTGTGGGACGAGGCGAACCCTCGAACCATTATCGACCTCGCCCACAGGATCAAGGGTGCGGCACGTATCGTCCGCGCCGATGCCGTGTGCCGTGCCTGCGATGCTCTGGAACGCGTCAGGGCTGGTACGGATCTGGCCCCTCTGCGTATCGCCTTGTGCCATGCCCTCGATGACCTGCACCAACAGCTGGACCATGCGCTGGCGACTCTTTGAGAGGATTCGCTGAGCGGTGGAGATTGGATATCAGTGAACGGCCCAACTGCTCTGCAATTTGGAGGCGCAACGCTTGAGCAATGAACGGATCGGGTCGCGGACATTGCGTTTGTCGACGTCTTTGGCGGAGATCCAACGGCAGTCGTCGATCTCGTTGCAGGGCTTGGGCTTTTTCGACGTTGTTCGGGTGGCCTCGAACAGGAAGTGAATCACGCGATCTTCTTCGTATTCGGACACATAGCACAGGTTATCGAACGTCAGCCCGGTCTCTTCGGCCATTTCGCGAACCGCCGCTTGCAGAGGCGTCTCGCCCTCCTCCACGCGCCCACCGGGCAGATTCCACTTGGCGTTGCGCTTGCGCACGAACAGTATCTGTTCATCACGACGGTAGATGACCGTCGCACGCTGCTTCAAACCCTTGCGCGCGGCAGGGTTGGCTTGCGATGCACCTGTTGTTGATCCCATGGGGTCGATCTCGGTTGGTCAGGCTGCTCTGAACACAAATCATGGATGAGCATGCTTCACCAAGGTGTCGGTAAGATGACCTTTCGATGATTTCGTAAGTTCAGTGCGACGTGGAAAAACGGTCGACGGTGCGGGGAATGGCGGGAGTATTTAGCGAGGGTGCGCGGGATGCGCGATGTTTACAACCGGAAGGCCGCAGGGCTGCGGCCTCCCGTTCGGATCAGGCGACCGGGTTGATCGGCTTTTCCGGGTACCAGACGTCCAGCAACGGGCTGACTTCGACCTTGGTCAGCTCGTCGCGGCCTTTAAGCCAGGCTTCGACGGTGCTGCGCTGCTCTTCGCTGACCGAACCGCGCTTGCCGAGGCAAACCAGGCCGTAGTCATCGCCGCCAACGTAGCCGAGGCCATTGGCCTCCATGGCTTCCTTGAGGAAGGCGTCGAGGAAAGCATCGATTGCTTCTTCCGCCAGGTTTTCCTTGAAATCCAGGTTCAATTCGAAACCCAGTTCCTGAAATTCATCCACGCAGAGCTTTTTGCGCAGACGCTGGGAACGGTTAGTGGCCATGAAACAATCCTCTCAAGCTTAAGTAATAACGCGCGGCACTTTAGCAGCTCGGGGCGTTAAAACCTAATACCGGTGCCCGGCGGTCCGAGGGCTGGATGGGGGGTTGAGGATGTGCAGTGCGGGCACGGACGCCTTCGCGGCTTTACGCCGCTCCTACAGGTGTCCCAGCCCCCCGCAGGATCGGTGTACAACCGCGAAGACATCCGCACCCCCGCAGGATCGGCGCACAACGCGAAGACATCCGCACACCTGCAGGGTCGGCGTACAACCGTGGAGACACTGTCCCCCTGTAGGAGCGGCGTGCAACCGCGAAGACGTCCGCACGGGCAGGCGCACATCCCTGGCGTTCACACCGGCCCCTTCGCGGCTTTACGCCGCTCCTACGGGCACCCCAGCCCCGCCGGGGGTGCCGCTGTGGAAACGGAATTCGGTATCTGGAGAGGTGATCAGGCAGGCTTCGGCTTCGCGAACCTTTTCGATCACGCGGGCGATATCAGCGGCATCGCCATATTGGTGGGCCAACTTCAGATACCCCTGGTAATGGCGGGCTTCGCTCATCAACAGGCCGTTGTAGAACTTGCTCAGTTCTTCGTCGAGGTGCGGCACCAGCGCGGCGAAGCGCTCGCAGCTGCGGGCCTCGATGAAGGCGCCGACCACCAAGGTATCCACCAGCTTGACCGGCTCGTGGGAGCGCACCTGCTTGCGCAGCGACGACGCATAGCGACCAGCCCCTAGGGGGCGCAACTCGATCTTGCGCCGCTTCATCAGGCGCAGCACCTGTTCATGGTGTACCAGTTCTTCACGGGCCAGACGCGACATCATGTTGATCAGGTCCAGATGTGTGCAGTACTTGGCAATCAGGCTCAGCGCGGTGGAGGCGGCCTTGAACTCGCAGTTCTTGTGGTCGATCAGCATGGTTTCAGGGTCGGCCAGGGCCGCCTCGACCCAGGCGTCAGGGGTGCGGCATCCCAGAAAGTCATGGATTTCAGACAACATCGCGCAGGCCCCAGGCAAAAAAGGGGGCGATTATACCCAGCTGTCAGCGAACTGGGTATGCGGGCTGGAGCCTGCGCGCCAGACGGCTATAGTGAGCTGATCGAACAAGCCCCCCGCACGCCTGGAGATGCCGCCATGCAAGAGATCCGCAGTATCCTGGTGTACCTGGAAGCCATCGCCGAGGATGACCTGGCGCTGCATCGAGCCCAGCTGATCGCCAGCAAGACCGGGGCCCGCCTGCAACTGTTGATCTGCGACCAGCAGGCCGACCACTCCCATGCCATGGCCGAACTGGTGCGCTGCATGCGCGATGCTGGCTATACCGCGGAGGGCGAGCAGGCCTGGCAGGACAGCGTCGAGAAGACCATTCTGTTCGAGCTGGCCCTTTACGGCTGCGAGCTGCTGATCAAGCAGCATGTGCCCGATAGCGGTGTGGCCAAGGCTCTGCTTACGCCGCTGGACTGGAAGCTCCTGCGCCACTGCCCGTGCGCAGTGCTCATGGTCAAGACCCGCCGCCGCTGGGCGCAGGGTGCCGTGCTGGCAGCCGTCGACGTTGCCAACCCGGACGGTGAGCATCGCAGCCTGCACCACAGCATCGTTGCCCATGCCCACGACATTGCCGCGCTGGCCAAGGGGCAACTGCACGTTGTCAGCGCCTACCCTTCGCCCATCATGGCAACCGCCGAACCGGTGCTAAACACCGAGGGCGGCATCGACGAACGCTATCGTCAGCAATGCCAGGCGTTTCAGGCAACCTACGGCATCGATCAATTCGACCTGCATATCACCGAGGGACCGCCAGACGAATCGATAACCCAGACCGCCCGTGAACTGGACGCAGTGGTCACGGTGATCGGCACGGTGGCGCGCAGCGGGCTGTCCGGTGCGTTGATCGGCAACACCGCAGAAACGGTCCTGGATGCGCTTGAAAGCGATGTGCTGGTGCTCAAGCCTCAGGACATCATCGACCAGCTCCAGGCACAGGCCGCCGGTTGAGCTCAGGCACTGGCGCTTTTGCGAATCCAGTAGAGGTAGGTGCCCGCCTCTTCCTGCTGTTCGACCAGTTCGTGGCCCAGGAAAACGCAGAATTTGGGGATGTCGCGGCGCGTCGAAGGGTCGGTGGCGATGACCTTGAGCAGCCCGCCTGCGGGCAGATCGCGCACATGCTGATGAAGCATCATGACGGGCTCGGGGCAAAACAGGCCAGTGGCATCGAGGGTGGCGTCGATGGTCGAGTGTTCGGTCATAGGGGGCTCCAGATCAGGAGGGCATTGTAACCGTAGCAGCGGTGGCGGCAATAGCATGGCTGTTGGTGGGGGATCCTGCCCCCCCTTGTAGGAGCGGCGTGAAGCCGCGAAGCCGCCAGCCCAGGCGCCACACACCCTACCGCTTGGCCCCTTCCAACCGGCGCAGATGGCAGGTCACTTCCTCGCGATCGTGGTACAGCTGCTTGCAGCCGATCTGCACCTTGATGCCCCGATCCCTGAAGCCGTCTTCGATACGTTCCAGCAACCGCTTGACCTCGGCGTAGCGCTGTTTCATCGGCAACTTCAGATTGACCACCGCCTCGCGGCAGAGGTTTTCGCCCAGCCAGGTTTCCAGCAGCGCCGCATTGCGCGCCGGCTTCTCGACGATGTCGCAGACCATCCAGTCGACCGTCTGCTTCGGGCGGTAGGTAAAGCCATCGGCCATCAGATGCGTGACTAAGCCGGTGTCCATCAGACTCTCAGCCATGGGGCCGTTGTCGATTGCCGTCACCAGCATGCCGCGACGCACCAACTGATAGGTCCAGCCGCCAGGCGCGGCGCCCAGATCGACGCCCGTCATGTCGCCATGCAGGCGCTCATCCCACTCTGAGCGAGGGATGAAGTGATGCCACGCCTCTTCCAGCTTCAGCGTCGAACGGCTGGGCGCCTCCCGGGGGAATTTCAGGCGGGGAATTCCCATTGGCCACATGGCCAGGTTGTCCGCCGGTGCCATCCCCAGAAACACTTCACGGCCGCTTTTGAAGGTCAGCAGCAAACGCGGCAGTTGCGGGTCATCCACCAACCTACCGGCCTGGATCAACGCCTTGCGCAGCGGCGCCTCGAATTTCTTGCAGAAGTTCGACAGCTCCTTGCCGTCGTTGGTGTCCAGCACCTCCAGCCACAGGCTGCCGCAGCGCGGAAACTCCACCAGATGCTCAAGCAGCACACTGATGCGGTCGGTCTCGGGCAACTGCACGAAATCGCCCCGCGCCCATTGCCGCGGAAATATCAGGTCACTAAACCGTAGCTGCGCCATCAGCCGCTCGGGACCGGCCGGTTCGTGGCAGATGAATTCGGCGCAGGCGCTCTGCGGCTTGGCCTTGGCATACCCCGCCACACCCAGACGGGCCGCATGATCGGCGATCTCGGAACAGACCTCTCCTTCGAAACCGGGGCGGCAATGCATAAACAAGGTATTCATAAACTGACTTTCATCGCCATGGGCCGAAATCGGCGCATGATAAAGGAAATCGGAACCCTCGACATGCAAAGGAAGTCCCTCAAACAGAACTTGAATAATCGGCCCGTGCCGTGCGGGCCCAATAAGGAGTTTGCTCATGCCCTCCCTCGATAGCCTGAAGACCCTCAAAACACTGGACGTCGATGGCAAGCCTTACCATTACTTCAGCTTGCCCGACGCTGCCAAGAGCCTGGGTGACCTGCAGAAGCTGCCGATGTCGCTCAAAGTCCTGCTGGAAAACCTGTTGCGCTGGGAGGACGGCAAGACCGTTACCGGCACCGACCTGCAAGCACTGGCCGACTGGCTGCACGAGCGCCGCTCGGATCGCGAGATCCAGTACCGCCCTGCCCGCGTGCTGATGCAGGACTTCACCGGCGTGCCGGCAGTGGTCGACCTCGCCGCCATGCGCGCCGCCGTCGCCAAGGCCGGGGGCGATCCACAGCGAATCAATCCGCTGTCGCCGGTGGACCTGGTCATCGACCACTCGGTGATGGTCGATAA
The DNA here is from genome assembly GCF_002379585.1 of Pseudomonas sp. UBA4194. GTDB lineage: Bacteria > Pseudomonadota > Gammaproteobacteria > Pseudomonadales > Pseudomonadaceae > Aquipseudomonas. The sequence continues at coordinate 56,036 of NZ_DFUE01000016.1, forward strand.
ATACGCCACCACCCAAGCCTTCGAACAGAACGTTGACATCGAAATGCAACGCAACGGCGAGCGCTACGCGTTTCTACGCTGGGGTCAAAGCGCTTTCGACAATTTCAGCGTGGTACCACCGGGCACCGGGATCTGCCACCAGGTCAACCTGGAGTACCTGGGCAGAACCGTGTGGACCAAAGAGGAAGACGGCCGCACCTATGCCTTCCCCGACACCCTGGTGGGCACCGACTCGCACACCACCATGATCAACGGCCTGGGCGTGCTGGGCTGGGGCGTGGGCGGTATCGAAGCCGAGGCAGCCATGCTCGGCCAACCAGTGTCGATGCTGATTCCTGAAGTGATCGGCTTCAAGTTGACCGGCAAGCTCAACGAAGGGATCACTGCCACCGACCTGGTGCTTACCGTGACCCAGATGCTGCGCAAGAAAGGCGTGGTGGGCAAGTTCGTTGAATTCTACGGTGACGGTCTGGCCGACCTGCCCCTGGCAGACCGCGCCACCATCGCCAACATGGCCCCGGAATATGGCGCCACCTGTGGCTTCTTCCCGGTGGACGACGTGACCTTGGGCTACCTGCGCCTGTCCGGGCGTCCCGAGAACACCGTCAAACTGGTGGAAGCTTATTGCAAGGCCCAGGGCCTGTGGCGCGAGCCCGGCCAGGAGCCGGTATTCACCGACAGCCTGGGCCTGGACATGGGCGAAGTGCAGGCCAGCCTTGCCGGCCCCAAACGTCCACAGGACCGTGTTGCGCTGCCCAACGTGAGTGCCGCGTTCAACGACTTCATCGGGTTGCAGCTCAAACCGAGCAGCAAGGAAGAAGGCCGCCTGGAAAGTGAAGGCGGCGGTGGCGTGGCGGTCGGTAATGCCGACCAGGCCGAAGGTGCGGAATACGTTTGGGAAGGCCAGACCTACAGCCTGCAGAACGGCGCCGTAGTGATCGCGGCCATTACCTCTTGCACCAATACCTCCAACCCCAGCGTGATGATGGCGGCGGGCCTGGTGGCCAAGAAGGCGGTGGAGAAAGGTCTGATGACCAAGCCATGGGTGAAGACCTCCCTGGCCCCCGGCTCCAAGGTCGTGACCGATTACTACCATGCTGCGGGTCTTACCGAGTATCTGGACAAGCTGGGCTTCGACCTGGTGGGCTATGGCTGCACCACCTGCATCGGCAACTCCGGCCCCCTGGCCGAGCCGATCGAAAAGGCCATTCAGAGCGCCGACCTGACCGTGGCATCGGTGCTGTCGGGCAATCGCAACTTCGAAGGCCGGGTGCACCCGCTGGTCAAGACCAACTGGCTCGCCTCCCCGCCCCTGGTCGTCGCCTACGCCTTGGCCGGCAGCGTGCGGGTCGACATCAGCAGCGAGCCGTTGGGCAAGGATCAGAACGGCAAGCCGGTGTACCTGCGTGACATCTGGCCCAGCCAGAAAGAGATTGCCGAGGCGGTGGCCCAGGTCACCACGCAGATGTTTCACAAGGAATATGCCGAGGTGTTTGCCGGCGATGAACAATGGCAGGCGATCGAAGTGCCTCAGGCCGCTACCTATGTCTGGCAGGACGATTCCACCTACATTCAGCATCCGCCCTTCTTCGACGACATCGCCGGCCCTCTGCCGGTGATCGAAGACGTGCGCGGCGCCAGCGTGCTGGCCCTCCTTGGCGACTCGGTCACCACCGACCATATCTCGCCGGCCGGCAACATCAAGGCAGACAGCCCTGCCGGGCGCTACCTGCGGGAAAAAGGCGTGGAGCCACGTGATTTCAACTCCTACGGCTCACGGCGCGGCAACCATGAGGTGATGATGCGTGGCACCTTCGCCAACATCCGCATCCGCAACGAGATGCTCGACGGCGAGGAAGGCGGCAATACCCTGTTCATACCGACGGGTGAAAAGCTGGCGATCTACGACGCAGCCATGCGCTATCAGCAGGCAGGCACGCCGCTGGTGGTCATAGCCGGTCAGGAGTACGGCACCGGTTCGAGTCGTGACTGGGCCGCCAAGGGGACCAACCTGCTGGGGGTCAAGGCGGTGATCGCGGAAAGTTTCGAGCGTATCCACCGCTCCAATCTGGTGGGTATGGGCGTGCTGCCGCTGCAGTTCACCGATGGCCAAAGCCGCAAGAGCCTGAAGCTGACCGGTCGCGAGACCCTGGACATCGTCGGCTTGAGTGGTGCCCAGGTGCAGCCGCACATGAGCCTGGATCTGCGCATTACCCGTGAGGGGGGCGAGCAGGAAACGGTCAAGCTGCTGTGCCGCATCGATACGCTCAATGAGGTTGAATACTTCAAGGCCGGCGGGATTCTGCATTATGTGTTGCGGCAGTTGATTGGTGAGGTGGCTTGATCTGGTATAGCAGGTAGGACCGAGGTGGATGGTCCCCTTACCCTAACCCTCTCCCTGAGGGAGAGGGGACTAAAGGCAGATCGGTGGTTGGCTCCCTCTCTCTGTGAGAGGGGACCGTCCCCCGCACATCCCACCACCCTCAGAAACATTTAGTAAAAAATAACTCAGCTACATATGTAAGACATTCCTGTTCTCATTCACGTTTATCGATTGCAATAGCCGCTTTCCACCCTTGGCTAGACATTCGCTTGCACCGCTGCGCTCGTTGAAGCGCCGGTGTCGTGGATAGAGACCGTTACCCCATGTCGAAGAAATCTCGCTCGAAAATCTGGTTCCTGGTGCACAGCTGGCTGGCTTTGCCTATCTGGTTCTTTGTTCTGATCGTGTGCGTGACCGGCACGCTGGCAGTGGTCAGCACCGAAATCATATGGCTGATCAACCCGGAAATGCGCGCCAACAGGCCCGCCGACGATGCCCAGATGCTCAACTACGACCAACTGTTGAGCACCCTCAAGCGCGACCACCCTGACCTCAGCGTGAGCAACCTGGTGCACCCCGACGGCGACTACTTCGCGGTCAACGCCAGCGTCACCTACCCGGACGGTCGCTCGCTGACGGTCTACGTGAACCCGTACACCGGGGTGCTTCAGGGCCTGAGCCCAAGCTTCGATTTTCCGGCCTTCACCCGGGCCCTGCACGGTTGGTGGCTGGTGCCCTTCACCAACGGCTTCTCGTGGGGCTGGTACCTGGTGTCGTTCCTCGGCCTGCCGATGCTGGTATCGCTGATCACCGGGCTGGTGGTGTACAAAAAGTTCTGGAAAGGTTTCCTCAAACCCACCCTGCGGCTCAATCAGGGCGCGCGGATCTTCTGGGGTGACTTTCACCGCCTGAGCGGGATCTGGTCGATCTGGTTCATCGCGGTCATTTCCATCACCGGCGTATGGTTCCTGATTCGGGCGATTCTCTGGGACAACCAGATCAGTATCTCCAGCTATAACCCGGTGACCTCGGTTATCGCCCGCGCCGATGTGCCCATCATGGCCGATGGCAAGCCCGCTGCAATGATTCCTGTGGAGCAGGCCATCGCCGTGGTACGCCAACAGGTGCCTGGCCTGGATGCCAGCTACGTGTCGCTGCCGCTCAACGCCTACAGCCCCATGGAGGTCGGCGGTCGCAGTTGGTATCCGCTGATGTTCCAGACCGCGAACATCAACCCCTACACCGGCCAACTGATCAGCTCGCACCTGCTCAGCGACCGCAACAAGCTGGAGTTCGTCACCGAATCCATGCGGCCGCTGCACACCGGAGACTTTGGCGGCCTGTGGATCAAGCTGATCTGGGCCTTCTTCGGCCTGTTGTTGAGCATGATGGTGCTTAGCGGGCTGCTGATCTGGAGCAAGCGCACCGCCCTGGCCACCGCTCAGGCGCTGAAACGCACGGCCAAGACCGAACGCGCGCCGGCCCGGCAGTTGAGCCCCATGACCCAAGAATCCCGGGAGGGTAACCTGTGAGCAGAACCGCTGCCGCGCCCCGGCGCTCGACGTTTGGCCAGTTCTGGCACAAATGGCGCTTTCACCTCAACGTCGCGCTGGTGGTTATCCCGCTGAGCTTCATGCCCCACTACTTCGCCGAGAACGCCCGGGAGCGCGGTGATGCAGGACTTGGCGAGCGCATCGTCGGCGATATCGCCGTGGGCCCATGGAGCCTGACCCTGGCCGAACCGCTCATGGAAGGCCCGCAGCCTTCCGCCGGCCAGGACATCAAGTCCTTCCACGCCGCGCTGTGCAAGGCCTGCGTCAACCAGGTCAAGGCCACCTACCTACGCATCGGCAAACCGCGCAGCCTGCGCGCCGCCGGGGTGATCTTCTTCGGCAGCGGCTACCGCATGTTCGCCGGCTTGCCGATACCCACCCGTACGCCTGTCGATTCCGAGCTGTGGATCACCATGGAAGGCTGGGACGGCTCCATGCATCAGGCCTCCATTCCCTTGAGCCAGGCCTCGCCTGCCACCATCGCCTGGCTGAACGCACAAGGAAACACACCATGAACAAGACCTTCTCCCGCTACGCTTCGGCCCTGGCCATGGCGCTGCTGAGCGCCGGTTTCAGCGGCCTGGCCGTTGCCCACAACCCGATGTGCGAATGCAAGCAGATCGACGCCGAGCAGATCAAATGCACCGGCGGTTTCTCCGACGGCAGTGGCGCCCCTGGGGTGACGCTGGATGTCGTGGGCTATGACGAGAGCATTCTGGTCCCCGGCAAGCTGGGCAGTGACTCCACCGTCACCTTCAAGAAGCCCAATGCCGAATTCTATGTGCTGTTCGATGCCGGTCCCGGCCATGTCGTCGAAATCGACCAAGCGGACATCCAGGCACCATGACCACCACCCATGTCGTGCGGCCCGCCGGGGCCGGTCATGAAACCCTTTACGTGGCCCTGCTGAGCCTGTTCATCCTACTGGCGGCCGCTGGCGTGGTGGCTTTGCACGGCGAAAGCCACGACGTGGCGCAGGTGCCCGCGCACCAGTTGGACGCCCGGCGCGACCTGACCGCCGCCGAACAGGGCATCTACGCCGATCTGCGGGTGACGCTGGACGAGGTCAGGCTGCTGGCTCAGGAGCAGGAGGGCCCCGTTACTCCGGCGCAGTTGGCCGAAGAAGGGTTTGCCCCCTTTGCCCAGGACGCCAGCTCGGTCAGCCGCGGCAGTCATGCCTGGCAACTGCTGCACGGCGCCTATCTGGGCCTGAGTCAGGCGCCTGCAGTGGCCGGCTCGTTCCTGCTGCGCGTCACCGCGCCGGACGCGGACGCCGACGTCTGGGTCAACCGCACCCCTGGCGCAGTCGCCCCCACTGCACTCGGTGACCAGGCCTTGATGGAGGCCGGCTGGCAGCAAGTGGTTGCCCAGTTCGATGCCGGCGTGACGCGTCAGCATCGCCATTGATCCCCCGCCCTATTCGACCAGAAGACCGCTTACCCATGCCCAACCTATTGAATCGTCGCCCGCTGCTGCGGTTGTTGTCTTTCGGCCTGCTGGCCGCCCTGCTGGGTCAATCCGCCTACGCCGATACGGCGAAAAAGCTGCGCATCGGCATCACCTTGCACCCCTACTACAGCTATGTGACCAACATCGTCGGTGACAAGGCCGAGGTGGTGCCGCTGATCCCCGCAGGTTTCAACCCCCACGCCTACGAGCCGCGCGCCGACGATATCAAGCGCATCGGCAGCCTGGACGTGATCGTGCTCAATGGCGTAGGCCACGATGACTTCGCCGACCGCATGATCGAGGCCAGCGAGAAACCGGACATCGCCGTCATCGAGGCCAACGCGGACGTGCCGTTGCTGGCCGCCACCGGCACCATGGCCCGCGGCGCGGGCAAGGTGGTCAACCCGCACACTTTCCTGTCCATCAGCGCCTCCATCGCCCAGGTCAACAACATTGCCCGGGAACTGGGCAAGCTGGACCCGGACAACGCCAGGTTCTACACCGCCAACGCACGGGCCTATGGCAAGCGCCTGCGCACCTTGCGCGCGGATGCGCTGGCGCAGCTGACCCAGGCACCCAATGCCGAGTTGCGGGTGGCCACCGTGCACGCCGCCTACGATTACCTGCTGCGCGAGTTCGGCCTGGAAGTCACTGCTGTGGTCGAGCCCGCGCACGGCATCGAGCCCAGCCCCAGCCAGTTGAAGAAGACCATCGACCAGTTGCGCGAGCTGGACGTGAAGGTGATTTTTTCGGAGATGGACTTCCCCTCCGCTTACGTCGAGACCATCCAGCGCGAATCCGGCGTGAAGCTGTATCCGCTGTCCCATATTTCCTATGGCGAATACAGCCCGGAAAAGTACGAGAAGGAAATGAAGGGCAACCTGGACACGGTCGTGCGCGCCATTCAGGAGTCCGGCGCATGACCGCAGTGGAGCAGTTGCGGCTGGCTCACCAAGGCCCCGCCATCGAGTTCGCCGATGTTGGCCTGACCCTGGGTCGGACCGACATTCTGCAAGCCGTGAGTTTCAAGGTCGCCGCGGGCAGCGTGCATGCCATCGTCGGGCCCAATGGCGGCGGCAAGAGTTCGCTGATCAAGACGTTGCTCGGGCAGATGCCCCACCGCGGCCGGTTGAGCCTGCATTGGCCCGGCACGCCGGGGATACTCGGCTATGTGCCTCAAGCGCTGGAGTTCGACCGGGGCCTGCCGATGACCGTCGATGACTTCATGGCTGCCATGTGCCAACGCCGCCCGGCCTTCCTCGGGCTGTCCCGGCACTACGCCCCAGCCATCGGCGAAGCCCTGGAACGCGTTGGCATGCAGGACAAGCGCAAGCGGCGCATGGGCGCCCTGTCCGGCGGCGAGCGCCAACGTGTGCTGCTGGCCCAGGGGCTGATTCCGGCGCCGCAGATGCTGGTGCTCGATGAGCCGATGTCGGCGCTGGACGAAGCGGGTATTCAGGTGTTCGAACGCCTGCTGCAGGACTGGCAACAGGCCGGCATCACCGTGCTGTGGATCGAGCATGACCTGGAAGCGGTCAAGCGCCTGGCTGACCGGGTCACCGGGCTCAACCGCCGAGTGCTGTTCGACGCCTCACCCAGCGAGGCCCTGACCCCGGAGCGTCTGCTCAACCTGTTCTCTACCCATCCCCGCAGCGGAGCCAGTGTCTGATGGATTACGAGCATTTTCGCCTGTTCATCCAGGGCCTGGCCTCGTCGGGCTACCTGCCCGCCGCGCTGGCCTATGGTTTCGTGGTCAACGCGCTGCTGGCAGGCCTGCTGATCGGTCCGGTGCTGGGCGGTCTGGGTACGCTGGTCGTGGTCAAGCGGTTCGCGTTCTTCTCCGAAGCCGTGGGCCACGCAGCGTTGACCGGTGTGGCCATCGGCATCCTGCTGGGCGAACCCTATACCGGCCCCTACGGCAGCCTGTTCGGCTACTGTCTGCTGTTCGGCATCGTCCTCAATTACCTGCGCAACCGCACGGGCCTGGCGCCCGACACCTTGATCGGGGTGTTCCTGTCGGTATCGCTGGCACTGGGCGCGAGCCTGTTGCTGACGCTGGCCGGCAAGATCAACGTGCACATCCTGGAAAACGTGTTGTTCGGCTCGGTACTCACCGTCAATGGCAACGACCTGCTGGTGCTGGCCGTGGTCGGCGCCATCGTGCTGGGTCTGAGCCTGCCGTTGTACAATCGCATCATGCTGGCCAGCTTCAATCCGCAACTGGCCGCGGTACGTGGGGTGGCGGTGAAAGCGCTGGATTACCTGTTCGTGATTCTGGTGACGCTGATCACCGTGGCAGCGGTCAAGGTGATCGGTGCAATTCTGGTGGGCGCCTTGCTGGTGATTCCGGCCGCCGCCGCGCGCTTGCTCAGCCAGTCTTTGAAGGGGTTCTTCTGGATCTCCGTGGCCATCGCCACCGTGAGCACGCTGTGCGGCATTCTGCTGCCGATCATCTACGACCTCCCCGTGCCTTCCGGCGCGGCAATCATTCTGGTCTGCGGTGTCGCGTTTGCGCTCGCCGCCCTGGCACGTGGCACCGTGCCCAGTCTCAAAGGGAACATTGGATAAATGCCTACTTTTCGCCCCTTCACCCTGGCCGTGGCCCTGTGTGGCCTGCTCACCCACAACGTCCACGCGGCCGACACTCCCGTGCGGGTGCTGGCCAGCCTGCCGATCACCTATGGCCTGGGGCAGATTCTGCTCAAGGACAGCGGGGTGGAACTGCAGCGCGCTGCGGCGGCGAACCTGCCCGGCTCACGGCAGAATGCCTACTTCACTGGCCGTGGCGCTGAAGCGCTGCAAGGGCTGGCGAGCAAGGCCGATGCGGTGATCGGCTTGCGCTCGCTGTGGCCGGAGGACTCGCTGTACCCCCTGTCGCGGCGCAGCAATATCCGCATCGTCGAAATCGATGCGGCACGCCCGGTCGATGGTGTGCTGCCGGGCATCGCCCTGCAGCCTGGGCAAGGGGGGCTGAACAGCCAGCCGTGGCTTTCGAGCAACAACATGGGACGCATGGCCGATGTGCTGGCCGCTGATCTAGTACGCCTGGCGCCGACGGCCAAACCGCGGATCGAGAACAATCTGGCCGCGCTCAAGCAGGAACTGCTCAAGCTCAGCGCCGACAGCGAAATGCAGCTGTCCCGGGCCGACAATGTCAGCGTGGTCAGCTTGAGTGATCGCTTTGCCTATCTGGCGGCAGGGCTCAACCTGGACACGGTGGCTACCGAGGTGCGCACCGATGAACAGTGGACGCCGGCTGCGCTCGAGGCGTTGAGTGCGACACTCAAGGACAACGAGGTGGCGCTGGTGCTGGATCATCGCGAGCCGCCGGAGGCGGTCAAGGCAGCCATCGCCAGTGGTGGGAGCCGCCTGCTGGTGCTGGCGACCGATGGAGATGATCCGCTGACGGATTTGCGGGGGAATATTGCGGCGGTGCTGCAGGGGTTGGGATCTTAGCAGCGCTGCTTGAGTTCTGCGGTGTATGGTCCCCTCACCCCAGCCCTCTCCCTGAGGGAGAGGGAGCTAAAAGCAGATCGCGATCGGCTCCCTCTCCCTTAGGGAGAGGGCTGGGGTGAGGGGACCATACACCGCCTACCTCCCAAGAAACCCCAACCCCCCTCCGCCAATTGACAATAATTATCATTACGAATAACTTGTTGCGCATTCAGTTGCCGGCCTCACCCGCCGTTCGTCCCCCCAACTAGCGCAGCAAGGCGATTTTCCATGACGGAGTATGTTTCCACAGGCAAGTGCGATTCATCCCTGCTTCAAGTCTTCATCGACAACCAGGCCAGCCTGGTCAAAATTGCCATGCGCATCATGGGTTGTCGCTCCCGGGCTGAAGACGTGGTGCAGGATGCCTACTTTCGTCTTGAGTCAGCCCCCGAAATCACCAGTTCCTTCAAGGCCCAGTTGGGTTACCTGTTTCGCATCGTGCGCAATCTGGCGATCGATCACTATCGCAAACAGGCGCTGGAACAACGCTATTGCGGCGCTGAAGAGGAAGGCCTGAACGTCGTGACCCAAGGGGCCACTCCAGAAAATTCGCACATCAATTTCACCCTGCTGGAAGCCGTCGCCGACGCCCTGGCCGAGTTACCCCTGCGAACGCGCTATGCCTTCGAAATGTATTGCCTGCATGGCTCGATGCAGAAAGACATCGCTCGGGAGCTGGGCGTTTCCCCGACCCTGGTCAACTTCATGGTGCGCGATGCGCTGATTCACTGCCGCAAGGCATCGGGGGTGGGCGATCCAGGCCACGCGGGACGCTGACGCATGGTGTCACGACCCCGTCGAGTTTTCTTGCGACTGCTGCGCTAAGCTCTGCGGCCTTCGCAAACGGGCACGGATACCCCATGGCAGTCTGGCTGATTCTTCTATCCTGCGGGTACGCACTCGCCGCCTATCATGGCAGCCTGGGCCTGCAGAGCCTTCCGGCGTTCGCGTTGTTGGCCCTGGCCTGGGCAGCGCTGCGCTACCCCCGGCTGCGCTGGGTGGGGCACGGGCTGTTCGTGGTCCTTGCACTGGCTTTGGCGCTGCATCGCCTACCCGGGTTCGACAATGCCCGAGTCATCGATGCTGTGGTGCTCAGCCCAGGCGCCACGCCATTGACCCTGTACCTGAATCTGGACAAACCCCTGGCCGGGTTCTGGCTGCTGCTGGCATGCCCCTGGCTGATCCTAAAACGTCGCGGGTCATTACGCGGATTGGCGTTGCGGGTCTTGGGCACCGTGGCTATCGTCCTGACCGCAGGCGTCATGCTGGGCGTGATCACCTGGGCAGCGAAATGGCCCGAGGGAGCCTGGCTATGGGCGGCCAATAATCTGCTGCTGGTATGCATCGTCGAGGAGCTGTTGTTCAGAGGCTACATTCAGGGCGGCTTGGGCCGGCTGTTCGAACGCTGGAGCGGCGGCCAGACCTTGGCCTTGCTGGCGGCCAGCGTGCTGTTCGGCGTGGCGCACCTGGGGGGCGGGTGGCAGTGGTTTCTGCTGGCTACCGCAGCAGGACTGGGCTATGGACTGGCCTACCGATACGCAGGCCTGGCAGGCGCCGTCACCTGTCACTTCGGCTTGAACCTGGCTCACTTCGGGCTGTTCACCTACCCCTTGCTGGCCTCTCAGTGAATCGGCGCTCAATGTTTTGCGGTTGCGGCCGAAACCCTGTCAAAGCCTCGCGGAACGGAAACTCATGCGTAACAACCAGCCCATCACTCAGCGCGAACGGACCTTCCCTGCCCAGCAGCGTCTGATTTCCACGACCGACACCAAGGGTGTCATCACCTACTGCAACGACGCCTTCGCCGACATCAGCGGCTTCAGCCGCGAAGAGCTGATCCGCGCACCGCACAACACGGTGCGCCACCCGGACGTCCCGAGCGCGGTGTTCGAGCACATGTGGACCACGTTGCGTCAGGGCCTGCCGTGGATGGGCATCGTCAAGAACCGGTGCAAGGACGGTGACTTCTACTGGGTCAATGCCTACGTCACGCCTGTGTTGGAGAACAGCCAGGTGGTGGGGTATGAATCGGTGCGGGTCAAACCCACCGCAGAACAGATTCGCCGCGCCGAGGCGCTTTATCAGCGTTTGAACCGGGGCAAATCGGCGGTGCCGCAGCGTGATCGCTGGCTGCCGTTGGTACAGGATTGGCTGCCCTTCATTCTGGTCAGTCAGGTAGGCTTCCTGATCGGTGCCTGGCTGAACACCTCCTGGGGCTTCGCCCTGGCCGCCGCGCTGTCGATTCCGCTGGGCCTGCTGGGCTTGAGCTGGCAGCAGCGCGGTATCAAACGGCTGCTGCGCCTGGCCGATCAGGCCACGTCCGATCCGCTGATCGCGCAGATGTACACCGACAGTCGCGGCCCGCAGGCACGCCTGGAAATGGCCATCCTCAGCCAGGAGGCGCGTTTGAAGACCTGCCTGACCCGCTTGCAGGACACCGCCGAGCATCTGACCGGCCAGGCTCGGCAGTCCGACGCGCTGGCGCACCAGAGTTCGATAGGCCTGGACCGCCAACGAGTGGAAACCGAGCAGGTGGCCGCGGCAGTGAATCAGATGGCCGCCACTACTCAAGAAGTGGCCAGCCACGTGCAGCGCACGGCCGATGCCACTCAGGAAGCCAATCGCCTGACCGGCCGTGGCCGTACTATCGCCGGCGAAACCCGCGAGGCGATCCAGCGTTTGTCGGTGGTGGTAGGGGAAACGGGGCAAACCGTCACGCAACTGGCCAAGGACAGCGACGAAATCGGCGGTGTGGTGGACGTGATCAAGGGCATCGCCGACCAGACCAACCTGCTGGCACTCAACGCGGCGATCGAAGCCGCGCGCGCTGGCGAGATGGGTCGCGGCTTTGCCGTGGTAGCCGATGAAGTGCGTCAACTGGCGCAACGCACCAGCGAATCCACCGGGCAGATTCACAGCCTGATCGCCAAACTGCAGCACACCGCCAGCAACGCCGTGCAGACCATGGATGCCGGCCACCGTCAGGCTGAAGAAGGCGTGGCGCGGGTGCTGGAAGCCGAC
>NZ_DFUE01000016.1:67946-68239 GCF_002379585.1 Pseudomonas sp. UBA4194
GCGCGGGTGCTGGAAGCCGACCAGGCGCTGGTGGGCATCAGTGAAGCGGTGGCCAACATCACCGATATGGCCACCCAGATCGCCGCGGCGACCGAGGAGCAGAGCGCGGTGGCCGAGGAAATCAGCCGCAATATCACCACCATTTCGCAACTGGCCGATGAGACCAGCGAACAGGCACAGAACTCGGCGTTGCTCAGTGAAGAGTTGACCAAGACGGCCAACAGTCAGTATTCGCTGGTGGAGCGGTTCAACCGGTAGTTCGGTGGTGTCGGGGCGGGCCTCATCGCGGGCAG
>NZ_DFUE01000016.1:68315-156148 GCF_002379585.1 Pseudomonas sp. UBA4194
GCGGGTTCTACCCGCGATGAGGCCCGCCCTGACACCCCACATCACGACAAAAACGCCGCCACCCGATCCGCCGCCGTCTCCAGATGCTGGTCGTGGGTAAACCCCGAGGCCTTCAGCGGTTTGAGGTCATGATCGGCCGCGGTCAACCAATACAGCTCGATCTCACTGGACAACTCATACCCCGCCACCGTCTCGCTGTTGCCCAGGGCATCCCGCTCGCCCTGGATGATCAAGGTCGGTGTGCGCAGGTCCGCCAAGTGCTCGACCCGGGGTTTTTCCGGCTTGCCGGCCGCATAGAAGGGATACCCCAGGCACACCAGCGCATCGGCGCCCAGTTCATCCGCCAAGAGGCTGGCCATGCGTCCCCCCATGGATTTGCCGCCGATGGCCAGCTTGCCAGCGACCAAAGGCCGCACCAGCGCGTACACCTGTCGCCAGCTTTCCAGCAGCACGGCCTGGGGATTGGGCGGGCGCTTGCCACCGCCTTCGCGTCGCTGAGCCATGTACGGAAACTCGAATCGCACCACGCTCACGCCCCCGGCCGCCAGGCGTTGCGCCATGTCTTCCATGAACGCGCTGTCCATCGGCGCTCCTGCGCCATGGGCCAGGATCAGGCACGGTGCTTCGCTGGCCTCCTGCGCCGGATTCCACAACCACCGGTTGTCTTGCATGCGTTGCAGCCACTGATCGTCGTTCATGCCATTTCCATAGTCGATTAACACCGATGAACACAGGTAGACTCGCCCGCTTCGATAGACTTTTGACGACCCTGCGCCGCAGCCCATCAGACCGTCTAGCCCAATAGTTACAAGACAATTCAATGAATCCAACCAGCGCAAATTACTGACCGATCGATCAGCTTTTTATTGACAATGGCAGGCCCTCTACGCCTATGATTCCACCGCGTCAGCGAGCCATTGCCCCGCAATGATCGAATTCCAATAACTACAATCTGAACCGTGGAAGTCCTGCATGAGCACAGCCATCACCCCGACCGCTTACAACTACAAGGTGGTCCGCCAGTTTGCCATCATGACGGTGGTCTGGGGGATCGTCGGCATGGCCGTGGGCGTGTTCATCGCCGCCCAACTGGTCTGGCCGGCACTGAACTTCGACCTGCCGTGGACCTCCTTCGGCCGCCTGCGCCCCCTGCACACCAACCTGGTGATCTTTGCCTTCGGCGGCTGCGCCCTGTTTGGCACCTCCTACTACGTGGTGCAGCGCACCTGTCAGGCGCGCCTGGTCAGCGATCGCCTTGCGGCCTTCACCTTCTGGGGCTGGCAGGCGGTGATCCTCGGCGCCATCGTCAGCCTGCCGCTGGGCTACACCACCACCAAGGAATACGCCGAGCTGGAATGGCCCATCGCGATTCTGCTGGCAGTGGTATGGATTGCCTACGCGGTGGTGTTCTTCGGCACCATCGTCAAGCGCAACACCCGCCATATCTACGTTGCCAACTGGTTCTACGGCGCCTTCATCGTGGTCACGCTGATGCTGCATGTGGTCAACCATGCCTCGCTGCCGGTCGGCCTGTTCAAATCCTACTCGGCCTACTCTGGCGCCACCGACGCGATGATCCAGTGGTGGTACGGCCATAACGCCGTCGGCTTTTTCCTCACCACCGGTTTTCTCGGCATGATGTACTACTTCGTGCCCAAGCAGGCCGAACGCCCGGTGTACTCCTATCGCCTGTCGATCGTGCATTTCTGGGCACTGATCACCCTGTACATCTGGGCCGGCCCCCATCACCTGCACTATACCGCCCTGCCCGACTGGGCCCAGAGCCTGGGCATGGTGATGTCGATCATTCTGCTGGTACCCAGCTGGGGCGGCATGATCAATGGCATGATGACCCTTTCGGGCGCCTGGCATAAGCTGCGCAGCGACCCGATCCTGCGCTTTCTGGTGGTGTCCCTGGCGTTCTACGGCATGTCCACCTTCGAAGGCCCGATGATGGCCATCAAGACCGTCAACTCCCTGTCCCACTACACCGACTGGACCATCGGCCACGTGCACGCCGGTGCCTTGGGCTGGGTCGCAATGATCACCATCGGAGCCACCTATCACATGATTCCCAAGGTGTTCGGCCGCCCGCAGATGCACAGCATCGGGTTGGTCAACGCGCACTTCTGGCTGGCTACGGTGGGGACCGTACTGTACATCGCCGCAATGTGGGTCAATGGCATCACCCAAGGCCTGATGTGGCGCGCCATCAACGATGACGGCACCCTCACCTACTCCTTCGTCGAGGCCCTGGTGGCCAGCCGTCCCGGTTACTTCGTGCGGGTGGTCGGCGGTGCCTGCTTCGCCAGCGGCATGCTGGTGATGGCCTGGAACGTCTGGCGTACGGTGCGCAGCGCCGATCCTGCCGAGGCTGACGCCGCGGCCCGTATCGCTGTTGCGAGGGCGCACTGATGAAACATCAGATCGTAGAAAAGAACATCGGCCTGATGGCTCTGTTCATGGTGCTGGCGGTCAGCGTTGGCGGCCTGACCCAGATCGTCCCCCTGTTCTTCCAGGACGTCACCACTCAGCCCATCGAAGGCATGAAGCCGCGCAGCGCGCTGGAACTCGAAGGTCGCGACGTGTACATCGCCAACGGCTGCGTGGGTTGCCACTCGCAGATGATCCGGCCGTTTCGTGCCGAAACCGAGCGCTATGGCCACTACTCGGTGGCCGGTGAAAGCGTCTGGGATCACCCGTTCCTGTGGGGCTCCAAACGTACCGGCCCGGACCTGGCCCGCGTCGGCGGGCGCTACTCGGATGACTGGCATCGCGCGCACCTGATCAACCCCCGCGATCTGGTGCCGGAGTCGATCATGCCGGGCTACCCGTTCCTGATGGAGCGGCCCATCGATGCCACGCAAACGGCCAGGAAGATGCAGACCTTGCGCCGCCTGGGCGTGCCCTACAGCGATGCCGACATTGCCGGTGCCGAAGCGGCGGTCAAGGGCAAGACCGAAATGGACGCCCTGGTGGCCTATCTGCAAGGTCTGGGCACCTTGATCAAGAGCAAGCGGTGAGCCATGGACATTCAAACGATTCGTGGCCTGGGTACCGTGGTGGTGATGGTGGCGTTCATCGGTCTGGCATTGTGGGTGTTCAGCGCCAGGCGCAAGCCGGACTTCGATGAGGCCACCCTGTTGCCGTTCGCCGACGACCCCGAAGCCGCCGCACGGGTTCACGCACAACAACAAGAAAAGCCGGACCGGAGCACCGCCCAATGAGTACCTTCTGGAGCCTGTATATCAGCGTCCTGACCCTGGGCACGCTGATCGCCATGACCTGGCTGTTGCTGTCCACCCGCAAGGGCCAGCGTCAGGACACCACCGAACAGACCGTAGGCCATACCTTCGACGGCATCGAGGAATACGACAATCCCCTGCCGCGCTGGTGGTTCATGCTGTTCATTGCCACCATCGTCTTCGCCCTCGGTTACCTGGCCTTGTACCCTGGCCTGGGTAATTTCGCCGGCCTGGTGCCCGGCTATAAATACCTGGACGAAGCCACGCAGACCCCCTTTACCGATGGCCAGCAGGGTTGGACCGCGGTGCATGAGTGGGAAAAGGAAATGCAGCAGAGCGAGGCGCGTTTCGGACCGATATTTGCCCGGTTTGCCGCCCTGCCTATCGAAGAGGTGGCCAAGGACCCACAGGCACTGAAGATGGGTGCGAGGCTGTTCGCCTCCAATTGTTCGGTGTGTCATGGCTCCGATGCCAAGGGCGCCTATGGCTACCCCAACCTGACCGACGATGTATGGCGGTGGGGCGGTGATCCGCAGGCCATCAAGACCAGCATTCTCAACGGCCGCATGGGCGTGATGCCCGGCTGGGGACCCGTGCTGGGCGACCAGGGCGTGACCGATGTATCGGCGTATGTGATCACCGTGCTGGGCGGTCGCTCGTTGCCGGCCGGCACCCGGGCCGACCCGACCAACGGCGCGAAGCTGTTCGCGACCACCTGCATCGCCTGCCACGGACCTCAGGGCAAGGGTAACCCGCTGTTGGGCGCCCCCGACCTGACACATCCTGAAGCGTTTATCTATGGCTCGAGCCTGGCGCAGCTGCAGCAGACCATTCGTGTCGGCCGTCAAGGCCAGATGCCCGCACAGCAGGTGATGCAGGGCAACGATCGGGTCCACCTGCTCGCGGCCTATGTATACAGCCTGTCCCAGCAAGACGCGGACAAGCCCCAGGCAGACGCCCCAGCGCCGTGAGCGTGCGGGTATCATCAGCAGTTTTCTGAAGTCCCAGCGGATCAGCCCCCATGCACAAACCCATAGAGGTCATCGACATTACCCCGGCGCCTGGCGCCGAGGTGCACCTCTATGCGCCGCGACGGCATATCTACACCCGTGCCTTCAGCGGCCTGTTTCGCAACCTGCGCAGGATTGTGGGCGGCGTACTGATGCTGCTGTATTTCGCCACCGCATGGGTCAACTGGGGCGGGCATCAGGCGGTGTGGTGGAACCTGCCGGAACGCAAGTTCTACATTTTTGGCGCAACGTTCTGGCCGCAGGATTTCATCCTGCTGTCGGGCCTGCTGATCGTGGCAGCGTTCGGCCTGTTCTTCGTGACCGTCTACGCCGGGCGAGTGTGGTGCGGCTACAGCTGCCCGCAGAGTGTCTGGACCTGGCTGTTCATGTGGTGCGAGAAAGTTACCGAAGGTGACCGCAACCAGCGCATCAAGCTCGATCAGGCCCCCTTCAGCGGGCAAAAGCTGCTGCGCAAGGCGGCCAAGCATGGCCTGTGGATCGTGATCGCCCTGGCCACGGGGCTGACTTTCGTCGGCTACTTCACTCCGATTCGGCCACTGACGGGCGAGCTGCTCACCGGGCAAGCGGATGGCTGGGCGTATTTCTGGGTGGCTTTGCTCACTGTGGCAACCTACGCCAACGCCGGCTGGCTGCGCGAGCAGGTGTGCATCCACATGTGCCCCTACGCGCGCTTTCAAAGCGTGATGTTCGACAAGGACACGCTGATCGTGTCGTACGACCCGCAGCGTGGCGAACAGCGCGGCCCGCGGCGCAAGGAAACCGATCCCAAAGCGGTCGGGCTGGGAGACTGCATCGACTGCACTATGTGCGTGCAGGTATGCCCTACCGGTATCGACATCCGCGATGGCTTGCAGATCGAATGCATAGGCTGCGCGGCGTGTGTGGATGCGTGCGACAGCGTGATGGACAAGATGGCCTACCCACGCGGCTTGATCAGCTACACCACGGAGCACAACCTGGCGGGCCTGAAGACCCGGCCGTTGCGCCCTCGCCTGATAGCCTATGGGGCCGTGTTGCTGGTCTTGCTGGGGGTGTTGGTGGGCGGTTTCATGACCCGGCCGCTGCTGGCACTGGATGTCAGCAAGGACCGAGCGCTGTATCGCGAGAACAGCCAGGGGCACATCGAGAACGTGTACAGCCTGAAAGTGATCAACAAGGACCAACGTGAGCACCTGTACGTTTTGCAGGCGCAAGGGCTGGCGGGCTTGCACCTGCATGGCGGGGGCGAGATTCACGTAGGGCCGGGGGAAATCGTCAACCGTGTAGTGCGTCTGTCGGTGCCGCCCGAGGAGCTGCCGGCCAGCAGCAATGAGGTCAGCTTCATACTGACCACGGCTGATGACGCGCAGGAACGGGTCGAGGTGCAAAGCCGCTTCAATGGCCCGGCCGGTTCGGGGGTGCGTCCATGAATCGTGAAGTCGAAGCCTGGTACAGGCATCGCTGGCCGTGGATCATCATCACCCTGCTGGCTTGCTCGGTCGGTTTAAGTCTGGCCATGGTGACCATTGCGGTGAAGCATCCCGACACCTTGGTGAGCGACAACTATTACGAGGCCGGCAAGGGCATCAATCGTTCTCTGGATCGCGAGCTGCTGGCTCAGGCGCTGCAACTGCGCGCCGAGGTGCGTCTGGACGAGTTGACCGGCGAGGTGGACGTGCGACTCAGTGGCGACAGTCAGCCTGCTGGCCTGACCCTGAACCTGATTTCCCCGACTCAACCGGGCAAGGATCGTCAGGTCCAGCTCAAGCGCAGCGCCAGCGAGCCCGGGCGGTATGTCGGACAGCTGGATGATAGCGTGCAGGGGCGGCGTTTCGTGGAGTTGCTCGGCGAGCACGAGGGTAGTACCTGGCGTTTGTTCGAGGAAGAACAGGTGGGCGCCGAGCGTGCGCTGCAACTGGGTGATGAACCTTTGCAGGCCGCCGAGGAGCATGGGCAATGAGTGACAGCCCAAAGGTCTGGATCGACCGGGCCGGCCCCATCGCGGGCAGAGCCCGCTCCTACAGGGGATTTGCGGTGGATGGGGGATTGTGGCTCGGCAGGGCCGGCGCCATCGCGGGCAGAGCCCGCTCCCACAGGGGATTTGGGGTGGATCGGGGGGTGTGGTTGGGCGGGGCCGGCGCCTTCGCGGGCAGAGCCCGTTTTTACGGGGGCGGGGTTGACCTTGAAGTTGGGTTCACCTCGATCCCCTGTGGGAGCGGGCTCTGCCCGCGATGGGGCCGGCAGGGGCGCCGCGAAGCATGCTGACCCCCTGCTACCACTGCGGCCTCCCCACCCCACCGGGGCCGGGATTCGAAGCGTCGGTGCTGGGAGCACTCAGATCCTTCTGCTGCCCGGGCTGCCAGGCCGTGGCCGAAACCATCGTTGCCAGCGGTCTGCAGCACTATTACCAGCACCGCGACCACAGCTCCACCCATCCCGCCACCCTACCCCGCCAGCTACCGGACGAACTGGCGCTGTACGACCGCCCCGACGTCAACGCCGGCTTCGTCCAGCACCACAACAACCTCGCCGAAACCACCCTGCTGGTCGAAGGTATCACCTGCGCAGCCTGCGGCTGGCTGATCGAAAAACACCTGCTCGCCCTGCCGGGTGTCAGTGAAGCGCGCCTGAACCTGAGCAACCACCGCCTGCACCTGCGTTGGGACGATCAGCAGCTTGCGTTGAGCCAGGTGTTCAGCGAACTGCGGCATATCGGCTACGTCGCCCACCCCTACCAGGCCGACCACGCCGCCCAACAACTGGCCAAGGAAAACCGCCAGGCCCTGCGTCGCCTCGGCGTGGCCGGGCTGTTATGGTTCCAGGCCATGATGGCAACCATGGCCACCTGGCCAGAATTTAACCTGGACCTGAGCCCCGAGCTGCACACCATCCTGCGCTGGGTCGCCTTGTTCCTGACCACGCCAATCGTGTTCTACAGCTGCGCACCGATCTTCGCCGCAGCCATCCGCGACCTGCGCAGCCGCCACCTGGGCATGGACGTCTCGGTGGCGCTGGCCATCGGTGGCGCGTACCTGGCAGGCGTCTGGACCGCGATCAGCGGCCAGGGCGAGCTGTACCTGGATGCGGTCGGCATGTTCGCGCTGTTCCTGCTCAGCGGCCGCTACCTCGAGCGCCGCGCCCGCGAGCGCACCGCGCTGGCGACTGCACAGCTGGTCAACCTGCTGCCGGCCTCCTGCCTGCGCCTGGACGCTGAGGGCAACGCCCAGCGGGTGCTGCTGCGCGAATTGCAACGGGGCGACCGGGTGCTGGTCGCCCCCGGTGCCGTGGTGCCTGCCGACGGCTGCATCGTTGCCGGCGTGTCGCAGGTCGATGAATCACTGCTCACCGGTGAGTACCTGCCTCAGCCGCGCAGCGTGGGAGACGAAGTGGCGGCGGGCACCTTGAACGTCGACAGCCCGTTGACCGTGCGCGTCCAGGCATTGGGCGACGCCACGCGGTTGTCGGCCATCGCCCGCCTGCTGCAACGCGCGCAGAACCACAAACCGCGACTGGCCGAGATCGCCGACCGTGCCGCCAGAGCCTTTGTCCTGGCATCGCTGGTGGCGGCCGTGGTGATCGGCTTGCTGTGGTGGCAGCTGCAACCCTCTCGCGCACTGTGGGTCGTGCTGGCCATGCTGGTCGCCACCTGCCCGTGTGCGCTGTCCCTGGCCACGCCCACCGCCCTGACCGCCGCCACCGGCAGCCTGCACACTCTGGGCCTGCTGCTGACTCGCGGCCACGTACTGGAAAGCCTGCCGACCATCGACACGGTGGTGTTCGATAAAACCGGCACCCTCACCGAAGGCCAGCTGACGCTGCGCACTGTGCACCCCTTGCAGCAATTGGATGCCGACGCCTGCCTCAACCTGGCGGCGGCACTGGAAATGCACTCCGAACACCCGATCGCCCGGGCCTTCGGTAGGTCGACGCAGCCGGCCACAGACGTCTGCAGCTTCCCCGGTCAAGGCCTGCAAGGGTGGCTGCACGGCCGTCAGCTGCGCATCGGCGAGGCACGCTTCGTTGCCGCGCTCAGCGGCCAGGCTCCCCCACCGATGCCTCCAGGGTCAGGGCAGTGGCTACTGCTCGGCGACGAGCAGGCACCCCTGGCCTGGTTGCAGCTCGACGACGCCATTCGCCAGGACGCAGCGCTGCTGCTGCAAGATTGCCGAGCCCGCGGCTGGCGTACGCTGCTGTTGTCTGGGGACAGCTCGCCCAT
Source organism: Pseudomonas sp. UBA4194 (assembly GCF_002379585.1). Taxonomy (GTDB): domain Bacteria; phylum Pseudomonadota; class Gammaproteobacteria; order Pseudomonadales; family Pseudomonadaceae; genus Aquipseudomonas. The sequence goes on from NZ_DFUE01000016.1 coordinate 76,787, forward strand.
GGTCGCCACGGTGGCTCAAATACTGGACATCGACGAACACCACGGCGGTCTGCAACCTGAAGACAAGCTGGCCCTGTTGCAGCAATTGCAGGGCCAGGGACGCCGGGTGCTGGTGCTGGGCGACGGTGTCAACGATGCCCCACTGCTGGCCGCCGCTGATATCGGCATCGCCATGGGCAGCGGCACCGACCTGGCCAAGACCAGCGCCGACGCAGTGCTGCTGTGCAACCGTCTGGGCAATCTGGTGCAGGCCTTTGCCCTGGCCGCCCGCACCCGCGTGGTGATCCGCCAGAACCTGATATGGGCCTGCCTCTACAACGGGCTGATGCTGCCGTTCGCCGCGCTTGGCTGGGTCACGCCCGTATGGGCCGCCATCGGCATGTCCCTGAGCTCGCTGACCGTGGTGCTCAACGCGCTCCGCCTGACCCGCCTGAAGGAGGTCCCATGCCGGCCCTGTACGTGATGATCCCCGCCGCGCTGCTGGTAGTGGGTGTGGCCGTGTATGTGTTCTTCTGGGCGGTGGACACCGGCCAGTACGATGACCTCGACAGCCCGAGCCATAGCATCTTGTTCGACGATCAGGACCCCAGCCATCACGCCGGGGTCGATGAGGCGGCGGGCAAGGTCAGTGAGCGACAGGAGCCGCCCCATGCTTGATCTGCTGCCACTGCTGGCGTCAGCGCTGGTGCTGGGACTGCTCGGCGGCGGGCATTGCCTGGGCATGTGCGGTGGTCTGATGGGGGCGCTGACCCTGGCCATTCCCGCCGAGCACAAACAACGGCGCATGGGTCTGTTGCTGGCCTATAACCTGGGCCGGGTACTGAGCTATGCCAGCGCCGGGCTGATCCTGGGTCTGGCAGGCTGGGCGCTCGGCAACAGCCCGGGGTTGATGGTGATGCGCATGATCGCTGCGTCGCTGCTGGTGGCCATGGGTTTGTACCTGGGTGGCTGGTGGCACGGCCTGACCCGTATCGAAGGGTTGGGGCGTGGCCTGTGGCGGCACATTCAGCCGCTGGCCACCCGATTGCTGCCAGTGACTAGCCTGCCTCGGGCCCTGTTGTTGGGCGCGCTATGGGGCTGGTTGCCCTGCGGGCTGGTCTACAGCACTTTGCTGTGGGCCGCCAGCCAAGGCAACGCGGGCACCAGCGCAGTGCTGATGCTGGCGTTTGGCATCGGCACCTGGCCGGTGCTGATTCTGACCGGCCTCGCGGCCCAGCGCGGTACGGCGCTGCTGCGTAGGCGCAGCGTGCGCACCACCGGCGCGGTGATCGTCATCCTGTTCGGGCTGTGGACGTTTCCCTGGCCGGGCGGGCACGGCGGGATGCAGCATTCGACGCCGGCATCGGGGCACACCGAGCATCAACAGATGCACCACGAATCGATGCCTCATGATGCTGCAAGCCATCACTGAGCATCACTGCGCGCCGAACATGCCGGTCCAATAGATCCCGGCATCGCTTTTCGGGTCCACGGCATAGCCTGCGCCCAGCTCGCGGTACTGCGGATTCATCAGATTGGCACAATGGCCTGGGCTGGCCAGCCAGCCGTCCACCACCTTGCGCGGATCATCCTGCCCGGCGGCGATATTCTCGCCTATCGCCTGGCCGACGTAGCCGGCCAGCTCGGCGCGGTCGCCCGGGGTGTGGCCATCGCGGTCCTTGTGGTCGAAGAAATTCTGGTTGGCCATGGCCCGGCTGTGGCCTTCGGCGGCCGTCCCCAGCAGGGCATTCCAGGCCAGCGGCGTGGTCGCTGCGAACGCCTGGGCTCCGCATTGGTGGGGTTGGCTGCGGGCGCTGTTGACCATTTCCAGCAGGCGCTGACCTTCGGCCTGCCAGTCGCCCAGACGCGCGGTCATCAGCGGCCGCGCCAGCAGCACGCGCCAGTCGCGGCCTTCACGGCTGACGCCGATATCGACGAACTGGGGGTCGAGCACCACCTGGCAAAAGCTTTCACGCACGGCGGTCATGGCCGACGCCGCGTCGCGGGGGCCGGACAGGGTGATCGCCCGTACGCTGACCATGGGGTAGTTAGCCTGAGCGAGGGTTTGCTGCAGGTCACCGGCACGGCCGGCGGACTGGTTCAGCCGCGGATCGCTGGCCAGCGGCGGCAGCTCGGCGTAAGCCTGACCTTGGCAGCTTTGCATCTGGCCACGGTAGGCATTGATGGCCTGGACCAACTCAGGCGCGTCGGCAGCGTGGGCGTGGCTGGCCAGCATCAGGCTGGCGACAGCGACGGAGAACGACAGTGCACGCATGAAAGACTCCTGAAAACGTGGTGGTCTACATTAACTCACTGCATGAGCTCGGGTCATCGGTTGGCTCGGCCGGCCTCATCGCGGGCAGAGCCCGCTCCCACAGGGTTCTGCGCGCATACACCATGATAAGAATCACAAGCATCGTCCTGGCGATTTTCGCCCTCGCCCTTCTCTGGATGGGCGGCACGCTGCTGGTCAGCGGCGGCTCGCCGGCCTATGCCGCCATCGGCGTCGGCGTGCTGCTCACCGCCGTTCTGCTGTTCCTGCGCAAACGCGCGGCCCTCACCGTGTACGCCCTGTTGATGTGGGCCATCCTGGCCTGGATCATCTACGAAGTGGGCTTCGATAAATGGCAGTGGATCCCTCGCGGCGATCTGTTCGCCCTGGTCGGCCTGTGGCTGGCCTTGCCGTGGATCGCAGGGCCGCTGAACCGTGCCAAGGGCAATGCCAGCCGCCGTTTCCACCCCTTTCTGGGCTCTACCGTGATTGCGATGATGGCCGTCGTGGTTGCGCTGATGTTCTACGACCCCTACCCCCAGGCCGGCAAACTGGCCAACACGGTGTCGGCGCCGGCCGCCGACGCGCCCGCCGACGATTGGGCCGCCTACGGTGGCACTCAGGCTGGCCAACGCTTCTCCAGCCTCAAGCAGATCGACGCTGGCAACGCCAGCAAACTCAGCGTGGCCTGGGAATACCACACCGGCGATCTGCGCGACCCGGCCAAGGACGCCAGCGAATACACCTTCGAAGCGACGCCATTGAAGGTCAACGACCGGGTCTATCTGTGCACCGCACACAACGAGGTGCACGCGCTCAACCCGCAGACCGGCGAATTGGCCTGGAAGTACACGCCGGAAAAGAACCGCTCCTACCTGCAGCAGCACCAGACCTGCCGTGGTGTCAGCTACTACGCAGCGCCTATCGATGGCAGCGTTGCCCAGAACGATACGCCGGCCAGCCCGGCACTGTGCAGCAAGCGCATCATCACCGCCACGGCCGACGCTCGCCTGGTGGCGCTGGACGCCGACACCGGCAAAGCCTGCACCGGCTTCGGTGACAACGGCGTCGTCGACCTGAAGGCCAACATGGGTCAACTGCGCCCTCACGCCCTGATGCAGACAGCCGCACCGCTGGTGGCCGGCAACCTGATCGTGGTCGGTGGTTCGGTGATGGACAACGGCTACAACGCCGGCAACCCGTCGGGTGTCATCCGCGCCTACGATGCGCTCAGCGGCAAGCTGGTGTGGAATTTCGATCCGGCCAACCCGGAGCAGACCCAACCCATCGCCGCCGACCAGACCTACCCCCAGGACACCCCCGTGGCCTGGACCACCCTGAGCGCCGACCTGCAGAACGGTCTGGTCTACGTGCCCTTCGGCAATGCCTCGCCGGACGAGACCGGTTCGGGCCGGGACCCCAACAGCAACACCGAGAAATTCCGTGACGCCATCGTTGCCCTGGATCTACAGACCGGTGCATTCAAATGGCGATTCCAGAGTTCCTATAACGACCTGTGGGACCGCGACAACCCTTCGCAACCTTCGCTGCTGGACATCGGTACCGACGGCAATCGACAGCCCGCGCTGGTACTGCCGACCAAGGTCGGTAACCTGTTCGTGCTCAATCGCCTGACCGGCGAGCCGATCACCCCCGTGCAGCAAGTGCCGGTGTCGACCCAGGGTGGTGTGGCCGGTGAGCGCTTCTCGGCTTCGCAACCTGTGTCCACGTTGAACTTCATTCCGCAGCCGCTGAGCGAAGCGTCCATGTGGGGCCTGACGCCTTTCGACCAGATGGCCTGCCGCATCGATTTCAACAGGCTGCGCTACGACGGCAATCCCTGGACACCTGCCACGGAAAGCGGCTCGCTGATCTTTCCCGGCAACATCGGTGCCTTCAACTGGGGCTCGGTGGCCGTCGATCCGCAGCGCCAGATTCTGATCGGTGCACCGGTACGCCTGGCTTATAAGTACAGGTTGATCAAACGCACGCCGGAAACCGCCGACAAGCGCCTGTTCAGCCAGGACGGCCAGCCCTACTGGAACGAGAACTTCCAGGGCGACTATGCCGTGCACATCCAGCAGTTTGCCTCCAACCTGGGCATTCCCTGCATCGCGCCGCCGTGGGGTCGCCTGGTGGGCGTGGACCTGAACACCGGCAAGACCGAATGGATGCGCCGGATCGGCACGACCAAGAATCTCAAGACCAGCTTCCTGCCGGGCCGTTTCCCGATCGGTTTCCCCATGGGCATGGTCGCCCACGGCGGGCCTTTGATCACCGCCGGCGGCGTGGTCTTCCATGGCGCGACGGCGGACAACTTCATCCGTGCCTATGACGTCGACACCGGCGAGATTCTCTGGGAGAAAGAACTGCCGGCCGGAGCACAGGCTACGCCTTCGACCTACATGGGCAACGACGGCAAGCAATACGTCGTCATCGCCGCAGGCGGCCACGGCTCGCTGGGCACGACCCTGGGTGACAGCGTCATCGCGTTCAGATTGCAGTAAGCCAATGCAGCGATTGTTGGCCCTGGCCACAATCGCTGCTTTACTCACTTCAGCCCGATAACCCTTTTGCAGGAGTGCCCGATGGAACGTCTGACCGCCAAGGATTTCTCCCCCGAGCTGCTCGAGCTCTACGATTTCTACGCACACGGCAAGATCAATCGCCGCGAGTTTCTCGACCGCGCGGCGCTGTTTACCTTCGGCGGCCTGACCGCCTCGGCGCTGCTGGCCAGCCTCAGCCCCAACTACGCCATGGCCCAGCAGATCGAGTTCACCGACCCGGATATCCTCGCCGAGTATGTGACCTACCCCTCGCCCAACGGCCATGGCCAGGTCCGCGGTTACCTGGTGCGACCCACCAAGGTTGCCGGCAAGGTGCCGGGTGTTGTCGTGGTGCACGAAAACCGCGGCCTGAACCCCTACATCGAAGATGTGGCCCGGCGCGTGGCCAAAGCCGGCTACCTGGCCTTCGCACCGGACGGGCTCAGTTCGGTCGGCGGCTACCCCGGCAACGACGACAAGGGCCGGGAATTGCAGGCCACCGTCGACCCGACCAAATTGATGAACGACTTTTTTGCCGCCATCGAGTGGTTGGGTAAACACCAGGCGAGCACCGGCAAGGTCGGCATCACCGGTTTCTGCTACGGCGGCGGTGTCTCCAACGCAGCGGCCGTGGCCTACCCGGAGCTGGCGTGCGCGGTGCCGTTCTACGGTCGCCAGGCCGACGCCAAGGATGTGCCTCAGATCAAGGCTCCGCTGCTGCTGCATTACGGCGAGCTGGATACCCGGGTCAACGAAGGGTGGCCGGCCTACGAGGCTGCACTGAAGGCGGCCGGCAAAACCTATGAGGCGTACATCTATCCAGGCGCCAATCACGGCTTCCACAACGATTCCACCCCTCGCTACGACAAGGCAGCCGCCGACCTTGCCTGGGAGCGGACCCTGGGCTGGTTCAAGAAGTACCTCACGGTCTGAGCCCTGGCCACGGCGAGCGATCGGTTGCGGCGGTCGCCGTGCATGGCACGAGCCGCCCAACGGCCATGCACCCAGGCCTGCCGCACTGACGTACAATGCCGGCCTTTCAAACGCCGCGACCCGCCCGATGAACACCCAAGCTCTCGCTGTATTGCATCACCACCTGCTGACTGCCCTCGCCACCCCGCCCGCCGAAACCCGGCGTCTGTTCCACGGCCGTGGCCGACGCTGGCCAGGCCTGGAGCAACTGACGGTGGACTGGTTGCAGGGCGTGGTGCTGGTGTCGCTGTTCAAGGAACCCCAGGCCGAGGAGCAGGCAACGCTGCGGCAATTGCTGGAGGACCTCGCTGCCAGCCCGACTTGGACACAAAGCGGTGCCACGGCCCTGGCCCTGCAACACCGGTATCTGCCCGACAGTGACGTGCAGTGGCTAACCGGGGCGCCCGTGGAGCAGTGCACGCTGATCGAAAGCGGTTTGCGCTATCGCATCGATCTGGGCCGCAAGCAGAACAACGGGCTGTTCCTGGACATGCGCTACGGGCGCGACTGGGTGCGCGCCAATGCCCAGGGCAAACAGGTGTTGAATCTGTTTGCCTATACCTGCGGCTTTTCCGTGGCGGCGATCGCGGGGGGTGCCGAGCATGTGGTGAACCTGGACATGTCCCGCGCAGCCCTCACCCGTGGACGGGAAAACCATCATCTCAATGGCCACGATCTGGGCAAGGTCAGCTTTCTGGGGCACGACCTGTTCAAGTCGTGGGCCAAGGTGACGCGCAGCGGGCCTTATGACCTGGTGATCATCGACCCGCCCTCGTTTCAGAAAGGCAGTTTTCTGCTGACCAAGGATTATCAGCGGGTGCTGCGGCGCCTGCCGGAGTTGCTGACGCCGCGTGGCGTGGTGCTGGCGTGCATGAACGATCCGGCCTTGGGCCCCGAGTACCTGGTCGAGGAGCTGCACCGCGAAGCACCTGGATTGCGCTTTGTCGAGCGGCTGGAAAACCCGCCAGAGTTCGCTGATATCGACCCGCAGAGTGGTTTGAAGGCGTTGGTGTTTCACCGAGATTAAGGGCAGCGGGGTTGAGGGCAGCGGGGTTGTGGCAAGCAGGTCCGGCCCCTTCGCGGCTGCACGCCGCTCCTACGAAGAGCGGCGGTGTGGCGGAAATTGTGGAGCGACCGGGCGCCCTTCTTGCCAGCGTCCCATCACTGCACTTATAGTCCCCGCCAGGCGCTCTCCACGCCTCCATCCGCGGAAAGGGCTGCGCCCAGGACCTGGCAATGCACACTGTCTTCTACGACTCCCAACCTTCCAGCGGACAAGGTTTGCCAAGGAGCTCGTATGTCCGCCACTGCCCTACCCTCGTCCCGTGATGGCCGTCTCAACCTCGAACAACAACGCAAACGCGCGAAGGAATTGCTGCGTCACTTGAAAGCCCAGGCCACCGGCAGCGACCTGCCCACCCTGTCCGACGCCCAATGGCAAATCGCCAAGCAACTGGGCTTCAGCAGTTGGCCCAAGCTCAAGGCACACGTCGATGCCATCGACTTCGCCGCCCGCCATCCCGACTTCGCCCGCTGCGACGAACCCGGCACTGCGCACTGGCGCTGTGGCAACGACATCGCCCACAGTCTCAAGCTCGCCGGGTTCAAGGGCCGCTTCCATATGCTCGCGGATCCACTGTGTATGGGCCCGGTGCGTGACCTGCCAGTGGCTGAATATTTGGCCGAGCGCAGTCAGTTCATCAGCCAGTCGTTCGGCTTGCCGCTGGCGGATATGCAGCGCCGGGCCTGGGAGGAGCACGCCGGGCTGGAAACCCTCAAAGATGGCACGCCCGTGGTCCTGTGGTGCGAAGCGGATGCCTATGACCAGCTGTTTCTGATCCGCGTGCTAGCAACCCTTCCAGCCGATGCCGATCATGTCGAGCTGATCCAGGTCGATCGCATTCCCGGGGTCGATCGCTTTATCGGTATCGGTCAGCTGGCGCCCGATGTACTGGCCTGGCTGTGGCCGCAACGCCGTCAGGTAACCCCCGCCGCCCTGGCGCTGGCGCGCCGCGCATGGGCCGCCTATTGCAGCGACTCGCCGCTAGCACTGGCCGAGATTGCCCATGGCGTTAACCCCGAACTGCCGCTGCTGGCGCCTGCCCTCCTTCGTCAGTTGCAGGAACTGCCCGGCCTGAGCGATGGCTTGTCACTGACCGAACGGCTGACTTTGCAGTGCCTGCAGGCATTTACGCAGGCCACGGGCGAACAGGTATTTTCCGAATTGATGAGCCGACGGGAGCCGTTGCCGTATCTGGGCGACATGATGTTTCGCGGGATCCTGCGGCCGCTGATCGATGGGCCCGAACCTTTGCTGAGCGAAAGTGGGTTGGATCTCGACTGGCCCAAGCGACCACTGCGACTGACTGAACTAGGTGAGCAGGTGCTGCGAGGCGCGGCGTACTGGCCCGATCACGGTGCGCCAGAGCGGTGGGTGGGAGGGGTGTGTATCCGAGGCGGGGAAGCGCATTGGGCGCTGGATGAAGGTTTGAGGGTGGTTTGGCGTAGTTGATGGGGGTGGGCTTGGGGGCTGGTAGGTGGGGTCGGCTGGCTTGGGATCGGTGGTGAATGGTCCCCTCACCCCAGCCCTCTCCCTGAGGGAGAGGGAGCTAAAAGCGGATCGCCGATAGCCGCAACACCGCCGTACGGCTCCCTCTCCCTCAGGGAGAGGGGGCTAAAAGCGGATCGCCGATAGCCGCAACACCGCCGTACGGCTCCCTCTCCCTCAGGGAGAGGGCGCTAAAAGCGGATCGCCCATAGCCGCAACACCACCTTACGGCTCCCTCTCCCTCAGGGAGAGGGCTGGGGTGAGGGGACCATTCACCGCCGATCTCAAACCATCCCCAATCCCCCATCAATCCCCCCGCGGCCGATAAAACTTGAACTCCGCCGTCTCCCCCGTCTTGATCAACGTTTTCACCCAACTGGGCGAAACATCACGGTCGTGAAAATAGAGCGCCCCCTGGGTCCGATCCTTGAGCTGCTGATTCAGCGCCCGGCGGGCGATTTCCTTGGACACCACGTAGCGATCCTCCTCCTGCACCTGATCGGCACGCCCATCACACCACCAGGAAAACTGGCAGCTCTTGTGCTCCGAACCCTGTTTGACGACCCCGCAGATGGTGTCTGGAAAGCCGTTATGGCCGACCCGGTTGAGCACCACTTCGGCCACGGCTTCCATATCCGCCGCAGCCCCGCCCTTGGCTTCCCAGTAGATGGTCCGGGACAGGCACGTCAGCGCATCGTCCACCGATTCCTTGCCGGCCGGATCGACCGCCTGCACTTCGGTCTTGGTGATGGTTTGCGCCTTGGCCACGGGAGAAGCCGTCTCGTTATTGGCTGCCTTTTCTTCCAGCACCTGGGCCTTGCTTTCCGCCTGCGCCGCAGCCGGTTCGATCGGCGCGGCCAGCAGGTTGAGTGGGAACACCGCAAAACATAGGGTCAGAGCGAGTGCACGCATGAGTAACCTGCTGGTTGGGCCCTATTCGGGCTGATGGGCCAAGGGAGGGGTGCGCGGAGGTATCTGGCGTTTGCTGCCGGTAGCCTCGAACGCAGCCGCGAAACCGAGCAGGTTGGTATCGTCATAGGCACGTCCGGCAAAGGTAAGCCCCACCGGCATGCCGATATCCGCCATCACGCCCATGGGCACGGTAACGGTCGGTACACCGAGGTGCCGAATCGCCAGGTTGCCGTTGGCCACCCACACACCATTGCTCCAGGCGATGTCCGCCGCTTGCGGATCGACATCGGCGTTCGCCGGGCCCACATCGGCAACCGTGGGGAACAGCACAGCGTCCAGCCTCAGTTTATCCATCCAGTCTTCGAGGTCGATCTTGCGCGTGTGTTCCAGACCGCGCAGGCCATCGGGCAGGGTACTGATCTGGTCCCAGGGGGTAATGCCGCGCTCGGCCATTTTCACGTATTCGTCCATGCCTGCGGCGAGGTCCCCTTCCCTGTTGGGCAGGGTGCCCGGATCGTGAGGGAAGATCAGCGGTCCGTCGACGTCGACCAGACGGTTCAACGCCGGGTCGCCATTGGCCTGCAGGAAATCATCGAAGGCCCAGGCCGTCAGATCCCACAGCTCATGGTGCAGAAATTCCTTGGAGACGATGCCGCGATTGAACACCGTCGGCGCGCCCGGCCGGTCGCCTTCGCAGTTGGATACCAGCGGAAAGTCCACCTCGATCACTTCGGCGCCCGCGGCCTGCAATGCACGACTGGCCTGCTGCCACAGCGCGATGACCGACGCCCGAGTGACAATGCGCTGCCCGGTGGGGCCGCCGATACCCGGCTGGTCGGCGGTACCTGCCTGGGGGTCGGCATTGATGTACATCCGCGGCACGCCGAAGCGCTTACCCACCAGGCCTTGCACACCTGTGGCCAGCGCAGGGTAAGAAGCTGGCCGTACCTGCTCGACCGCGGGGATGGGCACCCAGGGCTGCAACCGCCACAAATCGCCCCGCGTGTCGGCATCGGGCGCGACCACCACATCCAGCACTTCCAACAGGTCGGCCATGGTTCGGGCGAAAGGCACCACCACGTCCATGGTCGGTGTCAGGGGCCAGTTGCCTCGCACCGAAATCACCCCCCGCGAGGGCGTATAGGCACACAAGCCATTGTTGGACGCAGGCCCCCGGCCGCTCGACCAGGTTTCCTCGGCCAGGCCGAAAGCGGCAAAGCTGGCGGCCGTGGCCGTGCCCGCACCATTGGACGAACCCGAAGCAAAGGGGGCCGTCAGGTAGGCTGCGTTATAGGGGCTTTCTGCCCGCCCGTAGACGCCGCGCTGCATGCCACCATTGGCCATCGGCGGCATATTGGTCTTGCCCAGGCATACCGCACCGCCGCCACGTAGACGCTCGATGGTGAACGCATCACGTTGCGCTACCAGGCTGGCGAAGGCCGGGCTGCCGGACGCCGCTGTCAGCCCCTTGACCAGGTAGCTGTCCTTGGCGGTGTAGGGAATGCCGTCCAGCGGGCCCAGGCATTGCCCGCTGGCCCGGCGGGCATCCGAGGCGGCGGCCTCGGCCAGGGCGTCGGGGTTGCGTACCACCACGGCGTTCAACGCCGTGGCAGTATCGGCGCCGTCGTAGGCATCGATCCGCGCCAGGTAGGCTTCTACCAACTGGACCGAGGTGGTTTGCCCGGTTTCAAGGGCGGTGCGCAGGTCCGCGATGGACACTTCGGTGACTTCGATCATGGTTCAGGCCTTGGCCGCCATGGCGGTGACTTCCACGCGCATGCCTTCGACCGCCAACGCCGCCACGCCTACCGCCGCACGCACCGGCCAGGGCTTGGCAAAGAAGCGCTGGTACACTTCGTTGAATGCGGCACGATCAGCCATGTCGGTGAGGTAGATGGTCAGGTGCAGCACCCGGTCCATGGAACTGCCGGCGCGCTCGAGTGCCACCTTGAGGGCCTGCAAGGTGCACTCGCTCTGCTCGACGATGCCGCCCAGCTCCAGACTGCCATCTTCTCGGGTCGGAATCTGCGTGGACACCAGCAGGCCGCCGAAGCCGGCGACGTCGGAAGAAATGGATTCGGCATCCGGGTCGGGAAGGAAGGTGATGTCGTGGTTGGCCATGGGGCTCCCTGATTGAATAACTGAGCGAAGTGCGCATGTTATATCAGATGAGCGGGACGTCAGCAGCCGACATCGAGCGGCGGGCGCTACCCCCGGGAAGCGCGGGTCTGGTCGACCAGTTGCAGGCTGTCGCGGCCACCGCGCTTGGATTGGTACAACGCCACATCACCCTGCTCGATCAGCGCGGTCAGGCTTGCCGGTGGCTGGTTGATCACCGTAGCGCCGATACTCAGCGTGACCGCCTCGGGAGTCGCGAACCTCTGCTCGGCGACTTGCTGGAAGCGGCCGCGCAGCGTGCTGCTCAACGCGACGACACGCTCGATCGAAGCATCGCCCAGCAGGATGACGAACTCGTCGCCGCCCAGGCGAGCGGCCAGTGCGCCCTGGGGAAGCACGATGCGGATCATCTCGCTCAATGCGACCAGTAACTGGTCACCCGCGGCATGCCCGTGCAGATCATTCACCAGCTTGAAATTGTCGATGTCGATCAGCAGCAAAGCCCCGGGTTGGGCAGTGGAAACGTTATCCAGCAGACGCGGGGCACGCACCTCGAGGGCCCGCCGGTTATACAGCGCTGTCAGCGGATCGCGGGCGGCCAGGCGGGCGATACGCTTTTCGCGTCGGTAGCGTTCAGTGCCGGTCATCGACAACGCGATCAGCATGATCGCCATGGCCCCTTCCACCAGCGATACCTGAATGATCTCCCCACGAAAAGCCGCCAGGTCGATCAACGTGCCCGGTACCACCGCAGTGACCGCCTTGGCGAAGTAGAACACGCCGTGCACCAGCAGCACGTAACGCAACTGCACTGCGCCCACGCTCAGCGACTTGCCATGGGGCCGCAGCAGAAAGCTGGCGCGTAGGGTAAGCAGCGACACCGACAGCGAGTTGGCCACCAGCATGACCTTGGACCACGATTCGCCGGCAGGCAAAAGCAAGAGCGCCAGCCATCCCAGGAAGATCAGGTACCAGCCACGCGATAATCGGGTTTCGGTGAAGCGGGCGACCCCCAGCAGGAACAGAAAATGCGCGGTCACCAGCAGGCCGTTGGCAAACCAGATGCCGATCAGCAACAGTCCGCTGGCACGCAGCAGTGCCAGCGTCGAGCCGATGCTGATAGTGGCGAACCCAGCACTCCAGAACAGCAACGAGGCCTCGCGCACGGTCCGCCACTCGATCGCCAGGTAGAGCGCAGCGGCGGCTGCCAGGGCGATGGTGATGGTAAGCATGGTCAACGGGTCGAGCGCCATAGACTGCCGGTATTCCTGGTGTGAGGTCAGGGATGAATTGTAACCGCGGGGGTGCGCTTTTCGCAGGCCCGGGGAGTGATGGTCTGGATGGGCGATGCCCCCCTGCCCCCTTGTATCGGCATGGCCTCGTGGTGCTTTAGGGGGAAGTTTCGAAGGCGCTCGGGCCGTGGTCATTGTCCACTTCAAAGCGACAGTCATACACCATTCACCTTATTTATCCGCCGCCGCGCCCAGCCTAACCTAGTCTCACGTTGCAACCGCAACTACCCACCCCTCACACGATAAAGGACTTCACCATGACCAACGCCACTTACAATCGCCTGAACAAAGACGACGCCGTAGTTCTGCTGGTAGACCACCAGACCGGCCTGATTTCGCTGGTACAGGACTTCACCCCCAACGAGTTCAAGAACAATGTATTGGCGCTGGCCGACCTGGCTAAGTTCTTCGAGCTGCCGACCATCCTCACTACCAGCTTCGAGCAGGGCCCCAACGGCCCACTGGTTCCGGAGCTCAAGGAGATGTTCCCGGACGCGCCCTACATCGCCCGCCCTGGCCAGATCAATGCCTGGGACAACGAAGATTTCGTCAAGGCGATCAAGGCCACGGGCCGCAAGCAGATCATCATCGCCGGCGTGGTGACCGATGTTTGTGTCGCCTTCCCTACCCTGTCGGCGCTGGCTGAAGGTTTTGACGTGTTCGTGGTCACCGACGCCTCCGGCACCTTCAACACCACTGTGCAACAGGCGGCCTGGGCCCGGATGAGCGCGGCCGGTGCGCAATTGATGAACTGGTTCTCGGTGGCCTGTGAGCTGCACCGCGACTGGCGCAACGACATCGAAGGCCTGGGTAACCTGCTGTCCCAGCGCATTCCCAACTACCGCAACCTGATGAACAGCTACTCGGCCCTGTCGGCACGTTGATCGGCTGCCCCTCCTGAGAAGATGCCAACCCGGCCCGCCCTGCACATGCAGAGGCGGATGCCGGGTCGAGGCGGTCATGTTCGGCTGTGGCACCGCATGCTGTCGTCAGAGCGACTGAGTCCCATGCCTGACAAGTCGGTATAGTCCGCCACCTACTCGGCGGAAACTCCAAATGTTCGAACTCTCCAGCTACCTAGGCTTGTTCCTCGCCGCCTTCGGCGCGGCCACCTTGCTGCCGTTGCAATCGGAAGCCGTACTGGTGGGCATGCTGTTATCGGAGCGCTACGTCGCTGTGATGCTGTTAGCAGTGGCAACCACCGGCAATGTGCTGGGCTCGGTGGTGAATTGGTATCTGGGCAGGTCCATCGAGCGCTTTCGACATCGCCGCTGGTTTCCGGTCAGCGAGCGTCATCTGGACACAGCCCAGAGAGCCTATCGACGCCACGGGCGCTGGGCGTTGCTGCTCAGTTGGGTACCGATCATTGGCGACCCGATCACCTTGGTCGCCGGCGTGCTCCGCGAGCCGTTATGGAGTTTTGTGCTGGTGGTGACGATAGCCAAGGGCTTTCGGTATCTGGTGCTGGTAGCCCTGACGCTAGGGTGGATTGGCTGAGTGCAACGCTGATGCGGCTGACGCCTTCGCGGCTTCACGCCGCTCCTACAGGGATCGCGTACATCTGTAGCGAAGGGGCCGGTATTGCTGGCACAAATCCCAAATTCGATGGTGATCGCCCCAATGCCCACGCGTACCCCCGTAGGAGCGGCGTGCAGCCGCGAAGGGGCCGGTATGGCTGGCACGCATTTCGAATTTTGTGGCGATTGGGCGGGCGCCTTCGCGGCTTTACGCCGCTCCTACAGGGATCACGTACATCTGTGGTATGGCTGGCACACATCTCGAAATTTGCGGCGATTGGGCGGGCGCCTTACGGGGATGGTGGGGTGCCGGGGGGCATCAGGGTGGCGATGAGGGCGCGGACGGTGCCGGGCAAGGCATCCAGTTCGCGGACCAGGATGCTGCGTTCGCGCACGGCCCATGGCTCGTCCAGTTCGATGGTTACCAACTGCATGGTCCGGCTGTGACGCCCGGCCGCCGACTCGGGAAGGATGCCGATGCCCACGCCCGCTTCCACCATCCGGCAGATGGCTTCGAAGCTGGAGACCTGAATGCGCAGCGACAAATTCTGCCCCATACGCTCGACATGCTCACGCAGGAAGCTGAGCAAGGTACTGCCCTCATGCAGGCCAATGTGCTGGAAGGCCAGCGTCTGCTTGAGGCTGACTTTGCCACAGCCGGCCAGCGCATGGCCCGCAGGCACCGTCAGCACCAGCCGATCCGTGCTGAAGTGCATCACCTGCAGTCCCGCCGCCTCCACCGGGCCGGCGATGATGCCCATGTCGCTGCTGCCATCGAGCACCCCGCGGACGATGTCCCGAGACAGCCGCTCTTGCAGATCCACCGACACCCCAGGTCGCCCGGCCAGAAATCCGGCCAGCACTTCAGGCAGGAACTCGGTCACCGCCGTGGTGTTGGCGAAGATGCGGATATGACCCGACGAATCCGTCCCGAAATGAGTGAACTCGGCCTTGAGATAATCCACCTGACGCATGATCAACCGCGCGTGCATCAGCAGCTTCTGCCCGGCAGGCGTCAATTCCACTCCACGGCTGTCGCGGTACAGCAGGCGGGTATCGAGCTGATTCTCCAGTGCCTTGATCCGAGCACTGGCGGCGGCCGGCGACAGAAAGGCCCGGCGCGCACCCTGGGTCAGGCTAGGGGATTCGCCGATATGAATGAAGAGACGCAAGTCAGCCAGATCAAAATGCATGGGGGTGTCCAGAGAGTGCCAGTGCGTTCAGCATAGATGAACGCTGGCTTACGCAAATGCAAATTCACAGAATGCCAGGCGCCTCCCATGATCGGCCCATAACAATACGAGCCGAGGCCGCTGGGTCATGAGTGCTGCAGATTTCTCCACCAATTACACCGCCTGGATTGGCCGCACCGAAGCCTCACAGGATGTGCTCAGTCACAACCTGATCAAGCGCATTGCGGCGACCTTTGCAGAACCCACGCCCGCTGTCGGTCAGGCACTGCCGCCGCTGTGGCAGTGGTGCTTCTTCCAGGACCCAGTGCCCGAGTGCCAACTGGGCGAAGACGGCCACCCCGCGCGCGGCGGCTTCCTGCCTCCTGCCGACAACCGCAATCGCATGTGGGCAGGGGGCCGGGTCCAGTTCATCGAGCCGCTGTTGGTCGGCGCAGCGGCTGAGCGCCTCTCCACCCTCGTTCACATCGAGGAGAAACACGGCCGCACCGGCGCCCTGCTGTTCGTTACCGTGCGCCACGACTACCTGCAAGACGGTCGACTCTGCCTACGTGAGGAGCAGGACATCGTTTACCGAGAGCCAAACCCGCCAAAGCTGACCAGCGACCAGGCGCCCCACGACGGCGAATGGAGCGAAACCATCACACCCACCCCTACCCTGCTGTTCCGCTACTCGGCCGTGACCTTCAACGGCCATCGCATTCACTACGACTACCCCTACGTGACCGACACCGAGGGCTATCCCGGCCTGGTAGTGCACGGACCGCTGATCGCCACCCTAAGCTTGCGCGCGTTCAGTCGCGCCCATCCCGATAAACGCATCCGCCAGTTCAACTACCGCGGCGTTCGCCCCCTGGCCGTGCCGACGCCTTTCCAGGTGGGCGGCCGGTTGCGCGACAACGGCACGGCGCAGATATGGGCCAGCAATGACGCCGGCATCGCCCAGCACGGCGAAGTGCTTTTCGATTGATGTACTTGTTGCCGAGCCTTGCGCTCGATCGCCACCGCTTGATCCCGAGACCACCACCATGAACCCGTATGACGACGAAGACCTCAATGCCATCCGCGAAGGCGTGCGCGCCCTGTGCGCCGAATTCGACGCCGCCTACTGGCGCCGGATCGACGAACAGAAGGGCTTTCCGGAAGCCTTCGTCAAGTCGCTGACCGACGCCGGCTGGCTGTCGGCGATGATCCCTACCGAATACGGCGGCTCGGGCCTGGGGTTGGCTGAAGCCTCGGTCATTCTTGAAGAGGTGAACGCCTGCGGTGGCAATTCAGGCACGGTTCACGGGCAGATGTACAACATGTTCACCCTCCTTCGCCACGGCAGCGAGGCACAGAAACGCCACTACCTGCCCAAGCTCGCCAGCGGCGAATTGCGTTTGCAATCGATGGCCGTCACCGAGCCCACCACGGGCACCGACACCACCAAGATCAAGACCACCGCCGTGCGTCAGGGCGACAAGTACGTCATCAATGGTCAGAAGGTATGGATCTCGCGGGTCCAGCACTCGGACCTGATGATCCTGCTGGCCCGCACCACGCCGTTGGCCGAGGTGACGAAGAAGTCCGAAGGCATGTCGATTTTCCTGGTCGACCTGCGCGAGGCCATCGGCAAGGGTCTGACGGTCCAGCCCATCGCCAATATGGTCAACCATGAAACCAACGAGCTGTTCTTCGACAACCTGGAACTGCCCGCCGACAGCCTGATCGGCGAGGAAGGCAAAGGCTTTCGCTACATCCTCGATGGGCTCAATGCCGAGCGCACGCTGATCGCCGCCGAGTGCATCGGTGACGGCCGCTGGTTCATCGCAAAGGCCAGTGCCTATGCCCGCGACCGGGTGGTGTTCGGGCGGCCCATCGGGCAGAACCAGGGTGTGCAGTTCCCCATTGCCGAGGCGCATATCGAAATCGAAGCCGCCGACCTGATGCGCTGGCGCGCCTGCCAGGAATACGACAGCGGGCAGAATGCCGGGGCCAGCGCCAACATGGCCAAGTACCTGGCGGCCAAGGCGTCCTGGGAAGCGGCCAATGCCTGCCTGCAGACCCATGGCGGCTTCGGCTTTGCCTGTGAATACGACGTGGAGCGCAAGTTTCGCGAAACCCGCCTGTACCAGGTGGCGCCCATCTCCACCAACCTGATTCTTTCCTACGTCGCCGAGCATCTGCTCGAACTGCCGCGCAGTTTCTGAGGGGCTGTCCATGAGCCACACCCAAGCGTTGTCGGCCTTTCTGGCTGACCTGCACTACGAGCAGATCCCGGCCCTTGTGCTGGATCGCACCGAGGACCTGTTTCTGGACTGGATCGGCTCGGCACTGGCCAGCCAAGGTGCGCGCCCCATACCCTTGTTCGAGCGCTACGCCGAGCGCATGGGCCCCCGCGACGGCCCGGCGAAAATTCTGGTCAGTGGCCGCAGTACCTCGCCCTACTTCGCCGCCTTGGTCAACGGCGCTTCGTCACACCTGGTCGAGCAGGATGATTTGCACAACAGCTCCGTGCTGCACCCCGCTACCGTGGTGTTCTCGGCCGTTCTGGCGGCAGCGCAGGACCTGGACAAGTCCGGCAAGGATTTACTGTTGGCGTCGGTGGCCGGCTACGAGGCGGGCATCCGCATCGGCGAATTCCTTGGCCGCTCCCACTACCGCATCTTCCATACCACCGCTACCGTCGGCACCCTCGCCGCCGCCGTCGCGGTCGGCAAGTTGCTGGCGTTCAACCAGGATCAATTCATTCATCTACTGGGTAACGCCGGCACTCAGGCGGCGGGGCTCTGGGAGTTTCTGCGCGACGCCGCCGATTCCAAACAGCTGCACACCGCCAAGGCTGCCGCCGACGGCTTGCTCGCCGCCTACATGACGGCGGACGGCCTGACCGGGGCACGCAATATCCTCGAAGGCGATCAGGGCATGGCCGCCGGGATGTCCAGCGACGCCGACCCCAGCAAACTATCGGACCGCCTGGGCACGCGCTGGGCGCTGGTGGAAACCTCGTTCAAATTTCATGCGTCCTGTCGGCACACCCACCCCGCTGCCGATGCGCTACTGCATCTGATGCAACGCGAAGGGCTGCACCATGGGCAGATTGCAACAGTCATCACCCGTGTCCACCAAGGGGCTATCGACGTCTTGGGCCGAGTGAGCAAACCCAGCACCGTGCACCAGGCGAAATTTTCCATGGGCACCGTATTGGGCCTGATCGCCGTGCACGGCAGCGCCCAGTTGATCGAGTTTCGTGACCTGGCGCTGACCGACAGCGACGTCGATGCCTTTCGCGAGAAGGTCAGCATGGCGCTGGACCCCGAAGTCGATGCGGCATACCCCTCCCGCTGGCTGGGCCGCGTGATCGTCACGACCACCGACGGGCGCACGTTGAGCGCGGCCATCGACGAACCCAAGGGCGATCCCGGCAACACCCTGTCGCGGCCGGAGCTGGAAGCCAAGTTCCAGCGGCTGCTGGCGTTCTCCGGTGCGCGCACGGTTGAACAAGGCAAGACGCTGATCGACAAGGTCTGGCATCTGCGCGACGCCCAACGCCTGGCCGATCTGATCTGACTTGACGAACAAGGTAGCAGCCATGACTCAGCTCAACCCACGTCCACTGGACGGCATCACCGTGATCAGCCTGGAACACGCCATCGCCGCACCTTTCTGCACTCGACAACTGGCCGATCTGGGTGCCCGCGTGGTGAAGGTCGAGCGCCCCGGCAGCGGCGACTTCGCCCGGGGCTACGACCAGCGCGTCGACGGCCTGGCGTCCCACTTCGTATGGACCAACCGCTCCAAGGAAAGCCTGACCCTGGACCTCAAGCATGACACTGCGCAGGCTATCCTCGAAGCCCTGCTGGGCAAGGCCGACGTACTGGTGCAGAACCTGGCACCGGGGGCGGCAGCGCGCATGGGGCTGTCCTTCGAAGCGCTGCACGAGCGATTTCCGCGGCTGATCGTCTGTGATATTTCCGGCTACGGCGAGGGTGGACCTTACGAAAGGAAAAAGGCCTATGACCTGCTGATCCAGAGCGAAGGCGGTTTTCTCTCGGTCACGGGAGGTCCGGGTGAAGACGACATGGCCAAGGCCGGCTGCTCGATTGCCGACATCGCTGCGGGAATGTACGCCTACACCGGCATCCTCTCGGCGCTGATGCTGCGCGACAAGACCGGCGTCGGCAGCCGCATCGACGTATCGATGCTCGAAAGCCTGGTGGAGTGGATGGGCTACCCGCTGTACTACGCCTACAACGGTGCCCCGCCACCAGCGCGGGCAGGCGCGGCGCATTCGACCATCTACCCCTATGGCCCCTTTCCTACCGGTGGCGGTGGCACGGTGATGCTGGGCTTGCAGAACGAGCGGGAGTGGGCGCTGTTCTGCGACAAGGTGCTGCTGGATTCGGCCCTGGCCACCGACGAGCGTTTCTCGGCCAACTTCAACCGTTCGCAGAACCGAGAGGTGCTGCGCCAGATCATCGTCGACAGTTTCGCCGCACTGTCGGTCGGGCAAGTGCTGGCGCGTCTGGAGGAGGCCCAGATCGCCAATGCCCGCGTCAACGACATGGCCGGCGTATGGGATCACCCGCAGCTCCAGGCGCGAGACCGATGGCGGCAGGTCGACAGCCCCTCGGGCCAGTTGCCGGCGCTGTTGCCGCCGGCCAGCAACGCGGCCTTCACCCCGCGCATGGAGGGCGTGCCGGGACTGGGTCAGCACACCGCGAGCATCCTTCAGGAGCTGGGCTATTCCACCGATGAGCAGGCTCGGTTGCTCGCCGCAGGTGTCGTCTGACCGTCTCTCTGGCTTTTCAAATCTGCATTGAAGGAAGTGCACACCATGGCCGAACCTGTCGTTCGTTCAGCGTTATTCGTACCGGGCAGCCGCCCCGAGCGCTTCGCCAAAGCCTTGGCCGCAGGCGCGGACGTGGTCATCGTCGACTTCGAGGATGCGGTCGAGGAGCTGCTCAAGCGCAAGGCCCGCGATAACCTCGCCGCGTTTCTGCAGCAACACCCGCACAGCTCGGTATGGGTGCGAGTCAATGCCCCGGAGCACGGGGAGCATGGCGCAGACCTGACATTCTGCAGCCAACAGCCGGGCGTGGCCGGCGTGCTGCTGCCCAAAGTCGAGAGCGCCGCTCAGGTCGCGGCGGCATCGCGCGGCGGCAAACCGGTCTGGCCGATCATCGAGAGCGCGAGGGGCCTGTTGGCGCTTGAAGAAATCGCCCATGCCCAAGGGGTCCAGCGCTTGTCCTTCGGCAGCCTCGACCTGGCGCTGGATCTGAACCTCAACACCGGCACTGCTGCAGCCCTGATGTTTCTCGATCAGGCGCGCATGGCCGTGCAGCTCCACTCCCGTGGCGCCGGTCTGTTACCGCCGCTGGACGGCGTCTACCCTGCCATCGGCGACCCGGACGGCCTGCGCCAGGCGATCAGGCATGCCTATGACATGGGCTACGGCGGCGCGCTGTGCATCCATCCCAGGCAAGTGCCGGTGATTCACGACGCATTGCTGCCCAGCCCGCAGGATCTGCAATGGGCACGCAACGTGGTCGCTGCCAGCGCCGCTGCCAAGGGCGCCGGCGCCTTTCAACTCGACGGGCAGATGGTCGATGCGCCCGTCTTGCTGCGCGCGCAGCAGTTGCTGGCACGGGCACCGGGTTAGCGGGTGGAAATGGGCGACACCCTCCCGGGCCTCGAAACACCCGGCTGTGAACAGGCAGCCCTGGTTTGCTGTCCACCGCATACGATTCCTTCGTACCCAGGTGGCGACCATGACCGACAACACCCGCCCCGCCGTACTCGAGCTGATTGGCAACACGCCGCTGGTGCGTGTCAGCCGCTTCGATACCGGCCCGTGCACGCTGTTTCTCAAACTCGAATCGCAGAACCCCGGCGGTTCGATCAAGGATCGCATTGGCCTGGCCATGATCGATGCGGCCGAACGTGACGGTCGATTGCGGCCCGGTGGCACCATCATCGAGGCCACCGCAGGCAATACTGGCCTGGGCCTGGCGCTGGTGGGTCGGGCCAAGGGCTATCGGGTGGTGCTGGTGGTGCCGGACAAGATGTCCACCGAGAAGGTCCTGCACCTCAAGGCCATGGGCGCCGAGGTGCACACCACCCGCTCGGACGTCGGCAAGGGCCACCCCGAGTACTACCAGGACATGGCCGCGCGCATCGCCGAGGACATTCCCGATGCATTCTTCGCCGACCAGTTCAACAACCCTGCTAACCCTCTGGCTCACGAGACCAGCACTGGCCCGGAGATCTGGGCCCAGACTCAGCACGATCTGGATGCGATCGTGGTGGGCGTCGGCTCGGCAGGCACCTTGACCGGTCTGACCCGCTTCTTCAAACGCGTCCAGCCGGACCTGGCCATGGTGCTGGCGGACCCCGAAGGCTCGGTGATGGCCGAGTACAGCCGCAGCGGCACCCTCGGCACGCCGGGCTCATGGGCCGTGGAAGGCATCGGCGAAGATTTCATTCCATCGATTGCCGACCTCTCCAGCGTACGCCAGGCCTACTCCATCAGTGATGAAGAAAGCTTCGATCACGCCCGGCAACTGCTGCGCGCAGAGGGCATCCTGGGGGGCTCGTCCACCGGCACGCTGCTGGCCGCGGCGCTACGCTATTGCCGGGAACAGACCGAGCCCAAGCGCGTGGTGACGTTCGTCTGCGACACCGGCACCCGCTACCTGTCCAAGGTCTATAACGACCAATGGATGAACGACCAGGGCCTGCTGCAATACAAGCACTACAACGACCTGCGCGACCTGATCGCCCGGCGCTTCGAGGATGGCCGGGTGATCAGCGTCGGGCCCGACGATACCTTGCTGACAGCCTTCCAGCGCATGCGCCTGACCGACGTCTCGCAACTCCCGGTACTCCAGGGCCAGAAGCTGATGGGGGTGATCGACGAGTCAGACATCCTGCTGGGCATGCAGCACGACCCCGCCCACTTCCACACCACGGTCGGCAGCGCCATGACCACCCACCTGCAAACGCTGCCGCCTACCGCCAGCCTGGCGCAGTTGCAGGCTGAACTGGACCGTGGCCTGGTGGCAATCATTGCCGATGAATCAGGCTTTCATGGCCTGATCACCCGCGTCGACCTGCTCAACCATCTACGGAGATCCCAGGCATGAGCCGCCACGATAAAGACGACTTCGCCACCCGCGTGATCCATGCCGGGCAGTCCCCGGACCCATCCACCGGCGCGCTCATGCCGCCGATCTACGCCAACTCGACCTATCTGCAGGAGAGCCCCGGCGTGCACAAGGGCCTGGACTACGGCCGTTCCCACAACCCCACCCGCTTCGCGCTGGAGCGCTGCGTCGCCGACCTGGAAGGTGGTACGCAGGCCTTTGCCTTCGCCTCGGGGCTGGCGGCCATCTCGACGGTGCTCGAACTGCTCGACGCCGGCAGCCATATTGTCTCGGGCAACGACGTGTACGGCGGTACCTTTCGCCTGTTCGACAAGGTGCGCCAACGCAGTGCCGGGCATCGCTTCAGCTACGTCGACCTGGCAGATATCAATGCCTTCGAAGCTTCTTTGCAACCGGACACCCGCATGGTGTGGGTGGAAACGCCCAGCAACCCCCTGCTGAGCCTGGCGGACCTGAGCGCCATCGCCCAGCTGTGCCGCGCGCGCGGCATCCTCTGCGTGGCCGACAACACCTTCGCCAGCCCGTGGATCCAGCGCCCGCTGGAGCTGGGTTTCGACATCGTGGTGCACTCCACCACCAAATACCTGAATGGACACTCCGACGTCATCGGCGGCATCGCTGTGGTCGGGCAGAATCCTGAGTTGGCCGAACGCCTGGGGTTTCTGCAGAACTCGGTAGGTGCCATCGCCGGGCCCTTCGATGCCTTCCTTACCCTGCGCGGCATCAAGACCCTGGCCCTGCGCATGGAGCGCCACTGCAGCAATGCCTTGGCGCTGGCGCAGTGGCTGGAGCAGCAGCCCCAGGTCGCCCGCGTGCATTACCCGGGCCTGCCGTCCCACCCGCAGCACGCACTGGCGCAGCGGCAGATGCGTGGCTTCGGCGGGATGATCTCCGTCGACCTGAATACCGACCTCGCCGGCGCACGGCGCTTTCTCGAAACGGTGCAGCTGTTCGCCCTCGCCGAAAGCCTGGGCGGCGTGGAAAGCCTGATCGAGCATCCGGCGATCATGACCCACGCCAGCATCCCCGCGGACATTCGTGCGCAGCTGGGCATCGGCGATGGGTTGGTGCGGTTGTCGGTGGGTGTGGAGGCGCTTGAGGACCTGCGCGCCGACCTGGCGCAGGCGTTGGGGCGGATATAGCTGGCGCGGATATAGAAGGTAGTAATGTTTGTCGCTGTGATGGCTTCTTCGCGGCTTTACGCCGCTCCTACAGGGGGCGGCGTTATGCCGAGCGCGGGCCTCAGTAGGTTACCGACGGGGTGGACAGGCGGGCCGTTTGCGGGAAGCGGTGAGGCTGCTGGCGTGCCACCTGGGCTTGTACGTGTGCGGCGGCATCGAGCACGCGTTGTGCCCAGTTCTCGTCGTCCGGACGCACCACTACCACGCGAAAGCCGTGGTCATGGCCTTCGCTCTTGACGCCCTCGGAGTCATCCACGTGCAGGTCGATATCGAAGGCCGAAGGCAGTTTGGATGGCGCATTGGCCAACCCACGCTCGGCCAGAATCTGATTGTGCACCACGCTGTTGACCACACCGTCGACGTGAATGCCGTACAGCATCAGCCAGCGGCGAATGTAGGCCGGGGTGCGGCCGGACGAGGTATAGACCCACACGCTGCAGCCCTGGCGACGCAGCTCGCGGGTCAGCGACCGAGTGCCCACGCGCAGCGGCTCGCCCAGCCAGCGATGCACGAACGCCGGCAGGCGGCTGTGCTCGGCGGCACTGTGGTGCGGCAGGCAAGCCAGGGTGTCATCGATATCGAACGAGATACGAATGCGCTGACGCTTGAAGCGGGTCATCGGCACCACGGCCTGGACGACTTGCTCCAGCTGCTTTCGAAGCAGGCGGCAGGCATTGAGCATGGCGAACTTTTTCATCGGGCTATCCCTTGGCAGGCCGCCGATTGCTTCGCGCTCAGGAAGAACTGCTTCGGGTCCGGAGCATGGTCCTCCAGAAACGCTGCGTACTTCTTCTTGATCTTGGGCAATTCGTACAAGGCCTTGACACCGTGTTTGGCTGAGTTGCGTATCACCGAGGACGGGTTGTAATAGCCCTCGGCATTGTCCAGCGCCAGCACGAACGGGGGCTTCCCTTCGCGCATCAGCAGGTAGCTGACGATCAGCGACCCACTGCGATTGTTACCCTCGATGAACAGCTGCGGCTTGCTCAGGATGCGCACATACACGCCAGCCGCTCGTTTCCATACGGATTCGTTACGGTGCGCGCAGTACCAGTTGAACAAGTCCTTGATCCCGCCTTCGACGTTGTTGAAAAAGTGCGCTTCGGTTGCTTTCAGGTGCTGCGCGAACTCGACCCTGCGTGCCGGGTCCTGGCCACACAATACGGTGGCATTGATCTCGAGCATCAGGTCCAGCTGCTGCAGATCGAACAGGTCGACACCCTGTGCCACGTAGTCGTCGATCAACGCATAGCCTGCCAGCATGTTCTGTAACACTTCGTCGGTGAAGGGATCGCGCTGCTCGGTGAAATGCCGGCTGAGCTCGGCAAATCGGCCCTGTACTTCAACCAGGGCTCGCTCTATCGCAGGCAGATCGAGGCGACGCTTTGCGGACATTAGCTTCTCGAGGTTACAGGAATGTGACAAGGCACAAAAAAAGCCCAAAGGCCGCTCGACCCGTCAGGGTCGGCAGCCTTGGCGGGCGGCGCAAAGGCTAGCTGAACTTTCCGCTGATGTAATCACCGGTCATCTGTTCACGCGGGTTCTCGAAGATCTGGGTGGTAGGGCCCATCTCCACCAGATAGCCCGTGCGTGTGCCCTGGGAAATGTCCACCGAGAAGAATGCTGTGGTGTCGGCGACACGAATGGCCTGCTGCATGTTGTGGGTCACCAGGGCGATGGTGTAGTCCTTCTTCAGCTCCACCATCAGCTCTTCCACCCGGCGTGTAGCGATCGGGTCGAGCGCCGAGCAGGGCTCGTCGAGCAACAGCACTTCCGGCTCGGTCGCGATGGCGCGGGCGATGCACAGCCGTTGCTGCTGACCACCGGAAAGCGACAGGCCGCTGACCTTGAGCTTGTCCTTCACTTCATCCCACAGCGCGGCGCCTTGCAGGGCGTGCTTGACGCGGTCGCCCAGGTCGCCCTTGTAGCGATTCAGGCGCAGGCCGAAAGCCACGTTGTCGAAAATGCTCATCGAGAACGGGTTGGGCTGCTGGAACACCATGCCGATGTAGCGGCGTACCACGACCGGGTCCACACCCTTGCCGTAGACATCCTGGCCAAGAAAGTGCACATGGCCTTCGAAACGGAAGCCCTTGACCAGGTCGTTCATGCGGTTGAGGCTGCGCAGCACGGTACTCTTGCCACAACCGGACGGGCCGATGAAACCGGTGATCTTGTTCTTTTCGATCGGCACATGGCTGTCACGCACGGCCAGGAAATTGCCGTAGAAAATCTTGTCCAGCTTGCAGTCCATGACCACTGGCGACTGGGTCTGGAGCGGGGCGACTTTTTGCGCTGATAGCTGATTCACGATTGAGGTGCTCCGTTCTCAAAACTTGGGCTTGCCGAAGATTCGGCTGACGATATTCACGATTAGCACGATCATCACCAACACCAGCGAGGCCGCCCAGGCGAGCTCGAGCTGGTTGTCGAAGGGCATGCCGGAAAAGTTGTAGATCAGCACGGCCAGCGAGGCAGTCGGGTTCATCACGGCCAGATCGCCGTTGTGGTAGATCCAGTAGTTGCTGAACAGCGCGGTGAACAACAGCGGCGCGGTTTCACCGGCGGCACGGGCCACGGCCAGCATGACGCCGGTGAGGATCGCCGGCAGGCCGGTAGGCAGCACGATTTTCCAGATGACCTGGGAGCGGGTGCAGCCCATGCCATAGGCGGCATCCTTCATGATCTTGGGCACCATCTTCATCGACTCTTCAGCCGTAAGTACCACGATGGGCAACATCAGTACCGCCAGTGCCACGCCGCCCGCAGGTGCCGAGTAGGTACCCGTGGTCATCACCACCAGCGCGTAGGCAAACACACCGGCCAGAATCGACGGCAGGCCAGTGAGCATCTTGGCGGCAAAGCGCGAGGCGTTGGCCAGTTTGCTGTCCGGGCCCAATTCAGACAGGAAGATGGCCGCCAAGATGCCGACCGGTACGGCGATTGCCGCAGCGATACCGACCATGACGAACGTACCGGCCATGGCATTGCCGAAACCACCCCCGGTTTCGAAACCGGTCGGCGGCAGTTCGGTGAAGACCTCCAGACTGAGCCGGGCACCACCCCGGGTGATCAGCATGTAGAGCACCGAAATCAACGGCACACTGGCGATCAGTGCGCCCGCCCACACCAGCGTGGTCAGCACCAGGCTGCGCAGCGCGCGGCCTTCGAACTTGCGCTGCAGGCTTGGCAGAGCGATACCTGGGGAGGAAAGATTGGTCATCACTTGGTACCCCGCTGGGCATAGACCATGATCATGGAACCGATGACGTTCACGATCAGGGTGATCAACATCAACACCAGCGCGGCATACATCAACACTTCGATTTCACTGGGGCCGGCTTCGGGGAAGTTCAGCGCCAACAGCGCAGCCAGGGTATTGGCCGGCGCAAACAGCGAGAGCGAAATGTTGTTGGCGTTGCCCACCAGCATGGCCAGGGCCATGGTTTCGCCCAGTGCGCGGCCCAGGCCCAGCACCAGTGAACCGAAGATACCGGTGGCAGCCGAAGGCACCATGACCTTGAGAATCGCTTCCCAGTGGGTGGTCCCCATGCCGTAGGCAGCCTGTTTGGTCTTCATGGGCACGGCGGTCAAGGCGTCCTGGGACACCGCGGCAATGGTCGGCAAAATCATGATGGCCAATACCAGTGCTGCAGGCAGCAGCCCCGGGCCACTCAGCGAGGTGCCGAAGAAAGGTATCCAGCCCAGCTCGCTGTTCAGCCATGCGGTCAGCGGACGGATGGCGGGGATCACCACATAGATCCCCCACAGCCCGTACACAACGCTGGGAATGGCTGCCAGCAATTCGACGATGGTACGAAACACCGCCGCGAGCTTGGCCGGAAGGAAATCCTGAGTCAGGAAGATCGCCATGCTGACACCGAACACACCGGCGATCAGCAGCGCGATCAAGGCACTGTAGAGCGTCCCCCAGATGGCCGGCAGAATGCCGTACTTGCCCTGGTTGACGTCCCATACCGAACCGAGAAGAACATCAAAGCCATGCTTTTCCATGCCTGGAAGGGCTTTGCGACCTACTTCGAATACAAGTGCAAATACCACCGCCAGGATCAGAACCACTCCCACACGCGCAAGCGCACGGAAGGCACGATCAACCAGAAAATCCTTCGTCGAAGGAGGTTTGCAGGCTGAATCCGGGTTATCCGGTACAACGAAAGGGCTGTTCATGGGTTCATTCCGGGGCGTGGAGGCAAGCCCCGACAGGCGCAGCGGTCAGTGCGCACCGATCGAGGCTTCGCGGGCATTACTGGATGTTGGCGGACGCTTTGCGAACCTGATCGACAACCGACTGAGGCAATGGGATGTAGCCCATGGAGTCAGCGATCTTCTGACCTTCGGTCAGGCTGTACTCGACCATGTCACGCATGGCCTTGGCCTTGGCCGGGTTGCCGTTGTCCTTGCGGAAGATCATCCAGGTGTAGGAAGTGATCGGGTACGACTTGGCGCCGTCCGGATCGGGCAGCCAGGCCACCAGGCTGTCTGGCATCTTCACGGCGGCCAGTGCTTCAGCACCGCTTTCAGCGTTAGGCACTACGTATTGGCCGGCCTTGTTCTGCAGCACAGCGAAGTCAACCTTGGCCAGTTTGGCGAAGCCGTATTCGATGTAACCGATAGCGCCTGGAGTCTGGCGTACGGTAGCGGTCACGCCGTCATTCTTGGGCGACTTGATGAACTTGTCGGTAGCAGGCCAGTTGACGGTGTTGCCTTCGCCCAGGTCTTGCTTGAACGCCGGGTTGATGGCCGACAGGTGCTTGGTGAATACCGCGGTAGTGCCGCTGGAGTCCGCACGTACCACGACAGTGATCGGGGTCGCTGGCAGTTTCAGCTCTGGGTTGGCGGCAACGATCTGAGGATCGTTCCACTGGGTGATCTTGCCCAGGAAGATGTTGGAGTACACATCGCGTGGCAGTTTCAGGCCCTTGGGGCTGCCTGGCAGGTTGTACGCCAGCACGATTTCGCCCGCGGTCATCGGCAGCAGTTGCGCGCCTTCGGCCACCTTGGCAATGTCTTCGTCTTTCATGGCCGAGTCGCTGGCCGCAAAATCGACGGTTTTGTTCAGGAAGTCCTGGACACCGGCACCACTCCCCTTGGACTGGTAGTCAACGGTGACGCCGTCGCTTTTCTTGCTGAAATCCTTGAACCAGGTCAGGTAGATGGGCGCTGGAAAGCTGGCGCCAGAGCCGGTCAGACGGACGTTTTCAGCAGCGAAGGCCACTGAGGTGGCGCACAGGGAAAGCGTGACGGCGAGCGCAGCGGACTTCATCAACTTTTTCATTAAAATGACTCCTTGTATTGGCGGGCTACGGCACTCTGCACCTCTTTTGTTACGCTTTTATGAAGGTCGGGTGTCAATCATGGCCAAACGCCGCAAGGCGAGGCGCGCATGGACCGCTGGCACTTAAGAAAGCATGCGCCGAGCCGATAGCCTGTGGAGTCGAATTACCTGTGCACCTCGGAGTGTCGATGCTCGCAAGTTCCTATAACAGCCTGTACGTGATGTTTTCTCTGATCGTCGCGATCCTGGCGTCCTACACCGCACTGAACATGGCCGGCCGGGTCTCGCGTACCCACGGCATGGCCTCGGCGCTCTGGTTGGCTGGCGGTTCGTTTGCCATGGGCATCGGCATCTGGTCGATGCATTTCATCGGCATGCTGGCGTTCCAGTTGCCTATCGAGCTGGGGTACGACCTGACCCTCACCGGCCTGTCGCTGCTGATCGCCATCGCCTCCTCGGCCTTCGCCCTATGGCTGGTGTGCCAGGAAGAAATGCCGCTGGTACGGCTGCTGCTGGGCGCGGTGCTGTTGGGCATGGGCATCGCCGCCATGCACTACACCGGCATGGCCGCGCTGCTGATGAACCCATCGGTGCAGTACATCCCTTCGCTGTTCGCAGCCTCGGTGGTGATCGCCGTCGTTGCGTCCGGTGCGGCGCTGTGGATCGCCTTTCGCCTGCGCGGCGAGGGTAAATACATCAATCGCGCTCGCTTCGGCGCCTCACTGGTAATGGGCTGCGCCATTGTCGGCATGCACTACACCGGCATGGCGGCCGCGCAGTTTCCAGAGGGCAGCGTGTGCGGCGCGGTCAACAGCGGCATCGACAGCAAATGGCTGGTGGTGCTGGTGATCCTGGTGACCCTGGCCGTCTGCGCCATCGCCCTGATCGTTTCGATGCTCGACGTCCGCACCAGCCTGCTGGCCAACTCGCTGGATCATGCCAACAGCGCATTGGTGCAGTTGGCCCTGCAAGACAACCTCACCGGCCTGCCCAACCGCATCCTGCTCAACGACCGGCTTGAACAGGCCATCCAGAAAGCCACCCGGCAGCAAAGCCACTTCGCTGTGCTGTTCATGGACCTGGACGGCTTCAAGGCGGTCAACGATACCTACGGCCATCACACCGGCGACCAGCTGTTGGTGGAAGTGGCACGACGCATCAATGAAGCCAAGCGGGGCGAAGACACCGTGGCGCGCCTGGGCGGCGACGAGTTCGTTCTGCTGATCGATCCGGGCGAACCGGAAGATGCGGCCGCGCTGGCGCAGCGTCTGGTGGAAAGCATCAAGGCGCCCTATGTGCTGGGCCGCCAGACCGTACACGTGTCCACCAGCGTCGGCATTGCCATCTTCCCCGACGACGGCCGCAGCAGCCATGAGCTGATGGTCAATTCCGACGCTGCCATGTACCACGCCAAGGAACAGGGCCGCGACGGCTACTGTTTCTTCGAAAAAGCCATGAACACCAACGCCCACCAGCAGTTTCAGCTGCAACAGGATCTGCGTACCGCCCTGGAGCAGAATGAGTTCATCCTGCACTTCCAGCCCAAGATGGTCGCGCCCAATGGCCCCATGACCGGCGTCGAAGCCTTGTTGCGCTGGAACAAGCCAGACGTGGGCCTGATACCTCCGGACCGCTTCCTGCCGCTGGCCGAGCGCACCGGGCTGATCGTGCCGATCGGCAATTGGGTGATCAACGAAGCCTGCCGGCAGATGGCCGAATGGCACGGGCAGGGGCGTGGCGAATGGAGCATTGCGGTCAACCTGTCTACAGTCCAACTGGCCCATTCGGGGCTGGTCGAGGTGGTGCGAACGGCCTTGCACAGCAATGGCCTGCCAGCGCATTGCCTCACCCTGGAGGTGACCGAATCCACGGCCATGCGTGATGCCGAAGCAGCGCTGATCGTGCTCGACCAACTGGCCGCATTGGGGGTCAGTATTTCCATCGACGACTTTGGTACCGGATACTCGAGCCTGCTCTACCTCAAACGCCTGCCCGCCAATGAACTGAAGATCGACCGCGGCTTCATCACCGAACTGGCCCAGGGCAACGATGACGCTGCCATCGTGTCGGCGATCGTGGCACTGGGCAAGACGCTGGGGCTGAGGATCGTTGCCGAAGGCGTGGAAACCGCCGAGCAACAGGAGATGTTGACCGACCTGGGTTGTAACGTCTTGCAGGGTTTTCTACTGGGCAGACCCATGGAAGCGCAGAGGATGCTCGACAGCCTTGGTATCGACCAGCCGGGCATGACGTGCGGCTCAGCCACTGGCATTCAAGCTGGTATCATGGCGGCATCTACCCGTGGAGTAGCACCCCATGAATCGCCAGAAGAAACTCCAGCAGCTATTCAAGGCCAAGGCCAAGAAGGCCAACGCCAAACTGGCCCCGGCCAACAGGAATCCTTACATCAGCAAGGCTGACCGTCTGAAACTGGCTGCCGAAGCCAATACCGAGGCGGTCACCGCCAGCGAGTAGGGCCGCTCATCCAAAAACGCCCTCTGCCCTGCCCTGGCTAGCGATCCTCGCGCTGGGGCAGTTTGGCAACGACCTTGATCTCCACATCGAAGCCGTACAACCAGGTCACGCCAACCGCCGTCAGCGAGGGGTACGGCGCCTGTCCCCAGTACTCCGGCACCACCTCCCAGACCTCTTCGAAGATCTTCTGCGGCTCGACCATGAACACGGTCACGTCCTGCACATCGTCGAACGTGCAACCGGCCGCCGCGAGCACGGCGTTGAGGTTGTCGAAAGCGCGACGAACCTGGGCCTTGAGTTCCGGCTCGGGCGAGCCGTCCTCACGGCTTCCGACCTGGCCCGAGACGAACAGCAAGCCGTCGGCGCGCACGGCTGCCGAGTAACGGTTGCGCTCATAAAGCGCCTGACGGCCTGCGGGGAATACCACATCACGTTGGTTCATTTCGAAACTCCAGAGGTTGGAAAGCGACCGTGTCACTGTAGGGCGCTTGCCGGCCCCGGATAAACAGGCAATGCTGACCCTGATTGTGCGTGATTCCCAAACAATGGAGAGCCTGATGGACCGCTTCGATGCCATGCAAGCCTTCGCGCGGGTGGTGGAAACCGGCAGTTTCACCCAGGCCGCTCTCACCCTGCACATGAGCAAGACCACGGTCAGCCAACTGGTACAGCAGTTGGAAGCTCGCTTGCGCGTCAAGCTGCTCAACCGTACCACGCGCAAGGTCAATGTCACGGCCGATGGCGCTGCGTACTACGAACGCGTCCAGCTGCTGCTGGCGGCGTTGGACGATGCCGACACGGCCCTGTCAAGTGCCGCCGCAACGCCACGTGGACGCCTGCGGGTAGACGTGCCCAGCCCATTGGCGCGGCTGCTGCTGATTCCGGCCCTGCCGCAATTCCAGGAACGCTATCCCGATATCCAGCTCGACCTGGGCGTCAGTGATCGCCCGGTGAGCATCATCGACGAGAGCGTCGACTGCGTGATTCGAGGTGGCGAGATCACCGATACGTCGCTGATAGCCCGCCACATCGCTGACTTGCCGTTGGGAGTGTACGCAGCGCCCAGCTATCTGGCCCGCTACGGCATCCCGGCGCACCCGCGTGAGCTGCAGGACGGCGATCACCATGTGGTGGCATTTCGTTGGGCGCGGACGGGCAAGGCCCTGCCCTATGCCATGAACCGTGCAGGCGAGGCTTTGCGTGTACAGGGTCGCTACAAGCTGGCGGTGGACGATGGCAACGCCTACCTGGCAGCCGGTCAGGCGGGGCTGGGGATACTCTGGCTACCCAGGTTCATGGTGACCGACTCGCCGATTGGCAGCGAACTGGTGAAGTTGTTCGACGATTGGGCGATTGCGCCGATGCCGTTGTATCTGGCTTATGCGCCGAATCGTCATGTGAGCCGCAAGTTGCGGGTGTTCATGGATTGGGTGGTGGAGGTGATGGCGGCTCAGGTGCCGAACGTTACTTTGCCGGTCCAGGGCCCGGCTTGACTGAGTTCAACCATGACGCGCACTGGCTCTAGGCTTCGTTGAAGGCAGTGCTCTGTGTGGCCAATCGAACTCAGTGCAAATACATACCCCTCAACACCAGTCTCTGGCCTCCTCGATGAAGTGCAACACGGCGGTGGAGCGTTCGTCGATGCGGGAAATCAATGACAGCTCGCTGAGCATTTCCGGTTGGGCGAGGGGTATCACCCGCAGCCCCGGCATGGACAATCTCGCCAGCGGCTCAGGCACGATGCTGAGCCCGATACCCGCTGCGACCAAGCCGGGAATGCTCATCAACGATGGCACGTGCATGATGTTTTCGGGATGCAACTGATGCTGCCGGCACACGTGCAGGGTGTGCGAGGTCAATCCGATACCTGCCGGGTCCTGCAGGAACACAAAGGTTTCGTGACGTAATGAGCCAAGATCACCGGTGAACTGGACGGCCAGCGGGTGATTGTCCGGCATCAACAGGACAAGCCGGGACTGGCTGAAATGATGGGTGCGCAGGCGCTCCGGAAGATGATCCTTGAACACCCTGGCGAAGGCCAGATCGAGCTTGTGTTCCAGCAGCATGTCGAGTTGCGCACGGATGCCTGCATCCACCAGCGTCAGCTTCACTTCGGGAAACGTACTGAAGTAATGGCGCAGCAGCAGCGGCAGGTTCGCCTCGAACAACGCAGAGTGATAGCCGATATTGATCTCGCCCGCTTCTCCGCGTCTGGCGCGCCGGGCGGCCGATGCGGCGAGTTCGCTGGCGCTGACCGATTGGCGCGCATGCGGCAGGAACGCGAGGCCGGCGGCGGTCAGTGCCACACTGCGGTTCGCGCGCCTGAACAGGGGCATGCCAAGCTCCGACTCCAGCGTGCGCATCAACTGGCTGAGGGCAGACTGGGCAATCCCCAGCGTTTGGGCGGCACGACTGAAACTCTGCAACTCAGCCGCCACCACAAACGCTCGCAGGTGTCGCAGTTCCATAGTGGCCTTCTATAAGTTCAGCTTATGCATTCGTGCAATTCTGGATAATTATTTCGAGTTCGCAATGGGCTAACGTCTACTCAGTCCCGCGAACCGGCAAGCCGTTATATAGCAGATCTGCGGAGACCTCATTCACCATAACAACAATGACGAGCGTCCCCATGAGCACGATAGACACCGCCGGCGATGATCTGCGCATGCCGCGCAAGGCCGTCACAGCTGCCACCATCGGCACGGCCCTGGAATGGTTCGACTTCACCCTGTATGGCGCTATCTCGGCGACCATTCTGCCGAAACTGTTTTTCCCTGCCATGGAGCCCACGGCGGGCCTGCTCGCCTCCCTGGCCACATTTGGCGTTGGTCTGGCCGCGCGCCCGCTGGGCGCGATCACCTGCGGCTATCTGGGGGACAAGCTAGGGCGACGTAACCTGATGTTGGCAACCGTCACCATGATGGGACTGGCCTCGGTGCTCATGGGCCTGCTACCCACCTACGCACAGATCGGCATCTGGGCGCCTATCCTGCTTGTACTGCTGCGCATCATTCAGGGCTTTGCCCTGGGCGGAGAGTCCACTGGCGCGCAACTGATGGCATTGGAGCACGCGGCGCCCGATCGCCGCGGCCGCTACTCCGGCCTTCTGGGGCTGTGCTCGCCACTGAGCCAGATCCTCGCCAACGGGGTGCTGCTGGGGCTGGCGGCAGTGCTGTCGACCCAGCAGTTCGAAAGCTTCGGCTGGCGAATCCCCTTCATCATGAGCTTCGTTCTGGTGATCGTGGCCATCTTCATCCGCCTCAAGGTCGATGAGACCCCAGCGTTCATCGCCTTGAAAAAAGCGCCCGTGGTACAACCAAAGAGTCCACTGAAATCAGCGGTGCGCAGCCATCACCGGACCATCCTCAGGCTGATGCTGTTCTTCTGTTCACCCGCCGCGCTGTTTTATCTGATCGTCATCTTCTCTCTGAGCTACCTCACCAAACAGTTGGGCATGAGCCAATCCACAGGCTTCATGTCGTTGATGGTGGCCAATGTCTGCGCAATCTTCGGCGCTCTGGCCGGCGGCTATCTCTCCGATCGCTGGGGCCGCAAGAAAGCGCTCATGCTGGGATCGTGCATGACCCTGCTGATCCTGACGGTGTACTTCCCGATTCTCAACACGCAAAACGTCGCTGCGATCATGGCCATCATGGGGCTGTTCCTCGGCTTCACTCAGTTCCAGAGCGGCATCCAGCCGGTCGCATTTGCGGAGGCTTTTCCGACTCAGGTCCGCTACTCCGGCTCCGCACTGGCCTACACCGGCGCCAATCTGCTGGTAGGCGGTCCGATGCCGATGATCGCTGTCTGGTTGATGAGCCAATCGGGTAATTCGCCCTGGCCGCTGGTTTCCCTGTGCGCAGCAATCAATCTGGTGTCGCTGGCCATGATCGTCATTGGTCCGGAGACCCGTGGCGTGGACTTGAACGCCGTCGCCGCGCCCTCCTCGCCCGAAACCGTACCTTCGGCCCTGCTCATCAAATAACGTCACAGGACACCCATGATGCCCACAGTTTTCATACTCAACGGCCCCAATTTGAATTTGCTGGGCCGTCGTGAGCCCCATATCTATGGCCACACCACGCTGGAACAGATTCGGCAGGCCTGCCTGAAGACGTCTGATGCCGAGGGCCTGGACTGTGACTTTCGCCAGACCAACCACGAAGGCGTGATGGTCGACTGGATTCAGGAAGCGTATGAGCATAATGCCGCGCTGATCATCAACCCAGCAGGCTTATCCTTCCATTCGATTCCGGTGCTGGATGCCTTGAAGCTCATCGATAGCCCGTTGATCGAACTGCATCTATCAAACATCCACGCGCGGGATGAACTTCACCGTCATTCGATCATGTCGGGCGCGGTCGATGCGGTGATCTGTGGGCTCGGTGCGCAGGGGTATCCGCTGGCCATCAAGGCGATCTCGACATTGCTGGAGCGGCGTGGGGACAACGCGGCTACTCAGCGGTGAGCCAGCCGGTCAACAGGTGAGGGGCATTATAGGAAACGTGCACCAAGCGGCCGCTGGCTGGCGCCAACGCCGCTGAATGGCAATTTCAGGATGGGCCGGTAAAGGCTCAAGCCTGCTCGTCTTGCTCATCATCGTTGTGCTTGAGCGCAGGCTTCAACCCAGGCTGCGGAGCGTGCTCGGCATTGGGGGCGATTTCTTCGCCATGATTCTTTTTCTCCTGCTGCACTTTCTTGTCGTGGGCGACGTTACGTGGATCGGTCATGAGCGTTCCTTGATTAGGCAGAGAATTCGAACAGTCCCGTAGGCGACAAGCTGATGCAAATCGCCTGGGTAAGCGTTGGAGTGAGGCCCGCGACAAGCGTTCAGTTCATTGGTAGAGGGCCGCTGAAGGCTGGCCCGATAGGCGAAAGGAACGGGGCAGGCTCCATGGCTTCGCGCTGCAGGTACTCCAGTTGTGTTTTTTGCCCATCTGGCTGTGAGTCGAGTTGTTTCCGCGCGCACCTCAGCATTGAGCACATCGGTTCAATATTCCCAGTGTCAGCCACTCCAGAATCACTCGATGACAGGCGAGAGGTGAAAACCATGGCGACGCACGATGATCACACTGACCCGGAGCGGAGGCGGCTGTTGGCCAAAGGTTCGCTGCTGACCGCGGCGGCCACCCTGCTCCCTCGCCTGTCCTTCGCTGCTATAGATCCGGAAGGAACATCAATGAACGCCGATCTCATCCTGTTCAATGGGCAACTGCATACCGTCGACCGCGAGAACCCCCGCGCCAGTGCCGTGGCGATCAAGGACGGGCGCTTTGTGGCGGTGGGTACCGATGCCCAGGCGATGGCACTGCGCGGTGACCGCACACAGATCATCGACCTCAAGGGTCGCTGCGTGATTCCCGGCCTCAACGACTCGCACCTGCACTTGATCCGTGGCGGTTTGAACTACAACCTGGAGTTGCGCTGGGAAGGTGTACCGTCACTGGCCGATGCCCTGCGCATGCTCAAGGACCAAGCCGATCGCACGCCGACGCCGCAGTGGGTGCGGGTAGTGGGTGGCTGGAACGAGTTCCAGTTTGCCGAGAAGCGCATGCCCACCCTGGAAGAGATCAACCAGGCGGCGCCGGACACGCCGGTGTTCCTGTTGCACCTGTATGACCGGGCCCTGCTCAACCGCGCCGCGCTGCGGGTGGCAGGCTATACCCGGGATACGCCAAACCCGCCTGGCGGCGAGATCGTGCGCGATGCCAATGGCAATCCCACGGGCATGCTGGTGGCCAAGCCCAACGCCATGATTCTTTACGCGACCCTGGCCAAGGGGCCAAAGCTGCCGCTGGAATATCAGGTCAACTCGACCCGTCAGTTCATGCGTGAGCTGAACCGGCTGGGCATCACCAGTTGCATCGATGCCGGTGGCGGCTTCCAGAACTACCCGGATGACTATGCGGTGATCGAGCAACTGAACCAGGAAAACCAGTTGACCGTGCGCATTGCCTACAACCTGTTCACCCAGAAACCCAAGGAAGAGCTGGCGGATTTCGAGAACTGGACCCGCTCAGTGAAGCTGCATCAGGGTAATGATTTTCTGCGCCACAACGGCGCCGGCGAGATGCTTACCTTCTCCGCCGCCGACTTCGAAGACTTCCGCGAGCCGCGCCCGGACCTGCCCGGCGCGATGGAAAACGACCTGGAGCCGGTGGTGCGTCACCTGGTAGAGCAGCGCTGGCCGTTCCGCTTGCACGCCACCTACGACGAGTCCATCAGCCGCATGCTCGATGTCTTCGAGAAGGTCGATCGGGATATTCCGTTCAACGGCTTGCCGTGGTTCTTCGACCACTGCGAAACCATTACGCCGCGCAATATCGAGCGGGTACGGGCGCTGGGCGGCGGTATCGCGATCCAGGATCGCATGGCGTTCCAGGGTGAATACTTCGTCGAGCGCTACGGCGCCAAGGCCGCCGAGGCGACCCCGCCGATCAAGCGCATGCTCGCCGAAGGTGTGCCCGTGGGGGCCGGTACCGATGCCACGCGGGTGTCGAGCTACAACCCGTGGACTTCGCTGTACTGGATGGTCAGTGGACGTACGGTGGGCGGGCTGGAGCTGTACCCGGAAGGGCTGCCCAGGGCTACGGCGCTGGAACTGTTTACCCACGGCAGCGCCTGGTTCTCTTCCGAACAGGGCAAGAAGGGACAGATCAAGGTGGGTCAGTTGGCGGACCTGACGGCATTGTCGGCGGATTTCTTCAGCGTGGATGCCGAGGCGATCAAGTGGATCGAGTCGGTGCTGACGGTAGTGGATGGCAAGGTGGTGTACGGCGCGGATGATTTCGAGCCGCTGGCGCCCAAACGGGTCCCCGTGCTGCCGGACTGGTCGCCGGTGGCCAAGG
Organism: Pseudomonas sp. UBA4194; assembly: GCF_002379585.1. Classification (GTDB taxonomy): domain Bacteria; phylum Pseudomonadota; class Gammaproteobacteria; order Pseudomonadales; family Pseudomonadaceae; genus Aquipseudomonas. The sequence continues at coordinate 115,081 of NZ_DFUE01000016.1, forward strand.
TGCCGGGGCATTGGAAGCCTGCCTCACCGATGCTTGCCCAGGTGCACCAGTGCAGCGGGCCCTGCGCGGTGCACGCCCACGGTCATGAGAAAGCCCGCCTGTCCAATGCACCCATCAGTGATTTCCAGGGTTTCTGGGGCGCATTCGGCTGCTCCTGCTTCGCCTTTTGATGCTCTTTCACGTCAACTCGCCCATCGCATAGGGATACACCCATGACCGCTCCAAAATGCAATCGCTTGAACACGGCCCATTCCTGACTATCGCAATCTGATGAACAGCTACGGCGCCCCGACCATTCATAAGGACTGATCCAATGCCCTATTTTACTACTGACGACGGTACCGAGATTTTCTACAAGGACTGGGGCAGCGGTCAGCCCATCGTCTTTCACCATGGTTGGCCATTGAGCTCGGACGACTGGGACGCACAACTGCTGTTCTTCGTCGCCAAGGGCTACCGCGTGATCGCGCATGATCGCCGCGGCCATGGGCGCTCGACCCAGACCGCCCATGGCAATGACATGGACACCTACGTTGCGGACGTCATCGCCCTGGCTACGCACCTGGACTTGAAGGATGCCGTGCATGTCGGCCACTCCACGGGCGGCGGTGAGGTAGCCCGCTACGTGGCTCGATCCGACCAGGGTCGAGTGTCCAAGGCGGTATTGATCGGCGCGGTTCCACCCATCATGGTCCAGTCTGCAAGCAACCCAGGTGGATTGCCCATCCAGGTCTTCGATGGCTTTCGGGCGGCACTGAGCGCAAACCGCGCGCAGTTCTACAAGGAAGTCGCCATTCCGTTCTATGGGTACAACCGTACGGATGCGAAAATCTCGGAAGGCGTGACCGAGAATTGGTGGCGTCAAGGCATGATGGGCGGGGCCAAGGCCCATTACGACTGCATCGAGGCCTTCTCGGAAACCGACTTTACCGAGGACTTGAAAGAAATCGCCGTGCCTGTGCTGATCCTGCACGGCGACGATGACCAGATAGTCCCCATCGGCGACTCGGCCGAGCTGTCGATCAAGCTGGTTGCCGATGGCACCCTGAAGATCTACAAGGGGTATCCGCATGGGATGTGCACCACGCATCCGGAGGTTATCAACGAAGACCTGCTGGCCTTCATCAAGGCCTGACTCGCACCGGGCCTCCTGCAGCTATGGAGGCCCTGGCTGCGACATGAACTCAGCGATGCAAAATGGGAATAGTTGCTATTCTTCACCTCTTCCCTCCCATTGGCGCAACCGCAGACATGAGAACCGTAGCGATACTGGTGTATCCGGATGTACTGATGCTGGACGTGGCCGGGCCGCTCGAGGTGTTCTCCATGGCCAACCGCTACCTGGAGGCCGACGACCGCTATCAGCTGCTGACGATCAGCACGACGGCTCACGATGTACGGACTTCCAACGGCACGCGGCTGTTGGCAGACCACCTGTTGAGCGACGCCCCGAAGGCCTTCGATCTGCTGCTGATTCCCGGCGGCCCCGGTGCCTACAATGAAAAGCACGAGGCGCTCAAGCCGTGGTTGCAAGAGGCAGTCAGGGCGTCACGACGCTATGGTTCGATCTGCACAGGCGCGTTCATCCTGGGGGAGGCCGGACTGCTCGATGGCCGCCAGGTCACCACTCATTGGGGCTATATCGAACAACTGTCGCGGCGCTTTCCGGCGGCCAAAGTCAGCAGCGAGCGGATCTACATTCAGGACGACACGCTGTTTACCTCAGGAGGCATTACCGCCGGCATCGACATGGCGCTGGAAATGCTCGCCCAGGACCACGGTAAGAAGATCGCCGTATCCGTGGCCAAAGTGCTGCTGGTCGCCACCAAGCGTCAGGGTGGCCAATCGCAATTCAGCCCGCTGCTGGCCGAAGTGGCCAATGAAGATTCACCGATTGCCCGCGCTCAGCAGCACGTGCTCGCGCATCTTACCGAGGATCTGAGCGTCGAAAATCTCGCTGCGGTGGCGGGCATGAGTACTCGGCACTTCTCACGCGTGTTCGCACGCGACATCGGCATGACGCCCATGGCTTTCGTCCACAGCGCACGCCTGGACCAAGCGCGCAGCCTGCTGGAAAACAGCGAGCTACCGCTCAAGACCGTGGCTTACCGCAGTGGCTTTCGCAATGAACGCTGCATGCGGATGCTGTTCAGCGAGCGTTTGGGACTCAGCCCGTCTCAGTATCGGCATCAATTTGGCTGATCTGTCCGTTTTGCGCCGCAATTTGGCGGTGTACGCCCCCAATCGGCGGTAGGCCCGCGCGCCCGATAACGCGATCATCGCTTCAGTAGTTAATGATTAATTACCGGCGAGTGCGTTTTATGATTCAGTCAGGAAATATCTGGATCTCATTGGACAGGCTCGAGCCCGAACGCGCTGTTTTTTGGCGACTCGATCCATGCGCGGCAGGTGAGGCGCGAGCTGATCGTCAATGCTGTCGAAGTCATTCAGGCCTTCCCCCCCTCCTCCCCTGCGCTGCCGATTCAGAAGACCCCGCGCTGCCTTCCCCGCGGCCAAGTGTTGCGTTGACGCCGTGGCAGGAGCGCAAGGCCAAAGCCATGCTCGCTGGCAGCCTGTGTACCAGGCTGTTCATAGCCGACGTCGCCAGGCAGTGCGCCATGTCGCGCAGCCACTTCTCCCGTGCCTTCAAGAAAACCACAGGCATGTCACCTCAAGAGTGGGCATTGGACGTGCGTATCCGCAAAGCCCAGGAATGCTTGAAGGCGGATCACCTACCGCTGGCGCAGATCAGTCAGGAATGCGGCTTCGCCGACCAGTCGCATTTCAGCCGGATGTTCAGCAAGCTGGTCGGGGTGACGCCCAAGCGCTGGCAACGCTTGAATTCGAACAAGGCGCAGTTGGGGTAAGTTGGTGGGTATCGCTGGGGGCATGTCCGTTGAGGCAAGTGATCTCAACCTTGGGCGCGAAACAGACGCAGCGTGGTGGGCCACATCCCGACTCGAGAATTTTTTTCCACATTGATGATCCGAAAGATCAGCGATCAGCCGCCGGTTCACCATTAGACTGAACAGCCCGCTTTCCACACCGGTGCCCGAACGATGACGCAGGACAATCCATCCCACGACCTGACGAACCACACCACGTTCAACCAGACCTTTCAGGAAGGCCAATTGACCATTGGCTTCATTTCCCCCGCACGTGGCTACCCCGACAGCCCGTTTCCCAGCCTGGCCGATCAGGCGGAGATCGTTCAGCGCCTCGACCGGAGCGACGCCGCAGCGCTGTGGCTGCGCGATGTGCCCTTCTACGATCCGTCATTTGGCGACACCGGCCAGGTGCTGGACCCGATGGTCTATGCCGGGTGGCTGTCGGCGCTGACCAGCAGGATCGCCATTGGCACGGCGGGCATCGTGACGCCACTGCGCGAGCCGGTGATCACAGCCAAGCAGATCGCCACGGCCGATCAGCTGTTGGCCGGTCGGTTCCTGGCGGGCATGGCGTCAGGCGATCGCCCGACCGAATACCCCGCTTTCGGTGTCGATTTCGGGACACGGGTAGAGCGCTACCAGGAAGCGGTGACGCTGCTCAAGACGCTCACCTCCACCTCATTCCCACGGCTGAAGACCCAGCACTTCGGTGAACTGCGTGGCGATATCGATCTGGTGCCCAAGCCAGCAGCGCCGCATATCCCCATCGTGGCCATCGGGCGGGCCGGGCAAACCCTCGAGTGGTTGGCGCAGCATGTCGATGCATGGATCTGGCATGGCGATGCACAGCGCATGGGGGAGGTAGTGCCACACTGGCGTGAGGTGACCGCTTCGCGAGGGTTCGTTCCATTCGGCTACGGGGCGATGTTCGATCTGGATGTCGATGCCAATGCGCCGCTGCAAACGGGACGGATTCTTCGCGGCGGGCGGCATGCCATGAAGGACTTTCTGATGCGTCAACGGGAGGCTGGTATCAATCATGTCGCGCTCAATCTCAAGCCGACCCGGCGTCCCGCCCTGGAACTCATCGATGAGCTTCAGGAGCATGTTCTACCGCACTTCGCCGTAACCGCCGCATAGCGCGGCGCGAGTCTGGGGCTTCGCTAGCGGCGCCCCGCAGTGGTCAGGTTGGCTCCCAGATATTCCACCAGGGCACTGACCTTGGGCTGCCCCTCGCGGCTCTTGAGCCAGATGAGATTCATGGGCAGACCGTCGGTGGCCCGATGAGGCAGAACCTCCACCAACCTGCCGCTGTTCAGATGCACCTGCACCAACCAGGTCGGCAATTGTGCAATACCCATTCCCGCCAGCGCCGCCATCACCTCCCCTTCGCCATCCCCCACAGCAATGTGGGGGTGGATGATTCGACGCTCCCTGTCGCCCTGCCGGCCCTTGAAATACCAGGGGATGGCCATGCCGTCGTTCAGGCCATAACCCACGCACAGGTGCCGGTCCAGGTCGGCTTCCGAAGCCGGCTGACCATAGCGCTCAAGATAGTCGGGCGCGGCGCAGAAAATCAGTTTCTGGGTGCCGAAGTAGCGGTGCCCTATAGAGGCCGGCCAAGCATCCGATCCGCCGATGCGCACCACGATGTCGATGTTCTCGTGCACCGGGTCCACATAGCGATCCGAAAACGACACATGGGGGGACAGCCGCGGATGCTGTTTCATGAACTCCAGAATCAGCGGCAGCACATGCAGACGCCCATAGGACGCGGGCAGATCGATGCGCACTTTGCCCTGGGGCTCGGTCTGGGTGGAGGTCAGAGCAATCTCGACCTCTTCCAGATCCGACAGCACGGTGGTGCAGGTGCGGTAGAACGTTTCGCCCGCTTCGGTAAGGGACAAGCGCCGGGTGGTGCGCTGGAACAGCCGAACGCCCAAGCGCGCTTCCAACCGCGCGATGCTCTTGCTCACGGCGGAGTTGGTCAGGTTCAGACGTTCGGCCGCAGCCGTAAAGCTGCCCATGTCGGCAACGATCACGAACACGTCGATCCCTTTGAGGCGTTCTGAAGAAAACATCGGCACTCCAATTGATGAATCTGGTTCCATTCACTCGGTCGGAACGAGCCAAGATAAAACAGGATTTCTCCAATAGGCTATGCCAAAACCCGTTTGGAGTTAAGCACCATGCAGTCCCCATCTACGGCCAGTGCCCCATTGGCCTCCCCTGCAATCGCCGGTTCAGGGCTTCAGATCCTGATCATGGCCGTTGCGGCCTTCATCATCGTAACTACCGAGTTTCTGATTGTCGGCCTGCTGCCGGCCTTGTCGCGTGAGCTGAACATTTCGATCGCCCTGGCAGGCCAGGTGGTTACCCTGTTCGCCTTCACGGTCATGCTGTTCGGGCCGATACTCACCGCCAAACTGGCGCACGTCGAACGCAAGAAACTGTTCACCTGGATCTTGATGGTATTCGCAGCCTCCAACGTGCTGGCGGCTGTGTCGACCAATATCTGGGTGCTGGCATTGGCACGCTTCATCCCAGCCTTGGCATTGCCGGTGTTCTGGGGTACTGCCAGCGAAACGGCGGGTCAGCTGGCAGGTCCGGGACAATCCGGCAAGGCCGTGGGCCGGGTCTACCTGGGTATCACTGCCGCGCTGGTGTTCGGTGTGCCACTGGGCACCCTGGCGGCCGATTCGGTGGGCTGGCGTGGGAGCTTCTGGATCCTGGCCGGGATCTCCTTCTTCATCGGTGTGCTGATGCACCTGGTCATGCCCAAGCTGCCGGTGTCCGCCAGCTCGCACCCTGATCAGAAGCAAACCGCGATCCTGCGCCAACCGCGCTTCCTCGCTCACCTGCTGCTGTCGATTCTGACGTTTACCTCGTTGTTCACGGCCTACACCTACCTGGCCGACATTCTCGAGCGTCTGGGCGGTATTCCTGCAGGCCAGGTGGGCTGGTGGCTGATGGGCTTTGGTGCCATCGGCATGGTCGGTAACCACCTGGGCGGCAGCATGGTCGACCGCAAGCCGCTGGCCGCGATGGTGCTGTTCCTGGTGCTGGCCGGTGCCGGCATGCTGGCCGCCGTCCCGCTTGCCAGTCACCTTGTTGGCTTGATCGTCGCCCTGGTGGCGTGGGGCATCGGCTATACCGCGCTGTTCGTGGTGTGCCAGGTGCGCGTGATGCAGGCCGGTCCGCAGGCTCAGTCTCTGGCCGCGACCATGAACATCTCTGCGGCCAACGCCGGCATCGGCCTGGGGGCCATCCTCGGCGGCATCGGCATTGGCCACTTTGGTCTGGGCTCGATCGGCGTCATCGCCACCCTCATCGCGGCACTGGCGGTGATCGTCGCGCTGCTGCTGATGCGTCGCCCGTAACGACCTGGGCAGCGGCGTTGCAAGCGCGCTGCCCGTCCTCGATTCCCACTACAGGAGCACTCTCTTGACGCTATTCAACGAATTCAAACTCGGCGAGACACACCTGAGCAACCGCATCGTCATGGCACCCATGACCCGCTCCCGCGCCCCGGATGACATCGCCACCGACCAGATTGCCCTGCATTACACCCAACGTGCTACCGCTGGCCTGATCGTCTCGGAAGGCACGCCGATCTCCCGCGAAGGCCAGGGCTACCTGTTCAACCCCGGCATCTACACCCCGGAGCAGATCCAGGGCTGGAAGCGCGTGACCGATTCGGTACGCAGTGTTGGCGGGCGTATGTTTGCCCAGCTGTGGCATGTGGGCCGGGTGTCTCATACCTCGATCCAGACCGACGGCAAGGCCCCGGTCAGCGCCACCAGCAAAGCCGCCCAGGGTGCGGTGGCGTTCGCCTATGGCGAGAACGGCGAGCCAGGTTTCGTACCGACCTCAGTACCCCGTCCATTGACCACCGAGGAAGTTGCCCGTGTCGTCGAGGACTTCGCCCAGGCGGCGCAAAATGCAGTGGATGCCGGTTTTGACGGTGTGGAAATTCACGGCGCCAACGGCTATCTGCTCGAGCAGTTCCTCAACCCTCTGGTCAACGACCGTAGCGACCGCTATGGCGCGTCCACTCTCCAGGACCGGCTGCGTTTTGTGTTTGAAGTGGTGGACGCGGCCTGCGCCAGTATCGGTGCTGACCGCGTCGGCATTCGCATCTCTCCATATGGCCAGTTGTTCGATATGCCGATCTACCCACAGATCGATGAAACCTATGCGGCGCTCTGCGCGGGCATGCGCCAACGGGGCATCGCGTATGTGCATGTGATGGATCAGACCCACTTCTTCATGGCGGGCGAAAGCTCGGCAGCTCAGGAGCAGGCATTGCGCGCGTTGCTTGAGCAATGCAAGGCCGAACTGGGTGACACGGCGCTCATTCTGGCTGGCGACATGACCCGGGAGCGGGCTGAGGAATTGCTGGAGGCGAACCTGATAGACCTGGCCGCGTTCGGTCAGCCGTTCATCGGCAACCCGGATCTGGTCGCCAGGCTGAAAAACGGCTGGCCGCTGACCGTCCCGAATCGCGAGACCTATTACGGCGGTGATGGCCAGGGCTATATCGACTACCCACCGTATAGGGCTTGATCGCAAAGCCGGCTCAAAGGCCAGACTGGGCTCGCCCAGTCTTCAGGCCCGTCACGCAATAGCTCACGCTTGTCTGTGCCCACAAAAAAATCTGAACCGCCTTCATCGGCGCTCACCTAATGATCAGCGTGTGGATATTTCCACGGGCGACTTGCCAATAACGGCATCTATCATGAGGTGGTCAACGTGGCTAAAGACGACAAGAAAGACAAGGGCGCAGCTTCGAAAGCCAGCAAGGATATGAAAGACAAGAAAGCATCGCCGGAGAAAAAATCCGCCGCTGCTTCGGCTCTTTCCAAGTCCTCCGACAAGAAGGACAAGAAGAAAGATGCCGAGCCAAAGAAATCGCTGAAGAAAGCTGACAGCAAGCCAGAAAAGGCCAAGAAATCAGACAAGGCCGAGAAGGCTGACAAGCCTGCGAAAAAGAAGAAGTAAGAAGTGCTGGCCGCTAGGGCATCGCGCCCTAGCGCCTTCGGTAAACGCCCCCTCTCCTGCCTGCATACCCCCCCTCCCCAGCTTTCAACGAAGTTTGCCTCGCCCCCTTGGCCGGCGCAGCTCTAGATCAACGGTTTGGCTCATCTCGATCCATCTGAACCTCAGCTGCAGGGTGCTGATCAGAGATACCAACAGCGCTTTTGAATGCCCATATCCAAACCGACAGCCCAGAGGTCGTAATGCAAAGCTTGGCTATCAGTCAGATCACCACCACCCCACTGACCCTCGAAGAAGATCTATCGCTGTGCAAGCGGCTCGGTTGCGCATTGGAAATCGCCGAGAAAAAACTTTCTGCCGATCCCAGTGAAGCACGCGATCAGCTGGCTTCCATCAAAGACAGCGGCGTGCGCATCACCTCCATCCAGCCGAAAACCCTGACGATCTTCCCATCCGAGTCGGCGCCGAAACCCGAATGCCCTGAAGCACGGTTGGAGAATCTGATCGCCTCAGTGGACCTGTTCAGTGAGTACTGGACGGATATCCCGCTGGTGTCCAACACCGGAGCGGATGCCCAGGGCAACGAGCATAAAGTGTGGGAGGGCTGCGTCGCGCATTACCGGACATTGGCCGAACACGCGCAGCAGCGAAACATGAAGATTGCCCTGGAGGCACTGGGGCCGTCCCTGATGAACAAGAATTCCATTCTGTTTGCCTACAGCCAGGCACAAGAGTTGGCCAGCAGCGTAGACCGAGCGTGCTTCGGCCTGTGCCTGGATCTGTACAACAGTTGGCAGGACCCAGGCCTGCTGACGTCCATATCGGCAGAGAAACTGTTTCTCGTGCAGCTCGCCGACTGGCGCCGGCCGCGGTCACTGCACGACCGGCGCGCGTTGGGCGACGGCAAGATCCCTCTGCTGGAAATATTGCGTCGAGTCGTGGAGACAGGCTATGAGGGGGATTACGTCCTGGAGATTTTCTCCGATTCGGTTTCCGACTCCCTGTGGAAAGACGCCTCCACAACCATCAAGGCGGTCGAAGCAAGCAGCATGACGTTCAATGATCTGGCATTCGATATCAAAGAACGGCCCTGAGATGGCCGCAATACGGGGCTTGGGGGAGGATCGCGTTGTTCGCCGCCACGGTCTGTTACGACTTTATCGTCGAAAATGTGAACCTTCGGTCCTCCAACGCCACCTAAAACCTGCGTACGAATTTCACGCAACGATATGGCTGCCTCTTGGGCCTGAGCCGGGCCGACCCTATGGAGAACTGAAATGACTGATGTTCATAAAGAAACCATTAAGGTACTGAACGACCTGATCGAGACCTCGAAGGATGGTGAGGCGGGTTTCAAAGACCTGGCCGAGAACACCAAGAACGAGCACTTGCGCTCCGTATTCACCAGCCGCGCCAGCGACACGGCGAGCGCTGCCGCAGAACTGCAGAGCCTGGTGCGCGGCCTGGGTGGTGAACCCGAAACGACTACCAGCGTGAGCGGTGACCTGCATCGTCGTTGGGTCGATCTCAAATCCGCCATCACCGGCAAGGACGATGCCGCTCTGCTGAATGAAGCCGAGCGTGGTGAAGATGTGGCCAAGAAAAGCTACAGCAAAGCCTTGGAAAATCAGGATCTGACCCCTGACATCCGTGCGGTGATTCAGAAGCAGTACGACGGCGTGCTTCGCAACCACGACCAGATCAAAGCGCTACGCGACAAGGCGCGCGCTGAGAAGTAACATCCTGGCCCAAGCGGGCATCCCGCTTGGGCCAATCTTTTTCGGGTTCCGCCTATCCAGGTAGCGTTCCCAATACGGCTCACTTCTCGATGCCGCCTGCCCCCCGTACAGTCTTCATTCTCGCCCAAGAGCAGCCAGACTTGCCGCCAGTTCATTCTTGCGAAACGGCTTGGCGAGCCGCGGAAGGTCCGGGTCGAGTCCTTCACGCTCCGCGTAACCTGACACCAGCAAAATCGCCGTCCCAGGTCTGGCTTCACGCACAACCTTGGCCAGATCCGTCCCGTTCATGCCAGGCATCAAATGGTCGGTGATCAGCAGGTCGAACGATTCCCCCGCGCCCATCAGCCCCACGGCTTCTTCGCCAGACGCCGCCTCGATCACCCGATAGCCGAGCTCGGCCAGCATGTACGAAGTGCTGGCACGTACCAGTTCTTCATCGTCGACCAGCAGTGCGACCCCACGTGCCGACCCTGCTTCTGCGGCCTCGGCAATGCGCAAAGCCGCTGCAGGGACAGTTTTGCTGCGTGGCAGCCACAGCTCCACGTTCGTCCCCAGCCCGGGTGAGCTCTGAAGCGTGAGCGCGCCGTTCAATTGCGATGCCAGGCCGTGGACCATGGACAGTCCGAGGCCTGTGCCTTTGCCGACGCCTTTGGTGGAGAAGAACGGTTCCACTGCGCGCGCTAGCGTCGCGGCGTCCATGCCGGTGCCCGTATCGGCCACGGACAGGCAAAGGTATTCGCCGGCGGGGAGCTTGGAACGGTGCCCCGGGCCGACCCAGTCCGTGCTGGCCGATATCCGCATCGTTCCGCCCTCGAGCATCGCATCGCGGGCGTTCACGGAAAGGTTGAGCAGGGCCATCTCGAGCTGGTTCAGGTCTGCAATGGCAGCGGGCAGATTGGCCGGCGCGTCGACGACCACTTTGATTTGCGGGCCGGTGGTGCTGGCCACCAGGTCACCCATATCGCTGATCAGCTTCGCCACGTCCACGGGAACGGTCTGCAGCGGCTGGCGGCGGGCAAATGCCAGCAACCTTTGCACCAGCGTTTTTGCCCGATCGGCGGACTGCACCGCGCCGGAAATCAACCGCTGCTCGCGTTCGCCACCCACACCGCGCCGCTGCAGCATATCGAGCGTGCCGACGATCGGGGTGAGCAGATTATTGAAGTCGTGGGCGACACCGCCGGTGAGCTGCCCCATCGCTTCCATCTTCTGACTCTGGCGCAGCGCCTTCTGGACTTCTTCCCGCTCGTCAATGGCTTGCGCAATACGCACCTCGAGGGTGGCATTGAGTTCGCGCAGCTCCTCTTCGGCAGCCTTGCGGGCGGTGATCTCTATTGCCGTGCCAGTGACGCGCAGGCATCGCCCGGCGGCATCGAACACGCCGCGGCCCTTGGCAGCCACCCAGCGAACGACGCCGTCGTCGCGGCCGATGGTGCGATAGTCGACGTCGTAAAGCGCGCGGCGTTGCGGATCAACGGCGGCCGTGAACGCCTGTATCGTCGCGTCCCGGTCAGCAGGGTGCAGGCCGTCGTAAAAGTCCTGCAGCGTGACCGGTGCGTCGGGCGGGATGCCGAACATGGCCTTGGTCTGTTGAGGCCAAACCAGCGTGTTATGAACGAAATCCACGTCCCAGAAGCCGACGTCGGCGTGGTCGACGGCGAGCCGCAGCCGCGCCTCACTGACGCGGATTCCAGCGTCGGCGCGCGCTCGATGAACCACGAGCCCTACGGTGTGGACGACAAAATCGACGATCTCGATGTCCGCCGGCAACGGCTCGCGCGTTTCGCGGTGGTACATGATGAAAGCGCCCAGCATGTCGCCTTGCGCCGAGCGAATCGGGACCAGTCGGCAGACAGCAAGATCGTGCACGCTGGCAAGCGCGCGGAGCTGGCCCCAATGTGCTTCGAACGGGGTGCCGATAACGGCCTCGTTGTGGGCAGCCGGCAGGCTCGGCCCGACACAATGCTGCAACTGGCTGCCCTCCTCGTTCAGCAGCACAATGCCGACCAGGAACCCCGACGGGGACAGCGCTTCTACTTCATGCACGATCGCATCCAGCGTAATGTGCAAGGCCGTGTCTTCTACCGCCAGTTCAAGAATGCGGTTTTGCGCCGCTCCCAGCGCCGCGGCACGATTGCGCGCCTGGGTCAGCCGGGCATTCTCGATGGCAATCGTCGCCAGCCGCGCCAGACTTTCCAGACGCTTGATCGTATCGTCGTCGTGCTCGCGAACCTCGGACCAATAGGCACCCAGCGCCGCCACCGGCACCGGCCTGCCGATGGGCACCATCACCAGGCTGCGGACGAAGGTCGGCGAGTAGGCGTTCTGTGGAATCCGTGGATCGACCCGTACATCACGGATCGCCGCCGTTTCACCGTGACGCAGCACCCACCCGGAGATGCAGTGGTCAGCCGCGAAGGACTGACCTTGCCACAGCGCAGACACCGCGTCCTCCGCGACATAAGCGCAGCGCCCTCGATCCTCGAGCACCACGGCCACCCCTTCGGCATCGACCGTGGCACGCGCCGTGTCGCGCAATACTGCGACGACCTCATCCACCGAACCTGCCATCACCAGCCGCTCACTGGCACTCAATACGTGAGACAAGCGATCTTCATGGTCAAGATCCACTGAAACAATCGGCATGCGGATCCCCAATGAAGGCGGCAGAGTCGGCTCTGCAGGCGAGTAAAAAAGAATGTGCTGGAAGAGGCGCTCTGGAGCACTGCTCTTTATCGGCGTGATGAAGAGCATCTTCTCAGAAATATGGCCATCAAGCATCACTGTCGAACAGAACGAATGCAGTCGTAAACGCCTACCCCTCAATGTGATAAACCTTCGGTTCAGCCGAAAAGAATTTTTCCAGTCCCAGCATGAATAGCCGGTGATCTTCACTCGCTTCAAAACCTGGTGTGTGATCTTCCAGGGATTGCCAGCGCACGATCAGATTGAACGACTCCGGCGTCTCCACGCCTTGCGCTAGCAGGTGCCCCCCGTAACCCCTGGCCCGGGTGAGTAAAGGCGCAACGTCAGCGAAAGCACGTTTGAACTGCTCCATACGGTTGGCATGAACAGGCAGCAAAGCAATTTCATAAACCATGCGAGGCTCCTCCAAGGTCAGCCTGCGGTACGACCGCAATCGCGATCTTTCCCCGCAGACCGTTGTTGGGGGTCTCCAGCAGGGCGTGCGCCTGAGCGATCTCAGCAAGCGTATGAACAGCGCCGATATGCGGCCGCAATTGACCGCGCGCGATCAACGCACTCAGCTCATCGAGCTTGCCGCGGTTCTGTCGGGTAAAAACGAAGTGGTAACTCGCGTTTTTGCCCCAGGCCTGGATAAGGTTCTGCGCCTGGGTCGTGTCCACGATAGACACCACGCGCCCTAGTTGCCCAAGGGCCTCAGCGCTGCGCGCCAAGGTGGCACCGCCGATGGTATCGAACACCACATCAACGCCCTTGCCATCGGTTTCCCGCAAAATGACCTCGACGTAATTCTCTTGCTCGTAGTCGATGACCACATCCGCCCCCAGGGCTTTCGCAAACTCACTGTTTGCGCCGCGCACCGTGGTGAACACTCTGGCACCTATGGCTTTTGCCAACTGGATGGCTACATGCCCGACGCCTCCCGCGCCACCATGCACCAGAATGCTCTCCCCTACCCTGAGCGCCGCGCGTACGACCAATGCCTCCCAGGCCGTACCGCCCACCAGAGGCAGGCTGGCCGCCTCAAGATGACTCAACGATGCCGGCTTCTTGCCCACAATGGACTCGGCGGCCACATGGTATTCGGCGTAACTGCCCGGCCCATCGAAGATCTGCGGGGTGTACCAGACTTCGTCGCCAGGTAAGAAGCTGGTGACGCCCGGCCCAATGGCTTCGACAACACCCGATACGTCATGCCCAGTGATGGCAGGCAGTGGCACCAACTCGGCGTAATCACCGCGCCTTACCTGGTAATCCAGGGGATTGATGGAGGTAGCGTGCACCCGCACCAGCACCTGCCCCACTTGTGGCACGGGCTTTGGCACATCGCGCAGCTCGAAGGATTCCGGGCCGCCAAATGATTTGAGTATCAGAGCTTTCATGATAGATCCTCGTTTCTGGATTAAGGGATATCGGGATTTTTCGATATCCTGTGATAGAACAAAAAACACGCCTTACCCTTCGTCCCGTCTCGGCGAAAGTCTGAGCTTCTAAAACGAGATATCGGGAATTACCGATATATCTAGCCAAAAGAAATTACAATTCCTTCCCGATGAGCTCTGCCAGCGCGCTGATGGTTTCTTCATTGCGCTGGTAGTAGGTCCATTGCCCGATGCGCCGGACTCTAACCAGGCCTGCACGTTGTAACGTGGCCAGGTAATCAGACACCGTCGACTGCGACAGCCCGACGCCTTCCTGAATGCTACTGACGCAAACCCCTACCGTGTGCACGTCCCCTTCGTCTTGTGGAGGAAAGTTCTTCACCGGATCCTTCAGACCCGTAAGGATCTGAAGGCGGGTGCGGTTGGAGAGCGCTTTGAATACTTCGATCAATTCCATGGCCTGATAATATCGAGAATTACCGATATGTCAATAAACCATTCATCGGCTGCCGATTCAGTGGCCTACCACCATCTCCCCGGTCTGCCGGTCACCGCCCGTAAAACCATGCTCCCGCGCGCGCACAGCGATACCCAGGCTGATCAACAGCAACGCCAACAGCACCCAGGGAAACGTACTTACGCCCCACTGCCCCAGCAGCACTCCACCGAGCAGACCGCCGCCGGCGATAGCGCTGTTCCACACCACGACATTCATCGACAGCGCCACGTCGGCGCCCTGCCCTGCCGAGTCTGCCAGCGCGGTTTGCAGAAGCGTGGCCGCGCCGCCGAACGTCAGGCCCCAGATGAAAACACCTGCGTAAATGGCCGAAGCAGAGCCTGAAAACAGACCCAGAAAAACCGCCACCGCTGCAAACGTGGCCAGGCTCGCCAGCACCGTGGTACGCAAATGCCGATCAACCAGGCGACCGGTGACCCAGATACCTGCCAGCGCCGCAACACCAAAGGCCAGCAAGACCACATCGACGTCATTCGCCAACCCGGCCTTGGCGACAAAGGGCGCCACGTAGGTGTAAAGGATGTTGTGCGCCAGCATCCAGGTGAACACCACGGCCAACACCGGGCGAACGCCAGGGGTGGAAAACACCTCACGCAACGCCATGCGCTGTGATGAGGATTGGCCTGGATAATCCGGCACTTTGATCAGCACCCAGGCGATCAATACCACGGTCATCGCGGACATCAACCCGAAGGCCATGCGCCAACCCATGAACCCACCCAGCCAGGTCCCCAGAGGCACCCCAAGCGACAACGCGATGGGCGTTCCCACCATTGCCACAGCCAGCGCACGGCCCTGCAACTGCGGGACCACCATGCGGCGTGCGTAGCCTGCGATCAGGCTCCAGGCCAGGCCTGCGGAAACGCCTGCGAAGAACCGCGCAACCAGCGTGAGCCAATAATTGGACGACAGCGCGGTGACTGAATTGAATACCAAAAAGCCAACGATCGTCAGCAGCAGCACCGTTCTGCGGCGCCAGCTTTGCGTGGCGATGGTCAGTGGAATGGCCGCGAGCAGCGAACCCAACGCGTAGACCGTCACCATCTGCCCCGCGAACGATGGCGACACGCTCAAACCACTGCCGATTTCCGGCAGCAAGCCCGCCGGCAGCGTCTCGGTAACGATGCAGATGAACCCTGTCATTGCCAAGGCCAGCAGCGCTCCCAGCGGAAGTTTTCCGTCGTGCGATTCTTCCCTACTCATGCGATCTCACCTCACTTATATACTGATCGGTATGAATATAGAGAGCGCTCACCCGCTGGTCAACGACTTCTGTATCGATTAGTATCTAAGTCATTCAGCAGGAGATCGGACATGGCACAAATGGGACGTCCGCGCACGTTTGATCGTGACGTGGCAATCACTCAGGCAATGCATCTGTTTTGGGAGCACGGATACGACGCGACGTCGCTCACCCAGCTCAAGGCCAACATCGGCGGCGGCATTACTGCCCCCAGCTTCTATGCTGCGTTTGGCTCCAAACAGGCCCTGTTCCAGGAAGTCATGGAACGCTATCTCGCCACCCATGGTCGTGTCACCGAAAGCCTGTTCGATACCAGCCTGCCGCCCAGAGAGGCGATCGAACTCACGCTGCGGCGCTCGGCAAAGATGCAATGCGAAACTGATCATCCCCGCGGTTGCCTGGTGTCGCTGGGGCTGATGAGCGCGTGCTCGGAAGAGAGCAAGGCCATCTCCGAGCCTCTGGTGCGAGCCCGCAACCTGAACCGTGCGGGCCTGGTGGCGTGTGTCGAACGAGCGGTTAGCGCGCGTGAATTGCCGGTGACCGTAATGCCCGAAACGCTCGCGGCGGCGTTCGACAGCTTTCTGCTCGGTTTGTCGACGTTGGCACGGGATGGGGTCTCGCATGCCACGATGGATGCGGCGGTGAGCCAGATGATGGGGTTGTGGGATGGGTTGTGTGTGCGGGCCGATAGTTGATGACTTAACGCATCAAACTTGATGCCACTTGTACGATGTCTTATCAGAAGCTATTACTACATCTCCAAAAAATAACAAGATCACGGAGATCGTCAGTCGCCCATGAACACACCTGCCACCCGCCACGTATCGCAGTATCTCTCTGACCCTAAAACCGTCTTGCTGTTGGCTACCTTGTGCTGTGCCCTGTGGGGCAGTTCTTACCCGGCCATCAAGAACGGGTACGAGATGCTGCTGATCGCCCCGCACGACGTATCGTCCAAGCTCATTTTTGCGGGCTATCGTTTCCTGCTTGCGGGTGTTTGCCTGTTGCTGCTAGCAGTCATCATGGGCAAGCCGATAATGCGATTGAGCCGACACACGTTTGGCCAGGTGGCTTTGCTGGGCCTCGTGCAGACGGGTCTGCAGTACGTGTTCTTCTACATCGGCCTGGCCTTTACCACCGGCGTCCGCGCGTCGATTCTGAATGCCACCACGACGTTCTTCAGCGTGCTGCTGGCGCACTTCGTTTACCACAACGACAAGCTGTCCACGCGCAAAAGTGTCGGCTGCCTGCTCGGTTTTGCCGGTGTATTGACTGTCAACGCGGGGGCTGGTCCGCTCGATACCTTGCCGTCGCTGCACGGCGAGGGCTTCATCGTGATCGCAGCCTTCGTGCTCTCGGCCGCATCCCTCTATGGCAAATACGTCTCCAACCGCATGGATGCAATGGTAATGACCGGTTGGCAGCTGGCCATCGGCGGCTTGGCGTTGCTCATAGGCGGCTACGCAACCGGCGGCACCCTGGGCCACCTGACACCGGCTTCGACCCTCCTGCTCGTCTACCTCGCCCTGCTGTCGGCGGTGGCATTCACACTGTGGAGCCTGCTTCTCAAATACAACCCGGTCGGCCGAGTCAGTGTGTTCGCGTTTCTGGTACCGGTATTCGGCGCCACACTGTCGGCACTGTTCCTGGGCGAGAGCATTTTCGAATGGAAAAACCTGGCAGCGCTGGTGCTCGTGTGCGTCGGTATCACGATGGTCACGCGAGCGCAGGTGCCATCCCCGGTAGGTGCCAGGCATTGATGGTGGCGAGGGCACGGGAAGGTTCGCAGACCGGACCGTCAGGCACCCGGCGCATCCGGAGAACGGTTGCTATCGGCCAACAGCAGTCGGTCAGACGTTTGCCCGCAACAGTTCGAGCAAAAGTTTGAATGCAGGCTTAGGCTGTCGCCGACTCGGATAGTAAAGGTGATACCCCGTGACGACGGGACACCAGTCTTCCAGGACGCGTATGAGACGGCCATCCTGAACCTGCTGTTGGACGACATCCTCCGGCAGATGCGCCAGCCCGACTCCAGCCATCGCGAAGTCCAGCATCATGGGGACTGTATTGCACACCATCTGACCTTCCGCCCGAACTCTCACGTCACGTCCTCCCTTTTCAAAGGGCCAAGACCAGAGGCCCCCTGATGTCGGTAGGCGAAGATTGATTCCGACATGTGCCGTGAGGTCATGGGGCGTGACAGGCTTGGGCCTGCGCTCGAAGTAAGCGGGTGAAATGAACCCAATTTACGACTTCAACGGACAGGTTGCGCTTGTAACCGGCGCGAGCGCAGGCATCGGTCTCGCGGCTGCGCAGGCTTATGTGAAAGCCGAATTCGAGGTCGAAACTCATACGTGGATTTCCAGCGAAGCGATCAGATCACCATCGAGGCCGAAGCGGTATATCAGGTTGACAGGGCTGCCGCGGAAATCGCCAGTAACCTTGGCGCGGACGATCTGGTATCCATCGTCGTCTCTTATGTCGAACGGCTCAGTCGTGGCGTTGTATTTGACCGATGCTGCGCCTAGGAAGCCAGTGATGGCCTGGACGCCTTCGTATGTGTGGCCATCGTCCTTCAGGATGGCGTCTGCTGTGAAGCACTTTGCCAGCGCCTCCGGATCGTGTGCGGAGGCGAAGTAATGAGCGATGGGTTCGGGAAGCATCAGGGTGTGCATATTCTTGGGCTCAAGTGGTAACTGAAGCCCATCATGCACTCTGCTGTTTCATCAGAGAATATTCTATAAAACGTATGGCTTATGTAGAGTCGCATGCATAATGCAACGGCCGGCCCTCTATTGAAGAAACGCTGGGCCAGGATTATTCAAAGGGGCCTCGATCCAGCAGACAATCGATGAAGGCACTTAGAAGGGCGGGTTGATGCTGCCTGTTTGGGTAATACAGAAAAAGCCCGGGCCGCGTAATCGACCAGTCGGCAAGTACCTCGGTCAGTCGCCCCTGCGCCAGTAGCTCGCCCACACCGTCCTGCTCGAAGTGATAGGCGATTCCCAGTCCGTTCAGCGCAGCGGCAATGCCGATGTCGGCATGATTTGTGACAACAGGCCCATCGACAACGACTTCCATACTCTGCTCACACTTCTCAAACGCCCATCGATAATGCCTACCTTCCATCTGCAGTCGCCAGTTAATACAGGCATGCTGGTGCAGATCAGCGGGTGAGCTGGGTGTGCCATGAAGTGCGAGGTAGTCGGGGGACGCCACCACGACCATATTCATGTCCGGCGTCAGGCGGATGGCGACCATGTCCTTCTCTAGCTGCCCGCCTACGCGGATGCCTGCATCGAAGCGACCACTGACGATATCAGCCAGCGCATCATCAACCACGATGTCGAGGACGATGTCAGGGTGAGCTTTATGAAAGCGTGCGAGGCGTGGGGCAATGATGGTTCGGGCACCGATCCCAAGCGTGTTGATGCGCAGCGTACCACTCATCCGCCCTGCGGCTTCGCTGGCTTCGGCAACCGCCACGTCCATCTCCCGAAACAGTGGGGCCAGACGTTGATACAGCTGCTCACCGCTTGCCGACGGCGCGACGCTGCGGGTAGTGCGATTAAGCAAGCGGCTGCCAATGCGACTTTCTAGCTGGCGAATAGTCTGGCTGAGCGCCGAAGGCGATAAGCCCAGGTATTCCGCGGCTCTAGCGAAACTCTGCCGCTCGACGACCGCGACAAACGCTTTGAGCTCGGAAAATTCAGATCCACGCATTCTATGCTGATATCTACATGACAAACTCTCATTCTAGACTTGCCTTCAAACTAATAACATTGCATCTGCGCTTATACCGTTGCAATGAGCGCTGCGCAGCGTTGTTTGCGTGAATGGCGCCAAGTGCACAGTTGCGCCAAGCAACCCGGGATCCACCACCCTCGCGTCGCACATTTCAGATGCCGAGGCTTGCGCGCAGGTCAGCGGATGGGACAATTGCGTCGACGCGTCTTCCAGCGCAACTCCCGGATTGACACTGGACTTTGTCCGTCATCGTCCAAGCATTTCCATATGCTCGTGAAGCATGCTTAAAAACACCTTCACTCGAGCTGGAACATAGCGCCGGGTAGGCGTTACACATGCGCACAGCGCAATCATATTCGATCGACTAAGGCGACCCATGACTACCCCAAATGCGAAGATATTAACTCCTTAGGATATTAAAGATCTGCACCTGCGCAACAGACTGGCGGTAGCACCAATGACACGCGTCAGTGCCACAGCCACCGGGCTGGCTACACCGAAAATGGCAAGCTACTACGAGCGCTTTGCAAAAGGCGGCTTTGGTGTCGTTATCACCGAAGGGATCTATACCGACCAGAAATTTTCCCAGGGCTATCCTTTCCAGCCAGGCATTGTCGACCAGGAACAGGCGGCGGCATGGCGTGACGTGACCGACGTCATTCATGCCCATCGGAGCGCGGTATTTGCTCAGATCATGCACGCTGGAGCTTTGTCCCAAGGCAACCGTTTCGTTGATCAATGCGCCGCGTCCTCTGCCGTGCGCGCAAAGGGTCAACAGATGGGTTTCTACTATGGCAAAGGGCAATATTCGGTACCCAAGGCAATGACCGATGAAGATATTGCCGATGCTATCGCGGGGTTTGCACAGGCTGCCAAACGTTCGATGGAAGATGCCGGCTTCGACGGCATCGAGATACACGGTGCGAATGGCTATCTGCTCGACCAGTTTCTGACTGACTACACCAACCAGCGCTCCGACCGCTGGGGAGGAGATACAAAAAGCCGAATTGGTCTCACTCTGGAGGTCATCAAGGCTGTGCGAGGTACCGTAGGGGCGGCACCGCTCGGCGTGCGTATTTCTCAAGGCAAGGTTAATGACTTCGATCACAAGTGGATGCACGGTGAGCGCGATGCAGAGATCATTTTCGGGTCGCTGAGCGATGCTGGCGTCGATTTCCTCCATGTTACCGAGCACGAGGCTTGGAAGCCTGCATTCAGGAACGGCGGCGTCAGCTTGGTTGCCCTTGCACATCGCTATGCACCGAATCTCACGCTCATTGCCAACGGCGGCCTGCACCTGAACGAGCGCGCGAGTTCCGCGTTAGAGGAAGGTGCTGATCTCATTGCCATCGGTAAAGCAGCGCTAGCCAACCCGAATTTCCCGGAACGCCTGGCCAGCAACATGCCCGTTAACGATTTCGATGCGTCGATCCTCGGGCCAATCGCTGACATCAAGGACTCTGAACTCATAGGCTGACCGTACGTTGTGCCTGCATGCTCGAGCTGTGCTGACTCCAATCTGCCGTGCTTCTGTTCAAGCTTGCTGTGGAGACAACCGTGACGAAGGCCGACGAACCGATCTTCAAAAAAGTTGTAGACGACCGGTCGGTATCTATTTATCATGCCGACCATTATGAAGAAACCAGCTCAAGACATGCGTCAGCACATCATCGATGTGGCTCGTTCGCTAATGACGAACAAAGGCTATACGGCCGTTGGTCTCGCTGAAGTGCTAAGCACGGCAGGTGTGCCCAAAGGGTCGTTCTACTACTACTTCAAGTCCAAAGAAGAATTCGGCCAGGCGTTGCTGGAAGAGTATTTTTCCGAGTACCTGGGGCGAGTGGACTCCCTCATGGCAAAGCCCGGCAATGGTGCCGAACGCCTCCTCGCTTATTTCAATTACTGGATTGAAACCCAAGGCACTGACTTGCCCGAAGGCAAGTGCCTGGTCGTCAAGCTGGGCGCTGAAGTATGCGATCTCTCCGAGGACATGCGCGGCGTGCTCGAAGTCGGTACGGCGAAGATCATCCAACGTATCACCGCCTGTGTGGAGATGGGTGTTGCGGACGGAAGCATTGATCCCGAAGGTGACAGTGCCGCGTTCGCCGAATCCCTTTATCAGATCTGGCTGGGCGCCTCTTTGCTTGTGAAGGTGAATAAGTCCACTGAATCCTTCGCCAAAGCTCTAACCCTCACCAAGCGCTTGCTGCGATAGCACGCGCTTTTTATTTACCCAATTTAGTAGACGACCGGTCAGTTATATGGATCGGTATAGGAGTTATCAGATGCAAGACCTGAGCGAAACCACCGACCTGTTTGCCCCTTTGAAAATGGGTTCCATCGAACTGGCGAACCGAATCGTCATGGCGCCCGTCACTCGTAGCCGCTACGCCGAAGACGGTATACCGAATGAGCTGCACGCCACTTATTACGCTCAACGGGCCACCGCCGGATTGATCGTGGCCGAAGCGACCAACATCTCGGCACAGGGTCGAGGCTACGCAGCAACGCCCGGCATCTGGAGCGAAGAGCAAGTCGCGGGCTGGAAGAAAGTTACAGATGCTGTGCATGCCGCTGGGGGCAAGATTGTCAGCCAGCTCTGGCATGTTGGCCGTTTTTCGAGCGTCGACCTGCAACCTAATGGTGAAGCACCAGTAGCGCCTTCCGCGATCCAGGCCGAGGGCAATACCTATACCGTCGACGGTTTTGTACCGGTGTCGATGCCGCGTGCGCTTGAAACCGACGAGATCCCCGGCATTATCGAGCAATACAAACGGGCAGCCGAGAACGCCAAACGCGCCGGTTTCGATGGCGTCGAAGTCCATTCGGCCAACAGCTACCTACTGGATCAATTTCTGCGCGATTCCACCAACCAGCGTACTGACCAGTACGGCGGCTCAATCGAAAACCGCGCTCGACTCACATTGGAAGTGACCCAGGCCATTGTCGATATCTGGGGCAATGACCGCGTAGGTATTCGCTTGTCGCCGGTGACACCCGATGCTGGAAACACGCCCCCCGATAGCAACGTCATGGGCCTTCACAGCTACCTCATCCAACAACTGAATAAATTCGATCTGGCCTACCTGCACTTTGTCGAAGGCGCCACTGCTACTTCCAGAGAAGTCCCGGAAGGTGTCGACATGGACGCACTGAGTGCCCAGTTCAATGGCCCGTTCATTGGCAATAACAACTACGACCTGGAGATGGCTGTCGAGCGCCGCGCGCAAGGCAAGATCGACGCCGTGGCATTCGGTCGTCTGTTCATTTCCAACCCGGACCTCGTTGCGCGGTTGCGCCATGGTGCAGAACTGACCATTGCTCCTCGTGAGTCGTATTACGGCGGCGGCGCCAAAGGCTACACCGACTGGCCGCTGGGTAATTACTGAGGTCAGCACAGCTCTGCTCTCTGTCATCAATCCCTGATTCCAGATGTACCGCGACAAAAGGAACACGCTATGAATTATCTCGACAAGAAAACCGTCATCGTCACAGGCGCCTCCTCTGGCATTGGCGCAGCAACGGCTAAAGCGCTGGCTGCCAATGGCGCCAACGTCATCGCCGCTGCTCGAGACGAAGAAGGTCTCGCCGTCATGGTGAGCGAATTGCGCGCTGCCGGTCACGAAGTGTTGAGCTACGTGACGGACGTGACCAAACCGGACGAAACCCTGGCGATGGCACAGTTCGCCAACGACACCTATGGCTCGGTGGATATTCTGGTGAACAACGCTGGCCTGATGCTGTTCTCCAACTGGGTCGATCTCGCGACCCAGGACTGGAACGCCATGATTGATGTGAACATCAAGGGGTACCTGAACTCCATCGCGGCCGTTCTGCCATTCATGGTCCAGCAGAAGTCCGGTCAGATTCTGAACATGGACTCCGTCGCAGGGCATCAGGTCGGACCCGCTGCCGGTGTTTACAGCGCTACCAAATTCTTCGTTCAGGCAATGACCGAATCCATGCGCAAGGAGCTGGGCGTGCAGCATGGCATCCGTGTCAACACGGTAAGCCCGGGCGTGATCAATACCGGTTGGGCCGACAAAGTGACCGACCCCGAAGGCCGCAAAGCCGCCAAGGCACTCAATGAGATCGCTATCGCGCCTGAGGACATCAGCCGTGCCGTGATCTACGCACTCAATCAGCCAGCAAACGTAACCGTGAACGATCTCATCATCTCCCCTACGCGTCAGGATTGGTGATCGGCTCGTCGTGGATGCAACCCAGTGATATTCGTACCCCACCTCAGGAGAATTACCCTATGAAGAACATCAAAGCCGTCCCAACAAGCGATTACAACGCAGTCATTGAAACAGCCAGCAAATACGTTGAAGGCCTGCGTGTAGGCAGCGTTGCTACCATCGAGGAGGCATTTCATAAGGACGCCGTGATGTACGGCTTCACCAACGGTCAACTGCTGGGTGGGCCGATCGACAACCTCTACAAGTTTGTAGAAACCAACGGCACTGCTCCAGACATCACCACTCGCCTGGATGTCCTGGCCATCACACCGACCACCGCCGTGGTACGCGTCGATATGGAAAAAGATGCTATTGGCGCTGACTACAACGATTACCTGACGCTGATCAAAATCGACGGTGCCTGGAAAGTCATTGCGAAGGTTTACCACCAGTTCGAAGGGTAACCACTCAAGGCGGGCATTCGGGCTTTGGCGCATGGCCTGTTTGAATCCAGCAAAGCTCAAGGCGTTCACGTTGCCTGCGTTACGGTCTCAACGCTGGTCCAGCCTGACTCCAAAGAGGCAACTGGAATCGCCGAAGCTTTTTGGGCACTGCATAGTCAGAAGCCCGATTCCTGGAGCGTTGAAGCCCCTTACCCCGGCGAATAACCAAGTCTTTAGACAGAACAGCCGAGGGGGTCAGCCACCCACGCCTCTCCCCCTCGGCTAATCAACTTTGCGATCAAGGAATTCCGTTTTGAAATACAAAGCCTATGCGGCCCAATCACCCACCTCTCAGCTCGCACCTACGCATATTCCTCGCCGTGTACTGGGCACCAGCGACGTTGCTATTGAAATCATGTACTGCGGCGTGTGCCATTCCGATCTGCATGCTGCCCGTGGCGAATGGCCTGGCATGCGTTATCCATTGGTACCAGGACATGAGATCGTCGGTCGCGTCAGCGCAATCGGTGCCTCTGTGACAAAACACAATGTCGGCGATCTTGTCGGAGTGGGCTGCATGGTCGGCAGCTGCCGCCACTGCGATTCATGCGATGAAGGGCTGGAGCAATACTGCGAAGGTCCACACGGATGGCAGCAGACCTACAACGGCTGGCTTGATGGCAGCGGGGAAAATACTTACGGCGGATACGCGGACGGCATCACAGTCGACGAGCATTTCGTCCTGAAAATCACTCATCCCGAATCACAACTCGCTGCGGTCGCGCCCTTGCTTTGCGCAGGTATCACGACATGGTCTCCGCTGCGCCACTGGCAGGCTGGTCCTGGTAAGAAAGTCGGTATCGTAGGCATCGGCGGCTTGGGTCACATGGGTGTGAAACTGGCGCACGCCATGGGTGCTCACGTTGTGGCGTTCACGACCTCACCGGCCAAGGTGCAAGCCGCGCTGGAACTGGGTGCAGATGAAGTTGTGGTTTCGCGTAACCCGGCAGAAATGGCAGCTCACGCCAAGAGCTTCGACTTCATTTTGAACACCGTAGCAGCCCCACATGATCTGGATGCGTTCATGTCACTGCTCAAACGAGACGGCACCATGACTATGGTGGGTGTGCCAGACAGCCCGCATCCATCTCCAGGCGTCGCGAATCTTATTTTCCAACGTCGCCAACTCGCAGGCTCGCTCATCGGCGGGATTGCTGAAACGCAGGAAATGCTCGACTTCTGTGCAAAGCACGGCATCACCTCTGACATTGAAATGATCGAAATGAATGAGATCGAAGCGGCGTTCAAGCGCATGCAGAAGAGCGATGTGAAGTACCGATTCGTGATCGATATGGCGACAATCTAGACCGTTGGTGAGCGGCGCCTCACCCGTTCATGACAAGAGGCACAACTGATGTTGCGCCTCTTTTTGCTTGGGGGTTGGCTGAAGTGGCCGTTTCTACAACATTAGGTTAGACCTGTAGTCGCTGACCCTTCGATCCCGCTTCTGGCCGATTTTTTTGCCTGTGGCCCCCGTCCGATTTGGGTCGACTGCTGCCCTTCGCGGCAGGCAGAAATCGGCCATTAGTTGCCGTTCATGATAGGAGCAGCCGCTGCTAAAGCGACTGCTCCGACCAATTTGTGCCTTTCGCCCAATACTCCTCAGTGTGGACTGGCTGTCGGCCGAACCACAATCTCACTCACATCAACATCGTCGGGCTGCTCGATGGCATAGGCGAGCGCTCGCGCAATGGCGTCTGCATTGAGCGCCACACGCCGGAAGGCTTTCATTTCCTCGCGTGCCACCTCATCGGAAATCGTATCGGCCAGTTCGGACTCGACGACGCCCGGGCACACCACGGTAACCCGGATCTTGTCCGTCTCCTGGCGCAGACCATCCGAGATAGCCCGGACTGCGAATTTGGTCGCGCAGTACACCGCCGCTGTCGGAGAAACCGCCAGGCCACCAATGGACGAGATGTTGATGACCTGACCGAAACCCTGCGCCTGCATGTTCGGCAAGACGGCGGCAATACCGTGCAGCACACCGCGAACGTTGACATCGAGCATCTGGTTCCATTCGTCGACCTTCAACGAAGCCAACGGAGACAAAGGCATCACCCCAGCATTGTTGATGATCACATCGACCTTGCCATGTTGCGTCTTGGCGAATGCCACGAACGCGTGCATCGATTGCAGCTCCGTAACGTCCAGTGCGCAGGCACTTGCGGAACCACCTTCGGCCTGGATCTCGCTGACCAGCTTGTCCAGACGCTCAGTACGGCGGGCACCAAGGACCACATGCGCGCCTTTGGCGGCGATCAACCTGGCCGCTGCTTCACCAATACCACTGCTTGCACCGGTAATCAGGACGACTTTGTTTCGAATGTTCGACATATCCGTAGCTCCTGCTGTCTCCATTGAAGTTCAGCACCGACCGCTGAAGATGCGTTCGTTACTGCGGGGTACGTCGAATAGATTAAGGGCACGAGCGTCGTCGGCGCGTGCCGAAACCTGCGCAACTTTTGCCTATTTGTGTCTGTGTGCATCGATCGTAAATTTGCAACGCAGCGTCGCGCGTCAATGCTGTCGGTGTCGGCGATGTGATGACCAACATCCTCAACAACGTGGTCGACGATGGCCCTGCCTTTCTCGCCCAACATGGCGAAGCCGCACCGATCGGACGCGCCGCCCGACCGGAAGAAATCGCCGAAGTGGTCGCGTTCATGGCCTCGGATCGGGCCAGCTTCATGGTCGGGTCGGTGGTCATGGCCGACGGCGGCATGAGGGTCACGGCCGGCTGAGCCGCAACACAAACCCGCCGTAGGACATGCTCGACAAGCCCGAGAGGATCAGGCAAATCTGCGGCAGTTTCAGACCCCCTCTGGTGCTCCTCCCGCGAGGCCGTGGTCATGCGCGCTTGGGAATCAGCAATCTGCAAAACTAACAAGTGTTAGGTAGGTGTTGACATGCCGTAAGGAGAGAGATAATTTATCCAAACCTAACGAACGTTAGGTAGAAATCCTCTTCCTCGTGGAGCTGACCATGACCGCTAAACTGCAACTCCTCACATCGCCATCCGCTTTTCCCAACCCTCAACGCCTGCGTCTGTTCATGCACGAAAAGGGAATAGCGGACCAGTTCGAAGAAACGATTTATGACATGGCCCCTGGGGGCGAGCAGCGCGGATGGCGTCACCTCAATATGAATCCATGGGGTGAAACGCCCACGTTGAAACTCGCAGACGGCAGCTTCATTTCCGAAACGGCCGCTATCGTTCGCTATCTCGACCAGTCCTATCCAGGCCGCAAGATCATGGGCGAGACCGCGTTGGAGCAGGGACTCGATAACATGTGGGATAACCGCGTCTGGGTGCATATCCTTTACCGGATCGTGACGGCGTTTCACGTGTTGCACACCGGGTTGGGCTTCAAGCTTGAACTGACAAAGAATGAGGCGTGGGGCGAGCACTGCCGCAAGGAAGCGTTAGCCCATGCGGCGTTGGTCAATCGTCATCTGTCCGATGGCCGTGAATGGTTGCTGGGCGGCCATGCTCCAACCTTTGCTGACATCACGCTGGCAACCGCGATTGCCTTCTCCAAGTTCCCTGTGAACGCCACCCCTCTGGATGAGCGTTTCGAGTTCCTCGATGCCTACTGGCAGCGCTGGCAGAAACGCCCTAGCTTCCAGGCTGCCTATGCTGATCGGAGCAGCGGAATTCCGGAGCTGGATTCGCCGTCTGAGTGACATCTTGCTGGGTGGGTAGAGTCGTTGGGATCGCACATGGCGCTCCCGACGGAGCTATTTGTGACCCGGCGCGCGGGGATGCAGGGATGTGTGACAAGGCGCCTCATCTGCCGGTGACCGTTCCTTATCGCCGCTACCTAACAAAAGGTAGGCTTTCTGATTTAGCATGGCGATCTTCCGATAACCTATCCAAAGACTAAGGCTAAGCAATGACGATCAACGCCCGAGAAGCCATTCTGCTGGCGGCACGAAACATCGCCCAGTCCAAAGGCTACAACGGCTTGAATTTCCGCGATCTGGCCACTGAGGTGGGAATCAAGCCCGCGAGTATTTATTACCACTTCCCGAGCAAGGCTGATCTTGGTGTTGCTGTCGCCAGGCGGTACTGGGAAGACGGTGCTGCCGCACTTGAAGTGATCTTTCTGGAAACGCCAGATGCGCTCGATGCACTGCGTCGTTTTCCCGAGATATTTCGTCGCTCACTGGAGGCCGATAACCGTCTTTGTCTGGGCAGCTTTGTGGGCGCAGAAACCGACAGTTTGCCGGAAGAGATGACGAAGGAAATTCAGGCTTTCGCGGAGGTCAATGTGGCCTGGCTAAGCAGACTTCTCATAGCGGCCAACGTATGCAAGCCAGAAGACAGTGAAAAACGGGCCCGTGCGATTTTTTCGGCCGTGGCAGGTGCTCAGTTGATCGCCAGAAGCCGATCGGACATTTCGCTATTTGACACGCTGATAGATAGCTATCGAGCATACGGCCCCTTGCCAGCATAAAATCCTGCTCTCGACCCATATCTGCCGGTGGCGAAAGGCAGAAATCGGCCAGAAGCAGACTGTGGACAGCTTCCCGTTCAGCCCCATACGATGTTTAGTCTGAATACAATTTTCTGAGGGGGTCATATTTGCTGACAATTGCCATTGATCGAGACAGCGTCCACGCGGGTGACGATCTGATCAGCCATGCCAACTCAGTCAAGCTCGATCCGACTGCAACATTGGGTACAGTGTTAGAAGCCATACAGGCCATGCACTACCTGCCCAGCATCAGTGGAGATGAAGCTACCTGGATTATCTGCGCGTCAGGCCAACCAATTGGTGTTCTCGCACAGCAATGGGAGGCGCCCAAACTGGTGGTACCAATTGAGAGCCCGGTAACGCAGGTTTTTGGAGCGGATGAACCTCTCCTTTTTTTCTTTAGATACTGGTGCCAAACAGATCCTCACGTTGTTTTCTCACGCATTGCAGCAGGAGAAGTGCTGGGTTCCCTTTATTAGGGTTCCCAGCTGAAGAAGCAGCCGGATGTCTTCTAAGGGCCGAAAACAGTCATTCACAACTGGCCGCGTCCCACCATACGGAAAAAACAGCTCCTTCACCTCGGCAAAGCTTCGCGATGACGTGCAAGTGGCTGGCAAAACTCGATGGCTGCGCTTACCGCACCCATCCAAGCGCTACCACCTGAGCCTTCAACATCACCCCCTGCTAACCCCCCTCCTCCGCCAGACCTCCAACTCCGACGGCCTGAGCCGATAACGCGCTAGCACGCCTTCGTGCAGGCGCTGCAGCTCTTCGATAATCACCGCCTCAACGCCTTCCCGCTCATCCTGCGCAACCTCGGCCGCCACCCGCTGCCGGATGATCACAAGCGGATCGTGTTCGAACTGCAGCACCACTTCCCGTACCGTGCTTTTGATCAGCTCACGCCACGCGAGACGGATAGGATCGGGCTCGGCCAGCTCTTGCCGGATCACCAGATACTCCTGCGCGGAGCGCTCGTAGGCCCACACATACAGATCCCTGAGCAGTTCCACACGCGTCATCTCGTAGACACCCAAAGTCGCCCAGCTGTAGGCAACCTCCGGCACGTCGAGAAATGTCAGTGGGCACAGGTTGGCACGGAACAAGGGCAGGTTTGCCGCAAGTCGCGAGGTGCGCTTATTGATGTCGGCAAAGGGTTGCAGATAGGGCAGATGCACCATTACGAAGAAGGACTGCTCGAACGGATCGATGATCTGGTTGGCTTTGTTCAGCACTTCGCTGAGCAATGGATCTATGGCCTGAGGCGCCGACAGCGGTCGGTACACGCTTTTGCTGATGTCCACGGCGTGCTGGCGAATCGGCCTTCCATATGTGGCATGCCGCTTGCGAGTCGAAAAAGGGTTGGCGCAATTGTGGCGCGATTTTGTGAATCGCGCCAACTTCTGGCGCGATTCATGGCGCGATTAATGAAATCGCGCCATTTGACTTAGATTTATCTATCGGACAACGCGCCAGCTTAACGCCTAGCCACGTATCAATAGCGCATCCACCAGCGCCTTCGCGCCCTCGATACAGTGCACAGTTGCGCCAAGCAATCCGGGATCCACCACCCTCGCATCGCACATTTCAGATGCCGAGGCTTGGGCGCAGGTCAGCAGATGGGACAATTGCGTCAACGCGTCTTCCAGCGCAACTCCCGGATTGACGCTGAATAGCGGCTGTTTGTCCGAGCCATAACGGCCGAAAGGCAAGACATTGGTTTCTGTGATTTCGATCATGGTCAAACTCCTTGTTATCCGTGAATACTCCCACAAGCACCTGTGGGAGCAGGCTCTGCCCGCGATAGCCGCTCCGCGGTCTACCACAACCAAAACTCCCAAAACCGCCGCCGCGGCTGAACTTGGCGTTGCGCATTTCTTCTCGCTTGTTCCAGCAACGCCCGCTGACGCTTAAAACGCTCAGCCAGCACGTTGCCGTCCCGCTCGGATAGGTCCGATGGGAAATGAAACAACGGATGATCGGTAGAGATTTTGGTAACGGGGGGATCGGGGGTCGGCTTGACCATGGTGCAACTCCTGACGGCTCGGTTGAACTGCCACCTTCCGCTGCTAAACGAAAAGGGTGGCAGCTGTGCGCGGGTTAGCAGACCGGACCGTCAGGCACCCGGCGCACCCGAAGGTGCCCCACGCACAGCCGCCATAGATCGACATTGCAGGCGAAAAAAAACGCCGGCAATGGGTATGGAGGCGCTGTGCGCCTGACGAATTGTTCGAGCTGCTAAACCCGGTCGCTGAATTTGCAGCGACGGTGTGGAGGTTAGCGGAGGTGGTGGGGGAAGGCAAGGTTGGGGCTTGAAGGAGCGTTGCGTTTCTGAACGGTGGGCCAACGGCTGCTATCGGCCAGAAGCGGTCGTTCGAGCCAAAGCACCCCCCGCATCACTCAGAGGGCGAGCAGAGGAATGGCTTCAACGGAAGGATGCTCCCAAGGCGGGCATGGTGACCAAGCCTCCACGAGCTTATCGATGAAGAGTCGAATTTTGGGAGATAAGTGCCGCTTGCTAGGGTAGATCACCCGAATAGGCTCTGCGGCCTCTGCATACCCAGCGAGCAATTGAACAAGCTTGCCGCTCCTCAAATCGTCGTTCACCACGTAGGAAGGAAGAGTCGCGATGCCCAGGCCAGCGACAGCTGACTGGTGTAATGACTCAGCACTATCCATCTGTAGCCTTCCACCATGAGTAACGGACACAGGGCTACCATTCACGCGAAAATTCCAAGGAAGCAATCTCCCACCGCTCACGAAGTGTAGGCACTGGTGCTCGGATAAATCCTCAGGCGTTTTGGGCTCGGCATGCTCAGCCAAATACTTGGGTGAAGCGCAAGTAATCATTTGTTGGTACGCCACAGTGCGCGTTAGCAACCGAGAGTCTTCCTTCGGTGGCCCGATGCGCATGGCCAAATCAAATCCCTCATCGATCAAATCGACCAGCCTGTCAGAAAAGGTGATGTCCACGCTCAGGGAGGGCCAATCCTCAAGGCAGCACTCAATATGCTGAAGGACATGAAGTCTGCCCAGCGCAACTGGCAGGCTCATCCGCAGTCGCCCACTGGGTGTCGAACGACGAAACGCAAGGGCATCCTCCACGTCGTCCAGATCCTGAAGCACACCCACACAGCGCTCATAAAGAACCTGGCCGTCATCGGTCATGCTCAAACTACGAGTGGTGCGATTCAGTAGACGTACCTGTAAACGAGCTTCGAGCCTGACTATCGACTTCCCCACCGCAGAGCGCGTGAGGCCAAGTTGCTTCGCCGCCGCAGTGAAGCTTCCCGCGTTTACCGAGCTTACAAACGCGGCGATATCATTCAGGTTATGGAGTTCCATACGGCCTCTGTGGTCTCGACGTTCGGGCGGCTTAGCACCTGTTATGGGGAACCCTATTCCCCAATAACAAGCATAGTATCTCAATTAGCCAACCCACTCCCAACGATCAATTGAGGTCATTATGAACACTAAAGTCCAAGCAGCCGTCCAAACCTGGGCCAACAGCCTCAGCGATCTGGTACCCGTACTTAAGGGAATCGATACCACCACAAGAATGAGCGACATCCGCGACTCTTACGCGAAAATGCTCGCGCAAAATCTAGCGCCAGTTGGCGTTAAATTCGAAGCAGTCGACATGGGTGGCGTACCCGGCACACTGGTTACTCCGGACGAGATCAAAACCGAAGGGGTCGTGATGTACATCCACGGCGGCGCCTACATTGTAGGACGTCCAGATGGCTACCACGGTATCGGCGGCAACTACGCGAAAATGCTCGGTGCTCGTGTGTACATGCCTGACTATCGCCTTGCCCCTGAGCACAAGTTTCCAGCCTCTATTGACGACACACTGCTCGCCTACGAGTGGCTGCTTGAGCAGAAAATCCCGGCGAACAAAATTGCGTTCTGTGGCGAGTCGGCTGGCGGCGCGATGGTTGTCAGCGTCATGGTTGCGGCTAAATCGAAAGGGCTGCCATTGCCTGCGGTTGGCTCCTCCATCTCACCATGGGCGAATCTTGAACACACCGGTGCTTCCATGAGTAACCGTGAAGGTCTGGATCCTCTGAACTCCAAGCCTGTCCTAGACATTCTCGCCAGAGCATTCCTAGGCGACACATTGGCCAATCATCCGCTGGCCTCACCTGTGTTCGCGGACGTTACCGGTCTTCCACCAATCTTGGTGCAGATCGGCGAGAACGAACTGATGTTGAGTGATGCGATGCGCCTTGCAACTCACCTCGCGGATAACCGCGTTCGCGTCAATTTGGAAGTATGGCCTGCGATGTTTCATGCCTGGCACTTCTACGCCATGATGCTACCCGAAGGTCAGCAAGCCATGGAGAGTTCTGTTCGCTTCATAGAGATTGGCCTAGCGGACGCAAACCGTTAATAGCAGACGATCCGCGACAGCTCGGCTGTTGCGGTTGCTCAGTGCATCTAAACAACGGTGCTCACCTAGGATGGGTATGAACCTGCGCCGACAACGAGCGATCGCAATAGATACTGTGGTTCACAGCATCTTCCAGAGAGTTTTTTGCTGAGCGGCTCAATATGTACGCACGGAATTCAGTTAAACGGAACGTTAAAGCGGTGTCCGCTTTCGGCCAGAAGCAGACTGTGGACAGCTTCCCGTTCAGCCCCATACGATCTTTAGTCTGAATACAATTTTCTGAGGGGGTCATATTTGCTGATACTTGCCATTGATCGAGACAGCGTCCACGAGGGTGACGATCTGATCAGCCATGCCAACTCAGTCAAGCTCGATCCGACTGCAACATTGGGTACAGTGTTAGAAGCCATACAGGCCATGCACTACCTGCCCAGCATCAGTGGAGATGAAGCTACCTGGATTATCTGCGCGTCAGGCCAACCAATTGGTGTTCTCGCACAGCAATGGGAGGCGCCTAAACTGGTGCTACCAATTGAGAGCCCAGTAACGCAGGTTTTTGGAGAGGATGAACCTCTTCTTTTTTTCTTTAGATACTGGTGCCAAACAGATCCTCACGTTGTTTTCTCACGCATTGCAGCAGGAGAAGTGCTGGGTTCCCGTTATTAGGGTTCCCAGGTGAAGAAGCAGCCAGATTCTTCTAAGGGTCGATAGCGGCCTGTCGTGAACGGCAGCAGTCGCACAAGGAGCAAAAATCGAGCGCTCACGAAGTCCGGACCGATTCCGCTCTGGCAGCACCTTTGGTATTTCTAAACCGGCCGGTTTGAAGGCTCCCAGCCTGTCCGACGTCAATGTCCCCGGTTGACGGTAATTCCTTGCGCAATCAACGGCCCGCCTCCCAGTGTTAGAATCAACCACGTCCACACTGCCTCCAATGATGCCGCCATGCTTCTGAACCTCCAAATCCGCAGCTATGAGTGTGAGAACCGTCACCACTCCCATGACCATGCCCAGTTGGTCCTGCCGGTTCGTGGCCAAATGGAAATTGACGTGGACGGTCGCGGCGGGTGCATTGACCAGTCATTGGCAGCGATCGTCACGCCGGGATCGGTGCACTCCCAGCTCAGTCACGCAGGCAGCCGTTTTCTGGTGCTGGACTGCGCTCCGACGTTGCTGGAGACGCTCCGGATGGAGCGTGTGGCTCAGAAGACATACCTGCCTATTTCACCGGCAACACGGCGGTTGATCGAGTTCGCCGAGCTGACAGGGAATGAGCAACTGGCCTTCGGTGCTCCACAGTTGGGCGCTCTGCTTCTGTCCTCACTGGCCTCTGACACGTTCAGTCCTCCCTCCCCTATGGAGCAGTTGATCGCCCGCTTGCGGGCGAATCCTGGGGCGAACTGGAGCAATGAAATCATGGCCCAGGCCGCGAACATGAGCATGAGCCAGTTACACCAGCGCTTCAGGCAGATGTTCGCGATGAGTCCGCAAGCCTGGTTGACGGAGTTACGCATCCAGGAAGCTCAAAGATGGTTGCGTGGTACCTCCCTGTCGATAGCCGAGATCGCCTTGCGTGCAGGCTTTTGCGATCAGGCTGCGCTGACGCGAACCATGCAACGTGTAAGCGCCACCACCCCGGCTGCCTATCGTAAGACGCAAAAGCATTCTGGGTAAAAAATCCCACAGTTACTGACAATACTCCCCAACCCCCGCGCATCAGACTTCACGCCTCAGTCTTTGGAGCGCAGGTGAAATGTTTGTTGATCGGACGTTGCTCAAGGGTATTGTTTACGGGGTTTGCGCGGGGCTGTGTTGGGGAGTGATATTTCTCGGGCCGCAGCTCACTCAAGGCTTGAGCGGCGTGCAATTCGCGGTGCTCAGATTTCTCTGCTACGGCGCCATTTCGGCGGTTCTGCTGATGCCCCGCTGGCGGCAGGTTTGCGCAAACGTTGGCTGGGCCGACTGGAAGTCACTCTTCTGGCTCAGCCTGATCGGCAATATCATCTACTACGCGCTGGTGGGGACCGGTGTGCAGCTAGTGGGCATTGCGACGACGTCTCTGATCGTCGGGCTCATCCCGGTGTTGGTAACTTTGGCAGGTCGACACGACGCAAATGCGGTTTCACTCCCCAAGCTGCTACCCTCGCTGTGCTGCGCATTGGCTGGAGTCGTGCTCATCAGTTGGCACGCACTGATCGATGGCGACGCGCCTGACAGCTCGGCAAACATCGGCGGGATCCTATGCGCCACAGGTGCCTTGGTGACGTGGAGTTGGTTTGCCGTAAGCAATGCCCGGCGGCTGGTTCAGGTAACCAGCATCGGGCCCCATGACTGGGCCCTGCTGACGGGGGTCATGACGGGCGCTCAGTCGCTGCTTCTGGCGGTGCGTGTCCTGGCTTTTCAGGCAGATACCCATGGCAGCGGCGAATGGCTGCACTTCTTCCTCGTGGCAGGGGGCGTTGCCCTTCTCTCTTCGGTCGTGGGTGGCGCGTGCTGGAATCAGGCGAGCCGACTTCTGCCGCTGGCCCTCAGCGGGCAAGTGCTGGTGATCGAGACACTGGCGGCGCTGGTTTTTGGTTTTATATGGGAACAGCGGTTACCCGATGCCTATGAAATGGTGGCCATCGTACTTCTGTTAACGGGGGTTGTCTGGTGTCTGAGCTGCCATCTTCGTCCAGAGCACTCTCGAGCTGGTTAGCGCATGTACCGAGGCTGACGTGGGCCTCACCAGCTTCTATCGGCCAAAAGCGGACTGTCAGCAACATCAGTATTGTGATCAGTCACCGACCTCCACCAGTGCGATCAGCACGTGGACTGGAAGCTCGTTAGTCAACTGCGATTGCAATCAGGATATCTGCCCCACGTGCACACATACTTCCAGAGCAGCTTTCGCTCTAAGTGTTTAATGTAGGCAGTGGTGTAAGGTTGGCCCATGTCGACGGGGCATGCCGAAACCCAAAGATGCTCAAGCGGCGTCGTTTCGAGAAGGGTCAACCTGAAAGTATTGCCTCCGGAATGTCCGGGCCGTTCGCTGAATGCCGACGTGTTGAATTGACGTAACCGGTCAGCCAACGTCTGGCCTGTAGTTTCGCCAATGTAGATGATGAAATCGTTGTTTACCCGGTAGTTGTCAGGCTTCTTTCTACTGCGCGCGATAAAGTACACGCCTGGCAGATTCTTCCCTTCGAGTTCTGTCCGTTCAGACCAAGGACGCCAATCACAAAAGCCTACCTCGCCCGTCATAGCTCGCCCCTCCCAGAGAAAAGTGTCTTTTTAACATTACTGTTCCAGCTAAGGGAGCTTATATTGCCTTGCCCATTTCTGTTTTTGGCGATCTCCGCCGGTACCGAGCGGCTGCTACGGGTCGAGGCTCGCCTCTCTTGACCAGAGACTATCGACCCGAGGAGAGCTTGCTGTCAGTAGAATACCGAGCTTAAGGATCTCATCAGGAAAACTCGAAGTGGTCATAGATCAATTGCTCGCGCGCTCGGCGTTACTGGAAGACCGTCTTGCAGGTTTCCTAGCACTCCCACTAGTCGATAGGGCCAGTCGCATCCAGGCAGCCAGGTCACTCGCGAGCCTGGGATTCCAGCATGCTAGAAGCGTGAAGCATCTCGTGGCGGCAAGCTTGTATACATCTGCTGCGGCTCTCGTTAGGGTTCAGTATGAATCTCTTGTTCGAGCAATCTGGACGCTTTACGTAGCGACAGATAGCCAGGCTGAATTGATGCTTGCGGACCTTGATGACGAATCCGCTAAGAAGGCCAGCAAAATCCCCATGCTCAGCCAAATGTTGGTGGCTATTGAGGAGAACGCGCCTCACGCGCCGGTGGCGCATCTAAAGGAGTTCAAACACTACTCGTGGCGACCTCTAAGTTCGTTCGTGCATGGGGGTATCCATGCCGTCAATCGGCACGGGAAAGGTTTCCCACAAGATCTGGTTTTGATGGTAGTACGGCACTCGAATGGGCTGCTCGGAATCGCTGGAAATCTGCTTCTCATCCTTGCGGGCGTCCCAACGGAGACTGGAAAAATGGCTGGCATTTATGCGGAATTCAAAGACTGCTTGCCGCCTATTAATCCACCTTACAAGCGGAGGCCTCAGCCAGCGCATTGAGCCCCCTCTGTACACCCGTTTCTCAGCGACTCCTAGCCTCACCCTGACCGACTGCAATGGGTCGTTTTCTGACTCTCACGGCGGGCAGAAATCGGCCAATCGCTGTCGATCACACCCGCAGAGTTACCACCCGGTAGCTACCAATTGCCACGGCGGGAGCCTACCGCTCGGCTCTTGCTTCAAGTAGGTCAGACAATCATTTGTCTATGGCCATCCAGCTAAAACTTCCTGTGTAAAGACTGCGCTTCGCGGCAAGATCCCGCTCGCCACGACATTTTCCAAGGTGGTCGTCGGATCGGCGACAAAGAACGTTAGTACTAGCCCCCGCTGGGCGCGAGTGCAGCAGACGTAAAGCAGTCGCAGCGTTCGGCTCCAAGTGTTTTCATCACCGCCTAGTGCTCGTGCACGATCTGCAGCACGGGCCTCAGCGCTCGCGAAGACACGTTCGTAGTTGTACGTTCGGTAGTCGCTTTCTTCCTCATCCATCACCACCATGACGCGTTCGAACTGCGCTCCTTTCACACCGTGCTGTGTAGCATAGGGAGACCCTTCTGAGACATAGCACTCATAGGCCCAGAGCTCTTGTGCCGAGCACTTGAAGAACTTGGCCATTGCCGCATCTGAGGATAGTCCTTCGGCCGGAACTGCATCAGAAGCCTCGGGCTCCTGGGCAGCGTCTGCAACATCCCTGACAAATCCGAGAACACGCGCATAGCGATCGTCGAACTCGAAAAGACCCGTGTCACAGAGATGGAGTGCTATGTCACCAATGGTGGTCCCTGCCTCGTCCAGCATGGCGACAAGTCCAGACATAGCAGCGTGCAGCTCTCGCAATACAGCCGCGGCACGTCGGCCGGTAAGAGCCCCTGGCGCCAGACGCGGGCTGAACTTCCGGAGGAGGTTCATCGCCGCGAACTCGTTGCCGGCTTTCACGGCAGCAACGATCGGTAGCGCAAAACTTAGGAACGGTCGAACGGGCCAGCCGGTGCCATCCTGCATCCCCTGCTTCATGCCCTCCGATGTCTTATCGTTCAGCGCCGAGTAGATGCCACCGAAGCCGAGCCGGTTTGCGGCCATGCGATGCACGATGACAAGAATCTTGAGCGCGATGTCTGGGGTCGTCCAACCCTCGTCGTTGTTCGTCGCCGCGCTCCACGCCCGGATTCTCGCCAGGGCCTCAATTCGGTTCAGCGTGTTCGGTAGTACGAACATCCGGGCCGAGCCCTCCACCGGCTTGAGTTCTCCATCAATCCTTTCGTGCAGGCCGCGGACTTGCTCCATGCCGTCGCCCTGCGCGCGCACGGCGTTGGCAACGTCAAGGATCTGCTTCGCACAGCGAAAATTCTCCGCTTTCGTGATAGCCCGCCAATGGTCCTCAAGCGGGATGTCCCCCGACCCTCTCATGAAAATCGCCTGCATCGGGTCGCCAAAAAAACCGAGACAGAACTTGCGCCGCATCTGGGCTTCCACTTCCTTGAAGGACCTCACTACGCTCGGGAACGTGTCCTGACTCTCGTCAATGAACACAAACGGGAAGTTCAGAGCTACGACCCGTCGGAACAGCGGGCGATTTTGCAGCAGGAAATCGGCGAGCTGAAGGATGTCCTCGTGGCCGAGGACGCCCTTCGCGTAGTCACTGCCCACGCCGTAGTTGAAAGTCTTGACGCCAGCAATAGTCTCAAGGCTTCGGGCATAACGCTCCTGGTCAGCCTTGTTCCTGTCGCGTGTAGTCTGCCGGACACGCGAGCTGTAGTTCTTGAATTCTTCTTCCAGTTCGGTGATCCGCCTGCGGATGTCGTTCTGTAGCCAAACCTTAATGTCTGCCTGAAACGTCTTGGTAATAGACCAGTAGAAGCTGTGGATGGTCGAGACATGAACCAGCGGGTCGTCGTTGACATCCGCCAAGATTTCTTTGGCGGCGAGGTCCGTATATGTGATGCAGGCGACCTTCTGCTTCTTCGCCCGCATGCTGGCGCCGTGCTCTGAGATCACCCAGTCCAGCGCCTTGATAAGAGAGGTGGTCTTGCCGGAACCTGCGCCGGCGCGGACCACGAACGGCTGCGGGGGGGTCTCGGCAATACACGCGTGGATCTCGCGGTCGGCGTCGGTGTCTGGGCTATCAATTCGTCTGCTCATATCGTCTGCCCCGCGCCTGCAATAATGGCGACAACACCGGCTGCAGTCGGCCCAATTGCCTCGACCTCGTTGGCAATAGCCGCGTCCGCCTCAATCTCGTGGGCCACTTTGGTTTCGAGCCAGGCTAAGCCCTCGGCGATGTACGTGGGGACTTTCCAGCAGTTGAGCGGCCCGCTTGCGAGGACCTCCAGCGCAAAGCGAGTCTTGTCGAAGTTCTTGCCGATCACCCTTTCGTGCAACTTCTCAGCCAGTTCCTCAGGGCTGTTTGGTGCGCGCTTCAGCTTGAGTCCGACCGAGCGGTTAGCCTCAGCCTGACACCAGTCGGAGTTCTCAAGACCGAAGGCCTCCTCAAGCGTGCGGCCGCAGAGCTGCGAGGTCGTGGCACCCACCGTCACCAAAACCTTGGTTTGATAGGCCACCCGAACCTCAGCGCTGGTCCCCTCGGCAAGCGATAGCGTTTTTTGCTCCGCCGTGACTTCCCAGAGTTCGGCAACCAACCGTTTCTTAGGGATCCAACTGATAAGGGTTTGGTTGGACGTGAACGCACCCTCCACGTGAGCATGGCAGGTGCTGCCACGCTTCTTGGACCTCTTCTTGCCGCCCGGTGCTGCTTCGTCGTCGTCTTCGAGCTCGAAGGCCTTCAGGTCGTCTTCCTCGTTATTTCCGTCGAAAGCACCGGCTCCTGTGTCTTGCTCGGCGGCATTCTCGGCATCCGTCTTGACCGCTACGCTGTCCAGATCCGTGATGACCAGCGTAGTAAGTCCAACGAAGGCAATCAATTCCTGGAACCGATGCGCGAACGCGCCACCGACTTCAAGGATGGTTAAGGCGGAGGAACGCAGGCGCTTGGCCGCCGTCTCGATCATGGCTGGCAAGAGCAGACGCTCGACATTGCCCTCCACCAGGATGACAGCATCGGAAAAGAAGAGATCGCAGTGTGTCAGTTTCAGATACCGCTGCAAGAATTCGCGCGCTGGAGCGTCGGCCGCGCACGTCTTGAAGAGCGAAAGATTCCTTACCTCGGTGTTATGGTCCAACTGGTCGCTAACACGGCGAAAGTACCTAATGGGAGAGAACCCGCGCTCATAGAGAATGTGCGGGGAGTGCGTGGTGACAACGAGCTGCGTGAGGAAAAACGTTGCGTGATCGTTGGCATCCTCAAGGAGGCGCAAAACATTCCTGATGAAGACCTGCTGGATCTGAGCGTGCAGATGCGCCTCAGGCTCCTCGATGAAGACCAGATGCAGTGGCGCCCGCTTGTCTTCCTCGGCTTTCCACTGCTCGTGCAGGTCGAGGAGTTCAACCACCATATAGACTAGGTTCTTGAACCCCAGACCATTGTAGCTGTCGGGCAGTTGCGCGGTGATCGCACCAGGAACCGCGTAGTGAACCTTGGAATCCTGCCCCAGGACGGTGGTCGGATCCAAGGCCGCCCGAATCACGATCTCGGGGTTGTTGACGCCTGGATAGCCGAGTTTGGCGAGGCGCTTGAGAGTGTCGCTGAAGACTTCCTTCAGGTGGAAGTTCAGTTCTTTCTCCGAGGTATCGAGCGCTTTGAGCGCTGCATGGTCGTCGCCACGTTTCTCCAGATTGCGGTGATAGAAACGGCTCAGACGCCGCGACAAGCTCTCGGCGCGGTCGGAGCTGCCAGCATCCGGGTCATCGAGGTGCCGCTGCGCGCGCAGGAAGTCCACCCTCACCAGAGACTTGAGAATCGCCGCGCCACCCGGCTCCTTGCCTAGGGGCAGCGGCGCATAATCGACTTCCTTTGGCTGATAGCCGACAAATGCGCGCTCATCGAGCACGTAGTAGCGGAACGTATATTCTTTGCTCAGCTCCTTGGTGAGGTACTTCGTCAGACTTTCAGGCCAGGGCTTGTACTCGCCGGGATCCGCTAGCACCGCCGCCCCATTTTCCGCACCTGCCTCCGCACCTGCCTCCGCGCCTACACTGCGTCTGGCCACCAGGGCGTTCGCAGCATTGTTGGCCTTTTCATGCAGTTCGTGGAACTTCCGGACGAGTGCATGGGCGTCCTGAGGCTCG
>NZ_DFUE01000015.1:0-29415 GCF_002379585.1 Pseudomonas sp. UBA4194
TTACGCCGGTGCTACAGGGGGGGGTGGGTTTTGGGGGGAGGTAAATAATGCTTGCGGAGAGGGGCGGTTCGGGGTATCAATTTGTACATGATTAGACATGTTCGATTTGACAAGAAACAGCGGGTGATCGACGAGCTGGCTCGGCGTATCGAAACCGGCCAACTGGGCTCCGGCAAAATTCTGCCCGGCGAGCATCAGTTGGCCGAGGAGTTCGATGTCAGTCGCGGCACGTTGCGTGAGGCACTGTCCGAGCTCAAGCGGCGCAACTACATTGCCACGCAGGCCGGTGTTGGCTCGGTGGTGACCTATGACGGCATCGCCCTGGATCAGCAGGCAGGCTGGGCGCGAGCCTTGGCCGGCTCGGGCGCCAGCATCGCCACCGAAGTGCTGGAGCTGTGCCGAGTGGAGCGCCCGGAACTGACCGCGCGTTTTGGCCATGAGGCGTTCGTTTCGGTGGTGCGCCGGCGCCGCGGTGCCGACGGCAGCCTGGTGTCGCTGGAACGTTCGGTCATCCCCGCCGTGGACGGCCTGGAGAACCTGCCCGATAGCGGCTTGCTGTTCGATTCCCTGACCGCATCGTTGGCGGCCTGTGGCTATGTGGGCGATCACGGTGACCAGTGGATCGGTGCCGAGCCGCTCAGCGACGCGGATGCACTGCTGCTCGATCGCGCGCCGGGGAGCATTTTCCTGAAAGCGCTGCGTACCACCTTCGACCGCGACAAACGCTTCATGGAGCAGGTCGAGAGTTTGCTGGACCCCGTACATTTCCGTTTGCATCTCAATTTTGGTGACGCTCAATGAACTCGTTGAACCGCGCGCTTGGCGCTTTCTATGGTCTGGCGCTGGGCGATGCCCTGGGTATGCCGACGCAATCGTTGAGCCGCGCGCAAATCCAGGAGCGATTCTGCGCAATCACCACCTTCCGCGATGCCGGCCCCGATCAGCCGATCGCGCCGAACATGCCCAAGGGCTCGATCACCGATGACACCGAGCAGGCGATTCTGGTGGGCGAGTTGCTGGTGGCCGGCCAGGGTGTGATCCAGCCGTCGGTGCTGGCCACGGCGTTGATCGACTGGGAAGCGCAGATGCGCGCCAAGGGCTCGCAGGATCTGCTGGGGCCGTCGACCAAACGCGCCATCGAGATGATCCTGGCGGGTCACTCCGTGGAGGAGGCCGGGCGTTTCGGCACCACCAACGGCGCGGCCATGCGCATCGCGCCGGTAGGTATCGCTGCCGATATCGCCAATCCTGAAGCCTTCATGCAGGCAGTGTTGCAGGCTTGCCAGGTCACTCATAACACCAACCTGGGCATTGCCAGTGCGGCTGCGGTGGCCGCCGTGGTTTCGGCCGGCATCAACGGTGCCAGCCTCGATCAAGCCTTGCAGCAGGGTGTCGACGCGGCGCTGCGCGGCGAACGGTTCGGTCACTGGATCGCCGGCGGGCGCATCGGGCCCCGTATCGTCTGGGTTCGTCAGTGGGTCGACGGCTGTGATGACGAACAACTGGCCGACCGGCTTTATGACGTGGTCGGCACCTCGGTCGCGTCTCAGGAGTCGGTGGTGGCCGCCTTCGCTTTGGCATCGCGAGTAGCCAGTGGGCGCCTGGCACCGTTCGCCGCCCTGTGCATGGCGGCAAGCCTGGGCGGCGACACCGACACCATCGCGGCCGTGCTGGGCGCCATGCTGGGCGCCTGCCATGGGCTGGAGCAATGGCCGGCGGCGCTGATCGACGAGCTCAAGGCGGTCAACCAGCTGGAACTCGAACCTTTGGTTCAAGGCTTGCTGCACCTGCGGGCGCAGTAAGACCGCAACGCCCATAACAAGCGAAGAGCGCCACCGCCCTGCGGTGATGCGCCGGGCCCTTGCGGCCCCGCGAACTACCGACTTCATGGTCTGCCCACAACCACAACACCGGCGACAGGAGCTAACACAATGAGCACTTCATCCACCCCGCAGGGCGCGGGTCAGCTGGAAACCCGCGGTATCGAACCGGTGCCGGAAGCTGAATGCAACGGTCATCCGCTGCAGCTGTTCTGGGTCTGGTTTGCCGCCAATATCAGCATTCTGGGCTTGCCGCTCGGCGCAACCCTGGTGGCGTTCCAGCACTTGGCGATCTGGCAGACCATCGTGGTCGCCGTGGTTGGCGCGGTCGGCTCGTTTGCCGTGGTCGGCGTGACCTCCATCGCCGGCCGTCGCGGCCGCGCGCCGAGCCTCACGCTGTCTCGGGCGATCTTTGGCGTGCGCGGCAACATCGGCCCTACCATCGTATCCCTGATGTCCCGGCTGGGCTGGGAAACGGTCAACTCCACCACGGCCGCGTTCGTGCTGTTGTCGCTGTTTTCGATTCTGTTCGGTACGCCCACCGAGGCCAAGAACGCGCCCATCATGACCCTGGTGTTCATTGCCGTCTTCGTCTTGCTGACCTTGTCGGTCTCCGGGCTGGGCCACGCGACCCTGTTGGTGATCCAGCGTCTGTCGACCTACGTGTTCGGCGTGCTGAACATCATCGTTGGCGCGTTCCTGCTGGTCCATATCGATTGGAACGCGGTATGGAGCGCCACGCCGGCACCCACCAGCGCCATGATCATCGGCATTGGCACCATGGCTGCCGGTACCGGAATCGGCTGGGCCAACGCCGGTGCCGACATGTCGCGCTACCAGCACCGCAGCGTGCGCGCCGGCGGCCTGGTGGCCTCGGCCGCTTTCGGGGCGGGCATCCCGTTGGTGCTGCTGATCACCCTGGGTGGTTTGCTGTCGGTGGGTAACGACAGCCTGGCGTCGGCCACCGACCCGATCGCGGCGATTCGTGAACTGCTGCCGACCTGGATGGCGGTGCCGTATCTGCTGACCGCATTCGGCGGCTTGTTGTTGTCCAACAACCTGTCGGTGTACTCGGCTGGCCTGACCACCCTGACCCTGGGCTTGAAGATCAAGCGTGTGCATGCGGTGATCGTAGATATCGTGGTGATCTTCGCCGGCTCCATCTACTTCATGCTGATTGCCGACAGCTTCTACGGCCCGTTCATCACCTTCATCTCGTTGCTGGCGGTGCCGATCACGGCCTGGGTCGGGATTTTCGTGGTGGACCTGCTGCATCGCCATTTCTACTCGCCCACCGACCTGTTGAACGTCAGCCCTACCAGTGCCTATTGGTACAAGGGTGGCATCGAGTGGCGCGCATTCGGCGCCTGGGCACTGGCCATCGTGCTGGGTTTCAGCTTCACCAGCATCGCTACCAGTGCCGACAACGTGTTGTTCCGCGGCCCGTTGGCGGACTCCTGGTTTGGTCATAACGGCCTGGGCTGGGTGGTGACCTTCATTGTCGCCGGTGGCGTGTATGCCGCGCTCGGTGGTTGCCGCGACCGCCGCCCGGCACAACTGCAGGGGAGTGCTCATGCCGGCTAGATTGTTGTATACCGGCCAGGTGGTCATCGACCTGGTCATGGGGCTGGACCATTTGCCGGCGTCGGGGGGCGATGTACTCGCCCGCTCGGC
The DNA here is from genome assembly GCF_002379585.1 of Pseudomonas sp. UBA4194. Classification (GTDB taxonomy): domain Bacteria; phylum Pseudomonadota; class Gammaproteobacteria; order Pseudomonadales; family Pseudomonadaceae; genus Aquipseudomonas. The sequence continues at coordinate 3,495 of NZ_DFUE01000015.1, forward strand.
GCAGTTCGAAACCGGCGGGGGCTTCAATACGATGGCCGCCGCCGCGCGCAACGGGCTGGCCACTGTCTATCTGGGGCGCCATGGCCAGGGCCGCTTCGGCGACCTGGCCCGACATGCCATGGCGGTGGAGGGCATCGAAGTGCTGGCTGCCGTCGATACGAGCCAGGACACGGGTCTGTCCGTAGCGTTGATCGAGCCGTCGGCCGAACGCAGCTTCATTTCCTATGTCGGGGCGGAGGGCGGCTTGTCGTCCGCCGACCTGGCCTCAGTCACGCCCAGTGCCGGTGACTATGTGTTTGTCAGTGGCTATAGCCTGCTGCATCCGGGCAAGGTCGAGTGCCTGCTGGAGTGGGTACTGGAGTTGCCCCAAGGCTGCACGGTGGTGTTCGATCCGGGACCGTTGATCGACAAGCCCGACGCGCCCGCCATGCAGCGGCTGCTGCCGCGTATCGACCTGTGGACCTGCAATCGCGAAGAGGCCGAGCGCTTCACCGGTTGTGCCCACGTCGAAGACGCCATGGCGCGTTTTCAGCAGCTGCTCGACCCCGATGCCCTGACGTTGCTGCGAGACGGTCCGCAGGGTTGCTGGCTGGGGCAGGGCGGCAGGATCGAGCGTGTGCCCGGTCATGCCGTTACCGCACTGGACACCAATGGTGCCGGTGATGCCCATGCCGGCGTGATGCTGGCCGGGCTTGCCCGGGGCCTGAGCCCGGCCCAGGCTGCGCGGCGTGCCAACATCGGCGCGGCACTGGCGGTGACCCGCTGGGGGCCGGCAACCGCACCACTGGCCAGCGAGATCGATGACATATTGTCGCAGGGATAAGTTGACGGCACTGGCCGGGAAAAATAGGCTACGCCCCGACCAAGGGTTAATGTCAGCGGTGTTCGCGCTTCATATAGAATGCACCGCATGTTTTTCGATGCCTGATGAGGGCACGCCAGCCGCAGGCGCCGCCGTGGCGCCCGGCCAGTTCTGAAGGAGTACGCATGGCTGTCTACAACTACGACGTAGTGGTGCTGGGTTCCGGCCCAGCCGGTGAAGGGGCCGCAATGAACGCCGCCAAGGCGGGGCGCAAGGTGGCCATGGTCGACAGCCGTCGCCAGGTCGGCGGCAACTGCACCCACCTGGGCACCATCCCTTCCAAGGCCTTGCGTCATTCGGTCAAGCAGATCATCCAGTTCAACACCAACCCCATGTTCCGCGCCATTGGCGAACCACGCTGGTTTTCCTTTCCGGATGTACTGAAAAGCGCCGAGCGGGTGATCGCCAAGCAGGTCGCTTCGCGCACCAGCTACTACGCACGCAATCGGGTCGACGTGTTCTTCGGCAGCGGCAGCTTCTCCGACGAGCAGACCATCGAGGTGGTGTGCGCCAACGGCGCCCAGGAAAAGCTGATTGCCAAGAGTGTGATCATCGCCACCGGTTCGCGCCCCTATCGTCCCGCCGACATCAACTTTGGTCACGCGCGCATCTACGATAGCGACACCATCCTGAGCATCAACCACACGCCACGCAAACTGATCATCTATGGTGCGGGTGTTATCGGTTGTGAATACGCTTCGATCTTCAGTGGCCTGGGCGTGTTGGTCGAGCTGATCGACAACCGTGAGCAGCTGCTCAGCTTCCTGGATGCGGAAATCTCCCAGGGCTTGAGTTACCACTTCAGCAACAACAATGTGATGGTTCGCCACAACGAGGAGTACGAGAAGGTCGAAGGCCTGGAAAACGGTGTGGTGCTGCACCTCAAGTCCGGCAAGAAGATCAAGGCCGATGCCTTGCTGTGGTGTAACGGTCGTACCGGCAACACCGATCGGCTGGGCCTGGAGAACATCGGCATCAAGGTCAACGGCCGTGGCCAGATCACCGTCGACGAAGCTTACCGCACCACCGTGCCGACCATTTATGGGGCCGGTGACGTGATCGGCTGGCCAAGCCTGGCCAGCGCCGCGCACGACCAGGGCCGCTCGGCGGCGGGCAGTGTGGTGGACAACGGTAGCTGGCGCTTCGTCAATGACGTGCCGACGGGCATCTACACCATTCCCGAGATCAGCTCGATCGGCAAGAACGAGCACGAGCTGACCCAGGCCAAAGTGCCCTACGAAGTGGGCAAGGCGTTCTTCAAGGGCATGGCACGGGCGCAGATTTCCGGTGAGCCGGTGGGCATGCTGAAGATCCTGTTCCACCGCGAAACCCTGGAAGTCCTGGGGGTGCACTGCTTCGGTGACCAGGCCTCGGAGATCGTGCACATCGGTCAGGCCATCATGAACCAGCCCGGTGAACTCAATACCCTGAAGTACTTCGTCAATACCACCTTCAACTACCCGACCATGGCCGAAGCTTATCGAGTAGCGGCCTACGACGGTCTCAACCGGCTTTTTTGAGCGGCTCCGGCCGGTGGCCTGAGCCGGCCGGGGAGACCGATTTCAGCGATTCCCGAGGGTGGCGGTGGCCAAACCGGGAAAGTCTGTAATCAGGCTGTCTACGCCGAAGTCGGCGAGCCTGCGCATCAGTGCAGGTTCGTTGACCGTCCACACCGACACATGCAAACCCTGACGCTGCGCCTTGAGCAGGCGCTCGGGGGTGCACAGCGTCCAGTTCAACGCCAATATTTCGCAGCCATAGCCCTGCGCGACCTTCAGTGGGTCGAGCCAGGCGTATTCGGCGACCAACCCACGTGAGATATCGGGGGTCAATTCCAGCGCGGCACGCAGCACTTCCCGGGAACTGGAGGTGATGGTGATCTTGTCCAGCAGGTTCATGCGCTGGGCCAGTTCGCGAATGGCCAATACGGTCGTCGCGGCGCGGGTTCGCGAAGCGCTCTTGACCTCCAGCTGCCAGTGGTCGAAATCGCATGCCTCGAACAATTGTTCAAGGGTGGGTATAGGGCAGGGCTTGACCCACCCCGGGCCGCCTTTGCGCGCGTCGTAGGTAATCAGTTCGGCGGCGTCGTGTTCAACCACCTTGCCGCGGCGGTCGGTCGTGCGCTTGAGCGTGGGGTCGTGAATCACCATCAGCTCACCGTCCCGCGACAGGTGCAGGTCCAGCTCACAACCTCGCACGCCATGTTCCAGGCACTGCTTGAAGCTGCTCAGGGTGTTCTCAGGGGCTTCGCCCTTGGCGCCGCGATGGCCATAGATAAGGGTCACGTTCGTTCCTTCAGGTCAAAGAATGCGGTCAATCGGCCGGGGCTTCTTGTTGCTCGCGCGCCAGGCGGCGCTGCAGTTGCTGCTTCTGCAGGATGTAGCGGGCGATGAGTTGGCGTTGGGCATCGGTGGCGCCGAGAAACTCGGTGCCCACTTCGAATTGACCGTCACCCAGCGCGATACAGTTGGTGACCCGCGCCCGCAACAACAAGCCCAGTGCCTGGGGCATCAGGGCCATCTTCAGCGACAGCAGGGTTTCGTTGGGCAAGGCTTCTTGCTGGAAGAAGGCCAGGCCGCCCTCCGAAAGTATGACCGGACGCGGCTCGCCGATATGGCCCAGGATGGTTTGTGCGACCACTTGGCTGAGCAGGTCGATGCGCTTGTTCTGCGCTTTCAGAAAGGCGTTCAGTGTGCGATCGGTGTCGCTGAGCTGGCGCAGCAGATGCTGGGTTTCGAACTCGGCCAGGTGCATTTCGCTGAGCAGGTTGAACAGCGGTGACGCATCCTGCAACAACTCTGGGTGGGAGGCGTCCGTCGCCGGGAGTATGTTGATTTCCAGTGCGATGCGGTCGTCGATGCGATAGTATTCGCGGCGATCTTCTTCATCTGATGTCGACATGACGAACCCAGGGTAGAGGCGATGGTCTGAGTGTAAAGCTGCTCGTCACGCCCTGCCAGCAGGACGTCTCTCTTTCACCCGAACAAGCCCCGACATGTTCAGACCTCTTTTCGTTTTCATTGGTGCGCGCTACACCCGCGCCAAGCGTCGTAATCATTTTGTGTCGTTCATTTCCCTGACTTCCATGATCGGCCTCGCCCTCGGCGTCGTCGTGATGATCGTGGTGCTGTCGGTCATGAATGGCTTCGATCATGAGATGCGAACCCGTGTGCTGGGCATGGTGCCCCACGCGACCATCGAGTCCGGCCAGCCGATCGCCGACTGGCCTGCGGTCGCCGATCGAGTCAAGCAGAACCCCCAGGTGGCGGCGGTGGCGCCGTTCACCCAGATGCAGGGCCTGCTGACCAATAACGGTCAGGTGCAGAAAATTCTGCTCAATGGCATCGATCCGGCCCAGGAACATAACGTCTCGATCATCGATGCCTTCGTCAGGCAGGGCAAGGTCGACGACCTGCGCGCTGGCGAGTTTGGCGTGATGATCGGCGACAAGGCCGCCGCCAAGCTGGGCGTAGGCGTGGGCGACAAGGTCACCTTCGTCGCGCCGGAGGTTACGGTCACGCCTGCTGGCATGTTCCCGCGCATGAAGCGGTTCACGGTCACCGGCATCTTTCATGTCGGTGCCGGCGAGATCGATGGCTATCTGGGCCTGACCAACCTCGAGGACCTGGGCAAGCTGCACCGCTGGAAAGCCGGTGAAGTGCAGGGCCTGCGGCTGAAGTTCGTCGACCTGTTCCAGGCGCCCAAGGTGTCCTGGCAGATCGCCCAGCAGTTGGGAGACCAGAACTATTATTCCCGCGACTGGACTCGCACCCATGGCAACCTTTACCAGGCCATCGGCATGGAGAAGGCCATGATCGGCTTGTTGCTGCTGCTGATCGTCGCCGTAGCCGCATTCAATATCATTTCCACCCTGGTCATGGTGGTGAACGACAAGAAGGGCGATATCGCCATCCTGCGCACCCTGGGCTCGACGCCTGGGCAGATCATGCGCATCTTCATGGTGCAGGGCACCGTGATTGGTGTGGTGGGTACGCTGATTGGCGCTGTGGTGGGTATTTTCGCGGCCTTGAACGTCAGCGCCGCGATTGCCCTGCTGGAAAAAGCCATCGGCCACAAATTTCTCAATGCCGATGTGTATTTCATCGATTACCTGCCTTCGCAGCTCATGGCCAATGATGTGTTCATGGTCTGCGGCGCGGCGTTGGTCCTGAGTTTTCTCGCCACCCTATACCCGGCCTGGCGCGCAGCGCGTACTCAGCCGGCGGAGGCGTTACGTTATGAGTGAGTCGGGCATGAGTGAACAAGCAGTCTTGAGTTGCCGTAACCTGGGCAAGTCCTACGAGGAAGGCCCGGAGTCGGTGGTGGTGCTGGATAACCTGCAGCTGGAGTTGCACGCCGGTGAGCGTGTGGCCATCGTCGGCAGTTCCGGTTCGGGCAAAAGCACCTTGCTGAACATGCTCGGTGGCCTGGATACCCCGAGCCGCGGCAGCGTATGGCTGGCGGGGGAAGAATTATCGGCGCTGAACGAGCGCTCCCGTGGCCTGCTGCGCAACCGTGCATTGGGCTTCGTCTATCAGTTCCATCACCTGCTGCCGGAATTCACCGCGCTGGAAAACGTCTGCATGCCGTTGCTGATCGGCAAGACGCCGATCCCCGAGGCGCGGCAATTGGCAACTGCCTTGCTGGAGCGAGTGGGCCTGGGCCACCGCCTGCAACACAAGCCGGCTGAACTGTCCGGTGGCGAGCGCCAGCGCGTGGCCATTGCCCGTGCCTTGGTCAACAAGCCAGGTCTGGTAATGCTCGATGAGCCCACCGGTAACCTTGACCATCACACCGCCCAGGGCATTCAGGAGTTGATGCTGGAACTGAGCACGTCGCTGCGCACCGCGTTTCTGATCGTCACCCACGACCTCAGCCTCGCTCGGCAGATGGACCGTGTGCTGCGTCTTGAAGACGGCCGCCTGGTGCCGATCTAAGCCATTTTCTAGCGGGTTATCTCTGCATGTTCAGACCCTTGTCAATCTTTGTGGGCTTGCGCTACACCCGTGCCAAGCGCCGCAAGAGTTTCATCTCATTCATTTCCATGACGTCCATGATTGGCCTTGCGCTTGGCGTTCTGGCGATGATCGTGGTGCTTTCGGTGATGAATGGCTTTCAGCGCGAGATGAGTTCGCGGATTTTGGGCATGGTGCCACACGCCATGATCCAGGGTGTGAAGCCGCTCGATGACTGGCAGCCGGTCGCCGCTGCCGCCCTGAAGAACCCGCAAGTGCTGGCCGCCGTGCCGTTTACCGAATTGGACGGCATGCTGTCGTACAAGGGGCTGATGCAGCCTATCCAGATCAGCGGCGTGGACCCGGCCCGCGAAGGTGATGTGTCCATCGTCGCCGATCATATCGTCCAGGGCCGCCTGGAAGATCTGAAGCCAGGCGAATTCGGCGTGGTCATTGGCGAGATCACCGCGCGTCGCTTTCGCCTCAACGTGGGCGACAAGATCACGCTGATCGTGCCCGAAGTCAGCACTGCGCCGGGCGGTATCACGCCGCGCATGCAGCGTCTGAACGTGGTGGGCGTATTCAAGGTGGGCGCGGAGCTGGACGGCTCCATGGGCCTGATCAACGCCGCGGACGCCGCCGAGATGCAGCGCTGGCAGCCCAATCAGGTGCAGAGCGTGCGCCTCAAGCTCAAGGACTTGTACAAAGCGCCAGAGGTGAGCGCGGCCATCGTCCAGAGTCTGGGCGACCGATACAAGGCAGACGACTGGACTCACACTCAGGGCAGTCTGTTCAGTGCCATGAAAATGGAAAAGACCATGATCGGCCTGTTGCTGCTGATGATCGTGGCCGTGGCGGCGTTCAATATCATCGCCACGCTGATCATGGTGGTGAACGACAAGGGTGCCGACATCGCCATCCTGCGCACCATCGGCGCCACGCCGCGGCAGATCATGGGAATCTTCATGGTCCAGGGAACGGTGATCGGCGTGGCCGGCACGGTGATCGGCGGAGTACTGGGGGTGATCGCGGCAATCAATGTCAGCGCCATCGTCGGGTGGGTGGAGCGAGTGTCCGGCCAGCACATCTTCACGTCCGATGTGTACTTCATCAGCAATCTGCCGTCGCAATTGCAATGGCAGGATGTGGCGTTGATTTGCAGTGCCGGGTTGATCCTGAGTTTCCTGGCGACGATCTATCCGGCTTACAGGGCTTCGCAGATCGAGCCTGCGCATGCATTGCGGTATGAGTGATCGAGTGCGGTAGGTAGGGGGGTGATTCTGGGCGACCGCGTCGTCCCCGACGCCCCCATGCACCAAACCCCCAAACCCGCTAAACTGGCGCTGTTCATTCAGTCAGGTTTACCTCATGCACCCCGCAGCCGAACATTCGCCGCTAGGCAAGTCCAGCGAATACATTGCCACCTACACCCCGTCCTTGCTGTTTCCCATTCCTCGTGCTGCGAAGTGGGCAGAACTGGGGCTGACAGCCGACACGCTGCCCTACAAGGGCGTGGATTTCTGGAACTGTTTCGAGCTTTCCTGGCTGCTGCCTTCGGGCAAGCCCGTGGTGGCCATCGGTGAGTTCAGCATTCCTGCGGACTCGCCCAATATCATCGAGTCCAAATCCTTCAAGCTGTACCTGAACTCCTTGAACCAGACGCCATTCCCTTCCGTGGAGGCCCTTGAGGCATGCCTGGTGCAGGACCTTTCAGCGGCTGCTGGCAAGGCAGTGGGCGTTCGCGTGCGGCGCTTGCAGGATGTCGAGCGTGAGGGCGTGGTGTCGCTGCCTGGCGTGTGTATCGACGAGCTGGACGTGACCGTGAACAGTTACGACCACCCACAACCCGAGCTGCTGCGCTGTGACACGTCTCAAGTGGTGGAGGAGAGCGTGCATAGCCATCTGCTCAAATCCAACTGCCCGGTTACCAGTCAGCCGGATTGGGGCAGTGTGTGCGTGCAATACCGAGGCGCAGCGCTGGATCACGGGAGTCTGTTGGCGTATCTGGTCAGCTTCCGCCAGCACTCCGACTTTCACGAGCAGTGCGTGGAGCGGATCTTCATGGATCTGCAGGCACTGTTGAAGCCTGAGAAGTTGACGGTGTTCGCCAGGTATGTGCGCCGCGGTGGGCTGGATATCAATCCGTACCGCAGCACGCAAGAGGGTACGTTCGAGAATGGGCGGTTGGTAAGGCAGTAGGGTTTCGCGGTGTTCTGGTAGGCCCCACCGCGGCAGAACCCGCTCCCAGATCCCGCATCCAACGCGCTCTACTGTGGGAGCGGGCTCTGCCCGCGATGAACCCGGCACAGCCACCCCAGACTCAAATCCCGATATTGCCCAACGTCTGCACGATATTGCGCAACACCCCAGCCACTGCCGGGTGGGCCACTTCGAAACGCTCAGCGGCCAGGTTCACACTGTCCGCCACGCTGGTATCGGCCGTCGCATTCTCCAGCTCGATCCGCGCCTTGATCTGCGCCATCAGCTCACCCATCTCCTGACGCTCTTCCAGCGACAAGGTCTGATTCTTTTCCAGTTGCTCGCTCAGTTGGTCGAGTTGTTCTTGCAGTTGGGCGGCAGGCATGACGTTCTCCTTTAATGATAGGCACTTACATGGACCGCGAGCGCTCGACAAAGGTCCATGCCTGTCCTTCAGCGTAATGCAAGGCGAAAGGTTCCGCCTGTTCGCGCCTGCTCAGGGTTTCTCGCCCTTGAGCCGCCGCAGGGCAATATCCGCCAGGCAGGCATCCAGCGCTTCAAGATGGTCGATAACCGAATGCACGCCCAGGTTGAACAACTGAACAGTGGCTTGGCCGCGTCGTTGTTCGCGCTGCCGTTCGCTGAGTGCCAACCATTGGCTCGGCGATGCTCCGCACAATGAACCGCAAGAGGCCAGGCCCACCGTCCACAGGCCGGCATTGAGCCCGGCCTGAAGCAACCGTGGCTCACCGCTGACCAGCACGCAACCTTCGAGCCGCGGCACGCCCATACCCATCAGGGCGTGCCAACAGCCGTCTGGCGCCGGCCATGAAGGGAGGTGGCCGGGATTATTGGCCGGGTGCAGCCACCCGGGTAAACCGGCGCACAGTTGCGCAGCCAGCGGTGACGGCAGTTCGTCCTGCCATGCGCAGGGGATCGATTGCGCCTGCAACGTTTCGAGCATGGCCAGCGCGCCTTGCGTGGGATGGGCGAACTCATCGGCTGGCTGTAACGGATCGTAGCTGCGGCTGCGGGCGCCGAAATCGACCAGGCAGCCACTGAGGCCGAACAGCAGGGCGGTGAACTTGGGGGTATCGGCGCAGTCTGGCATTGGGGCGTCCATGATCGTGACGGCTCACCCTAGCTGCGGTTCATGACAAAAACGTGACAGGCGCGTGGCAGCCGGTGCTGTCGCGGACGTCACGACTAATCTGCCTAATCCGTTGCAGACCCTTTATACTGGGCCACTTTTTCGTGGGTGGCCCTGTGCCGACCGAATCGTTATTCAAGGAGTACTACCTATGCGTCTGACCGGTTCAGCTGTGATCGATCGAGTGGCGGGCACCTGCCTGCTGTTCGGCCTGGCCTTGGCGCCGATGGTCAGCCAGGCTGCCGAGGAAGATCCCTGGGAACCTGTCAATCGGGTGATTTTCCGGGTCAACGACACCCTCGATACCTATGCACTCAAGCCATTGGCGCAGGGTTATCAATTCGTGACGCCGCAGTTTCTGGAAGACGGCATTCACAATGTCTTTCGTAACATAGGCGACGTCGGCAACCTGGCCAACAACGTGCTGCAGGCCAAGCCCGCAGCAGCCGGTACGGACACTGCGCGTCTGATCTTCAATACCACCTTCGGCCTGTTCGGCTTCTTCGATGTGGGCACCAAGATGGGCCTGCAGCGCAGCGACGAAGACTTCGGTCAGACCTTGGGCTATTGGGGTGTGAGTAGCGGTCCGTACGTGGTTCTGCCATTGCTGGGCCCGAGCACGGTGCGCGACGCAGTCGCCAAGTACCCGGACGCCTATGCCACGCCTTATCGCTACATCGACCATGTCCCGACTCGCAATACGGCGCTGGGTGTGAACGTGATCGACACCCGAGCCAGCCTGTTGTCGGCCGAGAAGCTCATCAACGGTGACAAGTACATCTTCCTGCGCAACGCCTATTTGCAGAACCGCGAGTTCCGCGTGAAAGACGGCCAGGTGGAAGACGATTTTTAAAGTGTAACCAGACATGAAAAAGGCGACCCTCGGGTCGCCTTTTTCATGAGCATTGCTCAGTTCATCTTCAGAATGCTCAGGCCCAGTATCTGGCGGCCGTCGCCCAGATCCTGAACCCGTACCACTTCGACGTCGGCATCCAGGTCGCGCAAGGTCGCATGTTCACAAGGCAGGTGCACACTCAACGTGTCGCCTGTCTTCAGCGCGACCTGAGCTTCGAGTTGCATGCCGGTGCTGGAGAGGTCCCGGCATACGGCGGGAATGGTCTGCCCAGCAATCTTCAAAGTGACCTTGGCGTCCACGGTCATGCGAATGAAATCACGCTTCTCACTGTAGTCACGATCAATCTGGCTCATGGGTCCGTCCTTTCATTTGGTTGCTGGAATGTGGGTTTTTATAACTGCCGGTGATTTGCCGAGTAAAGACGTCGAGCGACCATCGGTGTACGCTTGAAACAGCAAGCGGATGGGAGTACCGTCTGCGCCTTACAGGGCACCTCTGAATATCAGTGCGCAGGACATCAGGTCCTTGTAATCGACCCTCAGAGGGGCTAGAAGTGAATCTAGGTCACCCTAGGTAAAGCAGCTTCGGCTAGGCCGAGTTACTTACGACAACCAATTTCTGGCGCCGTTTGCCCACATGCAGAAACCCAGTGCCACGCTGCTGATAATCGATGACGACGACGTAGTGCGCGCGAGCCTTGCGGCCTACCTTGAAGACAGCGGCTTCAGTGTCCTGCAAGCCAACAATGGCGTGCAGGGCCTCCAGGTATTCGAGCAGCAACAGCCCGACCTCGTGATCTGCGACCTGCGCATGCCGCAGGTAGGTGGGCTGGAGCTCATCCGTCAGGTCACCGAGCGCGCTGCGGATACGCCGGTGATCGTGCTGTCTGGCGCAGGGGTGATGAATGATGCGGTCGAGGCTCTGCGCCTGGGCGCTTCGGATTACCTCATCAAGCCGTTGGAAGACCTTGCCGTGCTCGAGCATTCCGTGCGCCGGGCCCTGGATCGTTCCCGCTTGCTGCTGGAGAACCGGCGCTATCGCGAGAAGCTCGAAACCGCCAACCGTGAGCTGGAGGCCAGCCTGCACTTGCTGCAGGAGGACCAGACCGCCGGCCGGCAAGTGCAGATGAACATGCTGCCGGAAAGCCCATGGAGCACCGACGGTTTCAAGTTCGAGCATCAGATCATTCCGTCGCTTTATCTGTCGGGAGATTTCGTCGACTACTTCCGGGTAGACGAACACCGAGTGGCGTTCTACCTGGCCGACGTCTCCGGCCATGGCGCTTCGTCTGCATTCGTCACCGTGCTGTTGAAATTCATGACCACCCGCCTGATGTTTGAATCCAAGCGGGGTGGTTCGTTACCCGAGTTCAAGCCCTCGGACGTGTTGGGCCATATCAACCGTGGTTTGATCAATACCCGGTTGGGCAAGCATGTGACCATGGTGGGCGGTGTGATCGACGAGAACACCGGCCTGCTGACGTACAGCATTGGCGGGCATTTGCCGCTGCCGGTGTTGTACACACCGAGCAAGGTGAGTTATCTGGAAGGCCGCGGCTTGCCCGTGGGGCTCTTCAACGAGGCCACCTACACGGATCACGTGATGGAGTTGCCGGAGCAGTTCAGCCTGACGCTGTTCTCCGATGGCATCCTGGATCTTCTGCCAGGTGAGACACTGAGAGACAAAGAAGCTGCATTGCCTGAGATCGTCAAGGCAGCGGCCGGAAGCCTGGATGGCTTGCGGCAAAAGTTTGGACTGGCCACACTCGGGGAGATGCCGGATGATATCGCCCTGATGGTGCTGAGCAGGAACCTTGAATGAGTACTGGTAGAATCCAGTTCGCTGAGCAAAGCGGCACGTTTGTGTTGAAATTTGTAGGTGAAGTGCGTCTGACCCTGTGTTCGGCGCTGGATGCGACTATTGAGAAGATCTTCACTGCGCTGAATTTCTCGGCCATTGTGATCGATCTCACCGAAACCCGCAGTATCGACAGCACCACCCTGGGCCTGTTGGCCAAGCTGTCGATCCTGTCGCGGCAGAAAGTCGGGCTGCTGCCCACCGTCGTGACCACTCACGAGGACATCACGCGCCTGCTGCAATCCATGGGCTTCGACCAGGTGTTCAATATCGTCGGCCGACCGATCCCATGCCCGGAGTGCCTTACTGACCTGCCTTCCCAGGATCAGTCCGAAGAAGTGGTCAAGGCCAAGGTGCTGGAAGCTCACAAGATTCTGATGGGTTTGAACGACTCCAATCGCGAAGCGTTTCACGATCTGGTCAACGCGCTGGAGCGCAGCTGATCCGCTGAGATAACGGGCTCCGCGTACAGGCGCCCTTTGATCAGGTGGAAAAAAAAGGGCGACCCGAGGGTCGCCCTTTTTACATCCAGCTTTCCCGACTCAGGAAACCTTGCCGGCCAACAGGGCCTCGAGCTTTTCCTGATCGCGGGCGAACTGACGAATACCTTCAGCCAGTTTCTCGGTCGCCATGGCATCTTCGTTCGACGCCCAGCGGAATTGCGGTTCGGTGAGGATCTGCTTTGGCTCACCTGGGTTGCCTGGTTTGAGCTTCTGGGTCAGCGAGCCTTCGTCTTCAGCCAGCTTGTGCAGCAGCTCAGGGCTGATGGTCAGGCGATCGCAGCCCGCCAGCTCTTCGATCTGGCTGATATTGCGGAAGCTGGCGCCCATCACGACGGTGCTGTAGTCGTTGGCTTTGTAGTAGTTGTAGATACGGGTCACCGACTGCACGCCTGGGTCCTGCGCGCCGGTGTATTCCTGGCCGGTGGACTTCTTGTACCAGTCGTAGATCCGGCCCACGAACGGCGAGATCAGGAAAACGCCCGCATCGGCGCAGGCCTGTGCCTGAGCAAAGGAGAACAGCAGCGTCAGGTTGCACTGGATGCCGGCTTTCTCCAGCTTCTCGGCGGCACGGATGCCTTCCCAGGTAGAGGCCAGCTTGATCAGCACCCGCTCACGGCCGACACCGGCTTTCTCGTACAGGTCGATCAGTTGGTTGGCCTTGGCCAGCAGCGCTTGTTCGTCGAACGACAGGCGAGCATCCACTTCCGTGGAGATGCGGCCGGGAATCGCCTTCAGGATGCCTGTGCCCACTGCAACGGCAAAAGTGTCCGACGCCAGGCCGATGTCGCCCTTGCTGTCGCTGATGGTCTTGCTCAGCAGCTCTTTGTAGCCTTCCAGCGAAGCGGCCTTGAGCAGCAGCGATGGGTTGGTGGTAGCGTCCACGGGCTTGAGCTTGGAGATGGCATCGACGTCGCCGGTGTCCGCGACCACAGTGGTCATTTGCTTGAGTTGTTCGAGCTTGGAAGTCATGTGTTTGCTCTGTCCTGTGCGAATGAATGACATTACCCGAGGGCCGCCCCCGGCTCAAGGGCCGGGGAGTGGCAAAGGCGGGCGGAGGAAAGATGACTGTTCGAGTGCCTGCGCGCGCCGCGGTTCCATCACGCATTATGCGCCTCAAATGTGGCGACGCCGACACCGCTGAGCGCTCAACGACCTTCCAGCAAAGCCCCGGCTTGATCCAGCAGCGCCAGCGGGTCGGCGGCTTTATGTATATCCACCGACAACAACTGACGAAACTTGCGTGCGCCCGGAAATCCGGTGCCCAACCCCAGCATGTGCCGAGTGATATGGTGCATCGCACCGCCCGCTGCGATATGCGCGGCAATGTAAGGGCGCATGGCCTGCAACGCCTCGTAGCGGCTGATGACAGGCAGCGTGCTGCCGAACAGTTGCTGGTCTACCTCGGCCAGCAGATACGGGTTGTGGTAAGCCTCGCGACCCAGCATCACCCCGTCGAACGTCTGCAGATGCGCGTGACATTCCGCCAGCGTCTTGATACCGCCGTTGAGTACGATTTCCAGGTCGGAAAAGTCGCTCTTCAGTTGCGCCGCCACGTCGTAGCGCAAGGGTGGAATATCCCGATTTTCCTTCGGTGACAGCCCCTCAAGAATCGCGATCCGAGCATGCACGGTAAAACTGCGGCAGCCAGCCTCACGCACCTGACCGACGAAATCGCAAAGCTGCTCGTAGCTGTCACGGCCATTGATGCCGATACGGTGCTTGACGGTCACCGGAATCGACACCGCGTCGCGCATCGCCTTCACGCAACCGGCCACCAGGGCAGGGTGGCCCATCAGGCAGGCGCCGATCATATTGTTCTGCACCCGATCGCTGGGGCAGCCGACGTTGAGGTTGACCTCGTCATAACCATGCTGCTCGGCCATGCGTGCGCAGGCAGCGAGATCGCCCGGGGTGCTGCCGCCCAATTGCAGGGCGATGGGGTGTTCGGTCTGGTCGTAACGCAGAAAACGCTCATGGTCACCGTTGAGCAGGGCGCCGGTGGTGACCATTTCGGTGTAGAGCAGGGTGTGGCTGGAGAGCAGGCGCAGGAAGTAGCGGCAGTGGCGGTCCGTCCAATCCATCATGGGCGCGACGGAAAAACGCCGGGTGAACGAGGGCGTTTTAGCGGGGTTTGCGGATGACATTCGAGTCGGGAGCCTATAGCTAAATATGGCGATACTTTAACATCTCGAGCTGTTGCGCAGCCACGCTACTAGATCATGCTCAATGCTCAGCCGGTGGCGTCTGCTGACCCCATGTCGCTTCGGCCAATACTTCGTCTGGCCTTAATTACAGGCGGTAGTGGCGCTTGGCAGCAGCAAACACTTCCGTTATGAGGCGGTAGTAGGCGGCCTTTTCCGCCGTGGTGTGGCGGAACAAGTCAGCTGAAGATTGCGACCCAGGATGAATCGCGAATCACCAAATCATGGCCGGTATGACGCTCCGTGTGCGCCAGAATGCGAGGGTAGTGAATAGCTCCGCATAGCGTGGATCTGTGGCCGCTACAGCATTTTCGGTCACCAACTCGAACGAGGTCGCTGCCTCGTGTGGAAGACGCCAAGGATTTGCAGACAATCGCCACGAATTCGATACGGAATCAAATATGACCAATTCGGCACCGCCCATTCCCGGGTATTTTTGACCCGTCCGTCACGGCCCATAAAAGGAAATTGCGCAAGATTATCAACGCTGGCAAAGATGGCGTCCGAAAAGTCATCCGCAGCCTTTGGATTTTCCAGCGCGATATAGTTAGCTTCGTCTTCCAGGTTTCTAAGGGCTTTTTCCAGCCATTCAACCCGCATTCGGGCCCCAGCGTCGTGCGCGCATTGCCGCCACTTGCTCGTCGCTAGCGAATTTACCTTCGTCAGCTTCCTTCACTGCCTGTTCGATCTGCAAAGTCAGCGTCTTTTCGTGCTCGATAAAGTCACGAAGGACGTCCATGGCAAGGTAGCTGGCGCTCTGACCATTGGTCCTGGCCAGATCGGCAAGGGAGTTGGAAAGGTCTTCCGGAAGATTCAGTGATATACCGGCCATGGCAACCTCCGCGTTAGGTATTGAAGGGGTATGTTACACCGGCAGCCCCAATCGGGAACCGGTAGGTTGTCGTGAGGTGTATCTGAACCCGCCATAGCACCGAGCTATAAGCAGGTCACCGGGCGGTGCGAGTCCTCATTGGATCTGCGGCCACTGTGTTGACAAAATGTGCAGCGCCGCCTCGTTGACCCGCTGGCGCCAGAGCATTTCGAGATAGGCGTTCTCCTGCAGCAGCCTGGTCAGCGACTCGGATTCCAGCGCCAACCTCGCCGCCACATAGGCCCGCTGCTCGGTAGGCCTCAGGTTCACCGCGCACGCCTTGCGCTCAGCGAGTATCTGCTGGAAATCGTTCTAGTCGACGAAGGTTGGGTCCGGCAACCGGCCCAGATCGATCGGGGTGAACGCCTTCATACCCGTGCCACCAGCGGCAGCGGCAGCGGCAGCGGCACGCGCAAGCTTAGCGGTTCATGGGGGGCGGGTGGACGACGAAAGCTATCGCCATCCCCATCTCTTGAAATACAATCGATCTCATTACCATCTACCCAGGTGCACACATGATCGATCGCGCGGATTCGAATGCGCAGGCATTCCATCAGCTCTATCAGGTCAATCGCACCTGGCTGGAACAATGGCTCAGCCGCCGGCTGGGCAGCCGTCATGAGGCTGCCGACCTGAGTCAGGACACCTTCATGCGGGTTCTCTCCAGCGCTCAGCCTATTGCCGACCTTAAGGAGCCCCGGGCCTATCTGCTCACCATCGGCAAACGGCTGCTGGTCAATTTCTACAAGCGCCGCAGCCTGGAGCAGGCCTATCTGGATACCCTGGCGCAGTTGCCGGAGGTCCATGCGCCGTCGCCGGAACACCGCTGGCAGGTGCTGGAAACACTGCATGCGCTCGACGAGTTGCTGGACGGTTTGCCCTGGCGGGTACGCCAGGCATTCTTGCTGAGCCAGCTCGAGGGCCTGCGCTATGGCGAAATCGCTGCTCGGCTTGGCGTGACCGAGCGCAGCGTCAAACGCTATATGGCTCAGGCGTATGCGCATTGCTTGTTGGCTGAACTGTGCTGAATCCCGAGCCCAGTGCCGAAGCCCGGCAGGTAGCCCGCGCTGCGGCGCGTTGGCTGGTGCGAGTCGAATCCGGTGAGCTCACCGAGCAGGAGCGTGCCCGCCTGCAGCGTTGGCGCGAGGCCAGTGTCGCCCATGAGCATGCCTGGCATCGAGTGCAAGCCTTGCGGGGTCGCTTCGAGGCGCTGCCACCGGCGGTGGCGATGGCGACATTGGGTCGGCCGGACGTAGGTCGCCGGCAACTGCTCAAGTGTTTGCTCGGTCTGGCAGTCGCCGCGCCGGCCGGTTGGCTGGCCACCCGCGAGCTGCCGTTGGCGGCGTGGCAGGCCGATCTGTCCACTGGCACCGGCGAGCGACGGCGCGTCACCTTGGCCGATGGTAGCGTGCTGCACCTCAACACGGCCACGGCGATAGACATCGACCACAGCCGGCGCCGACTGACGCTGCTTCGCGGGGAGATGTCATTGCGGCTGGCGACGCCGCAGCCTTTCCTCATCCATACGGCCCACGGTCTGAGCACAGTGCGCGGCGGCGAAATGGCGGTTCGGCAGGACGATGCCGGCTGCGCGTTCTCGATGTTCGCGGGTACCGCCGATCTTCAGCCGCTGCGCTACAGCGCCCTGACGCTGGGGGCAGGGCAACGTGTGCGGGTCAGCGATCGGGGGATCGGCCCCATCACGATGTTCGACACGCGGCAGCCGGGTTGGCGTGAAGGCGTGCTGGTAGCACTGGATCAACCTCTGGGCGATGTCCTGCGAGATCTGGACAGGTATCGTCCCGGTGTCCTGCGTTGGGCGCCGGAGCTGGAGGCTCTGCGGGTCACCGGCACCTTCATGTTGGACGACCCCGATCGCGTATTGACCATCCTGGCGGCGACCCTGCCGCTTGAGGTGCATTGGCGCACCCGCTACTGGGCGACCTTGGCGCCGCGCAAGAAAATCGCCTGATGCCTGTCCCCTTTTTCCGTCTGGGTGGTCATGGAGGTAAGTACATTCAATAGAGAACGCCTCCATGCCCGCACCGGCCCGCCCGCAACGCCCGTTATTCCCCATGAGCACATCGCTATCGGTCCCCACGTTGTGTTTGAGCATGTGGCTGGGCCTGGGCGCGTGGACGGCGCCAATGGCCTTCGCGCAGAGCCAGGAGCGCACATACGACATCCCTGCCGGTGAACTGGCGGCGGCCTTGACGCGTTTTGCCAGCCAGGCAGACGTAAGTCTTTCGGTCGATCCAGGCCTGGTGAGTGGCCGGCGCAGCACAGGGCTCAGCGGCAGCCACAGTGTCGAAGGCGGTTTTGCTCGCCTGCTGGCCGGAAGCGGGTTGCAGTTGCAGCCCTTGGGGCAGGGCGCCTATACCTTGGTGGCTGTGCCACAAGGCGCCGAGGCGGTGGAAATTGCCCCCACCGACATTACCGGCACGCACACCGCGTTTGCCAACGCTGAAGGCGAGGCCTATGCCGGTGGCCAGGTGGCCCGACGCGGCTCGCAGGGTTTGCTTGGCTCGCGGGACTTCATGGAAACGCCGTTCAGCATGACCACCTACACCGGCGCGACCGCCAAGAACCAGCAGGCACGGACCCTGGGCGACCTGATCGCAAGCGACCCGGCCGTACGGTCCACCAACCCGGCCGGCGGGCGCTACGAGCAGTTCACCATCCGTGGCTTCAGCCTGTTCAACAGTGACGTGGCCTACAACGGCCTGTACGGCATTCTGCCGACCTATTCGATCGACATGGAAATGGCCGACCGGGTCGATATTCTGCGCGGCCCCAGCCAGCTCATCAATGGCATATCACCGCGCGGCAGCGTCGGCGGCGGCATCAATGTGGTGCCCAAGCGTGCCAGCGATACGCCGATAACCGAATTCACCGGCAGCTATGCCTCCGACAGCCAGGTCGGGGGAGCGTTGGATATCGGCCGACGGTTCGGTGAAGAGAACCAGTTCGGCCTGCGGTTCAATGGCGTGAGACAGTCCGGGGACACCGACTGGGACCACCAAAGCGTAGGGCGCGAAATGGCCGTGCTGGGCCTGGATTTTCGTGGCGAAAGGGCGCGGATCTCGACTGACATCGGCCATACCGAACGCGACACCGACGCGCCCCAGGAACGGGTACAGGTCGGCGTCAATGCCAAGGTGCCGGATGCCGGGAAGGTGCGCGACAACTACGCGCAAGCGTGGAGCAAGGCTCGCACCCGCGACACCTTCGGCGCGGTGAATGGTGAGTTCGATGTCAGCGATTCGGTCATGGTGTATGGCGGCATTGGTGCACGCAAAAGCAACCATGAGTTTCTCCGCCACAACGTTTCGATCACCAACGATGCTGGCGATTTCAGCGTTCAGCCGCGGGACTTCACCCGCGACGAAAACGTCCGGACCGGCACGGTGGGCCTGCGCAACGGGTTCCAGACGGGTCCGGTAAGCCACGAGGTGAACCTTGCCGCGAGCTATTTCTACATGGACTTTACCAACGGCGGCGCCCGCTATGCCGCTGCGCCCAGCAACCTCTACGACCCGGTACCGACGCCGACGCCGAACAACCCTACGCGTCAGGACGCCAAGGTGTACACCGAGAGCCGCTACACCGGCGTGGCGTTATCCGACACCCTGGGCCTGCTCGATGACCAGTTGCTGGTCACCCTCGGCGCACGCTGGCAGCGGGTGAAGGTCGACGATTGGACCGGCGGGGTCAAAGGCGACACCAGCTACGACGAGGAAAAGCTTTCGCCCTCGATGGGTGTGCTCTACAAGCTGACCGATCAACTGTCGCTGTATGCCAATTACATGGAAGGTCTGAGCCAAGGCAAGATTGCTCCGTCCACTTCGGTGAATGAAGACGAGATCTTTGCGCCGTTCATCAGCCGCCAGGTCGAGGTCGGGGCCAAGTACGATCTGGGGGCTGTGGCCGTCACGGCTGCGGCGTTCCGTATCAAGCAGCCTGCCTACGAAACCAATACCAGCAGCCGTGTGTTCGGACCCAACGGCAAGCGGGTCAACGACGGTATCGAGCTGAGTATGTTCGGCGAGCCCGCCCAAGGCGTCCGATTACTCGGCGGGGTGATGTTCATCGACAGCGAGCTGACTGACACCAACGGAGGCAGCTTCGATGGCAATCGCGCACCTGCCACGCCGAAATTCAACGCTAACCTGGGCGGCGAATGGGACGTGCCGAGCCTGCCAGGCCTGACCCTCACGGGCCGCGCCATCTATTCCAGTTCGCAGTATCTGGATCAGGCCAACACCAAGGAAATCGACAGCTGGGAGCGGTTCGACGTTGGCGCACGCTACGCCTTCAAGGTCGAAGGCAAAGCGGTCACGGTACGCGCCAACGTCGAGAATGTGCTGGGCGAGCGCTATTGGGCATCGGCAGGGGCCTCGGACGACAGCGAGCCAGGTTTGACGCTGTCTACGCCGCGAACGTATCTGCTGTCGGCGACGGTAGGGTTCTGAAGCTACCCGCGGTCTGACCGGGGGCGACCTAGGCCTGTTTGAGCAACAGCAGCCCCGCGCACAACACCAGAAACAGGCAAAAGGAGGTGCGCAGCACCCGTTCGGGCATTCGGTAAGCCACACCGACGCCCCAGCTCACACTGGCCATGCCGCCAATGGCCAACGGCAGGCCGATACGCCAGTCCACGTGCCCGTGCAGCGCATAGGCGCTCATCGTGGCGATGGTAGTGGGGGCGGCCAGGGCCAGTGACAGGCCCTGGGCGACCACTTGAGAGGCGCCGAAAACGGTGGCCAGGATGGGCGTCGCCAACACCGAGCCACCCAGCCCGAAGAAGCCGCCCAGAATGCCTGAGCTGGCCCCCAGAGTCGCCAGCGCCGGCCAACCGTATTTCAGCTCGCCGGTGCCTGCCGCTTTGGGAATGTACATCTGGATGAACGTGTACGCAGCCAGCACCAGCATGAAGATCGCGAAGCCGACGCTCATCGATCCGGGGTCCAGGCCTACCGCGACCGTCGAGCCCAGCCAGCCGAACACCGCACCGGAAATCGCCAGGGGCAGGACGTGCCTGAGCTCGATGCGGGTTCGCTGGTGGTAGCGCCACAGCGCCAGGATCACGTTGGGTACGACCATCATCAGCACTGTGCCCTGGGCCAGTTGCTGATCCACATCGAACACCAGAATCAGGATAGGCAGCGCGATCAGTCCGCCACCGATGCCGAAAATACCGCCCAGGGTTCCTATTGCACAGCCCAGCAGCAGAAACCCGATAAAACCTGTCATTGGTACTCACTTACGAAAAACGTTGCGATGGGTGTAGCAGCGGCCAGCGTCACGCCTCAGCCAGATTGGCCCAGAACGTCTCGGCGAACTCGCCGAGAGGAATTCTGGCTCGGAAGATGCGGATATCCGTGGGGATATCGTCAAGCGGCACCTGCGCCCGCAGCAGCCGGCCCGAAGCAAGGTCGCTGGCTGCCAGCGTACCGGGGAGCCAGGCGATGCCTTTGGCTTGATGGACCATGGACAGCAACACCGCAGCAAGGTGGGAACTGAAGACGGTCTCCATCTTCGGATGCTCGGGGTGGCTCTGCAGATGGGAGGCGACTATACGCCCAAGCCCGGACTCGGTGGTATAGGCGAGGAACGGGGCCGGGCTGCCGACGGTCAAGTCGACCGACTGCAGGGCGATCAGCACATCGGCGCCGACCCGCTTGCTTTCGAATTGATGGCTGGCAAAGCGTGAGGGCACCTGGGCGTGCTGGTGACAGATCAGAAACTGCACGTCGCCGTTGAGCAGCAACTGCTCGCACTCGACCATATTGTCCGAATGCAGGCTCAGGCCCTCAATGGGAACACCGGCTTCGACCTTGCGGATCCAGGCGGGGAAAAAGGTGAATGACAGCGAGTGCGTGGCCGCGAAATGCAGGGTTCGAGTTGCTTTTCCGGCGATTTCCCTGGCGTCCGCACGCATCTGGTACAGCCGCCGCGTCAGCTCGCGGGCGTTGTCCAGCACGCTCTGGCCGGCGTCGGTCAGGGTTGCGCCTTGAGCGCTGCGCTCGAACAGATCGGCGCCTATCCAACTCTCGAATGCGCGGATGCGGCGGCTGAACGCGGGCTGGCTGACGTGCCGCAGTTCAGCAGCGCGGGAGAAGTTGCCGCTCTCCGCCAACGCGTTGAAGTCTTCCAGCCACACGAGTTCCATGGGTGATGCCTTGTACACATAGGGTGTTCCATTAATAGCATTGGCCGCGATTTCCAGTCCAGGCTTAGAGTTCTCTGGCACCCACCCGGATGACCGGGAACAACAATCAGAGAGGACGCTCGACCATGCGCATCGTCGAAATTCGCGAGAAGACGGTTTCCATCGCATCACCCATTGCCAACGCCTACATCGATTTTTCCAAGATGACCTGTTCGGTGGTGGCGGTGATCACCGACGTGATCCGTGATGGCAAGCCCGTCATCGGCTATGGCTTCAATTCCAATGGCCGCTATGGGCAGGGCGCATTGATGCGTGACCGCTTTCTGGATCGTCTTACCGAAGCCGATCCCGACACGCTGATCGACAAGGAGCACAGCAACCTCGACCCGTTTGCCATCTGGAAGACCCTGATGACCAACGAAAAGCCGGGCGGCCATGGCGAGCGCTCGGTGGCGGTGGGTACCATCGACATGGCCGTCTGGGACGCGGTTGCCAAGATCGAAGGCAAGCCGCTGTATCGCTTGCTGGCCGATCGTTATCGCGACGGCGTGGCCGACGACAAGGTCTGGGTGTATGCCGCCGGCGGTTATTACTATCCTGGCAAAGACCAGACCAAGCTCAAGGCGGAAATGCAGAGTTATCTGGATCGCGGTTACGACGTGGTCAAGATGAAGATCGGCGCAGTGCCACTGGACGAGGACATTCGACGTATCGAGGCCGTTCTGGAGGTGGTGGGCGATGGTCGTCGACTGGCCGTGGATGCCAATGGTCGCTTCGATCTGAAAACCGCGATCGCTTACGCCGAGGCCATCACCCCTTACAACCTGTTCTGGTACGAAGAGGTGGGTGATCCCCTGGATTACGCGTTGCAGGCCGAACTGGCCAATCACTACGACCTGCCCATGGCCACCGGCGAGAACCTGTTCTCCCACCAGGACGCGCGCAACCTGCTGCGTCACGGTGGCATGCGCCCGGACCGCGACTTCGTGCAGTTCGACTGCGCCTTGTCCTACGGCTTGGTGGAGTACATGCGTACGTTGGATGTGATGAAGGAACTGGGCTGGTCTTCGCGCCGCGTGGTGCCTCACGGCGGTCACCAGATGTCGCTGAACATTGCTGCTGGCCTGCACCTGGGCGGTAATGAATCGTACCCGGATGTGTTTCAGCCTTTCGGCGGCTTTGCCGACGGCATTCGCGTCGAGAACGGCTACGTCGGCTTGCCGGATATCCCGGGCGTGGGCTTCGAAGCCAAGTCGGCGCTGTACAAGGTCATGCGCGAACTCGGCGAGGGCTGATCCGGCCTCGCTCCAAAGCGGCCCCAAGCGGGGTCGCCTCTTGTCCTCATACAAAAACAACACTGAGGTACAGCCATGAACACGTCCACGCGCTGGTACAAGCTTCTGTACGTCCAGGTTCTGATCGGCATCGTCATCGGTGGCGCCATCGGTTATCTGGTTCCCGACATCGGGGCCAAGCTGCAACCCTTGGCCGATGGCTTCATCAAGCTCATCAAGATGCTGCTGGCGCCGATCATATTCGGCACGGTGGTGGTCGGCATCGCCAAGATGGGCAGCATCAAGGAAGTGGGGCGTATCGGCGGCAAGGCGCTGATCTACTTCGAGATTGTTTCCACCCTGGCGTTGGTGATCGGCTTGGTCGTGGTGAATATCATGAAGCCCGGCGAAGGCATGAACATCGACGTCGGATCGCTCAACGCCGACGCCATCAAAGGCTACACACAAGCCGCTCATGATCAGGGCGGCGCCATCAGCTTCTTCATGAACATCATCCCCACCACCCTAGTCGATGCGTTTGCCAAGGGCGCGATGCTCCAGGTGATCTTCATTTCGGTGCTCATGGGGGTCGCGCTGGTGCAGATCGGCGAAACCGCCAAGCCGCTGATCAACATCATCGATCTACTGCTGCAAAGTCTGTTCAAGATCGTTGCCATGGTCATGCGCCTGGCGCCCATCGGGGCAGGGGCAGGCATGGCGTTTACCATCGGCAAATACGGCATCGGCACCCTCGTTTCGCTGGGGCACCTGATGCTGGCGCTCTACCTGACCACCCTGGTGTTCATTGTCGTGGTGCTGGGTTCGATCGCACGCTGGTCGGGCATCCCGCTGTTCAGCTTCCTGCGCTACTTCAAGGATGAAATCCTGGTTACCCTGGGTACCTGTTCCACCGAAGCCGTGCTGCCGCGCATGATGGTCAAGCTGGAAAAGCTGGGTTGTCGGAAATCGGTGGTGGGCATGGTGCTGCCGACCGGTTACACCTTCAATTCGGACGGCACCTGTATCTACCTCACCATGGCCGCGATCTTCGTGGCCCAGGCTACCAACACGCCCCTGAGCCTTGGAGATCAGTTGGTGGTGCTAGGGGTTTTGCTGCTGACGTCCAAGGGCTCCGCGGGCGTGGCTGGCGCCGGTTTCGTGACCCTGGCGGCGACGCTCTCGGTGATTCCAGAGATTCCGTTGGTGGGCTTGGTGTTGCTGCTGGGTGTGGACAGGTTCCTCAATGAGGCGCGGGCGGTTACCAACCTGATCGGTAACGGCATTGGGACCATTGCGATCGCGAAATGGGATGGTGCGTTCGATCAGGCGGTGGCAGCCAGGGAGCTGGCGACGATGAAGCATCCGCAGGTGGAGACTGGCGGGGCGGTGGTTGTCGGGAATTCCAATCCCTAGACGTCTGGGGTGACGGGGCCGTTCACCCCAAAACTTCCCGGCACAACCCCTCAAACCCGGACAGCCGAATACAGCGCCTTGATCAAATCCGACTGGGTCACGATACCCACCAAACGCCGCTGTGCATCGATGATCGGTACGTGGCGGTGACCGTTCTCTGAGAACACCGGGATCAATTCGGTCAGTAGTCGATCAACACTGGCCACCCGAACCGAGCGGGTCATGATCTGCCCGACGATGGTGGCGGCCTCCTGTGCCCGTGTCGGTCGCAGTAACGCTCGCAGATGCCAGCCAACACCTTCGTGGGCATCAAGATCGATCTGATTCATGAAGTCCGCCACGGTCACGATGCCGGTGAGGTGCTGCTGGCGGTCGATTACCGGCAACGCTTTCACCTTGTGCTTGCGCATCAACGCCCACGCTTCGCGCAGCGGCATCTCCTGCCGGGCAACGATGGGCGTTTGCGTCATGACGTCGGAGCAGCGTATTTCGCCCATGTTGCGTTGATAGGCCGAGGCTTCCGCACGCTCCAGAAGCGCCTGCAGGTCGTCGCGGCTGACGTCCAGCACCTGGTTGTAATGGGCCAGGGCTGCGTCCAGGTCGGCAGAGGAAAACCGGCTGCGCGGGGGGCTTGCCGGGGTCGCTGGCACATGGGGCCATGCGCGGCGAGTGAGGTTGTTGTAAAGCACGCCCACCAGCACCAACACCAGGGAGTCGAGCATCACCGGGCTGAGGGCGTAGTGAAACTGCTGGCAGCCAGCGATGACCATCAGCAAGGCCGCTGCGCCGCCGGGTGGATGCAGGCAGCGCGCGGCCATCATTGTGGCGATGGCCAGACTCACCGCCACAGCGGCAGCGAGGCTGGCGTCGGGAATCCATTTGGCACAGGCGATACCGATCAATGCCGAAAGGGTGTTTCCGCCGACCACGGACCAAGGTTGGGCGAGCGGGCTGGAAGGGACGGCGAACACCAGCACCGCACTGGCCCCGATCGGTGCAACGATGGCCAGGGCAAGCACGCCGTGCTCGGTGGCGAGTGCGCCGTTGAGCCAGGCAGACGCCATGGCGGCCACGGCAATAATGCCGAGCGCCGCACCGCAGCAGGCACGCCATTTTTCCCGGGTGCCGATGGCCATGGGGGCAGGCCAGAGTGAGCGCAGTCGCGCTACCAGATTGTTTTTGCCGAGCATGGGTTTCTCCGGCTCGAAGGGGCAAGGGCGAGCAGCGCGCTGCTGAGGCGGGTAGCTCGCGGGGCAGGGCGGGATTGCCGCACGCTGCTTGAAGGGCGGGCTTTATATCATGTCGTGATGTTGCAGGCGAAATTGGGGAGGGGGGGATTGGGTTGGGGTTGAGGAATGGGGTGAATGGTCCCCTCACCCCAGCCCTCTCCCTGGGGGAGAGGGAGCTAAAAGCAAAAGCGCACCCCGATAGCTGGAACGCCACGGTACAGCTCCCTCTCCCTCAGGGAGAGGGGGCTAAAAGCAAAAGCGTACCGCGATAGCTGGAACGCCACGGTACGGCTCCCTCTCCCTCAGGGAGAGGGGGCTAAAAGCAAAAGCGTACCGCGATAGCTGGAACGCCACGGTACAGCTCCCTCTCCCTCAGGGA